>DAOTXR010000001.1:0-5775 GCA_034435375.1 Anaerolineae bacterium
AGGTAGTCCAACAATGCCATAGTTGCTGTGGTCATCTCGTGCTCCTTTTCTGTTTGAGTTTTGCAACCCACAGAGAAGCACGGATGACCGCTTTCGTCAACCCAATTTACACCACACTATGAGACATTATCAAGTTCTTCCCCGAAACCGAGGAAGAATACATAGAAGATGAATGCAGAGACGGCATTGTCTAACGTCACCCTCAAAGTGAGATTCAAACAGGGTAGCAGTATTGCGGCGCCAGCTAGAAAGTCCCTTCCATTCCACGTTGGTTTGCGCTTTAACAGCCAGCCTACGGCGAAAAGCACGGCGATTTTGACTCCCGCCAACACAATCGCCCCACTCCAATGCTTGTAATCGACAAATGCTAAAGTCGCGCTGGCGATAGCCACGGGCACAAAAGATGTCGCCGCCACATCCAGATGGTACAAGAGATTACGCAGAGATAAGCCATAGGAGGCCAGGTTTCTGCGGGTGATCACCAGCCAGATCACAGGAACAACGATCATCACGGCATATTCGGCGAAGTAGCGATTGGTGATTTGCCTTTCCCAATAGCCGATGGGAGAAAGACCTACCAACGCGATAAGTAGCATAGTAAGGCCGAAAATGCCTATCACTTCAAAGACTGCTTTTGTCTTCATATGCTTTCGCTGTTCAGCGGGCTAACGATCATGTCCAGCCGCGTTGCGGAGCAACGTCGGCTGCCACCCGGTGTTGGACGCACTCACGGAACGCACGACTCACCACCTGAAGAAAACACCACCGCCTATATTGCACACCCTTTACAAGAGTTCCAGCGCGAGCAGGACAATGTTGCCGATGCCATGCCCGCTCTCGAGAAGTTGATTGGCTTTGGCCGCTTCCACAATGGGAAACTTGGCTGCGATGATGGGGTTGATTCGGCCTGCGTTGAGAAGTCTGAACAACGTGGCCCAATCTTCCAGGTAGGGCCATTTGTCGAACACAAATACAGGACCTCCGTGTAGCCTCCCGTGACCGTCAACACGCCCACCTGCTCGCCGATGGCGACTCCGCGGACGTCTCCAACTGCATCCACCTCGCCAATAACGGCGTACCCCGCCACAAACGGCAGTTTCTGTTCGAGCGGAGTGCCAGTGTAGAGCGCTTTCCCCTGGCGGACAGTCACGTCAGGGCGACTCACGGCGGCTGCCAGGACTTTGATTCGTACTCCCCAGAGGATGGAGGGCGAAGGTCATTCTCGACAACCTGCAAAACTTCTGGCCCGCCGTACCTGGTAACAAGGACGCTCTTGTATTTCATAACCTTGTCCCAAGCAGGTAAACTGTCAACGCTGCGACGATGGCCATCGTCGCCAGCCCGATTCTGTGAACGGTCAGCATGACGGTGTGATTCAGCTTCCCGGCGCTCATCAACGCGCCGCTGACGAAGAGCCCAATCACACACAGCGCCGCTACAACCAGTAAAATGGGAAGCACTGCCGGGTAGCTTCCGCTTTTCAATATGTGGGCGATCTGCCAGGCAGCGAGTATCACTCCGCCCAGAGCAATTAACTTGTGGATGTTGAATAAAATCCCGTTGTATGGTTTGCCCACAAAGCTTAACCAAACGCCGAAAACCAACGTCAGCAGGAAAACGATTCCGAGGGTAATGAATTTCGCGATGTCCATCTAAAATTCCTTTTTGTCTCTCTCATATCCTCTGGGCCTGGATATTGTTCCGCGCCAAACGCCGTGAGCGCCCAACAGTTGGCTTCACCTGCGCCGCGCAGCGAGTGAAGCGGTCGGCTGGAAGCGCGGGTTGGGCGGCGGCCCACCCACTACCTATACGAATCTCTAGCATAAACGTTGTTGATCTTGATTACTTAGGCAGCCTAACCTTTTACTGCACGCACAATTGACCATACGACAGCGATTACGATAACAAGCCAGATAGCAACCACCATAATGATTCCAGCTCGACTGATTGGTTTCCCTTGCTGCAACAGCTCCTCGGCTTGCCGCCGAGCATCACTCATTACTTCAGGCGGAACCATTTTTAAAGCCAATACGATTCCCAAGGGCGTTACAACCAAGTCGTCGAGGTAACCGAGAACAGGAATGAAGTCTGGGATCAGGTCTATGGGGCTAAAAGTATGCGCTACCACCAAGCCCAGGAAAGCCTTGGCGTACCAAGGGACTCGCGGATCACGAGCAGCTATGTACAGAGCATACGCTTCCCGTTTAAGGGTACGAGCGCGACTCTTCAGTCTGGCAATCAAAGCGATTCCCCCGAGATAGACACGTACACAGTTGGCCCGCCCAACGATAAAGCTCAGTCGCCCGCCGGGGCGCAGCGGGGCAACCTTGGCTGCAACGCGGTGTTAGGCCGCTTTCCGCTGAAGTAAAAACCCGAATCCAAGAGTAACTGTGGGAATAATAAAATACGTTACTCCAACGTCTGTCATGTACTCAGCAAAGGAGAGCTGCATAGGGCTTTCCAGCATGAAGAGTGGGAGGTCAATCGCGAGATTGATGATGAACCATGCTACTCCGATCACCACGCCTTCTTGCATAAAACCCGCTTTCAGATTTCTGAAATTAGAGAATCGAAAAAAGCACTGCGCACAAAGTGACGACAACGGGCATAATGGACTCGAATAAGGGGCGTTGGGATGTCCTGAGCGGGAATATCAGTACGGAAACCACAAACGTTATCAACCACGCAAGAAATCCAAACAATCCAACTTTCAAATACTTCTTCATTGTGATCACTCCTTTTTCGTCAAGCGGTTCTCTCTATCGGATGCCTCAGGATTGTCTTCAACTTCTCTGGCTTGGCTCGTCGCGGATCGCCCATGTAAATCTCATGGTGCTTGCCACGAAAGGTATAACCGTTTTCCTGAGCAAAGGCTATCATTCTCTCAATAGTCTGTGGTTCTTCAGAATACGGACCAATATGCATAATCTGAATGCACAACCCTTCATGGAAGGTTTCAAAACGTAGCCGAGATAGGGCTGGGTTTTCTTTCTTCTCTCTGAGTTTTTGCAAGGCTTCTCGATACATCGTTTCAGTGATGTGATCTGGCTGCATAATCATCAGTGTCCATTTCCAAGGCTCCTGCTCGTCAAAGTTAAATTCGCCCAAATCTGTCCACCACAGACCTTCCAGCGCCATCACAGCGTAATCAATAGGATTGTGTTTTTGTAGTTTGGACATGAACTTTAACGTGAAGGACGCGCCATACAATGCGCCTATCGCATCCTGAAATTCCTGAGACGTTGCTAGCGTCTCGCCGGGTTGAATCGCACCATCAACCATAACAAATTTGAAGCTCGGTACATCGACAACTTCCACTCTTCTTGCGGATGGTGCATAGAGATGCTTCAGTTTCTTTCTAAGATCGATTTTCTCCATTCGGGGACCTCCTACTATCCGTATGCCGTTCTTCATAAAGCACAGTCGGCTGGAGCGAGTTGTTGGGCGGCACAGCTTCGCTGCAGAGGACCGATGACGAGGTGCTCTCGTAGCAGGCTGGCATGGGATGAGCTAGGGGAAGACATCGACGTACTCGTCCAATGCGCGGCTGCCGACGAAAGGAATGAACCCCAGCTCTCGCGAGGTGCGATACACCCATGCCACGTTCTCTGGATTGACGGCGTAGTCCACTGTGAGGATGGTCAATCCCTTAGTCTTCGCAAGTTGTAGCTCCTGGATGTAACTCTCGCTGCTCACATGCAGGCTGCCCTCAGGATACTGATCGTGCTGTCGACGGCATTCGGAGGAGAGCGCGTTGTAGTAAGCATCGCTCTCGATGTCTGAGTCCGTGCGGGGGAGAGGGCAATCGCCGGGAGGATCGTTGTCCGCGCCGCCGTCAAACCACACTTGCTCTTGCGCAATCGCATCGATTGAGGCGGCGTAGCTGTCATCCCTGGCCAGCTCCGCTGCGTTCTGGGCGATGACCAGAAAGCCCGGGTTCTGAGCGCGTCCGAATGCCGCAATGCGACTCACCCACCGTACCATCTCGGCGCGCGCATCAATGCCCTGGGCCTCGGCAAGAGCCTTGACGTTCGGGTCCGAGTAGGCCTCTACCCAGTCAAGATACACGCCATCGAAGCCAGCGTCGATTATGGCTTGTAGGTAGCCATCTGTGCGGAGCCAGATCGCCTGCCACTCGTCTCTCCAGAATGCAACGGGGTAGTTACCTGCCCAGCCATCTGGGTCGGGTCCGGCAATCCAGTCAGGGTTGCCAGGTTCCCAGCCACTCTGCCAGTAAGTGCGGAAGTCCTCAGCCTGGCCGATGTCAATGTAGGCGAGGACCAACTTCGGATGAGCAGCACTTTGTAGATTCGCTACCACTTCGGCAATGGGAAAATCGGTGTTGTTGGCCTCAGACGGAATGAAGTCGATGACAACCAGGTCGTGCGCTGACCTTTCGCAGGCCCGAATGGCCGATGGCTGGAGATTCACATCTATGAGGTACAGCCAGCTTCGGACTCGGCCAAGACGCGACAGAGAGGTACCAGGCGCGCTGGAAGGGAGGACATCGGTCGCTTGTCCGGTTGGCGTGGCAGGGAGTCTGGGCGCAGGCGGAGCCTGTGAGGTAGTAGCGCAGGAGGCTAGGGTGATCGCGGCGACGAAGGTCAAGAGACAAATCCCTCTCATGTTGCTCTCCTCAAATCACTGCCATGGTCGTGCCGCCCAACGGCCTGCGCTTCAGCCGCGCCGCGGAGCGTGTCGGCTGGATGCGCGGGTTGGGCAGCAACCAACTGCCCTCTACCAAATGCCGGGAATGAGGCGATAGTGGTTCCGCAGATCTGCGTTTATCCCGGAAGGACTCCCACAACACCGTTCCGCTGTCGATGTCTCGGTTCGTTTCTCCGAGCAACCGCCGGCCGAGGGCATCGTCGGGGCCATTCGGCCACGTATGCCCGCCGCCCTCGATACGGTAGTGGATCACGTCTGCACCGCCCGGTCCGGTGTAGGTCATCCGCCGGACTCGCGAGTTGTCGGTGGTGTTGATGTCGGGCAAATCTTCGATCGCCGGTTCCGACCGGCAGCGGTTGTGTTTCACCCAGAAGGCAACGGTGTCGTCCGCCGACAGGACCGACCAGATGCCGAACACCCGTCCCCCGGCGTAGGGCACGCTGTTGTCTTCCGTGCCCATGATGTGGACGACTGGCAACGGCTTCGTCAAGCAGATGGGCTGGTCCAGTAGCTCCTTGTCCAGGTTATTGGCGACCGGGCCGATGGCTGCGAGCCGGTCACCGATGGTCCAGGCGAGGGCGAAGGTCATACCCGCTCCTGCCGACATGCCGGTGACGTAGATGCGCTCCGGGTCGCCGTGGTCGTCCTGCACCACGAGGTCCAGAAGTCGGGTTAGGAAGCCGACATCGTCCACACCACCCTCTTCCCAGTAGTGCGTGTTCCAGGTCTTGTTCAACCCGTCGGGTGCGACCAGGATGGCCCGGTTTTCGCGGGCGATTCGCGGCAGGGACGTCTGACCCCAAACGATCTGGCCAGTCGATGCGGCGGGATGCAATAACAGAATGATCGGATGTCGCTCGTTACCGCCGTGCTGCGGTACCCAGATGAGGTAAGTGCGGTCCTCCCCGTCGTGCTGCAGGGTCCGGGTTTCCGGTGGGGTGTCTAGCTCCGGTGGAGCGTCGGCAGCCCGCCCAGCAATTACGACGATGCCAAGACAAACGATCAGAAGTATGAGGAAGATAAGATTTCGGTTTTTCATAGTTCATAGAGTGTAGTGGTTTGAGATCTTCCGCCGAACGGCTCGCTGCCGCACGCGGAGCGTGCGGC
>DAOTXR010000002.1:0-8539 GCA_034435375.1 Anaerolineae bacterium
TAGTTCACTCTGCCTCCAGCGATTGACTGCTCTGCCGCAGTCGCACAGCCAGGGGGGGGGCCGCCTGGCTGTGCGACTGCGGCAGAGCAGTCAATCGCTGGAGGCAGAGTGAACTATGAGCACCACAGTAGACACACGGCGTGTGCTGATCTTCCTGGCGTTTGCCTACGGCATCGCCTGGGCATTCGGACTGGTAGTCGATCTGACCGGCGGCATGCACAACAGCCCCGTGATACTCGCCATCCCCAGCACCCAGGGCGGCCTGACGCTGGCGGTGCTGCTCATTGCAACGGGCTACATGATGGCCCCAGCACTGGCCCACGTGATGACCCGCGCAATCACACGTGAGGGGTGGAGGGGCACTTTCCTGCGCCCCCGGCTCAAGCGTGGTTGGCCGTTCTGGCTGGCAGGGTGGTTTCTGCCCGCCCTCCTGACCATCGGGGGTATGCTAATATACTTTGCGCTGTTCCCACACACCTATGACCCGGCGCTGACAACGATTCGGCAGCAACTCGATCAGACCGCAGCCATGACCGGTCAGCGCCTGCCGTTCACGCCGTGGATGGTGGTGATCATCAATACCTCGATCGGCATTCTGCTCGCCCCTCTCGTCAATGGCCTGTTCACCTTCGGCGAGGAGTTCGGCTGGCGGGGATACCTGCTGCCCAAGCTCATGCCGCTGGGCGGACGCAAGGCCATGCTGCTCATAGGTGTGATCTGGGGCGTGTGGCACTGGCCAGTGATCGCCATGGGCCACAATTACGGCCTTTACACTCTGAACTACCCCGGCGCGCCATGGACGGGAATGCTGGCCATGGTATGGTTCACGCTAGTAGGGGGGACCTTCCTGGGTTGGATCGCGCTGCGCGGCGGCAGCGTGTGGCCCGCCGTGATCGGCCACGCAGCCATGAACGGCATCGGAGGGTTGTCGCTCCTGTTCACACGCGGTGAGCCGTTGTTGCTGCTCGGCCCAACCATGGCTGGCGTGATCGGGTCAGCGGGGTTCGCGCTGGCGGCGATAATTCTATTTCTCAGCCCAGGAGCGCTGGCCGCGCCAGTGGAGCAGACTGGTGAGGCTCCCGGCGCAGAGGGTAGCCAGACATGACGAAGGATCGCGCACCAGGCAAATCGCGATTGCTGCATGGTTACAATCAAGGAGGTTGCAGAAATGGCTGAACAACAAAAGCCCAACGCCGAAAGCCGCGTGCTGGCTGCCCTGGCGCACGGATCGGTAGTGGCTACAGGACTGGGGGTGCTGGTTGGAGTGATGGTGTACCTGAACCAGCGAGGCAAATCGTTGTACGCTGCTTTCCAAGCCCTTCAGGCTGCTGTCTACCAGGGGCTGAGCTTGGTTATCATAGGCGCAGTGTGGATGCTGTGGGGAATATTTTATGCGCTGACGTTCATCCCTCTCATCCAGCACCCCGAACTCTATGAAGATGCGCCGCCCCCCATCTTCTGGATCGGACTGGGGAGCCTGCTGATCCCGCTCGTCGTCATGTTCGTCATCGTGCTGATCGGGCTGTGGGGCGCGGTACGCACCCTGCAAGGCAAGGAGTTCCGCTACCCGGTAGTCGGCAGGTTGCTGGAGCGGGCTGGTCTGTGGAGTGATGACGAGTAGGCCAGCCGAGGTAAGACAAGGCCGCTGATCTTCCTGCCAGGAGCAACTCGGGGACGGAGTCAAACGTATAGAGGAGTCAGGGCCTCCCTACCCCTCATTTTTGGGGCCTGACGAGACATTGCCCCAGCGTATAATCGAGTTGACTGAGGCTCAATCGCGGAACCAGTATGGGCTGGATACTTGAGGGAGTCTGAATCAGATGAACAACACGCAAGCATCGACGCTCTCACCTACACTCCAGGAAAGCACAGAACCGAAATTGTCCATCGCCGGGACGCTGCTCGGTGTGATCCTGCGCCCCAGGGCCACTTTTGAGCGCATGCGCGAGGCGCAGAACGGCCATTGGTGGTTGGTGTTGTTGCTGGCTTTTCTGGCGCTAGTGTTGCTGACCATCGCCATGGTGCCGATTCAGGCCGAGGCATCACGGGCGGCGCTGGAGGCGCAGCAAGAGCAACTTTCCGAACTGCCACCTGAGCAGCAAGCCCAGACCGAGCAGATGCAGGCCATTTTTACCTCACAGGCCACGCTGGGCGTGATCGGCGTGGCAACTGGCACGATTGGCATCGCCATCAACTACGCTGTGCGGGCCGGGCTGCTGTTCTTGCTAGGGCTGGCCCTCGGCGGACGGGCGAGTTTCAAACAGGTGTGGCGTATGGCCATCTGGACGGCGCTGCCCGACGTGTTGCGCAGTGTGGTGCGGGCCATAACGGTCTTCGTCACTGGCGGGATGCCCATCGCTGGCCTCTCGTTTGTTTTCACCTCGGCTGAGCGGGCTACGATGTCGCCCATCCTGATCGACGTTCTTGGCACGGTCGATATCTACCTGGTCTGGGGCCTGGCCCTGATCGGCGTGGGCATGGTGGCAACCGCCAAGTTCAGCAAAGCCAAGGGAGCGGCAGTAGCCTTCATCTACTGGCTGCTGATCGCGGCCTGGACCGCGGGGATGGCTGCCTTAGGCCAAGCTATCGCTGGGACTTTCGGCATGGGATAACGACATGGCAGACCAGTCAGCCTTCATCACCGTCCGCAACCTGAAGCGGCACTATAGGCTAGGTGGAGCGGTTGTCCGGGCGTTGGACGGCATCGACCTAGACGTGACGCGCGGTGAGATGCTCTGCCTGATGGGTCCCAGCGGCAGCGGCAAAAGCACGCTTCTCAACCTGCTGGGCGGTCTGGACACGCCCGACGAGGGAAGCATTGTTGTCGCTGGGCGGGACATCTCAACGTTGGACGACAACGCGCTGGCGCTCTATCGCCAACAGTCGGTGGGCTTCGTCTTCCAGTCGTTCAACCTGATCCCAACCATGACGGCGCTGGAGAATGTCGAGTTTCCGATGATCTTCGCCGGGACAAGTCCTGCCGAGCGCCGCCGACGGGCCATGGAACTCCTGAACATGATCGGGCTGGGCGACCGGATGCATCACAAGCCTACCGAACTCTCCGGCGGACAGCAGCAGCGGGTGTCGATTGCGCGGGCGTTGATCAACCATCCAGATATCCTGCTGGGCGATGAACCGACGGGTAACCTGGACACGAAGACTGGCGGCGAGATTCTCGATATGCTCAAGATGCTGAACGAACAGGGACAGACCATCATCCTGGTGACGCATGATCCGCGCATCGGCAACTACGTATCGCGTACCATTCACCTGCTGGATGGACAGATCGTGGAGCAGCAAGCCGCGCCGTTGTAGGGCCTGACGAGGATCCATCCCATGACAGAACCCTATCGACAGGACATGACTGGCATAGGCTGGCTGATCGGACGCAGATCGAAGCGGTAGAGTTATGGGCTTGTATAGGAGCGCTTTCGAAGGTCAACGAAGAGGCAATACGATGCAAATGAAGACAACCAGACTGATCGTACTCACAGTTGTGTTGCTGCTTGCCGCGTTAGGGACCACTGCCGGGGCAGTCTACGCCCAGGGAACTCCCTCTTTCTCCATTGTCGACTGGCGCACAGAACCGGAGCGCTTGGAGCGGGGCCAAGAGTTCGATCTGACATTCACTTTCACCAATGTGGGGAGCGCCGCCGCCAGCGCCCTGACGGTCAATGTGGGACAAAGCTCCTACTTCGTTAGCCTGAGCCCGACCCAATATTTCGGTGGAGTGGTGACCAACGTGCCGTTGACGGCCAGGCTGCGGGTAGCCGTCGCCAACAACATCACGACCGGGCACTACGCACTGCCCCTCCAGTTCAGCTATCAGGTAGACGACTTTATGCACACACCGGGCAGCGAGGTGCGCGAACTGGGCGTCTACGTGCATGGCCTGGCGCCCAGCACCGGCCAAGACACGGGCCGCCCGCAGGTCGTGATCGACGAGGCAACCATCGAACCAGGTGAAGAAAGCGGCCAGCTCAACCTGACACTGGCGCTGCGGAACGTCGGTGACCGCTGGGCGACCGGCATCGTCGTCAACCTGGGCCCCAGCGAGGTATTCAGCCCGGCAGACGGCGATAGCACGGCCTACCCGCTGGAAAGCGACCTCAACATCGACCAGACCAAGACCATCACCCTGCCGCTCACCCTGATCCAGTCGCCCGGCGAGCGAGTGACGCAGGACTTCACCGTCGAGTATCGCAGCTACAGCGGTGGCTCGTACCAGTCTACCCAAAGCGTGCCGATTGTGTTGGGCGGGGTCACGGCGGACACACCGCGCCTGCTGATCGAGAGCTACACCACCGATCCTGTGACCGTCACACCGGGCATCACCTTCCGGCTCGATCTGTCGCTAGTCAACGTGGGTGGCGGGGAAGCGCGACGTGTGTTTGTGCGGCTAGGAAAAGACGCCGCCACGCTGGGGCCGTTGGCTCCGCTGGGCAGCAGCAATGTGCGCTACGTTGAGCAGATTGAAGGTGGGGACAGCATCACCCTCGGCTACACGCTGGCTGCCGATGGCAATGCCGAGGCCGGGCTGGTGCCGATCGATGTGGAGTTGGAGTACGAGGACAGCTTTGGCGTCAAACACACCGAGACAGAGACGATCAGCCTACGGGTGGAGAGTATGCCGTACTTCCAGATCGGGTTCTTTGAACCCCTGCCGGAGACCATCCTCGTGGGCGATGCCTTCGATCTACCCATCGAAGTGATCAACATCGGGCGGCAACTGGTCAACGTCAGCACTGTCGAGGTGACGAGCAACCAGTTGGCCATCACCGAGGGCGTCCTGTACCTCGGCCCGCTGGACGGCGGCACATCGGGAACCATGATCGCCCAGGCTGAGGCATTGGAGGCTGGCGAGGCCACGGTGACGGTGCGCGTCAGCTACCTGGACAGCTTCCAACAGCCACGGGTGGTCGAGCACACACTGAGCGTCACGATCGAAAGCGCACCGCCCGACGCTGGCTCCGGTGAGGAGGGTAACGGATCGCCGCGCCGGGCCTCGGATGGCGCAAGCGGCGCTAACGGTGAGATCACGGCAGGCGAACGGCTGTGGCGCGCCGTGCTGGGCTTCCTGGGGTTGGGCACCAACTCAGCCGACGGCGAAACCGAGACAATGTAGGAGCGGGCATGAACGCACGTGACCTGTTCCGGCTGGTATGGGCTAATCTGAACCGCATGCGGGGCCGGGCTATCATGACCAGCCTGGGTGTGCTGATCGGTACAGCAGCCATCGTCGTGCTGATCTCACTGGCTTCGGGCCTGCAGAAAAGCGCAGTCGGCGACCTGTCACAGTTTGGCCCAATCAACCAGATCACGGTGTTGCCCGGAGCCTTCCTTCAGGCTCTGGCCGGGTCAAGCGTCACCAGCAGCCAGGACAGCGGCAAGCTGACGCCTGAGGCGCTGGACGAGATTGCGCGGATGGAAGGTGTGGTGGCCGTGACGCCGCGCGAGTCAGTAGCCGCGCCAACCACTCTCAAGCTAAACCGGTTGATCGGCTCCGGGTCGCTGACGGGCGTTGACGCGCGCGCTGTGCGCGACATGGATTTATCCCTGGCCGAGGGCACTGCCCATCTGGGCCGTTGGACGGTGATCGTGGGAGCACGCGTCGCCGAGAGCTTCGTCGATCCCCGCCACCGGAGCGCGCAGCAGAGCAACGCCGATCAGGACGAGGAGACCGTTGACCTGTACGGCCAGACGCTTGTGGTCGAGCTGAGCCGGGCAGGGGCTGACGGCAAAAATGTCACACGGACGGTGCGACTGCGCGTAGGCGGCGTGCTGGCCGAGGGGAGCGGTCAGGATGACTACACCATCTTTATGGCGCTGGAAGATGTGGAGGAGTTGAACACGTGGTACCTGGGCCAGCGGCCCAACCGACGCAAGGACGGCTACTCGCAGGCTATCGTGATCGTCGATGACCCTCAGCTCCTGCTCAACGTTGAGCAGCAGTTGCTGACAGACGGCTTCTTTGCCTTCTCGGCGCGTTCGACGCTCCAACAGCTCAACATCATCTTCGCCGTGATCCAGGCCGTATTTGGTGGGATCGGGGCCATTGCGTTGATCGTGGCAGCGATTGGCATCGCCAACACAATGGTGATGTCGATCCTGGAGCGCACGCGCGAGATCGGGCTGATGAAGGCCGTGGGGGCCACCAACCGCGACGTGATGAACGTCTTCATTGCAGAGGCAGGCGCGATTGGGCTGTTCGGTGGGATGGGAGGCGTGCTGTTTGGGATCGGCGCGGCCAAGGTCATCGACCTGATCGCGCAGGCGTACATCAATGCCCAGCTTGCCAGTGCGGGATCAACGGTCAGCGAACCGGTCAGCATTGCCGTCATTCCAGTGTGGCTGCCAGTGTTCGCGATCCTTTTCTCGCTGCTGGTCGGGCTAGCCTCAGGCATCTACCCGGCATTGCGAGCCGTGCAGCTGAACCCCGTCACGGCACTGAAATACGAGTAGACCACAAAGCACTCGCAGTACGAGGTCCAGGCGCCCAGCGACCTGGGCGCAGGAAGCCAAGCCAATTGAGAGACTCAGGGGCGGGCGACATCGCCCCTGTTTGATTCCCGCTCCGATCCGACAGCGCCGCCTACGAATACACCCCCTAATGTGTCTTTCGGTGGATGACGCTGCATCCGCTCGTGCAGCATACTGCCCAATAAATACGGCGCAGAAGAAATCACACCGCCATGATTGATGTGATGTAAGGAGGCAAGGATTATGGCGTCTCAGCCGACAAGAAAGGCAGTGCTGGTGACCGGATGCTCGTCAGGCATCGGGCGGGCCGTGGCCATCTATCTTGCAGGGCGCGGCTTTACCGCGCTTGCGACGGTGCGCAAACAGATCGATGCCGATGGCCTGAGAGCCACAGGTCTGCCAGACCTGGTCCCCATCTGTCCGCTCGATCTAGCTCTACCGGCGCACATGCCCGGCGCGGTCGAGACCGTGAAGCGCGAACTGGCTGCCCGGCAGATCGATGGGCTGTACGCCATTGTCAACAACGCTGGTGGAGGCTGCATATCCCCAGTCGAGCTAATGGATCTGAACGTGTTCCGCACCGAGCTGGAGACCCGCGTGGTCGGGCCGATGGCGCTGGTACAGGCATTGCTGCCACTGATCCGCCAGGCGCACGGACGCATCTTGTGGATCGCCACGCCCGGCATGATTGCTATCCCCTACGTGTCCAGCATCCATGCACCGGAGTTCGCCATGAATTGCATCGCCCATAGCCTGCACCTGGAGCTGATGCCGTGGAAGGTCCCCAACATCCTGATCTGCTGTGGAGGAATCAAGACCCCGGCGGCTGACAGAACCGCACAGGAGCTTGAGGCCACTGTCCGAAGCTGGTCGCCAGAACAGCAGGCGCTTTATGGGCAGACCATGCAGCGGCTACAAACACGGCTGGCGCGTTTCGATGCCGGGAGGAGCGAGCCAGAAGTGGTTGGCAAGGCAGTGTTCAGAGCGCTCGTCGCCAGAAGGCCCAGACGCCGGTACGCGGTGGGCAGCGGAGCGAGGGCAATGAACATGCTGCGCTTCCTGCCCCAGCCTGTGATTGACGCCATCTTCTCACGCCTGGCATAGAGGGTGAGCGGCCAGCAGTCGGCAGCAGCGCTGGAAAGGAGTATCATCTCAGGCAGGTCAAGGGACAGAGGGCAACATGCTCTGTCCAGCATATGTCTGAGAGGACTCATGGCTGACCAACGTGTCAACTACGACGAAATCGCAGCGACTTATAATCGACGGTTTGAGCACGGTCAGCATGCCGGAACCGCCGCCGCGTTGAAGGCCCTGTCAGACGAGGTGAACGCCGCACAGGTGCTCGAAGTGGGGTGTGGAACAGGTCGATGGCTGGCCGACCTGGAGGCTGGGCGACAGGTGGTCGGTCTGGACCTGTCAGTGGGGATGCTACGCCAGGCCCAAGTTCGCAACAACCGACTGCACCTGGTTGGTGGACGGGCGGGGCGGCTACCCTTCCCCTCCCAAGCTTTCGATCTGGTCTACTGCGTCAACGCGCTGCACCATTTTGAGGCCCCACGCCAGTTTATCGGCGAGGCGCGGCGACTGCTCAAACCCGGCGGCGTGCTGGCCGTGATAGGGATGGATCCCCGTGGGCAGCGCGAGACGTGGTACATCTATGAATACTTCAAAGGCGCCTACGAGACTGATATGCGGCGATTCCCTTCGTGGGGGACAGTGCTGGATTGGATGGCCGCAGAGGGCTTAGAGCCGATCACCTGGCAAATCGTGGAGCGCATCCACGAGCGCTGGGTAGGGCGTGAGGTGCTGAGCGATCCCTTCCTGGAGAAAAACTCCACCTCGCAACTGATCCTGCTGAGCGACGAAGCCTACGCCGCCGGATTGCAGCAGATCGAGGCAGCCCTGGCCGAGGCCGAGTCGGCAGGACGAGAGATCGGGTTCCGAACTGAGGTCCGGCTGGGGATGATGGCCGGCAGGCGACGATAACCACACGTCGCCGGGCGCTTCAGAGAACTGCCAGGCTTGACTCGAACCTCAGGGTAGAGGGGGGGGGGCGGGG
>DAOTXR010000003.1:0-11954 GCA_034435375.1 Anaerolineae bacterium
GATAATGTCTCATAGTGTGGTGTAAATTGGGTTGACGAAAGCGGTCATCCGTGCTTCTCTGTGGGTTGCAAAACTCAAACAGAAAAGGAGCACGAGATGACCACAGCAACTATGGCATTGTTGGACTACCTGCGCAAGCAGGGACTGAGCCTGGACGCGGATTTTCTGCGTGAGGCTGTGCAGGTGATGATGCAGGCCTTGATAGAGCTGGAAGTGAGCGAACAGGTCGGAGCCGAGCGCTACGAGCGGACGCCGGATCGGGTGACACACCGCAATGGCAGCCGGACGCGGACGTGGGAAACGCGGGTGGGCGAGATACCGTTGCGGATACCGAAGCTGCGGGAAGGGAGCTACTTTCCGAGCCTGCTGGAGCCGCGCAAGCGCAGCGAGCAGGCGCTGCTGGCGGTGATCCAGGAAGCGTATGTGCTGGGGGTGAGCACGCGCAAGGTGGATGACCTGGTGCAGGCGCTGGGTCTGAGCGGGGTGGACAAGAGCAAGGTGTCGCGCATCTGCAAGCAGCTGGACGAGGTGGTCGAGCCATTTCGCCAGCGTCCGATAGAGGGGGACTACCCCTATGGGTGGCTGGACGCGCTGTACGTCAAGGTGCGCCAGCACCAGCGCGTGGTCAGCCTGGCGCTGGTGATTGCCATCGGGGTCACCCGGGAAGGCGAGCGCGTGCTGCTGGGGTTCGACCTGGGGGCCAGCGAGGAGGAAGCCTTCTGGAAGGACTTCCTGCGCAGCCTGGTCGGGCGGGGGCTGAAGGGCGTGCAGCTGGTCATCAGCGACGCCCACCAGGGCTTGAAGGCCGCGGTCAGCAGTGTATTCGCCGGGGCAAGCTGGCAGCGCTGCCGGGTGCATTTCATGCGCAACCTGCTGGCGCACATCCCCAAAGGTGACAAGGCGATGGTGGCAGCAGCGGTGCGAACCATCTTCGCCCAGCCTGACCACCAGGCTGCCGGGAAGCAGCTGCAGGCCGTGGCTCAGGCGCTGCGACCCCACTGGCCCAAAGCCGCCGACCTGCTGCTGAACGCCGAGCAGGACGTATTGGCCTACATGGCTTTCCCCAGGTCGCACTGGACCCGTATCTACTCCACCAACATCCTGGAACGGCTCAACAAGGAGGTCAAGCGCCGCACCCGGGTCGTCGAGATCTTCCCGGATGTCCCCTCCGTGATCCGTCTCGTCGGGGCACTGCTGGCCGAGGTTGATGACGAGTGGCAGGTTCATCGGCGTTACTTGAGCAAGGAGTCCATGCGCGAACTCTATGAGCCAGACTTCAGCCGCCTGGTCGAGCCGACCCCGCTGACCCTGGCTCCTGTTCGTTGAGCTAACGTTTTTGCGCACAGAGAGGTGCATCCGATTTTACACCACTTGACAAGACACTATCCGTTCACGCCCTCGGTGCCCTTGAGATAGCCGAATAGGTTATTGCGCTCGGTATAGGCGGCCAGCCTGCCGCCCTCCTCAGCCACGCGCAGGCGCATGCCGGGGAACTGCGTCTTCGCCAGGTGGGCGATGCGCTCCTTCGACATGCGCTGGGCAGACCGGGGCACGTCCTGCATCCGCTCCGGCAGCGGCTGACCGTTTCCGGCTGTCTGCGCCCGCAGCCAGTTGAACCACACCCCGGTGATACCCGCGCTGCGCATGGCAGGCTCGCGGATGGTCGCGCCAGGGTAAGCAATCAGCCCCAACTGCGTCTCGCCAATCTCATCCAGCACACCCACTTCGCGCAGTGCCTGGATCGACTTCTGGGCAATACCCGGTGTGCGCGACCCATCGGGCCGCTGCTCGCCCATCAGCCAGACCGCATTATCGGATGCCGGTGTCTCCCCCATGTAGGCAGAGACCATCGCGCCGCGCAGGATGGCGGTGTGCCGCTCTGCCGGGTGGCGGGCGAGATGGCCTTCCACCGCCAGCCGGGCGGCCTCATGGTCGTCGGGCGTGGGCGGCATGTCGGGGCGGGGGCGCTCGCGGATGGCGCGAGCGTAAGCAGCGTTGAGCTGCCCGCCGAGGCGCACGCTCTGCGGGTCTTCGAGCGCGCTGTCGAACACCGCCTGCGGCGGCATGGCCTGTGAGGCCAGCTCGTCGCGGGCAGCTTCCATTTTGCTGACGTGCGCCCGCAGCGTGCGCTGCACCTCATCCAGCCAGTGGTTCTGGGTGGGCACAGGCGGCGGGGGCCGGCGGTCATCGCTGCGGTCGATGGACAGCCGCTCGTGCAGGATGGCCGGGATGGGCGTGCGCGCTTCAAGGATGCGCCGGGAGCTGTCGTAGTTCCACTGCCTGACGCGGCTGAGGTCAGCGCCGGTCTTGACCGAGGCGTCGATGATGTCCTCAAGCGGCGCAGGTGGCCGGGCGGGCAACCCGCCGGAGATAGCCTTGCTGACCATCAGCGAGTTGCAGTACATCCCCAGCGCGCCCTGGTTGTCGAGCGCCCGTCCAATGGCCCCGTCCATCGCCGCGAGCGAGTACGGCTCCCCCACCCCCAGCGCCTCGCCGGTGCGGTGGTCAACCAGACCCAGATACTCCGGGTTGAGCGTGTCGACGCGCGGTGGCAGCTTGCGCGAGTCGCCGGGGACGAAGGTGACGGTCTCGCCGCTGGCGGTCGTCCATCCAGGGATGTGGCTCGCGGCGGTGGGCGTGAGGATGATGTACTCTCCCGCCTGGTTGGGTGAGCGCCAGGCGAGCACCCGGCGGCTGCCATCGTGGTCGGTGAACGGGTGCAGCCACAGCGCGTCGTCGTTGTCCGCCCCGCCCAGGATGGCGGCAATCCCGGCTCCCTTGGGACTGTCCTCAAACCCCAGCCAGTCCTCGTCGCTGACCCAGGCGGTGCCGCGCCGGTGGTCAATGTGAATCTGTCCCGGCTCGACCGGCACATCGACGCTTGCTGCACGGCCCACCCCGGCAGGCATGACGTAGTATCGACCACCCGGGATCGGGATTCGGAGCTTACCTTCCGCTGCCGCGTTGAGCCGCTCAAGATGGCGGTTCATGAGCGCCTTCGTGTGGTACTGGAACCACTGCGGGTGGCCGCCGGAGGCGAAGAACTCGCGCAGCGCCCACGCCTGCACGTCTTCGAGCGTCTCTTCGCGGTCGATGCGCGCCATCGGCGCAGCCACGTCGCCGGATTTCACCGCCTCGATGAAGACGGTGCCCTCATCCTCCAGCCACCGCTCGTACTGCTCATTCCCGAAGAAGGGGTGCAGGTTGATCAGCGACTGGATGTCAATGCGCATGTGGTCTTTGCCGTGCACGAAGTCAATGCCCACCCAGGTCCTGCCGTTTTCGAGCGTTACCTCGCCTTTGGTGTCGCGCGGGATGAGGAAATCGGCATCTGCGATGCTAGCGAGGTCGTCCGACACGATGGCGTGACCCTTGTCCTGCCCCCGCTCGGTCAGGATGGTGAACTCGACCCGCCCGGCGCGGGCGATCTCCCGCTTGAGCTGCGCCTGCTTGACCGGGGACAGGTCGCCACGGATAACCATGCGCTCGAGCATTCTCCGGCTGATGACACCCGCCCCGTCGAACACCTTCGGCCCGGCGGCCGGGTCGGCGGTGAATGTGGCATAATCAGCTTCATCCATGTAGCGAATGGATACCTCGCCGGGGTCGAAGCTGCCGGAGACGAAGTACGGGCGCATGATGCGCGAGACGCGCTTGGAGAGGACATACGGCCCCTTGCGCTCGTTGTGGAAGCGCAGGCCGGTGGCCGCGAAGTAGTCCTCAGCGGCCATGCCATCCACGTACAAGTCAACAACCTTGTTGTCTTTGACCCAGCGCAGGGTCGGCTCGGCCATGCCGAAGCTGTGATAGGGGTGCACAGGCTCATCCGAGTCAAGGTCGTGGGTGACGATTGTCCATTCGCGGCCCAGCCCTTCGAGAAAGGCGTAGTGCGGGCTGCCAGGCGGCAGCTCGCGGCTGGAAATGGCAACGTATTGATATGTATCGAGGGCAGGTGGAAGCGGGTGAACCGGCGCGAGGGGCAGCCGGAGCGCTTCGGGCAGGTCGGGGGCCGTGGATCCCCGTCCGCCCACTAGGCTGCTCTCCGGTGCGCATGGATGCGCCGGTCCCAGCGGGTCGGGTAAGTCACCACTGATGCGAGAGGGTATGCCTCCTCCGGCAGGCCGCCATAGGCTATCACGGTTGAGGGCTGCAGGCGTGCGACCATCTCGCGGAAGCCGGTCATAAAGCGGTTGCGCTGGACTGGCTCATCCAGGTTCACCCCTGCCGCCGAGACAGCCACCAGGCTGCGCTGCGGTAGCCCGGCAAAGCAGAAGGCGAAGCTCTGCGGCGTGCTCCATGAAACCGTTGGGATCACTTGGAAGCCAAGTTCTTGCCAGTACCTTCCGCACCAGCGTGAGCGATACACATTCCACTGCTGCATAGCCAGCGGCCAGTCGGCATAGAGCGAGAAATCCGGCGTGAGCAGGATGCGGTACTTCGAGAGGTGTTCGAGCGCCCGCTCAGGTCGCAACCAGACGGTCTCGAAACGGTAGTCATCCAGGAAGAAATGCACGGCGGCGCGGGTGAAGTCGAACTGGGGCGAGCGGACGCGCGTCCGGTAGGCAACCAGCCACTCCGGGATGGCCGCGAGCGGGGTATGGCGCAGCGCCGGGATGCCGAGCGGATTGTCAGCCTCAAACAAGCGGCTGGCGTTGAGCGCGTCGAACGAGCCGGGTTTGCAGGCCCAGGGCTGGCGGGATGTAGGACGTGAGGCACGGTATGGCAGCGTGGAACCCCCGCATGAACCGTTCGGTGTTATCCTTCTGCCTGTCAGTATAGACGCAGAGGAAACCAAAATCAAACAAATGTTCTATCAATTTTCGTGGAGGTTTCTGGTGTAAGGGGAACCGGGGAGCTATACAGACTCAACCGCAACAAGCCGGGCAATGACAATCACCCGGTGCGTGTAGGTGTCTACAGCCTCATCCCAGTTGGCGCAGGTGATGAGTGTCAGCCGGGCATCGCCGGTCGGGAAGACCGGGCGGGTATCGCCGGGTGTGACCAGCCTCTGCTCGGAGACTTCGTAGATGTAGAGTGTGTCCCCCCATTCGACAAACACCCTGTCGCCAGCAGACAGGCTGTCCAGCTCCTGGAAAGGCCCCCAGCCTGCTCCTAGAATGGTGACATGACCGGCCAGCACCACGTTGTTCTGTTCGCCGGGTGAGGCTGTGCCTTCCAGGTGGGCGACTTCTTCATCGAGCTGGCTGATGTCCCACTGGCGGCCAACAAATGGTGCTTCGATGATGTTCGTGTGAACTCCGAGGCTGGGGATGTAAAGCTCCATCGGGAGCAGTTCAGCGGCTGGGGCTGGCTGTGTCTCAATGTCGGGCATCGGGATTTCGGGATGATCGGCTGGCAGAGCCTGTCCCCAGAAGTAAAGCACTGCGCCCCCGGTAAATGCTGCGGTTCCCACCAGCCCCCAGCGGACGAGATGCGACCGCAGGCGATCTGCCCTGTAGACGCTGTAACCGTACATCTGACGGTCAGACCAGACCTGCCTGGCCCGGATGAACAGCACCATGCAGAGTCCGAGAAGCATGGCCAGGATGATCAATCTGTGATCGGGCAATGGTTTCTTTCCCCGGCTGACAAAGGGTGTGGCGCCAACAGGTATCCTGTCGCCGGATGGACCAGAAGCGTCATGCGTTCTGCAACCTGTGATTGTCTATGGCGCTTTAAGACCAGCAGGAAAACCAACAGGGGACACACAGAAAGGGCTGCCTATCCACTTTCTGTGTCTCGATGCTCTTGCAGGTAAGCGGCCCACCGGTCGGGCACGTTGAAAACCGCTCCGCAGTCGCAATGAGCCCCGCAGGCTTCCAGCGCGGTTACATTGGCTTCGACCGGGCAGGTGACGCTGCTTCAGCCACTGCCGGGTCAGCCTGAGCTTACCGTCGCAGTCCCATTTTATCCCATCGGGCGAGCCGGGGGCGTCGACAAAATGGCACCCGTCCGGGCCTTCAAGGTGTTCACACAACCGATCAAGCTGCAGCAGGGTCATCAACCCGGGCACAGACACCTCCTCCTCTTGAGAGTCGATGGCCCCCCATTCCTCCCAGGTGAGGCCATAGGGCGCACCGCCGCCAGTGTAACCGGCAATGAAGGCGAAATGCTCGTCCTGCTCAACCCCTGGCAGGTTTTCCTGTTCCACTGAGCGCTTCTGCTTACGCTGACGTCGGGCTTCTGCCTGGCGTTCGGTAGCGCTCAGTGCCTGTTCTTTGTAGGCTGGGTCGAAGGTCACCCCCAGCATCTCAAGCTCCCGGAAGGCGGTCGGCCAGTCGACGCCGTACCACCTGCGGTAGCCTCTGACGACGTTCTTGCCCTCATAGGTGGACAGCCAGGCTTGGGCCGACTGCAGGCGCTGAGCCTGCCTTCGCTGCTTTCCCTTCGCCATCACCATCACCCCTCGCTGCCAACCGGTCAACCCTGGTATTCGAAGGGCGTCATGTGAGCAATGCCCAGAAGCGGGCTTTTGGCAAGGATGTTTTCTTCGCCCAGCCTGTCCGCGAAGCCCTTGAGAAGAGTATAGAACTGCCGGGGGTTCTCATACACTAGGACCGCCGTGTAGTGGTTATCAACCGGCCCGCGCAGCAGCTCAAAGGCAGGCATCAGCGCCTCCATTTCGCTGGCATCATTGCGTGTCCACTCGCTGTAAGGTTCCTTTTCCAGGTCGATCCCTTCTTTTTCCATCTCAGGAGCGGTTTTCTCCCAGAAGACCAGAACCGTGTCTCCTTCCTCGTCCTCGTCTGCCCACTGGATCAGGTGGAAATGATGATCGTTAAAGAGCCGATCAAAGTGCGCCGGGTCGTCGATCAGATCATGAATCTCGTCCTTGCTTAGGTCCACCCGCACCAGAACAACCCATTCCGGCTCCTCTGAGCCATACTCATGGTCGGCCACGTCGATAAAGGCTACGGCTTCCTCGATCCCAAATCCCCGTTCAATTTGCTGCATCGTCCCTTCTCCTGTTTGCGGGCTGTCTTCCTGACTGGAAGGCCAGCCAGAGTGGTTCTTATCAGGTCATCGCCAGGGTATCCGGCCATCGAGCCAGGAATCATGGCTCATCACAGGACTGACCGGTTTAGCCGGGCGCTGCCAGATCGGTTTCTTGCAGGGTCACGCGGGTCTGCAAGGTACCCATCTGCTATTATAATGAGGATTTCGTCAGCGAACAAGTGTTCTATACAAAATGGTGGATTGTATGGACTGGCAGCACCGATCTTGAGATAAATCGATTGCCAGCCACGGGACTCTTCACGCATCTGGCGGTGCAAGACTGGAGGGTGCCATATTGTTGAGAAAGACGAAGAGTTGTTAACCAGATGAATGGAAGTGGAGAGGGCTGCCTGTGCTATCTCAAATACACAGATCAGCGATAACTTATGATTGGACCGACCCGGTCTCTGCCCTGTTCCATCTTTCCCGAACGTAGCTGAAAGCGTCGTCCAGCGTCTTTATTGACAGGTCCAACTCATCAGCCAGCGCAGCGAATGCCTTGGCCCATTCTTCCGGGGGTGGCGGGAGGTGTTCGGGCACAGGATGCGTACCGCGGTGACTGAAAGTGGCGTGGACAGCCTCCTGCAGCAGCTCGTCTTCATCCAATACCTGTGTCTCAAACAGCAGTATGATATCGACCAGGTCCTTGACCCGTGTGTTGGTCCGTTCCGCCCAGGGATAGGTGTAGGCGTGGAACTTCTCGGCTATCTGCTGCGCAGCAGGCAGTATGGGCACTCGAACCGCCGGGATGCCGGCGAAGGCCAGGAGTTCACGGCCCGTCACCCACTCCGGTTCACCCAGCACAAAATCACCCAGGCCGATGTCAAGATGGAAGTTTGCAAAGGTCCGGCCAGCAACCCGGCACTCAACTGAACACCGCATCCCGCCTTCCGGCGCTGTCGAGATGGCTTTTGGTTTGGTTATCACGTACTGGAAGAAGTCCTCCAGGTCGATGCTCGCCAGTTCCTGCAGGTGATCATGCGCAATATCCGGGATTGGTTCCTCTGGACTTGCATCTGTAACGAGGCGCAGTGCAGTCGTGTCGGCGATCATCAGGTCCATATCGAGGGTGGTCCGCGCCCGCTGCCGGAGTCGCAGCTCCATAGCATACCCGCCTTTGAGCAGCCAGACCGTATCCGGCTGATGGAAGACACGGGCCAACAGGCGCTCGAAAGCTGCCTGGCGACGCAACCACTGCAGGTCCAGTCCTTCCCGTTCAGCCTGGGATCTCAACCTGGCTTCCAGCGCCTGGCGGAATGCCTCAGGGTTCTTGTAATCACGGGGCAATTCAGCGCTCCTCTTCTCTGTGGTTATCGTAAGCAGAAAGCGCCCGCTCAATGCGTTTTTGGATATCTGGAGAGGTCTCAATTCTGGCCAGCACACGGCGGCGTACCAGGCCTTTATCAAGAGCGTCCTTCACCGCCCGGTTGATGTGTTCCTGGCTGAGCGGCGATGCAGCCGCATCCAGCAGGGTGCGCAGTGGGGTGGTTACCTGGTACCCATACCGCTGTTCGATTTCACCGCTGCTCAGGTTATCTCTGTGAAGAGCGACACCGGCAGGGGGGGCTTTTCGAAAACCGCGTTCTGGCACGGTCAGGTGGACTCTGTCGGGCATGATGTCACTCATCTCGTGGATGCTCAGCGCAGTCTCGTGTGACACAACGGCCTGAGGCTCACCTTTCTGGTTGTGGCTCCACAGCGTCAGGCGGATGAGGTCTTCACGCTCAGCTGGCGGGTAGTCACGCAGCCGGTAAATGCCCCGCGCGATCTTGAGCCATGTGCCGCGTTGGGTATGATAATGCTGCTGTCGATATGTGTAGCCAGCGTTAAGGGCCTGAGATGAGGTGAAGTATCCTCCCTGAGTGGAGGCAATTTCGTAGAGTTTCTGTGCAGTATCCTGTGGATCGCGTCTCATTGTAAAATCCTTACATAGTATGTAAGGATTTTACACCATATCCGATCTATTGGAAAACAGCAGAAAGGTCAGCCGGAGCTTAAACTCCCTTTTCACTCAGACTTTACTTCGATAGATGAAGGGTTCTCAACCTGCTCGACCAACTCTTTGGTCTTCCCTGTGCTGCATTGGAAGAGATCTCTCTGGGTGTCTGCCTGACCGTGTTCAACCCACCTGATGCAATAAAAGGCGGGGGCATCTTTCCGGTAACATTACCATTTGAGTTGACACGCTGGCTGTCGGTTAAGATTAGAATACTCTCTTCACTCGTCGGTACTATGGCTGCCCTGCAGCCCACCCAGCATCCGGTCGAGCTTTGCGCCGAAGCGCTCCTCGATGTCATCCGGCTCTGGATCAGTGCTTTCAGCAGGCGGCGGGGCGACCTGCTGCCCATGCAGCACCTTCGCCAGCTCCTCAGCCACCACATGGCGCAGCTCCTCAATGTCGACCGGATCCCAGCGCTGAGGCTGCTTCAGCCCGGCCCGCGCTGGGCGGCAAAGCCCCGCGCCTTCGAGAGCAGCTCCTGCTGGGCATAGGTCAGCTCGCGGAAGTTTTGCCGGGCAGCTTGCCCGACAGCGCGCCCTGAAAGCGCTCTGGCGAGCCGGGGGTGGGCATCAGCATATGGGGGATGGCTGAAGTCAGGATGCACTCGCCCAGCTTGTAGGCGGTCGTCTTGCGGTAGAAGGTGGTGTCGGCGATGAACATCATGTACAGGTTGGGGAAGACGCGGACCCCCCAGCGGGCGTCGGCGTACACACGCCGGGCGATGGCAACTGCCGCCATCCATATGCCTGTGCTGAGGTGGAAGCTCACCGGCGTCTGGTTGCCCACCCGCGATGCCCAGCCGACGTACTCCTGAAGCCAGCCCGGCAGGGTGATGTCCACGAGCGGCGGCAGGTCGTCGGGTGGAGGGGGAGGGGCAGGCTGCGCAGCCGGCTCAACAGGACGGTTGACGATCACTGGCGGTTCCGATTTCCTCAAGAGACCACCGTGGTCACGCGGGTCGATGCCCAGCAGGTCGCACAGGTCCTTCGCCAGCATGCTGCCGCACACATAGCAGTAACCGTAGCCCGATTCGAGGTTGAAACCGAAGGATGGGTGGCGGTCGCCGTTCTTGTGGCCTGTGGCGTTGGGGCAGGAGCAGTTGATCCACTTCCCGCGCTCGCGGTGGCGGCGCTGGCGCAGGACGTCAGCAATGGCGGCGATCAGGTCAGGGTTGACCGTCCCGTTGGTCGGGGGCAGGTGCTGCGGGGGCCGCCAGTCTGTGTCCTGCCAGCGGGGTTTGAAGGACTCGATCCACCTGACCAGTTCGTCGAGGTCAGGCACGCGCAGGATGTCGACCGGCTTCTCGACAGTGTACTGCCGGTTGGTCACCGGGTGGATGCTCGGCGGCGCGGCTACATAGCAGCCCTCAGCCTGCAGCTCGATGTGCCCGATAGGGGTGTCAAGCGCGCGGGTGGTGGGCGGCAGGGCATCTGCGTGCAGATAGACATGCTTGCCCTGCCCGCTGCCGGTGGCAACGGTGCAGGACTGTGCAAGCGCTGGGAACAGCGCGGCAAACGCGCTGTACGCCCCCGGCCCGTCGAAGTCGAAGACAACGAGGTTCCCGGAGACTGCCCCGCAGACGATGCCGAGGTTCTGGAGCAGCCCTTCGCGCTGCCAGCGGCGGATGTCGGCTTCGGTGGGGCGCTGGGTCTGGTAGTGTTTCCAGCCGCCCAGGGCCGGGCGCTTGCCAGAGAGCGGAATGACGCACAGCCCGGCGTTGTGATACGCCAGCGCGGCGTCATGGGTATTGGTTGTGTCCGGCCACTCAGGAATGGTGGCCGCAGGAACAGGTAGAGCCATTCGATTCCCTCCCTTTCAGGGTTGTGATAGGTATCGTTCTGTTTGCCGTGTGGGGAGGGAATGATGTATCCTGATAGTGATGATTGATTGGATACACCAATCCCTCGCCATAAGCCATCGGTGTTCGAGACCGATGGCTTATTCGTTCGGAACTGCCAGTGCTTCCAGAGGCATCACCTCCCTTCTTCTCACATGCAAGCTATTCTTCTACCTCGCGCAGCCCGAAGCGTTTGTCGTCCGAGCGCTGCGCTGCTTCGAGGTACGCCTGCAGCGAATCCCGCTCAATCAGCCAGAAGTGCCCGCGCTTGACCGCGCGCACCTTGCCCTTGCGCGCCATGCGGCGCAGGTACTGCTCCGTGTAGCCGGTGCGCTGCATGGCCTCCTCGATAGTCATGAAGTCCTCGATGAGACGTTTGACTGTTCGGATCGACCTGGTCATGAGCATCGTCTTTCCTTTCTCCTGCATGCCAACGCAGCCAGGCACGTCAGAGCGCACCGATTGAGCGGTCAGCGCGTCTGCCGTGCTGATGCAGGGTTATGGTGTTGGAGAGAAGTGGTGAGCTGTGTGTCCGGGAGTGCGGGGTCATGGCTGCACCCCCGTGATGAGCTTAATGAGTTCCTGTACTACTGTATGGTAGGTAGGCCGAGGCGGAGCCCAGATAAAGACCTGATGATGTACCCAATGAGATAGCCAAGCCCGTCGCTCCCGTATTGGGCACGGAAGACTGAGAAGCCTTCCATATATTCTCCGCGTTGGACTAATCTAGATGAATCTTATGCTTTTTCTGGGTGCACTAGCAAAGGATAGGCGATACGGCAAACACAGGCAGAGGCATTTTTGACACAGCGGCTGGCATGGTGGCAGGCATCGTCGGCTCAATTGCCGGGCTTGGCTTTCTGGGGATTGCACTTGCCATCGGGTTGATGGGCTCGACATTCATCTGCTGCGTCATGTGTATGGTTCTGGGATATTCGGGACAGTGATATGCCTGTCAGCATTGCTTCGAGAGCGCCAAGCCAGATCGCCGAGCTGCGCATTCATCCAGTCGGCGATGTCGGTATCGCTGTACTGGCCAGTCGTGTAAAGCGCGAAGGCTTCAGCCACGATGGGGGCGAGCACCGGGTCGGCGTGCAGGCCGGCGGGCCGCTCCGGAGCGTC
>DAOTXR010000004.1:0-2511 GCA_034435375.1 Anaerolineae bacterium
GCTTGCGTTTCATTGATGCGCTGCCGTTCAATACCGCTTTACGTCGTATCCGTTTCGCCTTATCCCATCCCCCTCTCCTGGGCTCACCTTGCACTCAAAGTGTCGGTGCGTGAACCACAGCGTGGAGAGGGGGTGGCAAAGGCGCTCCGTAGGAGCGCGCTGAGCCGGGGGTGAGGTCTACGGCACCGGCCACAGGATAATCGTCCCATCCCACGAGCCGGACGCCAGATACGACCCGTCCGGCGCGTACTCGATCCCGTGCACCTGATCGGTGTGGCCGAGCAGCACGGTGAGCCATTCGTAGGTAGCCGGGTCGCCGATCACGATGTAGCCCGCTTCGGTTCCCCCGGCAATGCGTGTTCCATCCGGCGCATAGGTGATGCTCCACACCGGCCACAGCCGCGCATAGTAATACACCGGGATTTTAGACTCGGCCAGCTTCTCGCCGCTGAGGGCATCCCAGTAGTTAACACGGCCATAGTAGTTGGCCGTCACCACCTCACCGCTGTTATCCGGTGCCCACGCAATATCGAGCATGATGTCCACCGCACCTCCGCCGCCTGTGCTCACCAGCGCCCCCGCCTGAGCGCCGCCCGCGTTCCACAGGTACACATACCCATCGTTCGAGGCCGACGCCAGCAGGCTGCCATCGGGTGAGTACTCCACCTTGTTGACCAGTTCGGTGTGCGTGTGGTTGCTGAAGATCAGATCGCCGGTAGCGGCATTGTAGACCGCTACCGCACCATCCGCGCCGACACCCTTGTAGATTTCGCCGCTGGCCGCGATCCGCGTCCCGTCCGGCGACCAATCCACGCCGTACAGCGTGTCAAACCCGGTGGGCATCGTCATCAGCGCCTCGCCGGTCGCCACATCCCAGACGATCACCGATGTATCCGCGCTGCCGGAGACCAGCCGCGTCCCGTCCGGCGACCACGCCACGTTGAACACCCCGTCGGTGTGCCCTTCGAGCGTGCGGACGACCGTCCGGCTGGCAACATCCCACAGCCAGATGTCGCCGCTTTCCATCGCGGCGGCGATGGTGCTGCCATCCGGCGATATGGCAATGTCGAACACGCGCGAGCTGAAGCCGGTGATGGCCCGCGTCTGCTGGCCGGTCACCGTATCCCATGTGGCGATCTCCCCCTCAGCGGTGGCGGTGTAGAGAAACGCGCTGTCGGGCGAAAAGGCGAGCTTCTTCACGTCGCTCCCCAGATCGAAGGTCGCCGATGGATTGCCCCGGTCATCCCACAGCACCAGCGTGTCATCCATCGAGCCGGAGGCCAGCACCGACCCGCCGGGTGAGTAGGCCACGTCGAGCACGGCGCTGGTGTGCCCGAACAGCGTGTTGATCCGCGCCCCGGTCGCCATATCCCACACGATGATCGACTGGTCGGATGCGCCGGAAGCCAGCCGCGAGCCGTCGGGCGTCCACGCCAGAGCGTTGATCTCGCTGGTATGTCCATACAGCCGCATGACGGTGCTGCCTGTGGCAGCGTTCCAGATGCGGATGTCGGTGTCTCTGCTGCCGCTGGCGAGCTGCGTCCCGTCCGGCGAGAAGGCCAGAGCAGTGACCGGCATGGAGTGTCCGTTGAGGGGGGTCATCGTTCCGGAGTCAAGGCTCCACAGCGCCACGTTACCGTTCAGGCTGCCGCCGGTGGCAACCTTTGTCCCATCCGGCGAGACGGCCAGAGAGATGATCTGGTGGATGCCGCTCTGGTAGGTAGCAACCTCGACACCCTGCTCGGTCAGCCACACAATCAGCCTGCCATCCCCTACCCCGGCGACGACCTGCGAGCCATCCGGCGTAAAGGCGACGGCCTTCACTGGCGCATCAGAAACCAGACCGAACCACAGCAGTTCAGAGGTGTCGGCGCGATACAGATACACGCCCAGACTGCTGCCAATGGCCAGATACTGCCCATCCGGTGAGAGCGCGAGGCCGGTCACCGTGCCGTTGCCCAGCCGGTACATCGCCTCTTCCGGGAGCCGGGGGTCAGGGGTGGGGGTGGGTGTGGGTGCGGGGGTGGGCGTATTGGTGGGTGTGGCGGTCGGCAGCAGAGCGATGGCGGTCGCCGTGCCCCCCTGCTGGGCGGCGACCTCGGTCGCCAGCAGGTCGCTGGCCGACTGTGCGCCGATAGACCCGCAGCCTATGATCGCCAATCCGACGACAATGATAAGACCCCTCAGGACAAGTATTGCTCTGCTGCGCATGAATGATTTCTCCTTTGGCTACATGAATCTCAGGGGCATCCCAGCCCCGCTTTTATTATATTTGAGAATCGAAACATGAAGAAACGAAAGGACGAAGACGCGAAAGAGCCTCACCCCCTGTCGAGCCGCCCTCGGCGGCTCTCCCTCCCCCTCTCCACGCTGTGGAGATGACCTTCCCCTGATTTCTCGGACACAAAAAATGTCGTAGACTGAGAAGTCAGGAGAGGACCATGAAGGAAAGACACTATCGAACATACACGCAGGAGTTCAAGCTGGAAGCGCTGGAGCTGCTGAGAACAA
>DAOTXR010000005.1:0-154828 GCA_034435375.1 Anaerolineae bacterium
CTCCTGGGCTATTCCTGACGCTGAGGCGCGAAAGCGTGGGGAGCAAACAGGATTAGATACCCTGGTAGTCCACGCCGCAACCGATGGACACTAGGTATGGGGAGTATCGACCCTCTCTGTGCCGAAGCTAACGCTTTAAGTGTCCCGCCTGGGGACTACGGCCGCAAGGTTAAAACTCAAAGAAATTGACGGGGGCCCGCACAAGCAGCGGAGCGTGTGGTTTAATTCGATGCTACGCGAAGAACCTTACCAGGGCTTGACATTCTTGTGAAATCTTGATGAAAGTCAGGACCTCCCTCAAGGACACAAGAACAGGTGTTGCATGGCTGTCGTCAGCTCGTGCCGTGAGGTGTTGGGTTAAGTCCCGCAACGAGCGCAACCCTCGTTGCCAGTTGTATTTCTCTGGCGAGACTGCGGAGAGAAACTCCGAGGAAGGTGGGGATGACGTCAAGTCAGCACGGCTCTTACGCCTTGGGCTACACACACGCTACAATGGGTGGTACAATGGGTTGCTAAGGAGCGATCCGGAGCGAATCCCATCAAAACCATCCTCAGTTCAGATTGCAGGCTGAAACTCGCCTGCATGAAGGCGGAGCTGCTAGTAACCGCAGGTCAGCATACTGCGGTGAATACGTTCCCGGGGCTTGTACACACCGCCTGTCACTTCATGAAAGCCGGCAATACCTGAAGTCGATGGGCCAACCCCGACTTGTCGGGGAGGCAGTCGCCGAGGGTAGGGTTGGTGATTGGGACGAAGTCATAACAAGGTAGCCGTAGCGGAAGCTGCGGCTGGATCACCTCCTTTCTAGGGAAGCGGTCGGAGGAGGCGGCGGGCCAGGCGACCTGTCACGTCTGCGGGGGTTAAGGGGGCGACCTAGGGGTCGACCAGCCAGCCCTCGGCAGGGCTGGACCCTCGAGCGTGGGGCCTGTAGCTCAGTTGGTGAGAGCATCCCTCTGATAAGGGGAAGGTCACTCGTTCGAGTCGAGTCAGGCCCATAGCACCTTACCAATGGAATAGGGGGAAGCGCGTCGAGAAGGAGCGCGGAGTCTCCGCATCACAAGCCAAGTGCAAGAAGGCGAACGGGGGATGCCTGGGCGTCAAGAGCCGAAGAAGGACGCGGCACACTGCGAAAAGCGTCGGGGAGTCGTGTGCGGACGGTGATCCGGCGATGTCCGAATGGGGGAACCCGGCTGTGAGGAGCACAGTCACCTGCGAGCTGAACACATAGGCTCGTGGGGGGGAACCCGGGGAACTGAAACATCTCAGTACCCGGAGGAAAAGAGACGATTCTGCGAGTAGTGGCGAGCGAAAGCAGAGCAGCCCAAACCGAGCCCTGCGGGGTTCGGGGTAGGAGGCGCTGGCAACAAGCGCGCGGTAGGGGGAGCCGAACGGAGCTGGAAAGGCCGACCGGAGGGGGTGAGAGTCCCGTAGGCGAACTCCGAAGCGCGTGGGCCAGACAGCCTGAGTACCACGGGGCACGCTAATCCTGTGGGAAGCAGGGGGGACCACCCTCCAAGGCTAAATACTCTTGATGACCGATAGCGGACCAGTACCGCGAGGGAAAGGTGAAAAGGACCCCGGTGAGGGGAGTGAAAGAGAACCTGAAACCGTTCGCTGACAGACGGTGGGAGGGTCAGAGGCGAGAGCAGTCTCGTCTGGCCTGACCGCGTGCCTTTTGGAGAATGAGCCGGCGAGTTCATCGAGGTCGTCAGGTTAAGGCAGAGACAGCCGGAGCCGGAGCGAAAGCGAGTCTGACAAGGGCGGACATGGCCTTGATGAGACACGAAACCTGGTGAGCTACCCATGGCCAGGGTGAAGGCGCGGTAAAACGCGTTGGAGGCCCGAACCGGTTACTGTTGCAAAAGCATCGGATGAGCTGTGGGTAGGGGTGAAATGCCTAACGAACCGGGAGATAGCTTGTTCTCCCCGAAATAGCTTTAGGGCTAGCGTCAGCGGATGCGCCACGGAGGTAGAGCACTGGATGGACTTGGGGGCCTCAGCGGTTACCCAACCCAACCAAACTCCGAATGCCGTGGCGTTAAGCTGGCAGTCGGACTGCGGGAGATGAGTTTCGCAGTCGAGAGGGAAAGAGCCCAGACCGACGGCTAAGGTCCCGAAGTGCAGGCTAAGTGGGAAACGAGGTGGTCGTGTAAGGACAGCCAGGAGGTTGGCTTAGAAGCAGCCATCCTTTAAAGAGTGCGTAACAGCTCACTGGTCAAACGCGGCTGCGCGGACAATATAACGGGGCTGAAGCCTGCCACCGAAGCCACGGGCGAGGCGATGGAGACATCGTCTACGGTAGGGGAGCGTTGTCACGGCGTTGAAGCAGCAGGGGGACCCGGTGTGGAGCTGTGACAAGTGAGAATGCCGGCATGAGTAGCGAAACAAGCGTGAGAACCGCATGCGCCGAACACCTGAGGGTTCCGACGGAAGGTCAATCCGCGTCGGGTTAGCCGGTCCTAAGCCGAGGCCGAGGGGCGTAGGCGATGGACAACCGGTGAACACTCCGGTGCCGCCATGACAGAGCGAAGGGGGGACGCTCCCGCCAAGGTCAGCCTCCAGGTGGAGGGAGGTGCCAAGCGGGCGAGGCGAGGAAGGGGCCAGGCAAAACCGGTTCCAGAGCCGAGCCCGTGAAGGCGGTGCCTTCGGGCCACAAGTGACTGGCGTGGGGGCCGAGAAAAGCCTCGTAGCGTCGAGGTCATGGGGACCGTACCGCAAACCGACACAGGTAGGTGGGTGGAGGACACTCAGGCGCACGGGAGAACCCTCGTTAAGGAACTAGGCAAACTAGCCGCGTAACTTCGGGACAAGCGGCGCCGCGCGAGCGGCCGCAGAGAAATGGCCCTACCGACTGTTTAACAAAACCACAGGTCTCTGCCAACCCGGAAGGGGACGTATAGGGGCTGACACCTGCCCGGTGCCGGAAGGTTAAGGGGAGGGGTTCGTCTACGGACAAAGCTCTGAACCGAAGCCCCGGTGAACGGCGGCCGTAACTATAACGGTCCTAAGGTAGCGAAATTCCTTGTCGGGCAAGTTCCGACCCGCACGAATGGTGTAACGAGTGGGGCACTGTCTCAACGAGGGACCCGGTGAAATTGAAGTTTGCGTCAAGATGCGCAAGACCCGCAGCTGGACAAAAAGACCCCGTGGAGCTTTACTGCAGCTTGTCATAGCGTGAGGGCTGTGCTTGTGTAGGATAGCTGGGAGGCGCGGAAGCCGGGACGCCAGTCTCGGTGGAGCCAACGTTGAAATACCAGCCTGGTGCAGGCTTGACCCTAACCTCTGACCCGCCACGGGCAGAGGGACGGTGGCAGGTGGGCAGTTTGACTGGGGCGGTCGCCTGCGAAAAGGTAACGGAGGCGCCCAAAGGTTCCCTCAGGCTGAATGGCAACCAGCCGCAGAGTGCAAAGGCAGAAGGGAGCTTGACTGGGAGGCAGACAGGCCGAGCAGGGACGAAAGTCGGGCTTAGTGATCCTACGGTGCTGAGTGGAAAGGCCGTAGCTTACCGGATAAAAGCTACCCCGGGGATAACAGGCTGGTCTGGTCCAAGAGTTCACATCGACGACCAGGCTCGGCACCTCGATGTCGGCTCATCGCATCCTGGGGCTGAATCCGGTCCCAAGGGTTGGGCTGTTCGCCCATTAAAGCGGTACGTGAGCTGGGTTCAGACCGTCGTGAGACAGGTCGGTCTCTATCCGCTGTGGGTGTAGGAGATGTGCGGGGAGCTGCTCCTAGTACGAGAGGACCGGAGTGGACCGACCGCTGGTGTGCCAGTTGTCTCGCCAGAGGCAGCGCTGGGTAGCTAAGTCGGGACGGGAGAACCGCTGAAAGCATCTAAGTGGGAAACCCACCCCAAGACCACATCTCCCCACGACCGCTGGAAGACTACCAGCTAGATAGGCGGGAGGTGTACGGGCAGCAATGCCCTCAGCCAACCCGTACTAATGGTCATAGGCTTGTCTTGTGGTGCGGAGACCCCGCCCTCTTTCCCGCTATCCCCTGTTCCAGGCGCCCTGCAAGGGCGCCCCGCTAGTTTCGTGTCCCGAGGTCTTCTGGTGATTAGAGCGACGGGGCCACACCCGGTCCCTTCCCGAACCCGGTCGTTAAGCCCGTCAGCGCCTCTGGTACTGCCCTGGCAACGGGGTGGGAGAGCCGGCCATCGCCAGAAGACCTTTCTTTTGCACTCCCCTCTTCAGTCAGACCCTAGTTCTGCGCCAGCGAGGTCCTGCCAAATCGCAGAGAGCGAGTCTTGCCCGCTCCGACCGACGTTTGGGGGTAGTCTTCATAAATAGCTTTAGATGTAAAGTCCTGTCGGATCGATCTCCTCACGCAGCAGTCGTAGCTCCTCCTGAGTCGGAGGATCGATGTTCTGCACCTCGTCAGCAATCAGAAGTTCAAACCCTGTATTCTCAATCACCTGCTCTATTGTCACCCCCGGCGCAACTGCCTCAAGCCGCATTCGACAAGATGCCATGTCATACCCCATGCGCCCAAGGCTGCTGATAACCGCCATTGGCCCAGTGCCCGGCGGCAGTCCGGCTTTCTCGCGTGCCCCGGGGCCACTGAGGTAGCCCGGCGTGGTGATGAAATCACATTTCTCGACGAAGCGTCGTTTATCGTGTCGCATAATGGCAATTGTCCGCCAGCACAGCGACCCAACGTCATTTCCACCGCCGCTACCCGGCAGCCGCACCTTGGGCGCGCCATAGTGTCCGATGACGGTACTATTGAGGTTGCCATAGGGATCAATCTGCGCCCCACCCAGAAAGCCGTAATCGACAAACCCCCGCGCCGCTGTCTCCATAATGTCAGTGATGCCGGATGCTGCCAACGCTCTGTGGAACGTGCGCGCCTCACCCACGGCCAGGGGCAGTTCCTCTAAAATTGCACCTGTCCCACCGAATTCAAAGATCGGGATCAGGTTGGGCGTATACAGGCGCTGCGCTAGAGAGGCGGCCAACATGGGAATGCCTGTACCAATAAACGCAGTGGTACCATCTTCGAACAACCGCGCTGCCACACAGATCATCAGCTCAGTGGGGCTGAAATCGTTCTCGCTCATTCTCGCTTCTCCCGTCCCTTGCGGAGCGCCTCCAGGCGCTCCGCGCCCAGCTTCGCCAGATAGGCACTGTGATCAGGCAGATCATGAACCCACTCAGCAAGATAGGCGGCCGCTCCTTCCGCCGACTCGTTCGCCTGCACCCAAGCCTTGATCGCTGGCTCGTCGCGGCAATAGACATAGGCCATCTCACCGGGATGTGAACCAAACGGGGCATGCACCACGGCGTCAACCAGGTAATATGGGATGATCGTGCGCTCCGGGTAGCGTCTGATCTCATCGGTAGACACGATCTCCTCGGCACTGATAATCAGTCGTTTGCAGGCACGCGCCATCTCAATGGAAAAACCACTGATGCCCTCGATCTGGCAGTTACCGTACTCATCAGCACGGTTCACATGGATCAATCCTACATCCAGGATCAGGGCCGGAATCAGGGCAACGGTGATCCCTGTAAACGGGTCACGGACAGCCTTGGCAGCGCTGTACTTGAACGTGTCGGTGCCGAGCATTGAGCGGGCAGGGACGAAAGGCACGCCCATCGCAGCAGCTTTGAACCGCCACGTTATGGCCGCGTTGCTCCATTCGACTGTTTTCACCTGCCCGCTCTCGACTGCACGCCGCAGGCCGTTGCACACACCATATACTTCCATGCCAACGTAGGTGATGTCAGCCTTGCACACCAGTCCGGCAGCCAGCAACATGTCGAGTTCGAGCACACCCTGTCCGCAGATTCCTAGGTTCTTTTTCCCCTGGCGGATGATCTCGCGCGTCAACGACATCGGCGCTCGGACAGTGCCATACAGCTCCGTCCCGATGTAACAGCCGTCAGTGACGAATCGCGCAATCGCCTCCTGTTCGGTCATCAGCTTGCTTTCCAGCTTACGGGACTTCTTCGAACGGTTCCATGCCCGAAAGGCGTCCAGGTCCGGGGGTTGGAACAGCTCACCAATCCCCGACTCTAGGATCTCAAACTCCATATCTCCCTCCCTTGGTGCCAATTAAACACCAGCAGCACACCTGCCTCACTCGGTGCGCTGCCGGGATGCGACCTCCTTAAACTCGGCTGGAGCGAGCCGTTCCCACATCAGATCGGCCAACCTGGGCATGATCCAGCTGATCCCCTCGGCCAGTAACTCGACCCCTCCAATGCTGACCTCAGTCTGCCCCAGCGCCAGGGCATCGAGAATGCGTCGAGCAACCCTCTCGACTGGCATCACCCGCACGCCAAAAGGCCGGAGCAATGCCGCACTTTCTTCGCTGACCATCTGCGTAGCAGTGAAACCCAGGTTAGCTGTCAATATGCACACACCGGTCCCAGCCAACTCACGGCGCAGCCCTTCGCCAAACCGGATCAACCCTGCCTTGCTGACGCTGTAAGCCAGGAAATACGGGACAGCGTGACGTCCCATAAAGGATGACACGTTGACAATCCAACCCCCGCCCTGTCGGATCATGGTGGGAAGAACCATCTGCGTCAGGCGCAGGGCGGCTAGCAGGTTGACTTCGATCTGCCGCTTGACCACCTCAAAGTCAACCTCGGCAAACGGACCACCCTGGACGATCCCCGCATTGTTGATCAGGATATCGATCCGGCCAAAGCGATCCAGCGTGGCTGCAACGAGACTCTCAAGTTGGTCTCGGTCGGTCACGTCGGCGGCGATGGTCAGCACCTCAGCTCCACCGGCGATGGCCCTGCATTCTGAGGCAGTGACCTCCAGTTGCTCGCGGTTTCGAGCAGCGAGCGCCAGGCGAGCGCCCCTGCCGGCAAAGGCGCAGGCGAGCGCCTTGCCGATTCCACGCGATGCTCCTGTGATCAGCACGACCCTGTCTGTAAAAATGCCTACCCGCGACCTGAGACGATTGCGCCTCAGCAACCAGGAGACGATCCCTAGGCCAAGTCCTGCACCGATCACAAATGGCAGGGGATTTCTTTGGCGCTCTCTCACGCTGGCTCCTTGGGATAGAGAGGGGAATGTCAGTGGCTGTTCCCATTATACAGGAAGTCCACAACACCAACAGAGGTTATGTGTTCACAGAGGCACGAACAGCTAATGCTCTCCAGCATACCCCGGCTGAGGCGGGGAGAAGACGACATACCGCCTCTCTAAATTAAAGAGGCGGTATGTTAGGTGGAGCCGCGGAGAGTTGAACTCCGGTCCAGAAAGTTAGATCCCCCACATCTACGAGTGTAGTCGGCTATTGAGTTTCACCCGTGCCAACGCCGCGCGACAGGCTCGGTACAGGCTAGGCTCCTCTTGTCTTAGGTGACGCCCAGAGCCGCAACGTCACCGCACCATGAGCCTTTGTGTCGCCCTGACCTGACCCGGCTCCGGGAGGGTCAGGAGGACGTGATCCCCCTCAGGGGATCAGCTCTGCATTAGCTGAACTAGGCAGCCATTGCAAGAGCAGGAGTCTGCTCGTTGGCAGTTATTGTTTTGCGCCTTGTTACGGGGTTGGCGCGCCCCGACTCGCCGTGGGTTCTCACCCCTCCCTGTCGAAACCATTTTCGGCCCCATCTACCTTAAATTATAGGCCATCCGATCGATTCTGTCCAACAGTTTAGGCAGGAGAGTGTCTAACAGAGTGGATATGGAGGGCTAAAATCGCCTGACCCGTTAACACCATGACCTGACCACCCTTTTGAGCACTCCCTAGGCAGGGCAATTGCACTAAAAGGGGGGTGGCGCTGATTGGCGGCTTGGGAAAATTCACCGTCCTGTGTGATGTGGCGCTCAATTTGCTCAAACAAGAGAGGATCGCCAAGGGCAGCTTAGATGCAACACACTCGCGAGGACAAGGACTGGTTAGCCGCAGACAGGCGGAAGGAGGGTTACATCAGAGGCCCTTTGCCGACCCACAGAGCGATTGGTATACTTCCCCACAGCCGCTCCAGGGCGCAGCGATCGTTTAGGATGAGCACTAACCGTGCAAGAAGAAACTCAGCCATTGGATGAGCTGGACGAGAATGCACTTGTCCGGTTGGCCAAGACCGACCCAGCGGCCTTTGGCGAACTGTACGAGCGTTACGTGGCGCGCATCTACAACTACATCTACTATCGCACAGGCAACCACCACGACGCTGAGGACTTGACCGCGCGGGTCTTCCAACGTGCGCTCCAGCATATCCCCACCTATGAGGATCGCGGCCTGCCGTTCTCCGCCTGGCTGTACCGGATCGCGCACAACTTGGTTGTCAACTGGCATCGCGACCGGCGTCGCCGCCAGGTAGTGCCGCTGGACGATCTGATCGTGAGCACGTTGCGCAGTGAGGCACCGGAGCATGTTACCGAACTGCATGAGGAGCAGGAGCACTTGCTGATCGCTATTAGCAGCTTGCCTCACGAGCGCCAGCAGTTGTTGATCCTCAAGTACGTGGAACACCTCTCCAACGCCGAGATTGGCCAGATCATGGGCCGCAGTGAGGGTGCCATCAAGTCGCTCTATCACCGCACCCTGATCGCGCTGCGCGACGAGATAGAAAAAATGCTTCACCCCTCAGATCGGCCGCACCTCCGTGCCCGTACGCCTCACCGAGGCAGCAAAGCCCGTTGATCCTCTCCCACAGGTTTACCCTCACAGGCCCCCTGACTCCTAGAGATCCGCCCTTTGAGCAGGACTCGCCGATCTCCTGCACGCCCACACGAGATGGGAAGCAGTCGTCTATGCCCTCCCGGTCAAAAGTGCAACTTCCCGATCAGGTCAGTGTTCTACCAAATGAGTATCCGAGAGATCGAGAAGAAACCCAGTTTGAGGTTGGTAGTGATGATGGGACTTCGTCACAGAGCAAAAGAAGCCAGGTTAGAGGATATCCTGGATCAACACGCCAACACCCTGATCGAGGGTGGCGACAGCACCGAAGCGCTCGTGCAGGAATATGGAGAGGTCTTTCCTGCACTGGACAGCCTGCTAAGGCTGGCTCAACGAGTCCATGGCATCCTCATGCCAGTAGAGCCATCTCAGGAATTCGTGACCGACTTGCGTACAAAGCTGATAACTCGACAACAAGGGGATCAGGCCGTGGCTGTCGCCTGGACAGTCCGCCGCAAGCGGTGGGAGAGAATCTCACGCGTGCTTGTGCCGATCGTCTCGATTATCGCGGTGCTGGCGCTTGCTGTGCGGATCGCAGGTTCGCTGATTCTGATCGTCACCTTTATCATAGGTCGGCGACGGCGCGCCGCACCAGCCTAATTAGCATCTATTGGGGGAACCACTCTACTCAGGTCAGCACTCTCCGCTGACCTGACTGATTGCCAGGGAGGGGGATTGTGAAGCAGCTCTATGCACGCATCACCGGTTGGGGCAAGTATGCTCCCAAACGCATTCTGACCAATCATGATCTTGAGCAGATGGTCGAGACCAGCGACGAGTGGATCACGACTCGCACCGGCATCAAGGAACGTCGCATCGCCGGACCAGACGAGCCAACCTCCTATATTTCTGTGCGTGCCGCCGAAGCCGCCATGCAGGTGGCTGGGATCACAGCAGCCGATGTGGACCTGATCATTGTCGCCACGTCCACACCCGATTATCTGCTTCCTCCTGTCTCCAGCCAGATCCAAGACTTGCTAGGCGCACATTGTGGGGCTTTTACGCTGGTCGCAGGCTGCACCGGCTGGCTGTATGGACTCGTCGTTGCCCAGCAGTTTATACAGACCGGCGCCTACAAAACCATCCTCGTGATCGGTTCCGAGGAGGTCAGCAAAGCCATTGACTGGACCGACCGGACTACCTGCGTGCTGTTCGGCGATGGGGCAGGAGCCGTGGTGGTCCAAGCATCGGAGACACCCACTGGCATCATGGCCTTCGAGCTTGGCTCAGACGGTTCCGGATACCAAGCCCTGATCGTCCCCGGCGGCGGAGCTGTCAAGCCGCCCTCCCAGGAGGTCCTCGACAACCGTGAGAACTTCATCCGCATGGATGGCCGTGAGATATTCCGATTTGCCTCGCGTGTCCTGGGAAGATCGCTGAACCGCGTTCTGGCCGAAGCTGGCCTCAGCCCCAGCGACATTGACCTGTTTATCCCGCACCAGGCCAATCATCGCATCGTCGAAGCTGCTTCACGCCTGATGGGAGTCTCTGAAGATCGTTTCTACATGAACATCCACCGTTATGGCAACACATCTGCTGCTTCGGTACCTATTGCACTATGTGAAGCTATTGAGGAAGGTCGCTGCAAGCCAGGCGACATGCTGGCGCTGGTGGCTTTTGGCGCAGGACTGACATGGGCCTCTGCTGTGGTACACCTCGGCGGCCCCGATCCAAGCATGTCGGTCTCACTCACCGATGAGCTGTTCCTGCTAGCACGGGCCAAATATCTGGCTCGCAGGGCAGTCGGCGCAGTGCAGGGAATCGCCACCGATGCCATCACAGCCGTCAACGAGCGGTTGCGCATTCTCTGAGTGCCAAATCCGGCCCCGGGGATCGCTGCCCTCAACTGAGCTTTGCGCCGCAGCGGCTACAGAATGCCGCGCTAGTAGGCATCAGCTTGCCACAGCTCGGACAGGCCCGGGGCTGTACATTGATCAAGCTGCCACCGCAGGCTGAACATTGTCCCACGCCCACCGGGTTGCCAACTCCGCAGAATGGGCACGCCACTAGCCGATCATCCTCAGCCAGGCCCAGTTTGGCGCCCACACTCTCTACATAGTGATCGACGGCCAGCCACACCTGCTCCGGCAGCTGTAGAGTCTGAACGTCCTCGGCGATCTCAGCCAGCTCTCCCAGCAGCGACATGGGCCTGAACCAGCCGCGCAGACCAGTCTGAAGCAGATCGGCTGCCGGTCCGAGCCACTGGTGCTCACCCAATGAGACCTCGACGGCCTCCTCATGCTGGATGATGCTGAGCGTCAGCGCGGCTCGCGCTTGCCCGCCCCAGTCGCGCTCTCGGGCGGCGATCTGTACCACCATATGGTCATCAGTGCCGCTGGCCTGGGCTACTAGATGCCCAACGTTGAAGCGCGTGACCAGCGCCTGAGCCAGCCCACGGGCCGTAATGGACCCTCGATAGGTTCGTCGTTGCATGGCATATTCCTTGTGCTAGAGACTCACGTCGGCGATAGCCATATCTATCGCTCTGACCAGGATCGACACGATCTCGTCTATCTCCATCTCATTGACCACAAACGGAGGCGACACCATCACATGATCACCCGAGACACCATCGGCGCATCCGCTCATCACGTAGACGATCAGCCCATCGGCAAAGGCGCGATCAAACACCCGTCCGGCCAGCTTCGACTTGGGTGGGAAAGGCTCCTTGGTCGCCCGATCAGCCACCAGTTCAATGGCCCACATCAACCCCTGACCGCGAATATCGCCAACGTGGGGATGACTGTCAAACGCCGCGTGCAGCTTGTTTCCCACTAGATCGCCCATCGTCTCGGCCCGTGCGACCAGATCGTGCATCTCCAGATAGCGGAGCGTCGCCACACCCGCCGCTGCCGCTACCGGCTGATGGCTAAACGTCCCCCCGTGGTTAAAGTCGCCCATTGTATCCCACAAGAAGTCGACCAGGTCGCCGCGCACGGCGCACGCGCTAAGCGGCACATACCCACCGGATATACCCTTGCCGAGCGTGATCATGTCCGGCACAATGTCCCACTGCGACATCGCAAACCAGCGCCCAGTGCGTCCCATGCCCGTCATGACTTCGTCCGCAATGAGCAGCACGCCATACCGGTCGCAGATCTCACGGACACGCGGCCAGTACTCAGCAGGAGGAACGACCGCGCCCAGCGTTGCCCCGGCTATCGGCTCAGCGATGAAGCCAGCAACGGTGTCCGCTCCCTGCCGTTTGATCTCATCTTCCAGCGCATCGGCGCACTTCAGCCCACAGGCTGGATACTCTAGCCGGAAAGGGCATCGGTAGCAGTACACTGGCGGGATGTGCGGCATATCGAGAAACTGAGGCTCGAAGTATTTGCGCATCGACGGCTTGCCCATGACGGCCAGGGCGCCCATCGTCGCGCCATGATATGATCCCCACCGCCCGATCACCTTGTAACGGGCGATCTCGCCGCGTGCGATCTGCATTTGCCGAGCAAACTTGATCGCCGTCTCGACTGCCTCGGCCCCAGAGGTCAGGTAAAAGAGACGTGCATCCGGCAGGGGTAGATGAGCGGCCAGCCTGTCCGACAATTCCTCCAGCGCCTCGCTGGTGAACATCGTGGCATGCGCATAGCCGACCCCCGCTGCCTGCTGGCCAACTGCCTCGGCGATCTCTCGGACGCCATGTCCCACGTTGACGACTACTGCGCCGCCCGAACCGTCAATGTATCGTTTGCCCTCGGTGTCCCACAGATAGATTCCTTCGCCGCGTGAGACAACGGGTTTAGGGCCTCTGTGCTTGCGATAGAAAACGTGCGAGTGTTTTGTGCTGTGTGTGTGTCCCACCCTTACGACCCCTCATTGTGGCTGGATGCCGATTGACAAACCTCACAGGAGTTCTGCTATCCTGTACCGCAGCAGCTCAACATCCTGCTCGATTGAGTAGCGAGTCTGCACAGCAGCCAGGCAGCGAGTCAGTACGCTCACCAGTTTCAGAATGAACTCTCGTGTTGAGGCATGATACGAGTCCATCACGATCTGGCATTCGGCCTCCGACAAATATCGGAAGGCCCGTTTGGTGCCGTATGCAATGTCTCCGCTCCGCACAGCGGCGAGGGTGAAGATTGCCTTGCGCATCTCCTCGAACAGGCCTTGTGCATTGCAGAAATCGCCTCTTTCCACCGCCTTAACGGCGTCGTGAGTGACGAATGGGAAGGCCCTGAGCACTTGCAACAACTCTAGTCTAGTTTCGTCCTCTGGCCTCGTCAGGCTGAGACCATCAAGCGCCTGCCTGAGCCTGCCCTCACGGTCAAAAACAACCTGATATTTAGCATAGGGCATCTGCTCGGCGACATACCGCATCTGGCTAAAAATGGCATCTACTTCCAGTCCTACCGGTGGGAACTGCGATTTGCCGTAGAGAGCTGCCACCATCCGGCAGTGCTCCCATCCGCGTTCAATGAAGTGCAGTGGCTCACCGATCGATGTAATGATTCTATGCCGCAACGACCATGCGGCCCGGAAAGCCTGGAGGCTGTTCTTTGAGACAATGCCCAGGTCCACGTCGGAGAAAACATCTCTGTCCTCGTTAACCAGCGACCCTGACAGATACGCCCCTACAATGCTGGACACATCTTTGATCTGCTCAACTATCACCTGAACCACTTTATCCTGATCTGCCATATGATCCACCTCAGCTCCGTCGGTTCCGGTCATTTGTTTATTTGGTAGAGATAGGCACGTCCCCTCCTACCCACAACCCCCAGCACCCCCATCTCGCGGAGACAGTAGACCATTTTCTGTGCCAGAGTCGCAGGCTCGCCAAGTCTCTCGGACAACTCACGTGCCGTGAATGGGTCAGGCAAGCCATCGGGCAGCAACGCTTCGAAGTCATTCACCGACCCCAGCACTACCTGATCAACGACCTCCAGCAGCCGCTGATCGCGGATGCTCCAGCCTTTGCGTCGCCAGCTTCCCCGCCCGTCATTGGCTCGCACTTCCTCGGTGCGCACAAATATCACCTCCACCGAAAATGTCTCGCGCCTGACAAGACGCGAGATGCTGACCAGCTCGCGAAACAGGTGCAAAACGGTGCCCCGCTGCGGCGATCTGCGCCGTTCCAACTGTGTCCGACCGTCTGCCCCAAGTTTCACGATCCATTTCTCAACCGCCACCGGATGCACCAATCTGACCGGGTGGCGCTCTGTAAGAGCGGTTAGCTTACGCTTGATAGCTGCGAAGTTGCGTGTCTGGATCTCAATCAACAGGTCGCCGCGTATGATGTCCACCACATACCCATCAACCTGTTGCTCGATCTGATCGCCAGGACGGGCATACCACGCCTTCAGCGCGGCGTGCAATGATCGCTCCCCCAGCGTTCCGATTCTTCGATCGGCCACCGCCTGCCTCATGTAAGGTTTTCGCCAATCAAAATGAACCGATCACAGCATCTCGATGACTGTTGCCTCTCCCTGTCCCACACCTACACACAGCGTGACCAGTCCGTAGCGCATCCGCTCACCGACGGCTTTGCGCCGCCTCATCTCATGTAGCAATGTGGTGAAAATGCGTGCTCCCGAACACCCTAGGGGATGGCCCAGCGCAATCGCGCCGCCGTTCACGTTCGTAATCTCATGACGGAATCCTGCCGTTTCCATCACGGCCAGCGCCTGCACGGCAAACGCCTCATTCAGCTCGATCAGGTCAATATCGTCAATGGTCAGTCCAACGCGCCTGAGTACCTTCTCGGTAGCCGGGATCGGCCCCAACCCCATCGTGCGTGGATCGACTCCTGCTGCTGCGCTACCCAGCCAGCGAGCTAACGGCTTAAGGCCCAGGTCATTCGCACGCTCAGCACTCATCAGCAACACCGCCGCCGCGCCGTCGTTGAGTCCAGATGAGTTTCCTGCCGTAACTGTGCCTCCAGCACGGAATACGGGTTTGAGCTTGGCTAGTTGATCCATGCTGGTATCGAGCACCACCTCGCCACCTTCCAACCGATAGCGAGGATGCTCGTCGCGCTTAAACACCAGCGGATCGCCCTTGCGCTGAGGAATCATGACTGGCACAATCTCGTCCCTGAACCTATCGGCCCGAATAGCTTCCACAGCGCGGCGCTGGCTTTCGAGTGCAAAGGCATCCTGCATCTCCCGGCTGAGGTGCGGACGTTGCTCGTAGATGTTCTCGGCAGTCTCGCCCATCGCTTCGAGGGGAAACATCGCCTCCATCTTCGGGTTGGGGTAGCGCCAACCAAGCGTTGTGTCATAACCAGTAATATTCCCCGTACCCCACGGCACGCCCGATTTGGGGATCGAGTAGGGTGCACGACTCATGTTCTCCACACCGCCCGCAATGAAGACTTCCCCCTCCCCCATCGCAATAGCCCGCGCCGCCTGATTGATAGCATTCAGGCCCGAAGCGCACAGCCGATTGAACGTCACCCCGGCTACATGATGCGGAAACCCTGCCAACAGCAACGCCATACGCGCCACGTTGCGATTGTCCTCCCCTGCCTGGTTGGCACACCCCATGTACACCTCTTCAACGAGAGCCATGTCGATGCCGGTCCGCTCGATGAGAGCTTTAAGGGGAATCGCACACAGGTCGTCAGCGCGGATGGCGGCCAGCGTCCCGCCGTGCCTGCCGACGGCAGTGCGTACTGCATCGATAATCACTACTTCCTTCATGGAATTTCGGCCTCTCTGGTAGGATTGCGACGATGGATATCCCAGATGAAAACGACTATAACCGTATTATAGACCGGCCCATCGAGAGATGCAGAATCTGCTTCAGACGCCTGAATCATTCAGGGGGCACCCCTTGGATGCCCCCTGAATAGCTTTCCCTCTTCTGCCTGTGGCTCTTCCTATGACCTTGCCATCTGCGGTCCCAGCATATGCAAGGTATGCACAAATCGCAGCAGATCATCACGGCTCAGCAAGCCCAACAACCGGCCATTCTGCACCACCGGAAGCTGCGACACTTCCTCACGCTCCATCTGAAGCAGCGCCGGCCACAACTCCATGTCCGGCCCCACATATTGGAGGTCCTTGAGTGGCATCATCGCCCGGGCAATGGTCGTATATGGCCAGTGCTCCGGGGGCACCTGTCGCACATGCTCCAGCGACAGCAGCCCAGCGACATGCCCATCCTCCACCACCACGAACGTCCTTCGACCGCTACCCAGGATGTGCGCATCGACCAAGCGCTGGAGCGTGAGATCGCCCGGCAGCGTAGTGAAGTTACTGCTCATCAGTTGAGCCACCGTCCGACCTGCCAGCAGGCGGCGCATCGTCACAGCCTGCAACTCGGCATTGGCTGCGCCTTGTAAGAAAATGCCGATGAAAGCGGTCCACAGCCCGCTGCCGATATTGCCGGTCACTCCCTGGAGCACACCCAGGCCAATAAATCCGAACGACACGAGCCGCCCCACATTGGCCGCGATCTGGGTCGCCCGCCGCATATCGCCGATCACCCCCCACAAGATCGCCCGCAACACACGCCCGCCGTCGAGTGGGAAACCAGGGATCAAGTTAAACACAGCCAGCGACAGGTTGATCGTTGCCAGGTAGCCCAGCAGCGCCACCAGCGGTTCATAGAACCGATAAAACCCTAACACTATCCATGCTGCGCCCAACGTCCCCGCCAGGGCAATGCTGACCAGCGGCCCAGCAATGGCGATCACGAACTCTGCCACCGAGCTAGGCGACTCGTCGCCCAATTCGGCCACGCCCCCGAAGATCATCAGCCGGATACGACGCACCGGAATGCGAAACCCCAGCGCCGCCACCGAGTGACCCAGCTCGTGCAGCAACACGCTCACGAACAGCAATACCACCGATGCAGCGCCAGCAGCCCAGTACAGCCACACTGGCCACCCATCGAAGCGCAGTGGATAGTAGTTACTAGCCAGCGAAAAAGTCATCAGCGCGAAGATCAGAAACCACGACCAGTCCAACCCGATCGGAATGCCCAGAATACGCCCTAGTGGAATCGAGTTTTGCTTCCTCATACGCCCCTCCCTCAAAACTACCGCACTGCCCCTAATGTGATCTGTGACTCAAGTGTATCGTGAAAATAACAGCAAGTCATAAGAAAAATGTATAAAGGTTGTAAAAAATAGAGAGCGAGTTAGACAACTCACTCTCTCCCACGCGCCGAAGCAATCACTTGGAGAACAAAACGCGAGAGCGCTTCTATAAATAAGACTGATGTTTATCGATACATGCCGCCCGGGTCCAACTCCAGGCGGATCATGCGCAGCTCATCTTCAGTAGGCGCTGCTGTCTCGCCGACCCTGGCTGCCAGCCGCACTTCCCAGCCCATCTCTGCCCGCACATCGTCCAGGCCCACACCGGGGTACAACGCTGTAAGCTGCATCTCGCGCTGTGGGTTATCGAAATCGAAGATCGCTTTGTCCGTGACAACCAGCTCCGGGCCTGCCCCCGGCATCCCCGCTCGACCGCGCGCGTCACCGCCGTCCAGGTGGCCGGGGCTGGTGCAGAAGTCGATCTTATCAACAAACGACCGCCTCCCCAGCCGCATGATCATGTAGATACGCCGTGCGTTGATGGCAATCTCGCATGCGCCGCCGCTGCCCGGCAGCCGGACTTTAGGTTTAGCGTACTCGCCGATCACCGTCGTGTTGAGATTGCCGTAACGGTCGATCTGCGCACCGCCCAGCAATGCCACGTCGACCAGTCCACGTTGCAGATACAGCCCGAACAGGTCGGCCATGGAGACCACCGACGTGGCCCCCGTCACTAGGGTCGGATCGCCGATGGACAGCGGCAGTCGAGCGGGCTGAGCGCCATAGACACCCGACTCGTAGATCAGCTCCAGCTCAGGCGCGACAGTGCGCCGGGCCAGGTTGCAGGCAATGTTGGGCAACCCGACACCGACGAACACCGTCTGCACGCCCTTTAGCGCCCGCGCCGCTGCGACAATCATCATCTCAGAAGGGGTATAGTCGCTCATAGGTATGCTCCGTAATCGATCGGCGCGGCAGGAGCTGATCCAGGCTTCAGCCGATCAAGGGTTCGGCTGCCCAGCTTCTCCAGGTACTCGGCCCGGTCTTTCACGCCATACACCCACTCATCCAGCCAGGCTTCAGTAGAAGCTTGCTCTCGCGAGATCTCATCCCACTTCAGGTAGAACTCGTTGTCGCGGTCGTAGTAGCCCTGCACATAGGACGGATGTGCGCCATACGGCTCGTGCACTACGGCGCTGACGATCAGGCCGGGGATGAGCGTGCGGTTGGGGTCGGCGCGGATCACTGCTTCGTCCACAACTTCCTCCACCACGACGACCACCGTGTCAGCAGCAAAGGCGGCCTCTTTCTGGCAGCCAAGCAGGCCCCAGAGCTGGGTGTTGCCGTTCACGTCGGCTCGTTGAGCATGGATGATCGCCACGTCTGGTCTGATGGGCGGCACGACGGCAATTGAACCATCGCCGTAAGGGCTTTCAACCCACCGGATGCCGGCGTTGACTTTGGGCATGTCAGAGCCGGTATAGCTGCGCAGCGGAAAGAATGGCAGCCGCATTGCACCTGCCATATAACGCCCCACCATGCCATAGTGCGACCATTCTTCGGTTTCCAGCGGTGCCGGGATACCCTTCTCGACCGCACGGCGCACAGCGTGCAACGATCCGACGCCAGGGTTGCCCAAGTAGCTGAAGACCATCTTGTTTGCCACCCCAGCAGCAATCATCTGGTCGTAGATCAGATCGGGCGTCATGCGGATCAGCGTCAGGTTACGCTTGCGCTGGCGGATGATCTCATGCCCAGCGGCAAAGCAAATGAAGGCCGTAAAGCCCTCGATTGCCACAGACATGCCATCATGGATGTACTGCTCAATGGCATCGTGCATGGATAGTCGTTTATCGGCCACAGGCGTCTCTCGAATTCGCATCAAGAGGGGCAAGGCGCTTCTCTGCCCATGACAACTGCACGACACGCCTTGCCCCTACACATGGGTTCTGCGGTAGTCTAGCCCTTGATGATCGTCTGGCTCTGCTCGCGCATGTAGCTGAGCAGCGACCACGGCCCGCCAATGTTTTTCCCGGATGATCCACTGCTCTTCCAGCCACCGAAGGTCTGGTATCCCGGCCAGGCCCCGGTAGTCGCCCCCGCTGGGCGATTGACATACACCACACCTGCCTCGATGTTGTCAAGGAACCACTGGATCTCATCAGGGTCCTCGCTGAAAAAGCCCGCTGTCAGGCCGTACTGCACATCGTTGGCCTTTTGCATGGCCTCATCCAACGAGTCAACCTTCGCCACATACAGGATCGGAACAAACAACTCGCCCTGGACCAACTCGTGATCTTGCGGCAGATCGGTGATGATCGCTGGTTCAACGAACAGGCCGTGTGCGTACTCGCCGTGGGTCAGCACATTGCCACCATAGAGGACTGTCCCATCAGCCCTGGCCTTGGCCATGAAACGCTGGTAGTCCTCATAGGCGCTCTTGTTCACCAACGGGCCCAGGAAGACTTCCTTCTTCAGCGGGTCGCCAATGACAATAGCTTTGGTCTTCTCAAGCAGCTTGGCCAGGAAATCATCGTACACACTACGCATCACGTACACCCGTGAGCAGGCTGAGCACTTCTGGCCGCCCAACCCAAACGCCGAGCGCATGACGCCCATGGCAGCCTTATCCAGATCGGCCTTGTCGGAGATGATGGCCGGGTTCTTGCCCCCCATCTCAACTACGACCGGCTTAGGGTACGTCGACGCAAATGTCCGATAGACTTGGTGGAACCCCACGTCGTATGAACCAGTGAACGTGATGCCATCCACGCCGGGATTGGTGACCAACTCATTCCCAGCCGTGCGGCCTGGCCCGGTAATGAAGTTGACCACGCCATCGGGAATGCCAGCCTCGACGAAATACTTGATCAGGTTGTAGCCCGTCCACGGCGCATCGGAGGATGGCTTGAGAATCACGGTGTTGCCGGTGACCAGTGCGGCTGCCACCGGACCCGCAGCCAGCGCCAGAGGAAAGTTGAAGGGTGAGATCACAACCCATACACCGTAGGGCTTGAGGACGCTCGTGTTCGTGTCGTTGGCGCCAAAGGAATTCATGACACGCACATAGCCCTTGTCCTCGCGCATCCTGTAGGCATAGTAGCGGAGCAAATCCGCTGACTCCTGCACGTCACCCAGGGCCTCAATGCGGTTCTTGCCCATCTCCATGATCATCATCGCCGAGAGTTCCATCTGGTGTTCGCTGATCATGTCAGCAACTCTATCGACGATGGCGCAACGTTCTTCGTAGGGTGTACGCGCCCAGCCTTTGGCCGCAGCCCGGGCAGCCGCTATGGCCTGTCTAGAATGTTCGGCAGTAGCCTTCTGGAAGTGGACCAGGGGTTCGCGCAAGTCGGCAGGGTTCCAGACCGGGAAAGTCTCCTCAGCAGTCACTTCCTTGCCATTGATGATCAGCGGGAAGGACTGACCTTCCATTGCCTTGACACGCTCAATCGCCTGGTCAAACTTGGCATGCATTTCAGCGTCATCGACCGACATTGTGGTGTATGTAATCTTGAACGCCATGCGTTTCTCCCTTTGAATGGTAAACTTAAGTTTAAAGTAGACAAAAGGGGGATTCATTACGCGAGGTCACCAACCTGGCACCTCGGGCAGTAGCTGACCAGAACAGATCTGTCATCTGGCTCGATTATAGATCAGGAATGGAGCTAGGTGAAGGGAGTTTTAGCACCGATTCGCATGGAGATTCATCGGAGGCTGACAGCAACCCACCTGTTTGGGCAGGGAAAACGCGCCGCAAGGCGGTACAATCATGATTATGCTGAAAAACAAGCAAAGCTCAGTCATTATGATGCAAAAACCGGCGCCTGACTCGCGTGAATTCCGGCGCACGATGGGCCTGTTTGCCACCGGCGTCACTATACTGGCCACGACAAAGACGGACGGAGCTGTCATTGGTATGACGGCCAACGCGGTGGCTTCGGTCTCGCTTGACCCACTGCTGGTGTTGGTGTGTGTACAGAAATCGGCCCGTATCATGTCGCATTTGCTGAACACCGCTGTATTCTCGCTGAACATCCTCAGCGCCGAGCAGGTGGCCCTGTCCGATTTCTTCGCTGGGTTGTGGAACGGAGATGAGCCGCCGCCTTTCGAGTTCGAAGAGTGGGAAGGTGGCCCACTGCTCAAAGGATGCCTGGGCGCGATCGGGTGCCAACGCCATGAAGTGCTTGACGGCGGGGATCATTGGATTGTGTTGGGCAAGGTGATTGCACTGCATCGTGGCGATCCTGCCTCTGACCCGTTGATCTTTTTCGGCGGGAAATACCGAAACCTCGTCGATCGTGAAGGGCAGGTTCCACCCAACCTCGAAAGGTAGAAGCATGGTGAAGAAAACGACCCTGGGAGCCAGCCTGATAATCAGCACGGCAGCCCTGATCAGCACAGCCTGCGTGCCACAGGTGACTGTCTTGCCCAACGATCAGGCGCAGGCTTTCGCCGAGGAAGTCGAACCCATTGTCGAGAACCTGTTGGTCGGCCTGAGCGAAAGCGATTACGCCAAACATACACGCGACTTCGATGAAGACATGCGCCAGGCAGTAGACGAGACGGTTGCGTTCCCGCAAATGGTTGAGCAGATTATTGGGGTGATCGGCACCTACCAGACACACACTCTGTTGCGGGTTGAGGACCAGGGAGAGTTCCGAGCAGCGATTTATGACGCTGTATTCAGCCACGAACCTCACGTGACCGTGCGGGTGGTGTTTCGCCTCGATGACCCCGATCACAAAGTTAGCGGTCTGTGGTTCGACTCGCCCCTGCTGCGAGAACAGCAGCGGTAGCTACTCCAGCACCGTCCAGGCCTGCGAATAGGGCGCGTCTGCCGTCCATACGCCATCGGCGGTGCGACCTCTGGCAAAGAAACTGTACCGACGGCCAATCCCGGCCACAAACAGCGCCTCGTCGGGCCGATCAGTCTGGATCCACAGCACCCACTCGTTTGCGCCAGATGTGTCATCACGGTAGTACACTTCATAGGCCACGATAGATGGGTCGCTGGACTGCCACTTGACCAGCGCTGCCGAACGGCTGTAGTCGAGCAGAGGAAGCACACTGACGACAGGCTGAGGGCTTGGCTCGATCAGCACCACAGGCGGCCCGCCGATCATAAAGCCGTTCAGACCGGGCTGGTTGCGATTGGTGGCCGGACTCAGTGGGATGTGGTAGCTGCCATCAGGGCTGGGCTGGATAGTCTGTTGTTGGCCGGTGAGCTGGATCAGCGTGGCCTGAGTGGATCGGGCAGCAACCACAGCCTCACCCGGTTGGCCGGATTCGTCCCAGATCACTGTCACGATCTCGCGCGTCGAAGGCCGCGCCAGGATGGTCCACTGGCGGCCTGCTGCTGTGTATCCGGTGAGTGGCACCAGATCGCCGCTGCCAAAGATCTGGCTCACCGTGTGAAACGCTGTGTAGGCGGGCCGCGCCGTGCCTGGCTGGGGGTGCTGATTGAAGCATACATTGTCTGCACGATTGCGCAGCAGGCCCAGTGCATCGCCCCAGCACACCGACTGTGACTGGCACAGGCTTCCATCGTGTGGTGGAAAGGTGGTCCCACGAGGCTGATTGCCGCAATCATCGTAGAGCTGGAAGTGGAACAGCTTGTCGGCCCCAGCCAGGAAGGCAAACGTTGCATTGGACATGATGTAACTGGCCTGCTCGTCAAGCGAGGCACGCCATACAATCTGATCGCGGCGTGTGGCCCAGGTCGGCCCTGGATAGTCGTTCCATACGGTTACCCCCGACTCGTTGACCCAGATCGGTGTGTCGCCCAGGTTGTGGACTGCCAGCAGGGTCTCGGTGCGCTGCACGGCGTAGAACGTGAAGGGCGGGTTGCTGTACGAGTGCACCGCCACGATGTCGAACGGGTAGCGTTTATCCACTGGGGCAGGATCGTTCTTGTAGATAGCCAGCAGACTGGGCAAGAACTCTGGCTGCTCAAACAGCACTAGACCACCAATCATGATCTGGGCTTGTGGATCGGCATGACGTGCCGCAATATAGGCCACCTTGAGCAGCCGTGCATACTCCTCAACACCACCGCGCCAGAACTGGGTGAAATCCGGCTCGTTCCAGATCTCCCACACACGGACACCTGCGCCGGAGGGCCAACCCTCGCGCTGGGCCAGCACACCCCCTGGTCTGTAACGCTGCACCACATTGTAGACAAACTCGGCCCAGGGATTGCTGGGATTGATAGTCTTGCCAGCGCCGGGCGTATCGGAGCCGTCTGAGAAGACCGGCTCGAAGGTTCGGGAAGGGGTCCAGGTAGAGCTGGCATACAGGTCCGGCGTACCGATCAAGATCGCGTTGGTCTTCAGGCCGTGCAGCACATCATTGCGAACGGTGTCGTCGTAGAGCGTCCAGATGTACTGGTCAGGCTGCTGCTCAATCTCGTTCCAATAAATGGCAAAGCGATCCCAGCCTGCTCCGGCATCGAGGCCCGCGGCAAAACGCTGCTCATCGGCCTGGTGCTGCGCGCTGCTGATGAAGTTGATCCCCAGGCGATCCGAGTACAGTGCGCCGGGCCGTGGGGCAACAGTGGGTGGCGGCAGAGGTGCCGTTGGCGGGAGAGGCGTGACAGTCGGCAGCGGAAGCGGGGGCGTCGTGGTTGGCGGCGGGAGTGTAGCAAGGGGAAACTCAGGTGTAGCAGTCGCCGGCGGGGCTGCCGTGGGCGGAGCAATGAGGGTGACGCCGCTCAAATCAAGGGTGGGTTGAAGGGTGGGAGCTGCCGGGCCAGCCGGCGTGCCATAGTAGGGACCGACCGGCTGAGGAGTAGCCGTTACAAAGATTACGAAGGGGGTAGGTGTTGAAGTGAGTCCACCAGGCGGGGTGGCCGTGACGTAGATAACATGGGGTGTGACAGTGGGAGTGGCTGTGACGTAGATCACCCAGGGCGTAGCCGTCGGGTTCTCGCCATATTCCGGTGGGGTGGCCGTCACATAGATCACGTTGGGATCAGCCGTTGTCTGTCGGGTGGGCAGCGGAACCCCTGCCTGAGAAGCGTCACAGGCAACCAGCCCGATCAGACCAACGAAGACTAGAAGCACAAGCCAGAGACGATAACGGGCCATCAGAACACTCGCTCGAAGATCGGGAATACGCGGCGAGACAATGGGGATGATCATACCATATCTGGCGGAGCAGCGGCAGGCACAGACGATTCCCATCGCCACCTTGCCTCCGATCCTTGTCCAGCATGTGCGACATCCCTTGCCAAGCAAAGGGCAGGATCGAGGCAGTGTAAAAAGCTCCCTACCCAAGCAGCAAGCGAGACGGTACAATCAGAACAGCTGATATTGTAAAACATACACCAAGCGTGAGGACAGGGGAGGAGACACCGAGTGCCCATAAGCATTGTACTGCTGATAGTGGGATCGGCGTCAGAGGCGTCTAGCCTGCCAGCCCCATGGGCAAACTGCGAGAAGACAGCGCATCGTCTGAGGTAGCCAGAGGCGACCCAGCAGAGACCGGCCGCATCCCCACCGCCGAGCTGGGAGCGGCCACCCTGGCATAAGTGCATTTCAAGGAGACACAATGATGAGCTTTCCATCGTTCTACGACCCCCTCAGAGTTGGTCAATTGTACGCCCCCGACACCGCGGCAGCCATCCGGGAGGGGCAACTGGCAGGAGCCAAACCTGCGGTGGAGGACACGCGGCGGGTGCTGCTGCTGCTGGTCGATCCACAGGTGGACTTTATTCACGCCGATGGCGCCCTCAGCGTGCCAGGGGCAGTGGAAGACACACGCCGCACCATTGAATGGCTGTTTGGCCACCTGGAGCAAGTGACGACCATCGCAGCCTCACTTGACACACACGTGCCGATGCAGATTTTCTACCCCCCCTGGTGGGTCAATGAGAAGGGCGAGCATCCCGCGCCGTTCACGCTGATCAGCGCCGCAGAGGTAGATCGGGGCGTATGGCGGCCCGTGACCGAGGTGGAGTGGTCAAAGGAGTATGTGCGCCGGCTGGAGGCCGACGCACGCAAGACGCTGACAATCTGGCCGTACCATACCATGCTGGGCACGCCGGGCCACGCTATCACTCCTGCATTGTACGAGGCCATCGCCTACCATGCGGCAGCACGCCAGACCGAGCCAGTGTTTCTATCCAAGGGATCGATCCCGCACACTGAGCACTACTCGATCCTGGAGCCAGAGGTCAAGGTGGTGGACGAGCCAGGTGGATCGCTAAACGTGGAGTTCATGAACCTGATCGGGAGCTACGACCTGGTGTACGTGGCAGGGCAGGCGAAAAGCCACTGCGTGCTGGAAACAGTAGGATCATTAGTGAGGCACTACGGGCAGCACAACCCGGCAGTAATCGGCAGGTGGCGGGTGCTGAGCGACTGTACCTCGTCGGTAGTGCATCCGGCGGTGGATTTCGAGGCGCTGGCGCGCGAGGCGTTTGCGCGATTCGAGACGCAAGGGCTGCGGATGGTCACAACACGCGACGGCATCGGCTAGGACCTAACTCTTATCTCCTATTCCCCCTACAAATGTGCCCAGCGGGCGCCGGGGGAGGAAGCCTTTCTCTCCCCCTACCCTGTGCACCGATTTCCCCTCGCCTGTGTTATATCAGCACAGACAGCGATTGAGCCAGGCGAGTCAGCCAAAGGGGGAAAGCAATGACTCAACATGGTCACCGGATCGCCTTGATCACGGACAGCCTGTGTGACCTTCATCCCCACCTGATCGAGCAATACCACATCTACGTAGTCTCCCAGTACGTGATCTGGGGCACTGAGCTGCTGCGCGACCTGATCGACATCGATGCAGCCACGTTTTACGAGCGGTTGATGAAGGACCCTGTGCACCCTAAGACCTCACAGCCGACGCCTCAAGACTTCGTGACCATGATCGAAAAAGCACGGCAGGACGGCGCGGAGGAGGCCGTCATCATTACCCTGAGCAACCAGCTATCAGGGACGCACGACTCAGCCATCCAGGCCCGCACGATGGTAGACATTCCTGTACACGTCCACGATACCCTGTCAGCCTCCATGGGGATCGGCTGGCAGGTGCTGGCCGCCGCCCGCGCCCGCCAGGCAGGCGGTGACGCCCAGGCCATGATCGCGGCGGCCAAGGAGGTTCTAAAGCGGCTGGTGGTGGTTTTCACGGTAGACACGCTGGAGTACCTGCACAAGGGTGGACGGATCGGCGGGGCAGCCAAGCTGGTAGGCACAGCGCTCAACCTCAAGCCGCAGTTGTACGTCGATCACGCGACCGGGCGCGTAGAGGCAGGAGAGCGCATCCGCACACGCAGGAAGGCCCTGGAGCGCATCTACGAGGTGTTCATTGAGCAGGTCGACGCAAGCAAGCCACTGCATGTTGCAGTGCAGCACGGCAACGCCGAAGATGACGCCAGAGCCATCGTCGAGCGCATTCAGCGAGAGCACCCACCGGTTGAGCTTTACATGGGCAGCCTCACGCCAGTGCTCGGCGTGCATACTGGCCCCGGCACCATTGGGCTGGCGGGATACTCAGAAGGCTAGGAGATCAGCCATTCGGCTGCGTCCGAGCGCTCTCCGCTTGGACCCACCAGGTGGAAAGGAGCTGCCGCAGGCTGGCATCCCGAACCAGATCAGATTCGCAGCAGGCTCGATTCAAGTGAGGGGAACCATGACCAAACATAAGATTGCACTGATCACTGACAGCACGTGCGACATACCGAACAATTTCATCCAACAATACGGCATCTACGTGACGCCCCTGTATGTGATCTGGGGCCACGATCAACTGCGCGACCATGTGGACATCAGCCCGGCAGAGTTCTATGCGCGTCTCCCCAGAGACCCCCTGCATCCCACCACATCACAGCCCACCCCACAGGACTTTGTGGCCATCCTGGAGAAGGCCCAGCAGGATGGCGCCCAAGAAGCTGTGATCATCGTTCTCAGCGACCGGCTGAGCGGCACCCTCGACTCGGCCAAGCAAGCTTGCCAGATGGTCGACTTGCCGGTCCACACCTACGACTCGCGCTCCATCTCGATGGGGTTGGGCTGGCAGGTGCTGGCCGCCGCGCGCGCCCGCGAGGCAGGCGGCGATGCCCAGGCTATGATCGCAGCGGCTGACAAAACACGCCAGGCCATATCGGTCATCTTCACGGTGGATACACTCGAATACCTGCACAAGGGAGGCCGAATCGGGGCGGCAGCCAAGCTGCTGGGCACTGCACTTCAACTCAAGCCCCAGCTCATGGTGAACGCAGAGACTGGGATTGTCGAGCCAGGAGCCAGGGTTCGCACGCGGCAGAAGGCAATCGAGAGCGTTTACAACGCATTCTTCGAGCCGCGTAGCGGCTGCACGCCGCTGCACGTCACCGTCATGCACGTGGCAGCCACCGAGGAAGCCGAGGCCATCGCCGATCGGATCCGCCAGGAGCACAACCCGGCAGAATTGTTCATCACCGACACGTCGCCTGTGATCGGCGTGCATGGTGGGCCGGGCACGGTGGGGATCGTTGGGTACTGCGGCGAGTAGGGACAGGGCAGGCCAGGTATTCGCCCCCTGAATGGCCACCGTGATCATGCGATGGGCGGTTGCCAGGGCTATCCCTACACCAGAACTTTATCGAGACACAACCTCCCGGTGCCCGGTGTGTTGATTCATAATGGCACACAGCCATGTACTCTCACCTCACACCGGGAGGATACCTGATGGGAGAGCCACAGCACCGCACTGCGATCATTACCGACTCGACCAGTGACGTTCCGGCGGAGATGATCGCACACTACGGCCTTCTGGTTGCGCCTCAGTATGTGATCTGGGGCACTGAGGAATTCCTCGACCGAGTGACGATCACGCCCCAGGCATTTTACGAGCGACTCGCCAAAGACCCGATCCACCCTAAAACCTCTCAGCCCACTGCCAAGGATTTCATCAAACTGATCGACCAGGCCAAAGCCGCTGGCGCGCAGGAGGCAATCGCCATCACGATCAGCCACCAGCTCAGCGGCACTGTGCAATCGGCCAGCCAGGCAGCCCAGGAGGTGGACCTACCGCTGCATGTGGTCGATTCGTTGTCGGTATCGATGGGGTTGGGCTGGCAGGTGATCGCGGCAGCGCGCGCCCGCGAGGCGGGTGGCGACGCAGCGGCCATCATGGCGGCAGCAGAGGCCGTCCGCAAGACCCTTCAGGTGATGTTCGTGGTAGACACGCTCGAATACCTGCACAAGGGTGGGCGCATTGGCGGGGCAGCCAGACTGGTCGGTACGGCCTTGCAGCTCAAACCCGCATTGTACGTCGATCATACAACGGGGCGCATCGAGCCAGGCGAACGCACCCGGACGATGAAGAAGGCCGTCGAGAAGATGGTTGAGACGGTGTTCGAGAAGCTGGGGGGCGGGAAGCTGCACGTTGCTGTTCAGCATGTTGCCGCGCAGGCCGAAGCCGAGGCACTCGCGGCCCGCATCCGAGATGAGTATAATCCGATCGAGATGGTCATCGGCGACGCCTCCATCGCGATAGGCGTCCACGCAGGACCGGGCACGTTTGGAATCTGCGCCTACCGCGAAATTTAAGCGCCGACCGGAAGCATTTTCGTCCAAACGCCGAACCACAACCTACTGACAGGGAGTAAGCTCGATGATCCCCCGCACACCGGAGCACGTTCAGGCAGCCCTAGACGAGAAAGGGCTGGGTATCAAAGTCCAAACATTCGAATCATCGACTGCCACTTCGCAGGAGGCAGCCGACGCCGCTGGGTGTGACCTGGGCGCTATTGCCAAAAGTCTGTGTTTCCTGGTCGATGGTGCGCCCGTGGTGATCGTCACATCGGGCGATCGACGTGTGGACACGCGCAAGGTGGCAGCGCTGTACGGGGTGGGCCGCAAGAAGGTCAAGATGGCCGACGCCGAGGCAACCCTGGCCGCGACCGGCTACATGCCTGGCGGCGTCCCCCCGCTGGGGCACGTCAGGCCAGTGCCGATCCTGATCGATGCCAACCTGAAGCGGTACGCGGTGGTCTACGGTGCAGCAGGGTCGCCGAATGCGATCTTCCCCGTCCCATTTGAGACGCTGGTCGCGGCGACCGGTGGCAAAGTGGTTGACATTGCGGAAGAAGCGTAGCCTGCTGGAGAACAACATCCCTTCTACAGCAGGCAGACCCGCTCGACAAGCCTTCCATTCCAGGGCACGCCTCGAATGCGCACGATCCGGCTGCCAGACAGTAAATCGTTCAGCCCGTTGTTTGAGGTGGGTGAACTGGAGCAACACAGCAGAGGTTTTGATGCGCTGGCCCCGCGCCTCTGGCGCGTTTTCCGTCTTGGCCAGTTTGGTCTAGAATAGGGCCAGGGACTATGTTGACTCCGCGACCGGACAAAGGGAGAAGCTGAGACATGGTAAAGCACACGGGAAACCGCGTTCAGATGGCCTGGCGGCTGATGGCCATGGTCGCCGTGAGCCTGCTGTTCACCGCCTGCAATTTGGGCCAGCAGGCCCCCTCGGAACCCTACGAAGTGACACCCGCACAGGGTCAGCCGCTCGCCCCGCTGGACACAGGGCTGCCGACACCAACCCCCACCCTGATGATTCAGATACCACCCACCAACACGCCTGTGCCTGAACTGTTGCCCTCCGAGAAGCTGGGGCCGATCACCATCGACGGCACCACCCACCGCACCGTTGAGCCAGTGACAGTCCGTGTGCGACGCGGCATGGCTGTCTCCAACGTGTCTTGTGTGTGGGTGCTGCAAGACACAAACCAGTCGGGGCAACTCACCACGCCCACATCGACACAGGTGGATGCCGACACATTTGAGGACGTATATACGTTCACGCCACAGGCGGCAGGAACTTACTCGGTGAACTGCAACGGGGTAGCGCTGACCCTCTCGGGCCAGCGGTCAGTGAACGCCGTCGGGACGCCATTCGTAGTCGAGGCCAAGGGCTGATCCAATTGTCTGGATGGCGCATGTGTATGGCCCGCCTTCAGGGTGTCTTACGCAGCCACGCCCGATCAGACAGTGGGCGCGGCGTGCCGATCGCCAGGAGATCGAGGCAGAGCCACAGCACGCATCCTCTCTCACGTGTCCGGCAGTGAGAGAACCGCGAGAGACATCGGAAGCCAGGTAAAGCAAGCCGGGGCGACTGCTAGAGTCGCCCCTTTTGATCTCCATACCTCCGGAAGCAGCCTTCAGCCGCTCCGATCAGTCACCAGCGACTGCCTCCGCTCTGGTCCGCCGCGCGGCAATCAGCCCCAGGGCTGCCAGCGCGCTGAGCACAAGCAGCATCGGCAACCACTCGAAGACTGTTGGCAGCCCGATCTGCTCGGCGATGGCCCCTGTCACTGCTGCACCCAAACCGCCAACGGCAAAGGTGAAGCCGAGGGTGAGGCCCGTCATCACGCCGGGCCGACGGGGCATCAACTCCTGGCCCAGGACAAGCGTCAGCGGCAGCGAGGCATCGATGAAGAAGCCTAACGCAAAAGCGAGCACAGGCAGCCCTATTCCCCCAACATGGATGAGGGCATACAGCGCCAGCGCTCCGAGGAGCAGGCTAACCATGATCACTCGATCACGGCCCAGGCGGTCGGCCAGGAAACCAGCAGATAAACTGCCAAACGCCGCGCCTAAGGCCATTGAGAAAGCGATATTCCCGGCGTACTGCACATTCTGGCCCTGCTGCAAGAAATGCTGCGGCAGGTAAGTATTCACGCTGAGGCCCGCCCACTGCCGAAACATGATGAGCAGGGCCAGCAGACCTACACCCAGCGCCACACTTCTGGCCAACGTGTGGCTTGTCGCTCCAGACTGCCGCGCCGCCAGTCTGGGAGATGCACCACTGTCGAAACGCAGGCGAAGTAGACCACGGAACACCACAGGGGCCGAGATCATCACGGGAAGCAGGAGCAGCAGAGTGCTACGCGGACCGAGCCAGTTCAAGATTGCTCCAGCGACCAGTGGCCCAAAGGCATATCCCGATGTGCCGCCCAACATGAAGATCGACATGGCGCTGCCGCGCTGGTCGGGCGGCGTGATGCGCGGCACACCACCTGCACCGGGTGGGTGAAAGGCAGCCGCCCCCAGACCAGCAGCCATCACCAGCCCCAACAGAACCTCAAAGCGGTCCGCCAGGCCAGTCAGGCCGATCAGCACAGCCTGCCACAAGATACCACCCAACGCAAGCAACGGTGCACGGACCGAGTCGGCAAACAGGCCAAAGAGCGGCTGCCCCAGTCCCGACGTGAGGCTGTAGGTGAAGGCAATCAGGCCGACCTGCCCTTGCGTGAGCGCCAGAGGGGCTGTCTGACCGGCCACAATCAACGGGATCGCACCACTTGAGAAGTCCACAACGAAGTGCGCCAGCATGAGATAGATCAGGTTACGGTTGCGAAAGGGCGACATGAAAGACCCCCTAGAGAAGTCGGTATGTGTAGTTGGATGCAGCTAGTCAGGGTCAAGATGCAGCACGCCACAGCCGCGCGACACGTCGCCACGTCTCTAACTCGTAGTAAGCCATAAGCAGGCTGAGACGCAGCCCGTGGACGCCATCGATGTAACCACGCAGTGTGATCAAGCGCCACACCAAATGCCTGAGCGGCATAGTCAGGTAGGTCCAGGGCTTGGGCCGCTGACCCCGCTCAAAGCGCAGCCGCGCCTCAATATCGGTGTAGCGCTCCTGCTTCTCCACAAACTGCGCCACATTGCGATAGTTGTAGTGGATAAGTGGGTTTTCCAGGTGCCCAGCCTCGCCCTCCAATATGACCAACTCATGCACCGGACGAGCGGGATCATAGCGGGCGCTGGTGCGATGCAACACTCGAAGCTGGTAGTCAGGGTACCACCCTGCCCCGCGCGTAAGCCGCCCAAAGATGTAATTGTGGCGCGGCACCCACCATCCACGCTGTGGCCCTTCGACCTTGCGCCGAACTTCGGCAGCCAACTCAGGTGTGACCCGCTCATCGGCGTCGACGAAAAATACCCACTCGGCGTCAACGGCCCGCAGCGCGGCTTCACGCTGTGCCCCATAGTTCTCGAAAGCGTGCTGGATGACCTGCGCTCCAGCGCTGTGGGCCAGGTCTACGGTACGATCCGTGCTGAACGAGTCAAACACGATCACCCGATCGGCCCAGCGCAGGCTATCGATGCATGCCACAATATTGGCCTCTTCGTTGTGGGTGAGGATCACCCCAATCAAACGTGCCATTCGACTGACTCCATGCGACGAGCCACACCACCCAGTGCAAAGCCTGGCTCTATGGGGAGCGGCTGCGCCGGATGACCTCGATACAGGCATCAACCAGCGCCTGTCGATCGTCCTCAGTCAGGGCGGAGTTACGGGCAATAGCCTGGATGCGTCGGTTCATCCCAGCCCGCACAATCCACACGGCGAGTGTCCGCTTGAGAGGGCCATAGTGCTTGCGATATAACCGCAGCCGCGCCGTCCACAGATTGATCAGCGACTGAGGGCGCACCTGGCCGGTGCTCTGTCCCCCATAGTGAACGACTTCGGCTGTCGGCACACACACCGCCCGCCAACCTGCCACCCGGATACGCAACGCCCAGTCGATCTCCTCACAGTAGAGATGAAACTGCTCATCAAACAGCCCAGTACGCTGGATGACCTCGCGCTTGAGCAAGAAGGTCGCACCCAGGGGATGACCAACCTCAAACGGTTGGCGGCCTGCATACAGCACACGCGGGTAGCGCCCATTCAGGCGGCTATCGTGAAGTCGACCCGGTACGGGAAACAGATCGACAATCAACTGCACCAGGCCAGGGAAGTCGAAGGCGCTGTGCTGGAACGAGCCATCGCCATACACCAGACGCGCCCCGGCCAGCCCTGCCCCGCTCGACTCCAGACCATCAATCAGGGCCTGGAGCGCCCCCGGTTTGACATACGTATCGGGGTTGAGCAGCAAGACATACTGTGGCAGGTCGGGGCCATCGGGGAAACCGATAGCTCGCAGCGCCAGGTTGTTGCCCCGTGCAAAGCCCAGGTTTTCGCCCGGTTCGATCATCTGCAGCGCTGGGAACTGAGGGGGAGGAAAGGCAGCGCGGATTGCGTCTGGCGTGCCATCAGAAGATGCATTGTCGACCACCCATACATCAGCAGTAAGGTCAGTGCGTGCCAGGTCTTCAAACACCGAACGCAAGCAATCAAGGACCAGATCGCGCACATTCCAGGTCACAATGATGATGCTCAGACGGGGTTGGGCAGGCATGGGGCACAGTATACCCCGCCCAGGCATGGAAATACAGGCGGGAGGACGGAGTCAAAATCACTCCGAGGGCATCGGAAGAGCAGGAGCACAGCGCGATGCATTCCTACTGTCCAACCTGCTGAATATCGATGCCCGCCGCCTCAAGTATCTGGCGGAATGAGTCATAAGAACTATCATCGGCTTGGGTCAGCCCGCTCCAGCTGTACAACTCAACCAGCATGGTCCGCCCGTCACGGCTCCGGGACATGTCTTGAAAGGCGCTGATGAGAGAGTCACGCACTTCGGCAGGCACCTCAGGGTTGAAGCTGACACCGCCGGTGGGAATGCGGGCTGTGTTGGCGATGACAAGCACCACATCGTTGACATCCGGCAAGGAATCGGCCACCTCTGCGCGAGCATCGACGAAGGTAGCTCCGGCGTCACACTCCCCCCGGTAGATGGCCTGCACCACGCTGAGGTGATCGCCAGAGTCAGTGACTGTGCCCAGCTCGGTGGCAGGATCAACGCCAGCCGTCTGCATCATGATGGCGGGCATGATCCAGCCAGAGGCTGAGTATGCATCCGGGCGGCAGAAACTATGACCCCGTAAATCAGCCAGGCTCGTAATGCCGCTGCCTGCGCGTGCGATAATTTGCCCGTTATATTCGCGGCTGCCAAAACGCTCGGCGGCGAGCGCCATATCGGCGCAGCCGCGCTGATGGGCGACGATGTATCCGAAGGGATTGAGCATCCCCACGTGAGCCTTATCGTCACACAATGCCTCGACTGCGCCCGCATAATCCGAAGGCAGGTGCGCCTCAACCGCCAGCCTGGTCTTCTCAGACAACACCTGGACGATGGCATCGGCAGCTAGGCGTACACGATCGGCGCCCATCGAAGGCACAAACGTGATCACAACAGGGTTGCTCCGGCCACCCAGCTCTTGTGCGCTCCTCCCGCAGGAAGCGAGCATCAGCCCACTCCCCAGGGCAGAAACCAATAAAAACACAACCGGAGGAATCCGTCGCAGCATCACGCCCCTATGTCCCGTCAGAGCCTGCTCTGGGCACCAGCAAGGACGCCTCTACGACAATATTCGGAGGCTTTCAGTGCGCCAGCGCCGCCACATCGACCCCTGCGTTCTCGACGAGGGAACGCAGGTCGGTAAACAGATCATCGTCGCCCTCAACCAGCGCCTCTGCGCCCAGAAGATCGGCCAGGCTATCTTTGTTCTGGCGCAGCACATCGATCAACAATGCACGTGTATCAGGGTCGAGTCTGGTAGACAGCACGATCACATCATAGGGTACCAGCGGCAACAGCCGGACCACATCGATAGCGTCGGCGTCGACGAAATCCAACTCGGCGCCCGCTGTGGTCGCACCCACATCGCACCGACGCTCAGCAACTTCGCGCAGCACTTCGTCGTCGCTTCCCGCATCGACCACACGCTCAAGGCCGGTGAACGGATCGATGCCATTGACCTTCAACACCAGGCCAGGGACAATCCAGGTGTTGGCCGAGGAAGCATCGACGCGGCAGTAAACGCGGTCACGGAAGTTGGAGATGTTGAAAACCCGGTTGGCAGTCGCGATAAGTTGGCCCTGGGTGCCAACCTCGCCATCCTTCTGCGCCTGGTAGATGAGGTCCACACAGCCGGAGGCGCTGGCCGCGAGATAGCTGAAAGCATCCAGCGAGACAACGGCAGCCGTGCCGTCGCACAGCGCCCAGTAGGCATCGGCATACCTGCGGCTGACGACGACCTCGACGTTGACCCCAGCGCTCTCGGTGAAGGCAGAGGACAACGACGCCTCATCCGGCGCACCAGGCACATCGGACACCAACACAAATCTCAGCGCGTTGTTGATCATGCCGGGGCCGGAAAGCGTGGGGAATGGCGGCAGCGGCGTGGGAGTGGGAAGTGGCGTAGGAGGAATGCGGGTAGGCAGAGATGGAGAGGTTTGACGACTGCATCCCACCATGATCGCCAGAGTCAGCAGGCCAGCCAAATTCCAGAGAACACAACGTGTGCGGTCGATGGTGCCACCCTCCTGCTCAGTTTTGCCCCATCATACCCGAAGCCGGTCTGCCACACAAGCAGGGCGGTTAGCTGCCAGACGATGTGCCAGGCTCCTCGATCTTGATCCAGTGCGGATCGACACGCTGGTTCACCTCAGCCACCCCCACATCCTCATGGATCAACCCAGCCCAGAACTCCTGCGGGTTGCGAGCCTCGACGATGTTGTGCAGCCGAATGCCGCCGGTGATGACAGCTCGCTGGCCGGGCATCAGATAATAGTGCACTCTGCCATTACTCTCAATGGGCGTCAATGTCTCAGGAGTTCCCAATGCCCAGCGCCAGGGGAAATCCGTGATGCATGTGTCACAGTGGATGCCGACACGCCATGCGCCCGATTCAGGATAGTAGCCCGTGCTGGAATACAGCTCGTCCTGATCATACACATAACCCGGCTCCGGGCCGGTGGTGCGAATCGGAGCGTCACCATAGTTCTCGACCGTCAGCTCGAAGTACAGCACTTCCCCCACCAACACCGTCTCAGAAGAGAATCTGACGGTGTCACCCAGGGGCTGGCCAACGATCTCCGCCAGCGGGACGCCACCATCTTTAATCGTCACCTGTCCCACAGCCTGTACACGCTGACCTTCCGCATCCGACACCACAGCCAGCACCTGGTAAGAGCCATCGGGGGGTGGGGTGCGCCCCATATCCACACCGCCATCCCATACAAAGGTGTGCCGCCCCTCCTCTCCAGGCTTACGACCTTCCTGGGATTCGGGGATGAAGTACTGCTGACCGGCAGCATCCAGCAACGAAACCTGAATGGTGGCAGGCTTGGGCACATCGACATTGACCCAGATGAGGTCATTAAGGCCATCCTGATTGGGGGTAAAGACTGCCGGTGAGATGGAAAAGTCGATCAAGGCTGGCAGGACGGAGTCCGCATCCTGGACGATGAGCGTGCCGCTAACCCGGTCGGTCACACCCGTGTGTTGGTCAACAGCCTCGATCACCCACGTGTAGGTCCCGTCAGACAGCAAGCGAGCCAGCACCTCACCGCCAGGCTGCTCACCTGGCTTGACATAGCCATCCACAACGCCGCTAAACAGCACTCGATAGTCACCACGAGGGCGCACCTGTCCTGTCCGGAAGTGGTACACCGCGCCATCCGAACCCTCAAAGAAGATCGAGACTGTGGCCGGACGACGGATACGATAGCTGATCTGGGTCACGTCGGTGACGCCATCGGCATTGGGAGTAATCGTCGAGAGGCTGAACTCGGCCCGGGTGATGATTGGTCCGGCGGGGCGAGTCACAAGGTAGCTGACCGCCAGCAGTGCCGCCAGCGCGATCAGCCCGAACAGCATAGTCAAAGTCTGTGAAATACGCACACCCATCTTCCTGTTCCAGAGTCTTACATCTGCTCGACGCCCTGACAAACGTCTAGCTTGATAAAACCTCAGCTTTGGCCAAAAGCACTTTTGGTCGAAGGCTTAGTATAGCCACGCCCCAGGCAGCCTGCCACATCGCCACACAGCCGGGTACCCTACGGCAACCACCGGTCAAGCGTCTGGCACCTGCAACAAACCTGCGGCAAATTAGAGGGCGTGTCCCTCATTGGGTGCAAGGCCGCCGGCGGGACCTGAAACGCATCCCAGACCGGGGACAAGGACAACGTTCGATGCTACTTCGCGCTATCATAAATATGAGAGGCCACAGGGGAGATGGCGCCTTGATTCCTTGCGGCCATGGATCGAGCCACCCGATTCAGAGGAGAGCGCCGCTTGATCAGACGTTGCCATACCACCGAACAGGGGTATACTCACCGTACATCTCAGACCGGAGGAACAACACGGCGATGCCGTTGTCTTATCAGCAGGCGCTAGCGTACATTCACAGTTTTGATGACCCTTACCTGGCCGCAATTCGCGATCACGGCAAGCAGACCTGGGGATTGGATGGCATCCGGGCGATGCTGGACGAGATCGACAACCCACATCTTGCCTATCCAACCCTTCACGTCGCGGGGACCAAAGGCAAAGGTTCGACATGCGCCTTTATTGCTCAAGCCCTGATGGCCTCAGGGCTGAAGACCGGGCTATACACATCGCCCCATCTCCAGGATTGGCGTGAGCGGATTCAGATTAACCGAACGTTGATCGAGGAGGAAGCGTTAGCGCGGCTGGTCGAAGACGCCCAACCCTTCCTGGATGGACGTCCGCTGAGCGCGTTCGAAGTCACCACCGCGTTGGCCTTCTGGCATTTTGCCCGCGAGGGCTGCGATGCTGCCGTCATTGAGGTGGGGCTGGGAGGCCGATTAGATGCCACCAGCGTTGTTGAGCCAATCGTGGCGGTGATCACCAGCCTGAGCCTGGACCACATACAGTTCTTGGGCGATACGCTGGCCCAGATCGCTGCCGAAAAAGCCGCGATCGTCAAGCGCAGCGTGCCCGTGGTCAGTGCACCGCAGGCTGCGGAAGCACAAACGGTGATCGAGGAACAGGCCACCCGGATGAACAGTCGGCTGACTCTGGTGGGACGCGACTGGCACTTCGAGCCAATCTGCCAGACCTGGCAGGGCAGCGAGGCGCTCATTGGAGACGGCGCCCGCACAGCACGCTACACTGTCGGGCTGCCAGGGACATTCCAGATCGAGAATGCAGCGGTGGCGCTGGCCGCGCTGAGAGAAGCCAGGCGAGAGGGAATGCCGATCACGGAGGAAGGAGAAGCCGCCGGGCTGGCGAACGTCGAATGGCCAGCCCGCTTGGAGGTAGTGGCCGAGCATCCGCGTATTGTGCTGGATGGAGCGCACAACCCCTACTCGATTGCCAGATTGATCGAGTCGCTGGGCGAGCTGCGCCACGATGAAGCAGCTAGAGGTGAACGGCTGCACATCATTTTTGGCTGCATGAGCGACAAGGACGTCGACGGGATGCTAAAAGCCCTGCTGCCAGCAGCTCAGCGGGTCATTTTCACTCACGCCGACCATCCGCGTGCAGCGGAGGCAGCTGACCTGCTCATGAGAGCAGAACAAATCGTCACGGATGCCCGCCTGGTGGGTGCAGAGTGGGCCAGTCAACTGGGGCTCTCTGCGACCGGCTCAACCGCGGAGGCGATCCGCGGCGCACAGGCCGGACTAAGGAGTCACGACACGTTGTGCATCACCGGATCGCTGTCTATTGCAGGCGAGGCACGTACATTGATCAAAACCACGACGGGGTGATCGGCCCCGCGCGAGGCAGGCTTTAAGCCAGGAGACATACTCAGTTTATGGATCAGTTTGACGAGGATTTCCCGCAGATTATGGACGCGCTGGTGGATTTCAGTGAGCTGAAAGAGGCGGAGCCAGATGCGGATGGCTTGATCGAGGCGCCAATGATCCCGCTGCGCGACATGGTGGTATTCCCAAACATGGTTACACCGCTGTTCATTGGGCGCAGCCGCTCCTTGGAAGCCGTACAGGCTGCCCAGCGGGAGGCCAAAACCATCATTTGCGTCACGCAGCGCGACCCAGAAATAGAGGAACCCAACCAGTCAGACCTGTATGAGATCGGCGTCGAGGTCGTGCTAGGTCGCACGCTCCGAATGCCTGATGGCACCACTAGCGCACTCGTTCAGGCGCGCCGACGCGTCCAAATGGTAGAGATCGTGACCAAGGAACCCTACTATCGGGCCAAAGTGCGCACCATCGACGAAGTGGTCGGGCCGTCGAGTGAGATTGAGGCCCGGATGCGGGCTGTACTTGCCCTGTTCGAGAAGTGTGTGCAGCTCAACCGCAGCCTGCCAGAAGATGCTTACGTGTATGCCATGAACGTCGGGGACCCAAGCTGGCTGGCCGACCTTGTAGCCACCACACTGAATCTGAGCACCGAGCAGCGCCAGGAACTGCTGGAGATCATCGATCCGGCTGAGCGCCTGATGCGGATCAGCATCCTGCTGGGCAAAGAGCTGGAGGTGCTGGAGATCGAGGACCACATTCACACCCGCGTCCAGCAGGAGGTAGACAAGTCGCAGCGGGAGATGTTCCTGCGGGAGCAGATGCGCGTCATCCAGAGCGAGCTAGGGGAGACTGATGTCTTCCAGCAGGAGATCGGCGAGGTCCGCGAGCGCGTGCAGGCCTCCACGATGCCCGACTCGGTCAAGGCCAAGGCCATGAAAGAGGTGGATCGGCTGGCAGCTATGCCGGCGATGGCCCCTGAGGTAGGCATCATTCGCACCTATCTGGACTGGCTGCTCGAACTGCCCTGGGCAGAGCAAACCGAGGACAACTTGGACGTCCAGCACGTGGCGCAGGTACTGGATGACGAACACTACGGCCTGGAGAAGGCGAAAGAGCGCATCATCGAGCACATTGCTGTGCGCAAGCTGGCACGCGACAAGATGAAGTCGCCGATCTTGTGCTTTGTAGGACCGCCTGGCACCGGAAAAACCTCGCTGGGCAAATCGATAGCCAGGGCGCTGGGCCGCAACTTTGTCCGGGTCTCCTTGGGGGGTGTGCGCGATGAGGCCGAGATTCGTGGCCACCGCCGGACTTACATTGGGGCAATGCCCGGCCGCATCCTGCAAACCATGCGGCGAGCCGGATCGATCAACCCACTCTTTATGCTCGACGAGATTGACAAGCTTGGTCTGGATTTCCGGGGCGACCCGGCGGCGGCACTGTTGGAAGTGCTTGATCCGGAGCAGAACCACGCCTTCTCCGATCACTACCTGGAGGTCGACTACGATCTGAGCCACGTGATGTTCGTCACGACGGCCAACACCACCGATCCTATCCCGCCGGCGCTGCGAGACCGGCTGGAGATCATCGAATTCCCCGGCTACATCGAGGAAGAGAAGCTTGAGATTGCCCGCGTTTTCCTGATTCCCAAACAACTGGAGACCAACGGCATCCAGGAGCAGAAGATCGTCTTTGAGCGGAAGGCCCTTCAGACCATCATCCGCCAGTACACCTACGAAGCCGGCGTGCGCAACCTGGAGCGTGAGATTGCCAACGTGTGCCGAAAAGTTGCCCGCCGCGTGGCCGAAGGACGTACCTTTCCCCACCGCATCACTGACGCGAGCCTGCACAAGTTCCTGGGACCGCCACGCATCCCTGGCCCTCTTATCAGCGAGACTGACGAAGTAGGGCTGGCGCTGGGGATCGCCTGGACAGAAGTGGGCGGCGACGTGCTGCCAGTAGAGGTGACGTTGATGCCAGGCAAAGGCAATCTGACGTTGACCGGTCAGCTGGGAGACGTTATGCAGGAAAGCGCGCAAGCTGCGTTGAGTTATACCCGTTCGCGAGCCGACGAGTTTGGGATCGATGCTGAGCGCTTTGAGAACTCCGATGTGCACATTCACCTGCCAGAGGGGGCCATCCCCAAAGATGGCCCCTCGGCGGGGATCACGCTGGCGACAGCGCTGGTGTCGGCCTTCACGCGCCGCCCTGTGCGGCACGACATTGTGATGACAGGGGAGATCACGTTACATGGTCGCGTGCTTCCGGTGGGAGGGATTAAAGAGAAGGTATTGGCGGCCCACCGAGTGGGCATCTACAACGTCATCATGCCCAAAGACAATGCCAAGGACCTGACCGAGGTACCACGTCTAGCTCGCAAGGACCTGAACATCGTCATGGTCAGCCGCATGGACGAGGTGCTGGAGGCAGCGCTGCTGGAGCCGCTCGAAGACGAATCGGACGGCACATCTGAAGATAGCCCAACGGCCGAGGGAGCTAAGGACGAGCGGAAACCCGAAGTGCAGGAGCTTCAAAGTGAGACAGCCTCGCAAGGGAACGCCACCACCTGAGCGTCCCCCTGGCAGGCCGACCTAGCCAAGAGGTTGCCGTGATGGATTCAGGCCATCCCGTGCGCTCAGGTGGCCGTCCTGTGAGCCTTATTCGTCTTTGCCCCATGGTTCGCTGCGGTCAAGTATCGAAGCATTTTCGCACTGCCCCGGCCCACAAGTCGTGTGGTGTTTTCGGTCCTGGCCGCGACTTACACCATACATTGTGCGTCGCCCTCCTTGAAAACCAGCCTCGACTGCGGGCAGCATTTCTCTCCAGGGCATGGCAGCTCAACTGCGGAATGTGGCTTCGGGTGTACAGATAGGTTAAACTAGGCTTTCGGATTCCGACAAACCTGGACGGGGCACCTTGAGCCAATGCGCAGCACAACCCTATGGATTCTAGCCACGGCACTGGCAGCCCTGCTGGCTCTGCCGCATCAGCAGGATGCTGAAGGCATCGCGGACATTGCTAGCCCACAAAATAACGAGATCGTGTCAGGCGCTGTAACGATCACGGGGACGGCAGTCGATATCGACTTTCGTTTCTATCAGCTCGACTACAACATCGACCCTACCCCTTCCGATGTTCCCTGGACGGCAGTCCAGCCGCCGGTGGCTCAGCAGGTGCGCGATGGTATCCTGGGCATTTGGGACACCACCGGACTGCCCGATGGACGCTATGTGTTACGGTTGCAGGTGATCCGGAACGACGGGCAGGCGATCAGCGACGAGGTGCATGTCCAGATCGGCAATGCCACCCCCACACCGCTGCCCACACTACCGCCGCCCCCTACCCCAACACCGCCGCCTGGCACGCCCACGCCTGGCCCGTCACCTACGCCGCTGATCTGGCAACCACCCACACGCACACCGCGCCCATCACCCACACCCGGCGGCCCAACCGTCACGCCAACCCCTATGGACCTGAGTGATTCGCCACTGCGCGCCGACCGACTTCGTCTGGCAGCCTGGAGAGGCATGTTGATCACGGTCAGTGCGTTCGCAGTGTTGGGAGTGTATAGCCTGATACGTGCAGCAGCTCGTGGCACGCTGCGGACAGCGTGGTGGCGCTTCCGGCGGGAGATCGTCAATCCGGTGCTCGATACCCTCAGAGGGACAGGAAAAGGCGCTCGCCGCAGATGATGACAATCCGCCAGGGGTCCCATCAGAGTCAAGTGCATTTCATCGACCATGGGCAAACATCTGATCGTCGGCCTGGGCAACCCGGGTCGTGATTACAAGAACAATCGGCACAACATCGGCTTTCAGGTCATCGATCACCTGGCCGAACGGCACGGCCTCAAGTTCAGCCGCATGCAGAATGGCGCGTTGATCACAATCGGGACGATTGCCGGGCAGCCAGCCGTGCTTGTCAAGCCACAGAAGTTCATGAATCTAAGCGGTATCCCCGTCGCTGCATTGGTGAAGTTCTATAAGGTCACACCTGACGACCTGCTGGTGGTGTTTGATGACCTGGACCTGCCGGTGGGCACGATCCGGATGCGCCCAGAGGGCGGGGCGGGGGGCCAGAAGGGCATGAAAAGCATCATTGAGCGGCTGGGGAGTGAGCAATTTCCCCGGCTACGGATCGGTATCGGGCGACCGCCAGGCCGCATGGACCCCGCCGCCTATGTCCTCCAGGATTTTGATGCTGAGCAGCTGCCCATCATCCGGGAAGTCTACAGCCGCGCCAGTGACGCAATCGAAACCTGGCTCAGCGACGGCATCGACTTGGCGATGAGCCGTTACAACGGTCCAGCAGAACAGAGCTGAGCGATGGACCTTTCCGGCCTCCTCCCCATTCTGCGCCAACAGGGAGCGTATCGCTCCCTACTGGCCGATCTGGCTGGCAGCCGGCGCAGCACGAGACTCGGCCTGATCCAAACCGCACGGCCTTACGTATGCGCTGCACTGGCCCACGACGCAGACTGTCCAGTGCTGGTCATCACCGCCCGCGCCGATCGCGCCAGCAACCTAGCGGAGCAGATCGTGGCCTGGAGCGCGAGCCTGCGCGTGCTGACCTTCCCGGAACCTAATGCTCTCTTCTACGAACGCGCCCCCTGGGGACCGCGGACCACACGGTCGCGTCTTCAGGTGCTGGCCGACCTGTACAGCAAGCCGCTGCCCGGCACTGTGATCGTCACCTCGGCACGTGGACTGATGCAGCGCACGCTCCCACCTGCAATCCTGCAGAGCCACATATTGCGCATTGAGCGCGGTGCACGAATCGCAGGTGGTCAACCGGATGCCTTGTTGCGCCAGTGGCTCCACATGGGTTACGAACCGGTCACAATTGTGACCGAGCCGGGAACCTTCTTAAGGCGGGGAGGCATCCTCGATATCTTCCCCATCGCTGCTGAGCAGCCGGCGCGCATCGAGCTATGGGGGGATGAAATAGAGTCGTTGCGGCTCTTCGACCCAGCCACACAGCGTAGCCACGAGATGTGCGAGGCGGTGATAGTGACACCTGCCCGCGAGGCTCTGCCTGTCTACGGGCCAACTGCTGCCGCGCGCCTCAAGGCATGGTTGGCTACACTGCCCACTGCGCCCAACGACACCGAATCGGATACAGGTCTCTGTTCTGATTACGAGGCGCTGCTCCAGCAGCGCGCCTTTGACACGCTGGAGTTCTACCTGCCGTGGATGTTCGACGAGACGGTCAGCCTGCTCGACTACCTGCCGGAGCATACTCTGGTGCTGGTTGACGATTGGGCGGATCTGGCAGACACGATCGGCGAGCTGGAGCAGCAAGCCATGAGCCTGCGCGAAGCGCATCTCAGTGCAGATGACATTCCAGAGGACATGCCTTTGCCCTTCGTAACCTGGAGCCAGCTCAATGACGACCTTGCCCACAGCGGCGCGGTGGAACTAGGCGGGCTGGCAGACAACAGGTTCGAAGAGACCGAACCTGTCCAGATAGGCAATCTGTTTGCGCCTGGGCCGCGCTACGCCGGCGAGCTAAAACCCTTCCTCGACCACCTGCGCGATCTGACCCGCGCAGGGCGCCACCGCATAGTGATCGTGTCGAGGCAGTCGGCGCGGCTGGCCGACTTGTGGCATGAGCGCTTTCAGCGCGCGCACCCCACGCCCACCGAGGGCCTGCCAGAACTACCCGATCCCGGTCTCCCGGTCTTTGTGCAGGGTGCATTGTCTGAAGGCTGGCAGCTCAGCAGCGGTGCAACGACCACCTATCTTTTCACCGATGCAGAGATCTTCGGGTGGCGGCGGCCAGAGCCACGTCGCCGGCGGCAGCCCCGCGCCATCGCGCCGGAGGATTTTTTTGCCGACCTGGCTCCTGGCGACTATGTGGTGCACATCGAGTACGGGATCGGGCGCTTTCAGGGGTTGGAAAAGCGCACCCTAGCCGGAAACGACCGCGAATTCCTGGTGGTAGCCTACGCAGGAGGTGACGTGCTGTATGTGCCGATTCACCAGGCTGACCGCCTGAGCCGCTACGTGGGCGCTGACGACCAGCCGCCGGAGCTTTCACGGCTGGGCACATCAGACTGGATGCACGTCAAGGAACGAACACGTGCGGCAGTGGAGGAGATCGCGCGGGAACTGCTTGAGCTGTACGCAGCACGTGAAGTAGTGACTGGCCACGCTTTCAACCCCGACACTCCCTGGCAGCATGAGCTTGAGGCGTCGTTCCCCTACATCGAGACAGAGGACCAGCTCAGGGCGCTGAGCGAGGTCAAACAAGACATGGAGCGCCCACGTCCGATGGATCGCCTGATCTGCGGGGATGTGGGATATGGCAAGACCGAGGTCGCCCTGCGAGCAGCTTTTAAGGCCGTGATGGACAGCAAGCAGGTCGGAATGCTGGTGCCGACCACTGTGCTGGCACAGCAGCACTACGAGACCTTCACGCACAGGTTGGCTGCCTTTCCGATCACGGTCGAGATGCTATCGCGCTTCCGCTCGCCTGCTGAGCAGGAGGCCATTATCGATAAACTGTCAAGGGGTAAGATCGACATCCTGATCGGCACCCACCGACTGCTGAGCAGTGACGTACATTTCAAAGACCTGGGCCTGCTGATCATTGACGAGGAACAGCGCTTTGGGGTGACCCACAAAGAGCAGCTTAAGCAGATGCGCACCGAAGTGGATGTGCTGACCCTGACGGCCACTCCCATTCCACGCACCCTGTACATGGGGCTGACGGGCGTGCGTGACATTAGCATGATTGAGACTGCACCAGAGGAGCGGCTGCCGGTTCGGACACATGTAGGCAGACGCGATGACAATCTGATCCGTCAGGCAGTCTTGCGCGAGCTAGATCGCGGCGGGCAGGTATTCTTTGTGCATAACCGGGTGCAGACCATCTACGCCGAGGCCGAGCGACTGAAGCGCATCGTGCCAGAGGCGACCATCGCCATAGCCCATGGCCAGATGAACGAGGCACAACTTGAGGCCGTGATGAGCCGCTTTGGGTCCGGCGAGGTGGACGTGCTGGTTTCCACCAGCATCATTGAGGCCGGGCTTGACATCCCCAACGCCAACACCCTGATCGTTGATCGCGCCGATCGCTTTGGGCTGGCGCAATTGTACCAGCTCCGCGGACGAGTGGGGCGCAGCGCTAACCGGGCCTTTGCCTATTTCTTCCACCCTCCGTACAGCAGGCTGACCCCAGAAGCTCGTGCACGCCTTGACACGATTGCCGAGCAGACAGAGCTTGGGGCAGGATTCAACATCGCTATGCGCGATCTGGAAATTCGGGGGGCAGGCGACATCCTCGGCGTGCGGCAAAGCGGACACATTGCTGCGGTCGGCTTCCACCTCTACACCCGGATGCTCACCCAGGCTGTCAAGCAGCTGCGCGATCAGCGCCAGAGCAGTTTGAACACGCCTAGCATAAACATGGAGCTGCCCGCCCCGCGCGAAGCGGTAACAATAGAACTACCGCTGCCCACGTACATCCCCAGCGACTATGTGCCAGACATGGCGCTGCGCATCCAGCTTTACCGCCGGATGGCCGACTTGGCCGACGAAGCAGCCATCCAAGACCTGCAGGCCGAGCTGGCCGACCGCTTCGGGCCGCTGCCGCCGCCAGCGGAGAACCTGCTCTATCAGCTACGGGTCAAACAACTGGCGCTGAAGGCAGACGTGGAAGCCCTGATCAGTGAGGGAACACAGATCAGCATTCGCTTAAGCGGGTTGGCCCACGTAAACCGACCCGCCCTACAGCATCGCCTGGGGCACAACGTGCGCGTCAGCCGCACAGCGATCTGGCTACCTCGCGACGATGGCAACGAGTGGCAGTCAGCGCTGATCGAGGTGTTAAAAGCGCTGGCGAGAGGGCGCTCATGACTTAGGCTCCTCCTCCTGCCCCTGAACGCACCAGCTAGAGGTTTGCTCAGATGAGTGGCGATCTCTCAAATCCACGAGCGAATGATGTGGCACATTCAATTGTGCTATACTAGTTCCCATCCCGATCCTTGCACAGGGGGTGGCCCGCATGAAGAAGTCAATGCCAATTCTGTCTGCCCTGATTGTGCTGGCACTAGCGGCACTGGCCTGCGGCGGTGGAGGACAACCCCCAGCTGCCGCCACGCCACCACTTAACCCTACTCCCACTCCGCCGCCGATCCCCAGCCGTCCCCCGGAGGCTGCAACGCTGGTGGCGGGCCTGACCCCCACTGTCCCACCAACCATCCAGGCCGGACAGCTTGGCGTCATTGTGTACGGTTCGCTGCGCGATGGCGACTACAGGCTCTACCTGCTGTCGCTGGATGGGCACTCAGTGACGCCAGTCGACCTCGGCCCCGATCTGCATGCCGTGTGGCCCGATGTGTCGCCGGACGGCACGCGCATCGCATTTGCCTCTGTGTCGAATAACGTGACACGGCGACCCAACGGCATCTTCGTAGCGGGTCTCGACGGCAGCGACCCAGTGCAGATCACCTTTGGCGAAGGGGAACACCCCAAGTGGTCACCGGATGGCACACGCATTGCCTTCACGTGCGGTGATGGGGCAGACATCTGTGTGATCAACGCGGACGGCAGCGGGCGGAAGAACCTCACCGAGAATAGCCCCTGGGTCGAGCGAGCTCCGGACTGGACACCTGAAGGTAGGATCGTGTTTATGTCGGACCGGGACCTGTTCGAGGCACGCTACAGCGAAATCTATATGATGAACGCCGACGGCACCGGCATCGTCCGACTGACCAATGACAATGCTGCGTACAATGCCAACCCCTCCGTCTCGCCTGATGGGACGCGCATCGCTTTTGAGTCAGACCGTGACATTGAAATCGGCTCAGACATCTACGTGATCGACATCACAGGTCGGAACCTAATGCGCGTCACTGACGACGGTGTATGGAATCAAAATCCTGTGTGGTCACCGGATGGGACAAACATCCTGTACACTGCCGATCCGGGAAACGGCAACATGGACCTGTATGCTGTCAGCCCAGCAGGTGGAAGCCCGGCCCAGATGACCCATCATCCGGCAGAGGATGGCGGCCTACGATTGGGACACACTTGGCTTCCCACGCCGGTCCAGCTTGAGGTTTACGAGCGGGAGGATGATTTCGATCTGGTCCGCCCGCCGCTCGGCTCGTCGCGGGTCAGCAACGCGATCCTGTTTGCAGCCAACAATTTCAACTGCAGCGACTGCTTGGAGACCGGCATCTACTGGGTGGCCTTCGATGGGGCCAATCTGACTCGCCTGCCACTTGAAGGGGCCTTCCCAGCATGGGATCCCAACTTCCAACGTATCGCCTACACCCACAACGGGGAGCTGTTCATCGCCAACACAGACGGGAGCGCGCCAACCCAGATCACACACGCTATGCTGGGGCTGTCCAGCGTGCAGTGGGACGAAGGTGGCGACCGCATTGTGGCGGATTGCGTGCCATACAACCAGCATGACGTGTGCATCATCGATTTGGCAAGAGGCATCATCCAGAACATCACCCAGGAGTTCACGTTTGATACCGGTGTTCCCTATCCACACTGGTACGGAGAGAACATCACCGTAGGGACGCAAGTTCTAGCCCCAAACGGGAAGGTGATCAATGTGCTGCCGTTTGAGGGACGAGTGTCTCCAGACGGCACACTGCTGGCAGGCATCGTGGACCGCCAGGTTGTGGTAGCCAATGTGGATGGCAGCGATCCAAAAACGATCACTGGCGGCACCAACTCGACCAAAGGCTTCCCCACCTGGTCTCCGGCAGGCGATCTGGTGGTGTACAGCTCAGCGCCTGGCGATGGCCGCCTGTACTTAGAGATTGTACGCTACGACGGGTCAAACCCGATGCGGCTGATCCAGCAGCCGATTGCCCTCGGACCAGTCGAGGTCCCACCCATGCTTACCACCTTTTACGGGTTCAACTGGGCACCCTGATCCCAGGTCTAGGTGTGCGGGCCGCGCCGTTCCTCAAATCTTGGCGCGGCCCTTTCCATTTCCCAAAGCCGACCAGTAGCGTCCTCTAGAATGGCAACAAAACAATTGCGCCGTCTCCAGGCCCCTGGTACAATGGCCCCGTATTTGCCCTGCGAACGTGGGCATGCTACGTTCGGCCCTGACGAGGAGGGCCACTTGAACGACCGAGTGCTGGTACTCAACGCCAACTACGAGCCATTACACGTATGCACCATGCGGAGAGCAGTCGGCCTGATGATGACCGGGAAGGCAGAGATGCTGTGCGATGGACGAGGCGTCATCAGGACCGCCTCGTCTACTTTTCCACGTCCGTCGATAGTCAGGCTGTCTTACATGGTGCATCGTCCACACCCGCGCGTCAAGCTCAGCAAGCGCGAGATCTTTCGGCGGGACGATTTCACCTGCCAGTACTGCGGCAAAAGGACTTCTAACCTGACGGTCGATCACGTGGTGCCGCGCCACCGAGGCGGCCAACACGCCTGGAGTAATCTGGTGGCAGCCTGCCCAAGCTGCAACCGCCGCAAGGGGGGGCGTACTCCGCAGGAAGCCAACATGACGCTGCGGAGGCAGCCTCGTGAGCCTGTGGCGACTGCCGAATATCTGTTTGGCCATCTGTCTGAAGCCCACACCGACTGGGCAGAGTACCTGCGAGGTTGGTAAGCGGATCGAAAAAGACACAACAGCAATCAGGGGAATGGCAAAGGCCATCCCCCTGATTGTTTGGCATAACCCCAGCATAACCCCGCGGTGGAGGAGAGATCACTCGATCTCTGGCTCCAGCAGGCCGTAGTTATTGTCGCGGCGGCGGTACAGCACGTTAACTCCGCCCGTCTCAGCGTTGACAAACACGAAGAAGTCGTGCCCCAGCAGCTCCATCTGCTCGATAGCCTCTTCTTCGTGCATGGGGACAATGGAGAACTGCTTGCGACGGATCACCTTGCCAACCTGCAGCTCTCGGTCAGCCAGCTCAACCGCGGTCTCGAACCCCGTGAAATCCTCTGGTGGCTCGCCCCGGCGCTTGCGCTTGCCCTTGTAACGCTCAATCTGGCGGTACAACTTGTCCACTACCGAATCGACTGCGGCATATAGATCGGTCGTCCGCTCCTCAGAACGCAGGATGTTGCCACGCGCTGTGCGCACGGTGATCTGCGCCACGAGGCGGTTTCCCATGCGGTTGGCCTTCTCTTCAGCCAGGTCTACCTGCACCAATACAATATTGGGCATGTAGCGATCAAGGCGTTCGACCTTGCGCTCAACATAGGACTGCAACCGCGGTGTAATATCGACATTGCGTCCGCGAATCTCGATCTCCATCGTAGGCTCCTTTCAAGCTGACCGGCAAGATCAAGCGTTTGGCCGGAACACCTGCGACCGGACTGAGGTTTCACCAGAAGAGCCTCAAACAACCACTCACAAGGTGAAACACTTGGGTATTGCCCACAGAGTGACCAGTGGGCAATGCTCAGGGTTTGCCCTTCACAGCCTCGACAAGCCAGCTTCGGGATAGACCCCTAGCCTCCTGAGCAATACTCCACACTGCAATCAGGGCGTCCGGGCCAACGTGATCCCCCAAACAGATGCCACACCGCACGCCAGCAGAGCTTCGGCGCAGGCATGCAGTGTCGCACCCGTCGTACACACATCGTCTACTAGCAAGACCACCCGCCCCTGGACAGCTTCACACTGAGCGACGAAAGCATCCTGGAGATTAGCCTGTCGGGCAGCAGCGTCCAACTCGACCTGTCTGGGGGTCGGCTTGACACGTTGTAAGGCCTCTGGCGCAAGTCTGGGTAAGTGCCACACTTCGGCCAAGTGAACAGCAAGCAACTCGGCGTGATTGTAACCACGCTGTGCCTGCCGATCGCGGTGCATGGGCACCGGGCACAAGACAGCAGCGCCGTCCACCGGCAGGGCAATCGCATGGGCCATCGCAGCCGCTAAGGGAGAAGCCAATGCACGTTGTCGCTTATATTTGAGTGCCAAAATGGCCTGCCGGACAGCCCCGTCATACCGAAAAGCGCTGCGCACACCCACAAAGGCAGGGGGCTGGACGGCACAGCGCTCACACAGACCGGGCCTGGGAAGCGGTGTGCTGCATATCTGGCACACTGAGTTGCCCAGTGGGACAAACGACCCCAGACACTCAGGGCACAGGTTCGTTCCCACACGATGACAGGCCGCGCAACGAGGCGGAAAGAGCAGGTCCAGGATAGCCTGCGAAAGCTGCTGAACCTGCTCTGTAACGCTGCTCGCGTTCATGACACACCGGCAAGCAGATGCCAGTCTGGATTGAAATGAGTCGTGATCTTACTGGCCACCGCCAAAGAAGGCCTTGAACAATTGCACACCCGCCGGGCCCAGCAACACAATCCAGATCGACGGGAAGATGAAGATGACCATCGGGATCATCATTTTCACCGGGGCTTGCTGGGCTTTCTCCTGTGCGCGCTGGCGGCGCTTGATACGCATCTGGTCAGCCTGAATGGTGAGCACTCTGGAGATGCTCACGCCGAGTTGGTCGGCCTGGATGATCGCGCCGACGAAGGTGGTCACGTCAGGTACGTCCATGTTCTCCGCCATCGAGCGGAGCGCCTCACGGCGAGTCTTGCCCACCTGGATTTCCTGGATGACCCGCCCAAAAGCCAGCGCCAGATCGTTGTCCCACTTCTCGTAGACCTTGCCCATGGCCTGGTCAAAGCCCAACCCGGCGCTCACGCAGATAGACATCAGGTCAAGCGCATCTGGCAGGGCTTTGAGGATAGCTTGTTGTCGTCTGGTGATCTTGCTCCCCAGCCACATTTGGGGGAGCATGAAGCCCAAGGCTGCCCCACCAACGCCGCCGATGATCAGCCAGCTCGCCGGACGGCCCGAAACGCTGAACAGAATCAGCAGAATCAACCCCAATCCGACCATCCCACCAAAGCGCATCCCCCAGAACAGGGTCGGTGTCAGATTGTTGGGATTGCCAGCCAACTCAATCTGATGCTGGGTTTTCTCGAGTGTCTCCTTGGGCGTGAACTGAGTAGTGAATTTGGCCAGGCTTTGAGCGATAGGCAGAATCACGCGCTCGGCAAATGGCACCGACATCTCGATTTCTTCGAGATTGGCCTGGACCTCTGCCTCACCGACGTACTCCGCCAGACGGTCTGCCAGTGGATCGACATTGGAGGAATTGCGCATCCCTACAATGATCAGAACCACGGCCACCACCACTACTACAACACCGATCGCGATCAAAGGGAGTATGTTCATCCGCCCTATCCCTCCGAATGAACTTGCGCCACGCCAACGCTGCTACGAAACAACCCACCCAACCGCGCCTGACCGCCTCTCATCCCCCGCCCTTCCCTTGTTGGGTCTCAGCGGGTCGAACATCTCATATCAGGCAGATTTTCAGCAGTTCTTCCGCTAGACCTCAATGTCGATGATGCGGTTGATGATAGCAATGCCAATGGCCATCATCGTCAGGCCGATGCCGATCAGTGGCCAGCCGCACGGGATAGGCAATCCAGGGATAAAGGCGCCTCCGCGATCAGGCCCAAAGAACAACTGGCTCATGTATTGCGGGTTGATGACCATCAGCAGCAAGGCCAGACCAATCGGCAGGACGCCAATCAGCGTGCCCGTGGCGCGACCCGAAGCTGTCAGAGTGCGGATCTCGCCTTTGATCCGCACACGCTCGCGGATGGTTTCGCTGATGGTTTCAAGAATCTCGGCTAGATTGCCGCCGACCTCGCGCTGAATGTTGACTGCCGTGAACACCAAGTCCAGGTCCTCGCTCTCAATGCGTGACAGCATATTGTTGAGAGCGATCTCCACAGGCACGCCAATTGAGATCTCGGATACCACGCGCTTGAATTCAACGCTGGCAGGAGGAGGCGCTTCTTTGGCCACCGCTTCCATAGCCTGGGGAACGCTATAGCCGGCCCGCAATGCATTTACCCACAAGTTGAGGATGTCTGCAAGCTGGTTATTGAAGTCCTTGAGACGCTTACTCTGCCGCATCCCTACGAGGATACGCGGCACAAACAGACCCCCAATGAAGCCCAGACCACCGAAAAAGGCGCCGCGCAGCATGAACCCCACGGCTCCTAACAGGATGGCTGCAACTACATGCAGCAACAAGTACTCGCTGACCGTCAGCTTGAGATCGGCCTTGCGTAACTGGGATCGGATCGATCCCGTCAGACCGCGTCGGTCAAGCAGGTTATCGAGACTCTGGGCCATCTGCTCGCGCATCGACTTGCCAGTCGGCTGCACAGTCTGTGACGGAGCCTCCTGTGCAGGGCGCCATTCCGTGACGAACGAGTCCAGCTGCTCCAAGCGCTCCGTCGTTTTGTCTTTGCGAAACAGGCCCATCGCACTTACCTCCGCATACCTACCCTATCCCCCCACTATCCGAAAAGCTGACCACCAATTCTGGAGGACTGTCCTCAAGCGCCCAATCCCAGTAGGCCACCCTAGCCGGACAACCCTCTAGCTCAACACCGGGGACGGTTATCGGCGACCAATGCCGAACACGGACGGCGGTAGCTGGATGCCGGCATCGATGATCTTGTCCATATTCTTCGGTCGCAGCCCGGTCGGCTTGATGCGCCCGACAATGCGATTGCCATCCATCCCCGTCTGCTCAAAGACGAAAATGTCTGACATGGTGACCACGTCACCTTCCATGCCCTGCACTTCAGTGATGCGCGTGATTTTGCGGGAGCCATCGCGTAGACGGTCTTGGTGCACAATCATATGGATGGCTGAGGCGATCTGCTCGCGGATGGCCCGCACCGGCAGGTCCATGCCTGCCATCAAGCACATCGTCTCCAAACGCGAGATCGTATCGCGCGGGCTGTTGCTGTGCGCCGTCCCCATTGAGCCGTCGTGGCCCGTGTTCATGGCCTGAATCAGATCAAGCGCCTCACCACCACGGACCTCGCCAACCACGATACGGTCGGGACGCATACGCAACGAGTTGATGACCAAATCACGGATCGTGATCTCACCCTTGCCCTCGATGTTAGGCGGACGGCTCTCCAAACGCACGACGTGATCCTGACGCAACTGAAGCTCCGCCGCGTTCTCAATGGTGACGATACGCTCATCAGACGGGATAAAGCCCGACAGGATGTTGAGAAGCGTCGTCTTGCCAGAGCCAGTGCCACCCGATACGATGATATTGAAGCCCGAGATCACACACGCGCGCAGGAACTCCATCTGCTCTACAGTGGTTGTGCCAAAGTCGATGATGTTCTGAACCGTCAGCGGCACCTTGGCAAACTTACGAATGGTCAGCGCCGATCCATCAATGGCAATAGGAGGAATCACAGCGTTAACACGCGAGCCATCGGGCAGACGCGCATCGACCAACGGTGAGCTTTCATCGATGCGACGGCCCAATGGGGCCACAATGCGGTCGATGATGCGCCGCAAGTGATCTTCGCTCTCGAAGTGCACTGGAACCGACTCCAGGAGACCCTTACGCTCAATATAGAGCTTCTCGTGGCCAATGGTCATGATCTCAGTGATCTCGGGATCATCGAGGAGCGGCTCAAGGGGGCCAAAGCCCAGCATCTCAGCGACAATCTGCTCATGGAGACGACGGCGCTCATTTCGCGCCAGAACGATGTTCTCTTCCATCAACACCTGGTTGAACAGATCGTCGATCCGCGCCCTCAGATCATCGGCCCGGCTCATATCGAAGGTCTCACCAGGCCCCAGGTCCTCCAGCAAGCGGCGCTGCACGCGCTCCCTGATGTCAATGCCACCAACCTGCCCGATTGCACCATGGATAGGCTCGCGACGAGGACGCATAGGCGGCTGAGCACCCTCCTGACGGGCCGGGGCCGGGCCAGCAGGTTGCCCCCCAGGCTGACCCTGACCCGCACCTTCACCACGCTCAATACGCTTTAGCAAGGACACGATTCACCACTCCTCTCTTGCAGACACGCCGCTTACCCGCCACGCAGGCGAGAGAACGGGCCTGTTCTACCGCGGGGTGTCTGCTCGCCTTCTCTATCTTCAACCTCGACCTTTTCAACGCTGTCTATCACTAATTGTACCAGATCCATCAAGGGACGAACGGCTGCCGTCCGACGAGGATCGAGCGTAATCAGCGCTATGCCACGATTAACCGCCTCATTCGCGTTGGGGTCAACGGGAATCTGGAGGGCCACCGGGTGCTTCAGGAAGTTTGCAATCTGGTCAGCGGTGATGCGGCTGTTCTTGTCAAACATGTTGAGCACCAACAGGACGTGGTCCATCTGATACTCTGCCGCCGTCAACTCACTGAACACGATCTTAGCATCTTTCAAAGCAGGCATGGTTGCTGTGGTCAACATCAGCAACCGGTCTGAACCCTGGATGGCGCCAATCAACACCTGATCGAACATGGTGGCCGTATCGACGACAATGTAGTCAAACAGCGTCTTCAGATAGTTTAGCATGTTGACAAACAGATCAGATGTGACAGCGCCTGCCTCACCGGGGTTCGGCGGCGACACGAGCAACTTCACGCCGCTCTCGTGCGACACCATGATCACCTCGGCTGACTGCGAGTCGATCTCCTCAGGCACCTCGGCCATGGAGACCATATCCACCACGTTGTATTGGCCGCGCGTGTTCAGGAACACGGCCACATCGCCAAAGTGCAGGCTGCCATCGACGATCAGCACTCGAGCGCCGGGTTTAGCACGCGCCAAGCCCACAGCCAGGTTCACCGCAATGGTGGTCTTACCCACGCCGCCCTTGGTGCCAACGACAGTGATCACAACCCCCTGTGGACGCCCCCTGTCACGGTCGCGGTCAGCACGGCCATAGTCGTCTCCAGGACCTGGTACGACGACCTCAGCGGGCCGCTTGGCGTAGGCCCGACGGATGGATTCGGCCATCTCATCCGAGCTGATCGGCTTGGCTACAAAGTCAACCGCCCCCGCCCGGATGGCCTGTCGCATGTAGTTGGGATCGTCCTGAACGGACACAATGATAACCTGGCAGCGGGGAGCTTCAACTTGCAGGCGCTGGGTGGCCGTCAGACCATCCATGACCGGCATGTTGATGTCCATCAGGATCACATCGGGCTGGAGTTCTTTTGCCTTTTCGATGGCCATCAAGCCATTATCGGCAAAATCAACAATCTCGATGTCGTCTTCGTATTCAAGCAGACGCTTGGTCCCATCGCGGGTCTCGTCGTTGTCGTCAACAAGTAAGACTCTGATCTTATTGGGCATAGACCCTCTTTCTCCACCGCCAGCAGGGCCACCGCAAGTATGTGACCAGAAACGTGACGCCAGGCTTCACTATACTCTCGTTACAGATTCGACGCCAACGATTGTTACCCACCATACCACGCAGAAAGGAACTCACACGCGGCCAGGAGCTCTTTCGGGCAAACTCGCCGGTGGGCACCAAGTTTGCCCATACTATACTCAATTCAACTGATGTGTCAAGCAAGGCCCCGGTTAGCCGGGGAACAAGAGGCAGGTCCTGCACACGGATGCCAACCTTCCTAGCAGAGCGACCTGAAAAAAAGAAGCAACAACCATGCCAGAGTCAGCTTTTGCCTAGAACGTGCAGAGCCTCACTCTGTGAGGCTCTGCAACCTACTATTATGCAGTGACAATACGCAACGGTTCTAGATCTGCTTGATGATGTTGCTGAACACGTTGCCGATGGCGGGGCCGAGCAGCGCCAGGATGACGATCACGACCACAGCCACCAAAACGAGGATCAGAGCATACTCAACGAGACCCTGACCTTCCTCACGCGGTACGAACAACATGGTATTCACTCCTTTTATGACTGAAATGAAATTATGTCACTGCCAATCTGAAGTGCATTGTAACGCACCTTCCAGACACTGTAAATAGGAGTTGCGTACTTGTTATCATTCTGTTGCATGCCAGATTCAAGGCGCATCAGAAACATCCAGGACCCGCGAAATACAGCCAGAACGGGAGCACCTAGCTCCCGGATTCCTCCTGTTCTGGTCCTGCGGGAATGGTGATCTCGATCTTGGCTCCTTGCCCCGCAATGCTGTCCACCCGAATATGGCCGCCTACCAATGTGACCCGTTCCTGAAGCGCTCCCAGGCCCAGCGCCTCGCTGTTGGAGGCATTCAGGCTTAACTTGCCCGTGCCAAACCCACGTCCATTATCCTCCACAACAGCCCGCACCTGATCGCCGCCCATCTCAAGCGTCACGCGGATGAAGGTCGCCCCGCTGTGGTCACGCGCGTTGGATATGAGAGCCTGAACCCCACGGAACATCAGAACTTCGCGGTAATGCTCCAGGCGGCGCTCGCGCCCGACCAGATTGAACTCCGTCTCGATGCCAGTTTTGTCGGCGAAGGCCTCAGTGTATCGCTTCAACGTGGGCACAAGACCTAGGTCGGTCAGCATCATGGGGCGCAGGTCAAAGATAAAGGCGCGCACCTTCTGAAAAGCTTCATTGGCTGCGGTCTTGAGGTTAGACAACTCCTCACGGGCCTTCTCAGGGTTGCGCTCGAAGAGCTTCTGGCAAATCTCGGCCTGGAGGATAAAGTTGGTTAGCGCATGGGCCGGCCCATCGTGCATGGCACGCGCCAGGCGGTCGCGTTCTTGCTCTTGGGCATCGATCACGCGGATGATGATCTCACGGGCATTGAAGCTTTCTTCAGCCCCATCGGTGTCCTCCGGCCTGGACAGCACATCCAACATATTCTGAAGAATGTCAATCGTGCGCCTGACCAGCGTCTCTTCGACCTGGAGCTTCTCCAACTGGCCTCGAATGTTCAAAAGCCGCTGCTGGGTATCGAGCGCTTCGCCATAAGCTTCTTTGATCGTCAGCCGCGGCGTCTGCTCCAGCGCACCCTCAATCCGTTTGACCTCGCCAAGCACCACCGCGTTACGCTGAGCAAGCTGCTCGACTTGGCCGCGCGACTGATTCATCTTGGCACTGTTGTCACGCAACTCGGCATTCAACTGCTCCAGCGCACCCCGCAGGACATCAATGGCTTCGTCTTTGTTGCTCTTCTTAAGCGTTGTCTGTGCATCTACCATAGCAATCGCCTGCCTTCACCATAACAAAAACGGAAAGAACTCGTCTCAATAGTCGGTCTCCGACCCCACGTTCTGAAGCGTATCTCTCAGACGCACCCAGCCATGCCGCAAAGCAAAGACCGCCGCCTGAGTCCGATCCTCCACGGCCAACTTGCGCAGAATCGACGTCATGTGGTTTTTGACCGTTTGATGGCTGATCTTGAGTGTCTGCGCAATCTCCTTGTTGCTCAAGCCCTGCGTGACGAACTGTAGAATCTCCATCTCGCGCGGAGAAAGTGGAGAGAAGGTCTCCCCCATGTCAGCGTAGTACTGCCCGGCAATCGTCTCTACGCCCTGTTCCATCCACTGCTCGATACCTTCACGGTCGAAGATCTGGTGGTGCACCACATAGTGGCCTTCCACCACATGACGGATCACCTGAACCAACTGCTCTGGTTCGATCTCCTTGGCGCAATAAGCTGAGGCCCCGGCACGCATGGCGTGCAACATCTGCTCAGGGTCATCGTAAGCCGTCAACATAATGATCCGCACAGGCTGTCGCTCAGACATGAGCTGATGCGTGACCTGGATACCATTCATGTGCGGCAGGTTGATGTCCATGAGCACAACTCTGGGCTGTAGCTTGCGGATCATTGCCAAAGCTTGTGTGCCATCCCCACACTGCCCGACAACGCGAATATCCTCGTGAAGCCCCAGGTTGATCTCGACACCTTGGCGGAATATCTGGTGATCGTCGATGATCATGATTGAGATGGCTTCTTTGCTGGGTCGATCAGACACTTCCTGGCTCATGGATGCCTCGAAAGAGCGATCTGCGCCTACTGGCCACCTTTATCTGCTATGGTACTAGGGTACCATAGCACCAAACTCTTCTTAGTCTATCACAGCCTACTAGAGGGGGCAAGCGCCCCAACCAGCGCATCATGAGTTTGTGATGCCGCCCTGAGTTCCCAGGGTCACTCACCAGCCCGACTCCTGGCCAGCCACGCGGTAGACCGTCATCGGCCCCAATTCTGAGTACCCTCTGTAACCTTCACGTTCCGAGGCCGACCATATGGCCTGATACCGTGGCAAACTGACCAGGCGAGCATAGGTCTCGTTCCACCCTGGAAAGACGATCAAGTAGTCCGCTCCGCTGGTAGCAAGGTAGGCATCCAGCCCCTCAGCGCTATGCATCACCGACAACACGTCGGGCGAGACCAGTCCAGCCAAGTCCACCAGCTTGCGCGGGGCAAAGTAGCCCAGGGCGCCGATGTCGTGGGCAGCGATCACCGCATCCGGAGCAGTATGATCGGCCACCCAATGTGCTGTAGCGACCATCTCCTCTTCAATAAATGCCACGTCACGTACATAGGCTGGAGCACCCAAGATACCCAGCGTAACGGGGAAAAGGACGGCAGCCGCGATCAGCCAAGTGATGCTCAACATTCGCACCAGGACATGACGAGACCGGGGCCTAGCGATACTCACCATGCCGCGCACACTGTAGATGACGACCACCCCCACTGTCGGTATGGCGTAGCGCCCATGTTGGTAAGTCACGGGCAGGCGAGCCGCATACAGCGCCCAGTGCAGCACGACCCATACCAGCGGCAGCAAGGCCGCACCGTCAACCGGGCGGGCACGCACTCTGCGCCAGAGATCGACAAGCAGGCCGGGGATCATCACGATCTGCGGACCGACAAAAGCCGCCGCCGACTGTTCGAGCAGCCGTTGCAGGTAGGGGACCTGCCACAGCACGGCGTACTCGGTCTGTTTGGCGTAGAACGTGTTGGGCCACACCGTCCCGCCGACAGCGTAGTTCAGGCCAAGAAAGGGGACGAGCAGCAGAGTCAGTCCCAGGCAGGCCAGGGCTGCCCACCGCAGCCGATCGAGCAGCCTGCCTCGGCAGGCCAGCCCGTACAATCCCACCGCGCCAGCCGCCAGGATGCCTTCGGGACGGCCCAGCAACAGGACACCGCCCCACACGCCGAGGATCAACCCGTCCAGCCAGCGATGGCCCAACCGAGCCGGATCGTGGCGGCGAACCCACACCCAGAACCACATCAGCAGCGCCGCACACAGACCTGTCTCCATGCCGGAGGCTGATGCCCACACCAAATGCCACTCTAAAGCCACGGCCAAGCCAACAGCAAGGGACAGCGACTGGGAATCCTCGTCAAACAGACGCGCAGCCCCCAGCGCAGCAGCGATCAACGTGGCCAACCCTAACCCATACGTCCATCCGCGCGGATCCACAGATAGCAGATGGGCAGGCACGATCAGGGGCGTCCACCAGATCGAGGTTGAGCCGCTGCTGGGCACACCCGGCACAAAGGCCCACTGCCCACTGTGGGCCAGATTGCGGGCGTAGGTCTGGTAAATCCAGGCATCGTCCAACGGGAACCCCAAGCGGCGATCGCTGAACCAAGCCGCCAGCAGGTAGGTGGCCTGCGCGACCACACACACTACCACAATCAGGCCATCTCGAAGGCGCGGTGTGAGCCTGAGGGGCGCTTTAAAGGGGTTGGGAACCATCATGCACCTTTGGCCGTTTTGAGTATAGAATAAAACGAGGGACGCACCCTGTGAGGAAAGGGTACACGATCCATGAAAACAACGCTATTCATTGGCTTGGCATTCACCCTGATAGCCGTGCTGGCGAGCGGCTGCGACGGACAGCCCTCGGTGGTTGACGAAGGATCGCCGCCCGGCCCCGATCAGCCGATCAGCTCCGACGAGACACCTGCTCCCGGCGGCAACGCTCCTGATCAACCCGCAGCCGACGAGTACACCCATGGCATGGCCGAGGTAAGTAGCCTGGAGGTCCTGACACTGGAGTCCTTCCCGGTGCAGATTCATGCTGTGGCACGGGGAAGCTTTCGTGATGGGTGCACCGAGATCGATCAGGTGATGCAGGAGCGCAGCGGCAACGCTTTCCACATCAAGATCGTCATCCGCCGCCCGGCACACCCGTCAGAAGCGCAATGTACCGAATCGCTGGTGCCGTTCGAAGAAACAGTTCCGCTGGAGGTGTATGGCTTAACAGCAGGGGATTACACGGTCGAGGTCAACGGCATGATAGCCACCTTCACGCTCTACTCAGACAACACGCTGCCAACCGACCAGGCGCCGATCCAACCGTCTTCACCTCCAGGGGCGGGAGAGCCGCAACAGCCAGGGTACCAGTACGGGTTGGCGGCAGTGGAGCGCGTCACGGTCAGGGCTAACGGCACGGCCTCTGGCAAGCCAGAGGTGACAATCTACGGTTATCTACCGGACGGTTGCACGACTGTCGGCAGGGTCTCCGATCGGCTGGAAGGCAACACTGTACTGGTGACGGTGGAGACCCGTCGCCCCTCTGACATGCTCTGCATCCAGGTGATCAAAGAGTTTCAGGTGACGCACGTGCTGACCTCTGTGCCAGGACGTGGCGATTACATTGTGGACGTGCATGGCGTCGGAGTACAGCTAAGCGTGCCGTAGGACACCCAACCACACACTCAGCCAGAGTCAAGGAGCGACCAGTTGGTCGCTCCTGCCTCTGAAAGATTGAGAACGGACTAACTTCTACCGGTTGATCGACACACTGCCCGATCCTAGATCAGCGATCGTGATGACAATCGTGTGAGCTGCGGCCTGGAAGCCAGATGTTTCCCACACGCCGGTGTCGCGATCGTTGTCACCGCCGTCGTCAACCAGATCAAACCCACCCCTGACATTCACCGAGCCAGATCCACCGCGCTCGACCACGACACGCACGGCGGCGTCGCCCGGCACATCAATCGTCAGGCTGCCGCTCCCCCCTTCGGCTTCCAGCCTGACATCGGCATCCGGACCGATCCTGACCGTGAACGAGCCTGAGGCCACATCTGACGATATGTCCACTGCCGCGCCACTGCCGATGTCGATCCCGAAGCTGCCCGAACCGCCGCTAACCTCCATTGCAACTTGGGTATCCTGCGGCACATCGACCTGGAACGAGCCGGAGCCTGCATCGATCACAGCTCGGTATCCGGCGCCAGTGGCGGGCAGACCGACTTGCGCACTGCCAGAGCCGCCTTCGATCTCCAGGGCAGTGATGTTCAGCTCCGCCAGGTCGAGCGAGGCGCTGCCTGAAGCGACATCGATATGGAGGTCCATCGGCACATCCGGGTTGAGGCCAATGCTCCACAGCGGATTCTGCCCAATGGTGCTGATCCAGCCCAGGCCGATCTGGCCGCTCTCTCGCTGCGCCAGATTAACCGTCTTGGCTCGCTCGCCACTCACATCAAAGCGAATCTCACCGGTATAGTCCAGCTCGGCGTCTATCAGGCTGGTCGATCTGTCCAGAGCATACACCTCGGCTTGCTCCCAGCCGAGGTCTAGGTTGACGGTGGCTGATTCAGCGCTACCGACAGGCTCCACGAAACTGCCGTGCTTCATCTCCATATCGCCGACAGGGACTGGGAGGCCAAAGAAGTTGGCGTCTCCAGCCAGCCCCATCGACGGGCCAACCAGAACCAGAGCCACGATCAGCGCCACTGCCGCTAGGCCGATCAACGCGCCCAGCACTGGCGAGTCGCGTCCAACCAGAATGTCCAGGCCAACGACGATGAAGATCAGCGGCCACAGCCGCACCAAGACAGACAGATTCTCGCTGCCGATGAGGCCCACGTTGGACATCAACCACAGAACACCAACACCGATCAGGACTATTGGCCAGAACAGCGAGCGATACCCACGCCGCCGACCGGTAGGCCGGACTACGTCCCAACCAGGAGAAATGGTCTGGCTGCTTGGTCGTTCGTTTTCAGGAATATCTTCGTTCATGAGACCCCTTTTGAAGACAGACTTACCTCTACCATCGTAGCTCAACTCACTGCATAAATATACGAACACCCTGCCCGCAAGGTTTCAGGGGCGATCGCATCCGCACTCACCGGTCGGCCCATCACCAGGCAGGATGCGGTAGAGATAGACCGGTGTGTCTGGGTCTCCATACCTCTTGATCAGCGCAAAGCGGCCAGACGAAGGCCCATGTTGGTAGAAATTCCACAACCCCTCTGGAACATTGTGATCAATGACGAGAAAAGTCGCGCCGTAGGCGTCAGCGGCACGTAGCAAGGTCTGCTCATCGCCGTTGGGGATCGGCACTCCCCATCGCCCAGTGTGCGTGTAAAAGCCAGGGGGGTTGTTGCTGATCACAACAGCGTGGGCAGGCGCGGCTACTGCATCCAGATCGCTCCCAATGGCATCATAGACAGTGCGATTCCAGTCCACCGTGGTCAGGTCCGACAGGCCGACCACCCGAGTCAGCACCACGAAGATGGTGACGCCAATAGCCATGATCACGCCCGCCACGTTGAACACGCGCCATGCCAGGTCGGGCCGCCACGAGCGCCTGTGTTGAGACGCCCAGCGAATCGCGTCATCCAGGCCCATGATAGCTGCCGCCAACACAAATGGTTCCAGCGCCGCGCCAGAGTGCAGCCAGCCGCCGCGCAGGCCCGGCAGGGCAAATACAGCGGTCATAACGCCAAACAAGGCCAGCCCATACAGCACGAAAGGAAGAAACAGGTCATCGCGCCAGCGCCGCCATAGCCCGATCACCGTAAACGGTGTGAGGAACACCAGATTGTGCACTCCCACAAACGTGGACAGGTTGCCGATGAGAGCCTGCCAACGAGCGCGCAAGATAGGACCCGCACCAGCAGCAAAGAAGCGTTCTGGGGTGAGATTAGGGGGATAGTTGAACAAATCGTTATACTCGATCAGCCAGAGTGTACTCGGCCCACCCGGAGCCTGCGGGCTGCCAAAGGCCACCCAATTTCGCGCCAACCAGGGAGCCATGATCACCACATAACCGACCAGCCCCAGCGTCGCATGTACAAGCCGCCTGCGGAGAGGCGACCCGACATGTTTATCACCGATGCTGCGCACTGGCAGCACAGCCACCAACATCACCACGCCTACCAGCAGCACACCGTCGGCGCGGGCCAGGTGCCCTAGACCAGCACATGCGCCTGCCAACAGCCATGCCCACGCACGACCCGTCCGCCTCCCAAGCCCAACGAGAAACAGCGCCCCGGACCCAGCCAGAGCAAACGGCGTGAACGACTCCGGCAACGACCAAAATACGACATAATAGCCACTGAACACCGCAATCAGGCCCGCGATCAGGGCGTGGCGTCGCTGCCCAACCTGCAACACGAACGAGTAGGTGATCAACGGCAGGGCAGCTGAGACAATCACGTAGATCGCCTGGGCGGCCCCAAAGGCCGGGGCTAAGCTGTGCTGCGAGCCGCGCCCGAACAGGGCGATTCCGAGGGCAGCCAGGAACGAGGGAAGCGGCTGCCAGTACGCAAAGGCTGGCACGGGCAGTGACGGCGGAGCGCCAACGTAGTTCCACAGGTAGGGATCGACCAGACCACGCCCTTCAGCCAATGCCCGCCCACCGTTGAAGTAATAGGCGGCATCGACGTAGCCTGGCACGCTGACCAGCAGCGCCACAGCGCCATTGGCCAGCAACGCCAGCCCTCCCAACACCAGCAGGTCGCGCGCGCGCTGCTTCATGGGGCCGCCCCACGCAGTTGGTAGAGCGTATAGGAGGAAAGATCGTCCCACACAGGGGCAAGCACACTGCCTCGCAACGTGCCAAGGGCGACCCAATCGTCTTCTGTCATCGGGTCGTAAGGCTCCTGTTCGATCAAAAAGCGACCCCCAGCTTCGAAAATAAGCACGTGGGTGTAGCCCTCGTCCCGCCACTGTGTTGCAATGTCGAATGGATCGCCATAAACCTGACGGTCATGCCACCACCGGTCGATCATCGAATCCGGCACACAGCGCGGCTCACAATAATAACTGCGAGGTTCCCACAGCATCAGCACGCGCACTCCAGCAGGAAGCGCGTTCACCTGCTGCATCGCCAGGTAGTGCGCTTGAAGCTCCTGCAAGAGAAAATCCTCCTCACTTTGCAGCCCAGCCACCACACGCAGCGGGGCCACACGCACGGTCACTAGCGCCGAGTCGAGCACCGCCAGAGCGATCATCACAAGCACCAGACCCTGACCCAAGCGAGCCAGTCCTGCCGACACATCCCACTCCTGCAGACCGTACAGGCCCAGCGCGCCCACCAATGCCAGCGCCGGAAACACAGGGAAGAGCAGCCGCGTTTGCAGCAAAAACCACGAGGTAGCCGCGCCAACCAGCCAGACCACACAGGCAGGCAACACTGCTACCAACAAGCTGACGATCAGCGTCCGGCTTGCCATATCACGGCTTCGCCAACCCAGCACGACCATCGGCAACAGCCCAAACAAGAGCGGCCCGCTCGACGACTGATAGGCTCCTCCCTCCTGACCAAAGACGGTGGCTGTCAGAGGCAGCAGCGCCAAGTGGAGCAGGGGCAAACCTGTGCCAGGACGCAGATAATACCAGCGATCCAGTGAGTCGAAAGCCCGTGTGCCCCACACGAAGGGCGACACCGGGTTGCCATCTAGCACAGCGTTTTTGACCAGCCACGGTGTGAAGATGACCAGCGCAACCCCTGTAACTATCGCCTCAGCTCCCAACACACGCCTGATCCTCTCCCGGCGCACCAACCACAGGACCAAGACACCGACTCCAATGGCCGGGCCGGCCGCCGAGTACTTGGTGCCCATCATGCAGCCAGTGAGCACGCCCGCCCACACCAGGAGATGGGAAGTTGCCCGGCTGGAGGAGTCACGCCAGGCCAGCACAACAACCAGCGCAGCCAGCGTGTAGGCCATCAAAGCCAGATCGTTGTACGGCCAGCTAAATTCCCCCCAGATGGAATCCGATACCAGCAAAATGGCGGCTGCCAGCCACCCGACAGAAGGCCGCCCCAGACGGCTCGACAGCCCCAGCAACGTGAGCAACAGCAAGACGCCAAAACCTGCGTGCAACAGCGCAGCCGCCTGGGGCCGCGCGACGATCAGCAGCCCCATGTATAACATCTCAACGAGCTGCGGAAACCCCAGGAAGTGATTTTCTGGATAGCTGACGATCCGGCCAGCTAACAGGTAGTGTCTGGGACCAGCCAGGTGGTAGGTGAGTGCATCCCACTTGGTCGGTGGGGCGAGCGCTGTGATCGCCGCCAGCATGAGCAGCGCCACCACACCTCGCCGCACCCAACGAGTGAATGGATCAGGGGTAAGGGCGAGGGCAGATCGCAGACCGCGATCGAGGTCACGCCACCACGCGGCCAGCGGGCGATGCAGGAGCACAAGCAGACCGATCAGGACAGTCCACGCCAACCACACCGGAGGAAACGCTCCCAGCAATCCGATTCCCAACATCAGCAGGCTGGGACCAACTAGCCCGATGAGCACCCGGATGGCCGAACGCTCCAGATCAGACAGCACACCTGCTTCCCGCATAAGCAACGTACCTAGTGCCCCTCCCAGCGCGAGGAACGCTGCCACTGCCAACACGTCGATCAGACCACGCACCAACGCCAGCGCCAGAGGAACCGTCAGCGGGTTGTGGATCACGGTGTAGGCTACTAAAAGCGCCCCCAGCCAGGAAAGGGCCAGCAAAGCGCCAATACGCTGCGTGTTCACAAACTCTTTTCTCCGGCAGTAATCGAAGCAACAATGCGGCACTGCGCCCAGAAAGCCGCCAGCAGCCCGACCACAAACAGCGTGCGCAGGGGGGCCGTGATATACAACCCCCAAAAGAACCCCCGCGAGAATAGGATCGGCCACTCCAGGAAGTTAATCAACGAAAAAGCCAGAATGGCTATGATGCCATTGCGATCGGGGAAGACAAGCAGGATCAAGGGGATGACCATCTGCATCCAGGGGGTGCTCCAGCCCTTCGACCACAGCAGGAAGACACACCACGTTGCACCGAAAAACGCTACAAGAGAGCGATCCGTCTTGCGCACAGGCCGAGTGAAGAGGTAGAGGTACAACATCCCAAAGGCAAGGAGGGTGATCCACCCCGGAATCGCCGGTGGATGGCCCACCATTCGATGAGCTGCCGCGGGGTCTAAACGGTCGATCAATGGGCCAAAGTTTCCAGTGGTGAAGTTCCCATCGATGAGCGCCCACACCGTCTGCCAGCTTGACTTCCCAGCCTGCGCTCGCAACGAGGCCAGTGCGAAAGTCGGGCTGAGGATCAAAAATGGGAGATATGCACCGATACCCAGCACAGCGAGAAGGACCGTGTATAGCACGGCTTTCTTTGGGGGCCGGAAGCGCCACACCACTGGAGTGAGCAGCCCAGGCATCACTTTGATCAGCGCCCCGGCAGCGATAGCCAGGGCCGAACGCCCATCCCTGCCCTCAAGCAACAAGAGCAACCCCAGCAGCATAAAGAACGTCACCACCGGTTCGACGTTCCACATCAGGAAGACGAGAGGTACGCCAAGCAGCGCATACACCCAGGCAATGTCCAGCCCATATGCCTGTCCGTACAGCCGCTCGCCCAGCCGCCGGATCAGCACCAGGTTGCCCACGTCGGCCAGCAGCACGATCAGGCCCAACACGTAGTAGTAGCTATGCTCAGGCAGGCCGCGCCACACTGTCAGAAGGTAGTAAAGCCCAAGGTTGGGCCACACAAACAGAGGGGGATATTCCATCCAATAGTCGAGGTAAGGCAATCCACCTGTCGCGCGTGTAATGTCGGCAAACTTATAAAAATTGTCGAACTCGCCGTAATCCATCAGCCCGTTAGGGTCGTGAGCCGCCAGCATCACAACCCGTAGACCAACGAACAACAACAGCAGCACAGGAAAGTGACGCAGCGGTGGCAGAGGATTCGGCGCTGGGCGCGGATCAACAGTATCGCTCATAGCTGTCCTCATGACAGAGAGTGGCTGTGCTTGTCTGTGAATGCGCTTCTCATCAAGGGCGCAAGGCTGGGCAAACTACGGTTCTCGGACATAGATGCTGGCTAGTTGATCGCTGAAGGCACAGCGCCAGTCTTTGCTCAGCCGCAACACCTGCGCCAAGGGGCTGCTCGACTCAACCAGCACCGTATTGGCGCCGACCTCATCCAGGCGTTCCTCCCAGCCGGGTTGGGCGTAGTAGATAGAAAGATAGCGACGGAGTAGCTCATCGTTATACAGATCGGTGCGCCCATCGACATACACCGGATATTCAGGAGCTGCCCAGATCAGATAGCCTCCCCAGTTGTAGCTGTTGAACAGTGGGCCAGGCAGGTCCTGATCCACCAGGTAGGCTACGGCATCAACCGGAAGGAGATCGCGTCGGCTGGCCTCCAGCGACTCGGGACGGAGGGCAAAGGATGCCTTAAAGGCCGCTGCCGCCAACACCAGCCCCAGCAACGCCCAGTTGATGGCCACCAGCGCCCCTCTCGGCGAGCGGTTCAGGTTGAGTCGCAAGCTATGCGCCTCAAGCCAGGTCTCCAGGTGCAGCGACAACACGGGAGCAGCAACGACGGCAAACACGGCAATGTTACGGCCTGCCAGCAGCGCACTGTAGGCTGTCCCGCCCACCATGATCGCGTCACGCCAATCTAGCCGCCTGGGAGAAAGCCCGGCCACAGTCAGTGTACCCAGGAGCAGCCAGAGGAACGGCCAGGTCTGTGCCTGGTGGAAGTCTGGGGCAGCCCACTCTTGAATGTAATCCCGCAGCACGCCAATCCCCACCGTGTTGAACGGGTAGAGCAGCATGCGCGGGCCGTAAGGATTGATTGAGATCGCAGCTGCTGAGACCAAACCTACCACGACCAGCTGAAGCACAGGGCGCAGCGTGGGCGGGTCGGATGCCGACTCCTCTGCCCCACCGAGCACGCGTTCCACGAACCAGCGCAGCGCCTCCCCGACGGCGGCCAGCACCAGCAGGATAAAGCCAATTGCAAAGCCACCATGCAAGTTAGCCCATAGGACCATCAGCAGAGGGATCAGCCACAGGCGGTCAGTGCCGCGCCGATGCAGGAGGATCAGAGCCAGCACTGCTGCGCTCATCAGAAACGACATCATTTGCGGGCGCGCCGACCAGAACACTGCCGCCGCCGCCCCAGCCAGGATGACAGCGAACGCACGCACCAGAGCGCTGCCCTCACATACCGCGTAGATCAGCGCCATGCCTACCGCCGCCAGGATCGCTACATACAGCATCAGCCCTAGGTCGCCCAGCGCCGCATAGGCCCCATACAGGACGATTTGCGACAACCATGAGTGGTTGATCCATGGCTCACCACTGCGGGAGTAGGAGAAGACATCCTCATCCAGCAGCATCCGGTGTTCTACCTGCCACTGGCCGGCGCGCAGGTGCCACAGCATGTCGGTATCGAGCGGCGCACGGGCAGCCATGGCAAACGCGGCAACGACAGCCAGAACCGCCAGCAGGCGGCTGAGCGTGAGCGAACGGAAGAAACGCGCCATTCGGTTCGGAATCTCCTCCACTTCACGGCGACGGGCTACAGGGGGACACCTCAAGCGGCGCTGACATACTGACCACACCGAATGGCCCAAGCTCCTCCGGTGTCACAGGGCGAGAGAGATCATAAAATATCGTGTACGGGCCAATGGTTTGCCTGCGAAACGCAACACCGCAGGCATCAAAGCGCTCTTGAATCAACGCATCTAGGTCGGGGAGATTGCTCGTAACGTATACAACACGGTCAGCAACCCGCACGGCTTCTGTATAGAGTGGATAGCGGTCGTCACGGTACGAGTAGCTCAGATCCACTTTATATGGCAGACGGGGTGAGAACAGGATGCGCTCGTGCGTCAGAAAAGCAAAACGGAATGCCACCCAGTAGTTGCTGTAGCCACGGTCCACGCCAAGAGCATCGAGGAATGCTATGAGATCATCATCGTACTCGTGCGGGATATGGGTAATCAGATCAAACTGGGTAGTCAGGCCCGGCGGATTCTCAACCATGGCCCGTACATTGCCCCACAGGTTATAACCCAAGATCAGGACCATCAGAGCCGTTGCTCCCCAGTGGTGAGCCTTCGACTGCCGCAGCATCGAGGCCTGAGCCGGGCCGCTCTGGTGCACAAACAAGCGAGCAGCACGGCAACCGAGGAGGTCAAGCTCTGGCAGAGAGAACTCCTCTCCGCGCCGCAGTCGGATCAGCCACCCACTGACCAACACAGCCAACAGAGGGTAGAGAGGTAGCAAATAACGGCCAGTGGGGTCGATGCCAAACGGCGACAGCACAAACGCGACTAAAAGCACCGCCCAACCACCCAACAGGGTGATCAGGGCTGTTTGGGTGTAGGTCGGTTCCACGCCAGACCAAGCGCGGCGTGTGGCTCGCCACAGCACAAACAGGTATAGCGTCGTGAGGATCAGACCTACAGGCAGCAGAGTCCAGGACAGGCTCCAAGAAGGCCGCAGCCCAAACAGCGCTGGCAGGCTAAACGCAATAAACGACAGCACCCGCTCCAGCAGCACGGCACTGTCACCTACCACTGTCGTGCCGAGCCCTACACCAAACAACGCATTGAAAGTCGCAATAGGGTCCGCCCCCATCCCGATCAGCCAGGGCAACGCACCGACAACGAATCCGATGAACAGCGCTATCAGTTTGGTCCATCCAAACAAGGGTTTAGCCTCCGCCCCCAGCCGATCGTCGTGGCGGATGCTCCGGATCAGCCTCCACACGCCGAGTAGCCCCAGCGGGACAACCGCGGTGATGACCAACGACATGCCCCACCAGCCCAGTCCCGCCAGAAATCCGGCCAGCAGCCACCATCCGGCTGATGGCTTGCGGCCATCCAGCACATCCCAGCCTATGATCAGCAGCAGGTTGTTGATCAACAGGACCTCGACATAGTTGCCCAGCGCGGCGGTGGTATAGGCGCTGACCATCACCGGCGGCACAGCCATCAGCAATGCCGCGACCGTCGCAGCCTGGCGGTCGCCGCTCAACCGGAGAGCCATCACGTAGGTCGTGATCAAGACCCCCAGATACAACCCGATCTGCACGACCCGCAGCGCAAACACCGTCTGCCCAAAGACAAGAAATGAGGGCGCCAGCAAGTACGAGTGAAGCGCCCCCATATACGACTGCCCGTAGAAGAATACTGGAAGCTTGCCCTGCAGGATATGACGAGCCATCAAACCCAAAATCGCCTCATCGGCGTTGAAGGTGACACTGCCCGTCGCCAGAATAGCGACCTTGAGGATCAGTCCTGCCGTGATTGCCAGCCACAGCCCTCCATGCCACCGAAGCGACAGGGTCAGCCGCTGCAGATGGGTTAGAGGACGAAACTGCCGAGATGAGCCAGAGGAAACTTGATCGCAAACCATGTCGTTATGCTACACCAGCCCGCGAGGTTTCGGCAATACAATCTTCCCCCCACTCTCCGCAATTGAATTGACGCCCGCCTAGACCAGTGGCATACTGCGTGCCTATGAATGATAGGCGACCTTTTCCTCTGGCTCGCACGGAACTGGCGATTGCGCTGGGGCTGGCTATGCTGGCGATTGTCCTGCGTCTAATCCCCGGCCTGCGCATTATCGACGACGCCTACATCACCTACCGCTATGCACGCAACCTGGTGCGGGGAATTGGGCTGGTGTACAACCCCGGTGAAGCAGTGCTGGGTACCACGACACCTTTCTATGCTCTCCTGCTGGCGCTGATCGCCTGGCCGGCTGGGGTCGAGCACCTGCCTACTATCTCGGTTGTGGTGAACGCGCTGGCTGATGGTTTCAGTGTGGCGCTGCTGTATGTGATGGCCCGGCGGCTGCTGGGCAGCCATGTTCCGGCAGCCGTGCTGGGCGTACTGTGGGCTGTCGCACCCGGCAGCGTCACATTTGCAGTGGGCGGGATGGAGACGAGTGTCTTCATCGCGCTGACGCTAGGGACATGGGCAGCATGGCTGGCGGGCCACACGATGCTAGCCGCTGCGCTGACCGCCTTTGCCACACTCACCCGTCCCGATGCCCTGATCTGGGCCGGGCCACTGGCGCTGGGCATGATTGGCTGGTCTTGGGCCAGGGAAAAAGAACGCTCCCCATTTCTGCGTCTCCCGTGGGTCGAGTTGGGTGTGTTTCTGACAATTGCCCTGCCCTGGGCGATCTTTGCCACGTTGACCTACGGCAGCCCGCTCACCCACTCGGTGGCAGCCAAGTCGGTGGCCTATCACCTGCCGCCGACCCAGGCGCTGACAGTGTTGATCCAAGATTTTTCGACGCCCTTCTTCGAATTTAATACCTTCGGCCCGTGGGGGGCCATGGTCGGCGCAATTCTATACCCCCTGCTGGCCTTGTTAGGAGGACTATTTTTGTTCCATACCGACCGTCGCTCGTTGGCGCTGACAATCTATCCGTGGGTTTTTGCGTTGGTCTACGCCGTCGCCAACCCGCTGATGTTCCGCTGGTACAGCACGCCGCCTCTCTTGCCGTACATCTTGAGCATCATAGCCGGCGTATGGGGGCTGGCCGAGCGCACAGTGGGCGCAGCCCGAGGACGGTGGGCCATGGTCGTTGCAGGGATTCTGTGGTCAGCCACCAGCCTGAACGCCTGGGTGTTGCACCCTGACCATGGCCCTGATCGGCCCGCGCCGGAAATGGCGTGGTTCAAGCTGGAGTTGATCTACGAGCAGGCCGGGCGCAGCCTGGCCCCTCTGGTAGACGAGCACACTGTCATCGCTGCCGGGGATATCGGAGCAATCGGGTGGTACTCAGATGCACGCATCCTGGACACACTGGGGCTGGTGTCTCCGCAATCGGTGGCCTACTATCCGATCGATCCCTCCATGCTAGGCGATATGCCCTACGCCGTTGCTCCAGATCTGATCCTGGACCAGCAGCCCGACTACATCGTGATCCTGGAGACCTATGGGCGCAACGGGCTGCTCAAAGACCCACGTTTTGAACAGCTATACCGCCTGCGAGAGATGATCGACACCGACGTCTACAACAGCCAGGGGATGCTGATCTTTGAGCGCAATGACCTGGCAGAGGAGTAGCCTTAAGACAGTTGCCCGCGATCTGCTCCATGTGACTGGCCAAGAATTTGTTCGTTCAAGCGTCTAGAACAAGAGCGGCATCGACAGGAAACGTGGATCGCGCCCAAACAGCCGCCGCCATGACAGGCGCAGCACAGTGTACAAAGCCCGCACGATCTCCTGCTGCGAGATCTTCGATCGGCCTCTGCGTCGATCCTCAAAGACAATTGGCACCTCACCCACCCGGAAACCAGCCCGTTGTACCAGATACAACATCTCGATCAGGAACGAGTACCCGCTGCTGAAGATCGAGTCGAGTGGCAGTGTTTCGAGCACCTCCCGCCGGTAGCAGCGGAAACCTGCGGTCGCGTCGTGCACGCGCAGGCCAAGCATCATACGGGCAAAGGCATTGGCCCCCCAACTCAACAGGCGGCGCGAGAAGGGAAAGTCGGGAGCGCTGCCGCCGGGCACATAGCGTGACCCAATCACCAGATCATAGCGATCACGGGTCGCATCGACCATAGCCAGGACATAACGGGGGTGGTGCGAAAAATCGGCGTCCATCGTCATGATCAGGGCAGCGCCACGCGCCAGCGCTTCTGCGAACCCGGCCAAGTACGCCGTCCCCAAACCAAGTTTGCTAGGGCGGTGGATCACAGCTATGCGATTGGGGTGTTGAGCAGCCAGCTGATCGGCCAGCGCACCGGTGCCATCGGGTGAGCTATCGTCAACAACTATCACGCTGGTCTCCAACGGCAGCTCTAACAGCATGGGAACCAGGATGGAAAGATTGTCGTACTCGTTATAAGTCGGGATGATGATCTGTATACTGGTCACGAGCCGCCGTTTTGGGCATAGAATGGCCCGTCCCCGGCAGGACAGAGCCACGCCCGGATCGCGCATCGAAGCGGTGTCATCCAGCGCTGACTGCGTGCCAAATCATACCGGTTGCGGGTTGATGCGTCAAAAATGGGATGGCATGCGATCGACAAACAGGCTGCACCCAAGTCACAGAGCCTGTGGGGCAGAGGAGACGATGCAGACTGTGCAGGTAGGCTATGCAGCACGCTCCCTGCTTGCCAAAGCAGAGCAAACGGGCTAAAAACGCTGTGACTCTGCACACTGCGATCCGGAGGCTCGATGACTGCGCCGCCCCCCACCACTTCCCACCCTCTGCCCCGTATCCGACCCTGGATGGTCGCACTGGCTCTGTGCCTTATCTATCTCGGCCTCATTTTCCACGCCAGCGGCGCTAACCCGATGGCCTTCCTGTACATGCCAGAGCCACCCTCGCCAGAGCATCCGGAAGGCACGGAGGGCTACGATGGGCAGTTCGTCTATTATATTGCCGTCAATCCCATTGCCTCACCTGAACACCTGGACATCCCCGCCTATCGGCTGCAGCGCATCCTGTTGCCGGTGCTGGCACACGCGCTGGCCTTCGGTCAGACGCCACTGATCCCGTGGATGCTATTGATCATCAACCTAGCAGCCTTCACCGGCGGGATGTTGCTGCTGGAGCAGTTGCTCGATGCAGAGGGTGTCAGTCCATGGTATGCGATAGCCTATGGGCTGTCGGCGGGCATTTTTATGTCGGTGCGGCTGAGCCTCACCGAGCCATTGGCCTATGGCCTTGTCATCTTGGCACTCTGGCTTGACCGACGCGACCGTCCCTGGTGGAGCGCGATCACATTTGCGCTGGCTGGATTAGCCAAAGAACCGGCGCTTGTCTTCGTGCTGGGCTACATGGCGTGGATGGCGTTCGAGCGGCGCTGGCTAGATGCCCTGCGCCTGGGCGTGCTGGGATGGACACCTTATATCGCGTGGCAGATCGCAATGTTGGTGTGGTTGGGTCAGGTGGGGTTGGGGCCAGGTGGCGGCTATCGCACCCCGTTCGAGCTTGTGCCGTATATGGGCTTTGTGCGCATCTTGCTGGATACAGGCAATCTGGCAGCCTTCTTGGCATTCGCGGCGTTGGTGGTGCCGGTGGTGATTGCGCCAAGCCTGTGGGGACTCATCAGCACCATACGCGATCTTATCCGACACACCTGGCACCCTTATGTCTTCCTGCTGTTGGCCAACGCCGCCGTTCTGACAATCATCCCTTACAGCACCTACCGAGAGCCGCTGGGAATCCTGCGGTTCCTGCCTGGTTTAACGGTCGCGGTGCTGATCTACGGAGCGCACTTCCGAAAGTTCAGGCTGCTGCGCTACTGTAGCCTGCTGTGGCTCTCGACGATGGCGTTTGCGGTCATAAGTGGATAGGACGACCAACGTCGCCCAACCGCCCGATGCCACTCCGCTGATCGCCGCCCCCAACTGCAGACTCACAGGGCGATAGGTAAATACGACCTCGTGATCCCCGGCAGTCAGTGGCACAGCACGAAACGCGCCATTGGCCCGCTCGATGGCCGTGGGTGCGCCATCCACCACTGCCTGCCAGCCAGGATAATGCGTATCGATCAACACCAGCCAGACGGCAGCATCAGCCGAGGCCACGACCGCCACCCGTGTCGGCGTCTCAGTCCTGATCGCTGCCGTCCCCTCAGCAATCCTGGTGCACACTACGCCTTCGCCCTGTGGCGCACAGTCAGCCAGCGCCGCCCGAGGCCAGGGATCAGGCACACGGTAGGCCGTGATCGGGCCGATATGTTCCACCACTTCCAGGTCCCCGTATGTCTGAGCTGAGAGCAACAGCCCGACGTTCATCTGGGCGATCCGCTCCAACGCCACCTGGCGCGGTAGGCTCTCGATCTCAGCGAGCAGTCCAGCATGATGCCCAATCTCCAATGGGTCGAAGTTGCTGGCAGCTGGCACACCATCCAGCATCCCCAGATTGGGCAGCAGGGAGCCACGCAGCGTGTCCCAGTCAGCGCGATCGCTGGGGCGAAAGTCGGTGAAACTGAGCAGCAGGCCGAACTTGGCCTGGTACTCATCCTGGGGAAGCCACAGTATACGCGTGCCAGCCGGAACCCGATCGGCCAGCACCGCGCGTTGATGGTAGTAGGCTGCCGGGACAGTAGGGTTTAGACCCCAATGCGCGGAAACCAGATCCGTAGCCAGGAATATCAGCGCCAGCGCCTGCCAACAGGCCAGTCGACGGGCATCACGCCCGGCGCGGTCGAGGAGCAGAACAAGCATACCGATCCCAGTCGCCATCATACCCAATCGTCCCAGGGCATCGATCATGGACAATTTGACGGCATCTCGGAGCACGACATAAGCCCCAAACGCCGACAGCCCAAGCCCCACCCCGGCAACCACCGCGAGCCGCGCCCAGACCAACTGGCACGGATTCGTTTGCCAATCGTGTGCACCGATCCCACCGAGCACGCTGAGCGCAAAGACAGCCAAGATCATCCACCGCGCTGGGCCGTTGAACAGATCAAAAGTGGGGACGTGATCAAACAGCCACGGGAAAATCGGCGTATTCCAGCCCAGCGCCAGCACAGTGACCGGCAGTAGACTGATCACCCAAAAAGGCACGCTACGCTGTGCCAGTGTCAGTGTGCCCTGCCGCCTGCCGCGCCACCACACTCCGAGTGCACGCCCGGCCAACACCAGCGTCAACAGGCCGACGTACACTGCATCTTCCCAATACGCCCCATAGCCCCAGTAGTCTCCAGACGACGGACTGCCGAAGAAATTCGGCAGGGCCAGCGTGAGGAAGTGCCAGGGCCAAAAGGAATAGCTGAGCGCAGACTGCGAGTCGAGGCCAGCCGACCGCTGTGAGATTTGCATCAGCTCAAAGGTGGGGACAAGTTGCACTGCTGCCAAAGCAATCCCCAGCGCCACCCCGCCAAGGGCAAGGGTCAATGCATGGATCGCACGCCACGCCCTGCCTGGGAGGGTAGAGAAGACAAGCACCGATCGGATTAGCGCATACGCTCCCGCCATGGCCAGACTGTAGAAGGTGGTCTGGGCGTGCCCGGCAAGAAGCTGCATTGCCACCACTCCGGCCAGCAGCACAAACGCTCTGACCGGTCTCCAGAATGAAGAAGAGGGAGAAGGCGCAGGGCGATCCCTCTGCTCCACCACCCCATCCACCGCCCACAGCAACCAGGGAAGCCAAGCCACAGCACTGGTAATGCTCAGGAAGCCAAACCGTGCGACAAGGTACCCGCTCAGCGCGAAGCTGAGGGCTGCCACGCCTTGCCCCAGCCGATCTACGCCCAGGCGGCGCAGGTAAGCCATCATGCCCAGCCCGGCCCATACGAGATGTAACACGCCAACGATGCCCAGGGCGTACTCCGTCGGGATGATCAGGTACAGCCAGTTGGGTGGGTAGAACACTGCGGTCTGGTAGTTGGCGAGAAGCGGCACGCCATTGCCTGCCAGCGGGTTCCACAGCGGCAGATGGCCCGCCCGCAGCAGGTTGAAGGCCATAGCACGCCAGGGGTAGAACTGGAGCAGTGGGGTTCCCCAGAAAATCACCTCGCCCAGGGCTAGGCGGTGAAACAATGCGGCCAATGCCGCCACCAGGATCAGAACAGGCATCCAGCGCTGCACGTGCGACGACTCGCTCAACGCCTGACCTCGTAGATTGTGTATGCGTCAGAGGAATAGACAGCCCGCAACCCCAACGCCAATGGATCAAAACAGCGGCTGACGCACTCCGGGAAGCGTTCGGGTGGACCAAGCCACACATAGTCAATGCCAGCCTCTTGGAGGAGGGCCTGTCGTTCAGAATCAGTCATGCCGCCAGCAAAGAACGCCCGAACAAGTTCGCTCTTTCGGGAGAAGCCGACTGTCTCCGGGCCATGGCCGATGTACACTCGCACTCCGGCATGCATAGGCAGCAGGTTGCCTGAGTCGCTCGACGACAGGACTACGCTACCAAACGGAGCCTGGTCACGGAGCCATTGCATGGCGGCCAGCTCCTCAGCGGGTTCAAATACGGGCCACCCAACGCGAGAAGCAGTGAGCACACCGCCACTGATCAGCATAAAGGGCGACGGCCAGGTCAGCATGATGATCATCCCAAGCGCCACCTGTCGCAGCCGATAACCAAACCCGGCTCTGCTGTTCTCCATCTTCAGGCCCAACAGACGCCATATCCCCAGTGTCGCCAGCAGGCTGATTGGTACGATCACCCCCTCTAGCAGGCGACGCTGCACGTTGATCGGCAGGTAGACCAGTCCACCTGCGATGAGTGGCCACACGATCAGCAAGGCCGACCGCTCATCCAGGCCATCACGCAGCAGGCCGATCACTCCCGGCAGGGAGAGAAGCAGAAGCAGGCCATAGGCCATTAGATAATCCAGAGGGGGTGGTGAAGGCAGGTCATTCTGAACTGCCCAGGAAGCAAACACCGGATGAGCGGTAAAGAGCCAGACATTGTAAGCGAGCAACAGCAGCGGCGGCCCGCTTGCTACCATGGCCAGCTTCGTTGCATGCCACGGGAATCGCCTCCGGATCAGGATCAGTACAGCCAGCCAAGCAGCGATCAGCACACCCAACAGACCAATGTAGAACGGCACGATCATGCCCATGCCGCTCCACGCCAGCCCGGCAACAAGCGCACGCCGCCAGTCGCCAGTCTCCACAGCCCGAAACAAAGCCAGCCATCCCGTAAGCAGCAATGTGCGTGCCAATGACAGGTGCGGCAGGCCGTACAAGAGGAGGATAGTAAAGCCCTCCGGCACGTAGAACTCCACCGGCAGCCGAGCCGGTCCGTGGGACACGTCCATCGACGCGAGGGCTACCGGCAGCCACCCCACTCCGCCAGATACCGCCGCCAATGCCCAGGCGAGCCGCCGCTGTGACTGCCCATCCAAAAAATGGGCCACGAAGCGATACAGCACCAGCAGCAACAGCAGCCCGCAGACAATGCGCGCGCCGTGATAGGCAGCTGTGAGCGTCCCAGCAGAGAGACGTGGCCCCTCTCCGCTGATCAGCGCGGTGAGCTTCCCCAATGCAATGAAGTGAAGGTAGGCAAAACCGGCGCGGTGTGGTTCAGAAGTATATACAAACTGCAACAGCCAACCATCATAGGCCCCAAAGCGCATCTTGGCGATATACGAATGCATGTCATCCAGGCCAAACAGATGCCCCTGAAATGCCATGTGGGAAGTGCTGCGCGACAACCCCACCAGGTAGGGCACACTGACATATGCCATCACGAGCAGGCTAGCCGTAGCCACCCAGGCCCACTCGCCCGGCGCAATGCGGCGGCTTTCACTCCCGGCGACTGTCATCTCGCTTCCGTCCTCTATGTGCGGCAATGCCCCACACTACCAGCCCCATCCCCGTCGTAGCGGTAACAGCTATTCCTACGTAATCAGCTACGGGACGGTAAGCCACCTTGAGGGTGTGAACGCCCAGCGTTGGCACTTCCACACCCACCAACACCCCTCCCACCCGCAGCACAGGTACCGGCTGCCCATCAACCCACGCCCGCCAGCCAGGCGCCCATGCCTGGTCTAGCACCAACACTGCTGGATCGCTGACTGGCAACGAATCGAAGGTTGCCTCGATCAAGCCATTGGGCGATCGGAGGCAGGCCATGTGCACGCGACGTGCGTCAGACTGAAGCGGCTGGTTAACCTCCTCCGGCGCGATGAAAGCTCGCACACCGCCTTGTGTCTCGTACAGATAGGCTTCGTCCCCATTCGGCAGATCGAGCCGAGAATGCAACACCAACCCATCATCCTCAATTGGAAAGTGCGAGATCACCCAATACACGCCCAGCGCGGCTAGCTGCTGGGCGTCAGGGGGCGCTTCTTTCAGCATCAGCGATAGGTCAGCCGTGCTGTCAGAAGGCAGTGGTGGAGCAGTAACACTATATCCCTCTGGACGCACCCCGGCAGCTTCCGCAATCGCCGCCGCGCTCCACTGAAGCTGGAAAGGATCGACGCCGTGCAGCGTGGGAATGCCAGCCTGCGCCGCCGCTGGGCCGATCAGGTCGAATGAGGGCGAATACACCCTATCGCAGAATCCGCCCAGCCGGGCGATCAGCGCTTCATCTACCTGGTCGGTGACGTTCAGCCGCCGTCCTTCAACCAGCGTCCGGGCCACAAGGAGCTGCGAGACAACCAGGACCCCCAACAACAGCCCCAGACCGGCCCAGCGGGAACCAACGCTCCCCAAAGGGGCAGGCAGTTGGGCCGAGGCCAGCCACAACGATGCTCCCACGCCCAACAACAGGTATCCGAGGCTGCCAACCTGCGGAGAAGGGTGAGGGACAACAAGCAGGCCAGCGATCCACCACACCACGCCAGCCACGACCAGTCCCAGCGCACCGACGCGCACACGCCATCCCAACTCTTCGGCAACTAGCCGGTCAAGGCCTATGGTCGCGATCGCCGTCACGCTCAGCGCCACGACCAGCCACGCCCGCGACGGCACCCGGAACCACCCGATCAGAGGCAGGTGGGCTGCCAGACCGAACAGAGGGCCATGATCGCCCAAGGCCCACAGAGCAGCAACCAGCGCCAACAGCCACCAGAAGACGATCTCCGCTCGCCGCCCCGGACGAAACCCCGCCACAACCGCCAACACGATCACCGGCAGCCCCAGGTACGTCATCCACTCGTGAAAACCTCCCGGATCGGGGATCACCGTTCCAAGAAGATACGCTGGAGGCAGAGAGTAGATAGCTGCCTCCAACGGAGTGATCGCTGAGCGAGTCAGATGAGGACTGAGCGCCGCAAGCGGAATAGTTTGGACCGCGGTGAGCAGCAGAAACACTGCACCCGCTGCCATGCCGGCGGGGAGCAGACGACTCCAACCTCTTGCAGCAGCCCCGCGAGCGCGAACAGCCCACATCCCACCGTAGGCCAGTCCCACCGGCAGCAGGTAGAATGCAACCCGCAGGTCCGCGAGAGCCAACAGTGCCGCGATACCCCCCAGCCTCACTGCTGGCCCGGCAGCCTGCTCATCGACCACTCGCCGGACCGCCCAGAGCAACCACGGCGCCCAGGCGAGTGCGTACACAATGTCCAGGTGACCGGCCCCTAAGTGGGCCATCAGCTTTGCATTCAGGCCCCAAGCCAGTGCCGCGAACCCTGCTGCAAGCGGGTGCAGCCCATCGGCGCGTGCCCAGGCCATCATGCCCAGCGTCAGCCATGCCGCATGAAGATACAATAGGAGATTCAGGTGCAGCGTGGGTGGAAAGATCAGCACCAGCCACTGGGGTGGGTACCATACCTTGCTCAGCGGGTTGGCAGCAAAGGGCTGGCCAAGCATTCGCAGGGGATTCCACAGCGGCCACGCGCCAAACTGCCACACACTCTGCCGTAGGAAAAAAGCATTGGGCCAGTGCGCCAGGGCCGCATCGGAGTAAGGGCTGCCAGGCGGGAAGGGCAACGTGCCCGGCGGCACCAACGCAACGACCGCCAACACCACTATCCCGACAGCCAGCCCCTTGACCAGTCCCCAGCAGGGCAGGGCATCAGTCGCCGAAGACGGCATAAACCCTCACCTGGCCATCTGAGGAGGTAAACACCGGATCGTCTGGAAGTGGGCACATGGCTGCTGCGTCGCCTGCGAGCTTCAGCTCGCGTGAGCCTACAAGGACATAGTCTACACCCTCTGTAGCAATCACCTCACAGCGTGCGCCAGTATAGAAGTCTGCCACGGCCTGTCTGCGCGCCGTTGCGTTCAGTGTCTCGTAAGGATGGCCGTAGACCACACGCAAGCCGTGCATCGGAACGAACAGGCTCACTTCAGGCGATGCTAGCACGAGAGCATGGCGCTGGCCACCATTCGCCTCCAACCAGTCCAGTGCTTCAATCTCTGAGCGGGTCAAGAAGTACCCTAGGCTGCTTTCCTTGAAGCTCAACGCGCCGATCATAGGAGTCACCAGCGCCATGATCGTCGTCGGTATAAATAGCGCAAAGGCCAGCACCACACCCAACAAGTCATATCGTGGCGCGAAGCGAGGGATGAGCACACGCCACAGACCACGCCCAGCATAGATCGCCAGCGGCGCGATCAGCCCCATCGAGAAACGGCGCTGCAGGCCCAGCGGCGCGTAGAGCAGAAGCACGGTGCTGACGATCCACGCCAGCAGGAACACATCGCCATCTTGCAGGTTATTGCGCGATCCCCAGACACCAGCGATGGCCATGGCAAGGAGTGGACCAAAGGCGATCAGATAATCCCACACCGGTGGCGAGGACGTCACGTTCTGGCGCATCCACGCCTGAAAGATCGGGTTTGCGCTGGAGACCGCCCAGGCATTATAAGCTGCCAGGGGCAGGCCGAAGATTAGGACGATGCTGCCCCACGAGAGCGAGCGGAGCGGAAACTGTCTATAGCGACGCCACAGTGCAATAAGCAGCGCGATGTAACCAACCCCAATAGGCACTAGCACGAACGGTGACACACTGACCAGGAACAGAGCGCCTGTAGCCAGCACAAACGCCTCGCTGTTCAGCACAGGCGGCTGATCGGTCTCCGTCAAGCATTTCTTGACAAGCACATGAACCATGGTGAGGGCAATCGCAATAGCCCAGGGGAAGTGTGGGTTGGCATAAGCGGCCTGTAGAGGAAACGCCTCGGGAAGAATCAGCAGATCGGGAGAGACGTAACCAAACAGCAACGCGATCCATCCGAACCCGGCTCCCAGGACGCCTAAAGCCCAAGTTACCCGGCGCTGCTGCACATCGTCGGTCCAATCAGCAGCGAAGCGATAAAAAGCCAGAAACATCACCAGTCCACCGATCAGCCGCATAACATGGAAGATCAGAATAGGCGACAGATTGAGCAAACGAGCCAGTTGGCCCATCGCCAGGTAGAAGGTAAACAGCAAGACACCCCGATGCTGCTCAGGCGTGTAGGGCAGGTGAACCATCCAACTGCCGCTCCACCCCTGATACATTTTGGCTTGATAGGAAGCCCCATCCTGTGGATTCACCAGCACACCCATGAAACGAGCGTTTGGCGCACCTACCCCGTAAGCCCACACAAAGGGGAGCGCGATCAAGATCAGGAGCAATGCGCTGGAGATGAAGACCCAACGCCATTCTGTATTGTCAATCACCCGTTGATCTTGCATGTTCGCCTCACAGACCGCCTGACTGGTTGCTGCCAGTTTCCTGCCAGTAGTATAATGTGACCTGCGCGGTCAAGGAAAGTACGCTACAGTACTGCCTTGGGGTGTCATGATGCCCTTCTCTGTTGTCCATGAAGGACCACGAGTGACTCAGACAGCCGCATTATTCCATCTGCAAAACCTGGACAGCCAGATCGATGCGATAAACAAGCGTCTCGCTGAGATTGACCGGCTGTTGAGTCAGAACGAGGCTCTGCGAAGCGCGCAGGCCGCTGTGGCCAGCATCAGCGAGACGCGGCAGCACTGGCAAACCCGCCTGACCAACCTGGAGCTTGAGCGTCGCCAGCTTAAAGAAGAGGCAGATTCCATCGAGGAACATCTGTATTCAGGCCGAGTCCAGAATCCCCGTGAGCTTTCCGACCTGCAGGAAAAGCTCCATGAGCTGCAGAGGCGACACGACAACCTGGAAGAGCCTGCCATTGAGGCCATGCTGGAGGTTGAGGATAGCACAGCCCGGTTGGCACAAGCGCAAGAGGCGCTAGCGCGTGTCAACGCCGAGCAAGCCGATATTGTGGGCAGCCTGAGCAGGGAACAAGAGCAGCTCGCACAGCAGTTGCCAGGGCTCAGAGAGCAGGCCGCCCAGGCCCGCTCGGCCATCCACCCCCCGCATTTGCGCCTATACGATAGATTGCGCAGCCGGCCCGGGGGTGTGGCCGTCGCGGAGATCAGCCCCAACCTGGAGTGCAGCGCATGTGGTGTTGAGATCACATCCAGCATGGATCAGCAGGTGCGGCACGGTGAAGTACTGACATGTCCTACTTGTGGCCGTATCCTGTACGCACCTTGAGAGGGGGGAACAGGGCTAATGATTGACGCCATCTCGCTGATCGCAGGGATAATCGTGGCGACCGTGGTGGCCATCGTGGTGTATACCCAACGGCACCGCATTGCTTCCCTGCGCACGTCGGTAGCTAGTCAGGCCAGCGCCACACGTCATAAGCTGACCCGTAGTGCTGCCGAAACCTACCGCGAAGCCGTGATCGAGTTGGCCAACGGTCTGCACCTGGCCGGACACCTGGTGCCCCTCGAACAGATTGCTGTGGTGCCAAAGTTTTTTACACTGCCCAAGCCTTTCGACCCCCTAGAAGAGGAAAACCCCGATTACGATCGGCCGGATCACCTGCTACCTCTGGTTCCTGACTGGCCGCAGGTGATCGCGCCCTATCAGATTCCTGCCACAGCGCTCGATCAAGTGCTGCGAGGCGATTGCAATATCGCACTGCTGGGCGAGCCTGGCAGTGGGCGCACAACTACGTTGGCCATGATCGCGCTGCTGCTGGCTCGCCAGACGGAGAAGGACCAGCCTGGAGGGCTGTTGAGCGAGGTCCGACTGCCTATTTACTTTCATCTGGACGATGTAAACCTCGACCCGTCCTTCTACGGCATTGGCGCCGATCCTCTTTACCCGATGATGGAAGCGGCACGGATACACCTGCGCGGATTAGCCGGACGGCTGTTGCCCGCCGTGCAGAGCGAGTTCGCCAGCGGGCAGGGCGTAATCCTGGCAGACGGCTGGGACGAGACCTCGCCCGCCAAGCGCCAGCGGGTGGTCGAGTGGCTGCGCGTGGTGATGGAGACGTACCCCGGCAACAAGCTGGTGGTAGCCGGCCCGTTGCGTGGCTATGCGCCGCTCAGGTCAATCGGACTGACGCCGGTCTTTATGATGCCGTGGAGCAGCATCGAACATGCCGAGGCGGTCCGCCTGTGGACTGCCGCATGGCCAGAGATCGGCGGCAAACCTAAGGCGCCAGCGGCAACGCCGTCGGAAGAAGTCGTGCGCCGCGCCGCGCGTGGCAACCGCGCACTGACGGCGCTGGATGTGACACTGCACCTTTGGGCAACCTTCGCCGAAGACGATCCCGGCGAAGAGCGGCTTGGCTGGTATAGGGCCTATGTCAAGCGCGTTCTGCCCGCACCGGAGCTGGCTCCAGCGCTGTATCGGCTGGGTCAGGTGCTGCTGGAGCGGCCTGGCGAGACTGGCCTGCCCATTGACCAGATGACGGCCATTGTGGATACCGCGCGGGACACCCTGCACGGACGGGCCTCGATGAGCACCCCCGACTTCATCTACGCTGTAACCGCTCAGACCCACTTGCTCGCCGAACGTGCCGATGGGCGCATTGCCTTCAACCATCCGGTCGTCGGTGCCTACTTGACCGCCGAGGCGTTGCGCGGGGGGGCATTCCGCGAGAGCCTGCTCAGCGATCAGCCCATGAACGACCTCGTCATGCCATTCCTGGCCCGGATGCAGGATATCACCCCTTACGTCAACCGCCGTCTGAGCGAGCCGAATACCATCCTACAGCGCCATTTGCTGTCCATGGCAGCTTGGGCAGCCGCTGCCGAGGCCAGTGCGCCTTGGCGGGGTGCGTTCTTCAAGCGATTGGGCGCTCTGCTGCTAGGTCCTTCTGTGTTCCCTGCCATGCGTGAGCGGGCAATGGCGGCCCTGGTCGCTTCGCGCGATCCAAACGCGGCTTACATCTTCCGTGAGGGATTGGCAAGCAGTGACCCGCGCCTGCGTGCGCTGTGCGCCTTCGGACTAGGCGCACTGGGCGACACAGAGGCGGTGCTGCCGCTGGGCCAAGCGCTTCAGGACGAGGACATCACGGTCGAGGTGGCAGCCAGTTTGGCTCTCGGGGCGGTGGGGACTAAGCCCGCCCTTGACTACCTGATCCAGGAGCTGCTCTCTGGCAACGATTTGGCCCGGCGAGGCGTGGCTGAGATCCTGGCGATGACCAACGCGGCAGGTGAGGGGCACGACATTGTGCGGGAGGCGGCGGCAGAGACCGACCCCGCCACCCGCAAAGCCGCTGTATACGGCCTCCAGCGGGTCGGTCAAGATTGGGCGATAGAGATAGTGGCTGGTATGGAGCGCCGCGATGATAACTGGTCAGTGCGGGCTGTCGCTGCCGACGCAATGGATCGTCACCGGGCAGGCACACTCAACGTCCGAGTCCCGCCGCAATTGCCCCGTATTGAGGAAACGGCATGGTTCTCAAAATGGCTGGCCGAGCGCAACGCCACAGTTGCGCCTGGTGAGGAGGGCTTTGGGCAGCTGATCATGGCGCTACGTGAGGGTGACGACGCCATCCGGCTGGCTGCCGCTGAGATGCTAGCTGCGCTGGGCGGGTCAAACGCCGTCAGGCCGCTCTATGAGGCTCTGCGCGATCAGCACCCCGAGATCCGCGATGCAGCCTATCGCGCACTCAGCGCAGTCTGTCTGTCCTCCGGATATGACCTGCCAGGAGTGATGTGATCCGCAGTCTGCGTACACCCAAGCAGAGCACTTCACAGCCTCCCCAACCACTTCTCACCAGGGGTCAGACGGCCCCTGGTTTGTTTTGGCCTCTTGTGCATCCTTTTTGCATCAATTACATCTAATTAGGCAGATTGACAACATGATCACAGGAGAAGGTTCACAATGGGGTTCGCAAAGTTTATGGCGAGCACGGCAGGTCGTCTGATCCGCGTGGCGGCAGGAATTGTCCTCATCGTAGTGGGGCTGCTTGTCGTCAAATCGACTGGTGGCATCATCCTGGCGGTGGTTGGGTTGGTGCCGCTCCTGGCAGGTGCCTTAGATGTGTGCCTGTTTGCTCCACTGTTTGGCGGTCCATTCAAAGGGTCAGAAGCCCGGAAGGCCGACCAGGCATAACCACACGGGACAGGAGGGGCAAGACATGTCTTGCCCCTCCTGCTATCTTGACCTGCCAGCCCTCCCTTAGGCACGGTGGGCGGTTACTGAGTGGGATTGGCGCACAAGATCATCCGCTGCTGGTCAGTGTGATATTCGTAGCGACTCTCTCCCACCGCTAGCACAATGCGATAGCCAACAGTGGTAGCCTGCACGTAAGTCTGACCCTCTTCCTGGCAGCCCAGGCTCGAGTCAGTCCACTCAACTACCTCGCTGCGCACCAAAGCAATATCCTGTTCATCAGCTCCCAACTGGGCAGCCAAGTCGGCTTTGGCCTGCATGATGAACTCCGCCGCAATCGGATCAGGCACGGTGCCCGCGCCAATGGGATCGCCGGGATTGTAACACACGATAGCAGTTCCGATCAGATCCGTGTGGACGCTGAGCACCTGATCAGACACAGCTAAGGTGACTAGGTACCCCGGCGTGACCACCTCCGGGTAGTCGACGCCCGGCTGCGGACAGCCCAGACTGGCATCGTTCCACTGGACAGGCAGCGCCTCAACCAACAGGAGATCGGCCTCAGGGATGTTCAACTCAGCAGCCAGGGCCGCTGTGGCCGCCTTCACAGGATCAAATACCTGAAGTGTTGGCAGAGGGGTAGTAGCGGGCATTTCAACCAGGGTGGGCAGAGGGGCAGTGGGCCAAGGTGTAGAGGAAGGCGCTTCAGAGAGTGTCGGGGAGGGGGCGAGGGTGGCCAGCGGGATGGCCGTCGGGGCCTCCGTGGCAACACAGGCGGTGGCTGCCCCCACCACGACAAAGAGCACAGCCAGAAGCAAGACATGCTGCCTCATGGAATTATCCTCCTGCCGCTGTCGTGCTGCAGGCAGAGCACAGCAGGGCACTGCCGCCTTGACCGTGGGGAGGTGCGCTGGATCGCCTTCGGGGGTTAGTCAGTCTTCCTCGTCGTCGGCCACCGCGCCAGACACGCGCTCCCGAACGATCCGCTCGATGTCCTCGGCGCGAATGTTCAGGATGCTGATCAACTTCTTGCGGTTCTCCAGACCGGCGACGATCTCGATGTCCTTGGGGCTGACATTCAGGAACTCGGCCAGGAATCGGATCAATTCCTCGTTGGCCTGACCCTCCACCGGAGGCGCCATCAGGCGGATTTTAAGCGTTCCATCCTCCTGAATACCCACAATCTCGGTGCGGTTTGCCTTAGGGACGACCTTGACCGTTATTGCAGCACCGCGTTGGGCATCGGTGATCTTAAAATCGCGTTTAGTCATGATTGCTGCTCCGAATTAAGGTGATATATTGGCCGGGCTGGCATGATCACAGCCCTGCTGCCAGTATAGCTAACACCTGCCGGAGTGCAAACAAGACCACGAAGGCCACCACCGGGCTGAAGTCGAACATCCCGGCAGAGGGAAGGATCTGGCGGATGGGTTCAAGTACAGGTTCGGTAAGCTGATATAGAATGCGTGCAAAGGGGTTACTGTAGGGGTCCAGACGGATCCACGAGATCAGCACACGCAACAGGAGAATGATCTGGTATACGTCGATCAACACACCCAGCAGTTGAAGGAGCGCCCCAATTGGTGTCACAGTGATTAACCCTACCCTTCTACCCACAGGATGGCAACGTAGCCAGCCCATCCCAGGGTTTCACCGAAGAAGCTCTCAAAACTCTTGAGGCGAATCACAGCTTTGTTCGGACAAAGTTCCGACCCTTCGCCCTTCTGAGGGCGAACCCTTTTCAACTGCGCCGGATTGCTCTCGTCCCCACCTCCTTCCCCTCAACGAGGGAAAGGTGGTGGGGGATCAGACGTCCCAGACAGACACACGCTCAAGAGTTTCGCTAGTCGCCGCGCGGCCCGAAGATGGCAGTGCCAATGCGGACCATCGTTGCGCCCTCTTCGACCGCCACCACATAGTCGCTACTCATTCCCATCGACAGATGTGGCCATCCCATATCCGGGAACCTTGCCCGCAACACGTCTCGCAACATCCGCAGCCGCCGGAAAACCGGCCGCACTGTCTCAGGCTGTGTAGTGAATGGAGCCATGGTCATCAACCCCTGCCAACGCAGACCTGGCAAGGCTAGCATGGCCACGATTTCGTTGAGAAATGCCTCAACCTGAGTCTCGTCCTCCGGCCAACGGGAGAGATCGTAGCCGTATTTGGTGTCCTCACCACTCAGGTTGACCTCAAGCAGCGCATCTAACGTGCGGCCCGCTGCGCTTGCCGCTTCGCTTAGCCGACGTGCGATCTTCCAGCGATCGACTGAGTGTACCCACTCAAACAGCTGCGGGACATCGGCTGCCTTGCGGCTTTGAACATGCCCGATCATATGCCAGGTGGCTGCCTGGGGCAGCATCCTGTCAACCGCCGCGATCTTCTGTTTAGCTTCTTCTACGCGATTCTCGCCGAAATGTCGCAAGCCGGCTGCATAGGCTGCGGCGATCATCTCCGGTTCATGGGTTTTAGTTACGGCCACCAGCAACACATCAGCCAGGCTACGCCCACTGCGCCGGGCTGCCGCATCGATCTGCTCTTGAACTTGCTCCACATTTTCGCGGATCAACGCCGTGCGGGCGATCACTATCCCTTCCCGTTGGTCATCATCAAGATCGCGCCAAACCGCCCAGTGCGGCCCGCCTCGGCCCGGTGGGAGTAGAATTCATGGGAATGACAGCGCGTGCACAGCCGCGCCACCTCGACAAACTGCACACCTGCTGAACGGAGTGCATATTCAGTGGCCTTCCAGAGATCGAGATAGGCGCCACGCCCATTGTTAGGTGGCACGATCAGATCGTCGGCCTCTGGGAAGACCTCGCGCATCTGGGCGATGACCTCCGGGCCGACTTCGTAGCAGCACGGACCAATCGAGGGGCCGATCCCAGCCACGATGTCCTGCGGCTGACTGCCATAGACCTCGTGCATGGCACGGATGGTGGCAGGGCCAATCCCGGCTAGGGTGCCGCGCCAGCCAGCATGCGCCATACCGATCACGTGACGTACTGGATCAACAAGCATGATAGGCACGCAGTCAGCATAACGCATGATCAGCGGCAGGTCGTTCTCCGCCGTGATGATGCCATCTGCCTGGGGTGGCGGCCAACTCTGGGCCTGATCGCGCCGGGCTACCAGCACTTCCGCGCCATGAACCTGCCAGGTGGTGCGGAAACTGGTATCTTCCGCTCCGATCACCCCGGCGATGCGCTCATGGTTGACGCGCACCCGATCCGGGTCATCACCTACCGTCGATCCTACGTTGAGCGAGTCGTAGGGGGGCAGGCTGACACCACCTCGGCGGGTGAACACTCCATGAGTCACTCCGCCGAGCTGGCTGACACTCTTAAAGTGGTAATAGACAAGGCCATTATACCTGACACGTTCCATGCACAGAAGTTTACTGACTGATCCCAAAAGCGTCAATAGTAGAGGTAGGCTGGGAGATTAAGAAGTGAAATGGCTGAAAACAGAGATAGATCGTCGAGACTGATCCAGCCCTGTGGGCTGGCATCGCCGAGCCGTATATGCATATAATTGAACACAGGGATGGGGTAGAACTCACATGGCGCATGCACCTGATCGGCACGAAGATCGGCTAGCACAACTCAGCTTACTGTACAATCTGGGGCAGTCCCTCAGTGCCGTGCTCGATCTGCCAGAGCTGCTAGCTCAGGTTGTAGAGGCGGCCATCACTCTAACCCAGGCCGACGAGGGCATCATTGCCCTGGTGGACCCTGAGACCGCCGAGATCACCGTACAGGCCAGCCATGAGGCAGGGGTCAGCGCCCCCCACTTGCCCGGCAGGGCGGTCGAAGACCCTCTAGCGGGAGCAGTCATTCTCTCCGGCGAGCCATTGCTGATCACAGCCGGCGATCGAACTTCAGTGTTTGGCCTCGCGCCGCCCGACCAACCCTCCATCTATGTTCCGCTGATCAACAAAGGCACGCCCAGCGGTGTGCTGCGGGTACGCAACAGACCGGGCGGAGAGTCCTTTCCGCCCCAGTATGTGGAAATGCTGGCTGGGCTGGCTGGCTATGCAACGATCGCCATTGAAAACGCACGGCTCTATCAGCAGGCTGTTGAGCGCAATCTGGAACTCAGCTTGCTGGTTGAATCCTCAAATGCCATCTCATCCTCGCTGGAGTTGGGCCGCGTGCTGAACGCCATTGCACGCCACATGATGCGTGGGCTGGATGCTCACTGGTGCATTATCACTGAATGGACACCAGAACGCACTCACAGCCGCAAACTGGCCGAGTATCGCCTGGCATTGTGGCCACCAGCCACAGGCACCCATTTCAGTCTGGAGACCATGCCGTGCCACCAACGGCTGCTGGCCCAGCGCCAGCCCTTGGCGATACAGGCCAGCTACGACACGGCATCGCCTGAAGAACGCGCCTGCCTCACAGCGCTGTCTTGCCAACGGATGATGGTGCTGCCTTTACAGGTCAAAGGAAGTATCATCGGGCTGGCCGAAGTCTCGTGCCTAGACACCCCAACACCTTTCACACCCTCCCAGGTTGGTCACAGCCTACGTGTAGCGCTGGAGATGGCCTCGCTGCTCGACAAGCAGCCTCTTGAGACCCGCCGTGCCAGCCTTTTCGACTCGGCTCGCAGGCTTCTGAGCACTGCTAATGCCGACTGGTGCACCATCTATCTGTTGGACTCAACTACCAACTCTCTGGTGCGGGTGCTGGCCTACGGCGCTGGCATCTGGCCAGAGGCCACCGGACCTGAGATTGAGATCAGCACGCTGCCGACTCTGGGTGTGGTGCTGCGCGAGCAGCGTATTGCTGTCCTGCGCAGCGCCGATCCCGATCTTCCTCCAGAAGAGCGCTCGCTGTTTGAAACCACCGGGCCAAGTGCTATGCTGGCCCTGCCACTGACCTTCAAGGGCGACACCAAGGGACTTGCCCAACTCTACAACCTGGACCCTAACCGCGAGTTCTCCTCACGCGAGATGGGCCTGGCCCGCGCCCTGGCCAGCCAGGCTGCTGTCGCGCTCGAGAACGCGCGTTTGGTTCGTGACCTCCAGCAGAGCCTGGCTAAACAGAAAGTCATGCAAGGTCAGCTCGTGCGCGCGGCACGCCTATCGGCCCTGGGCGAGCTGTCCGCCGTGGTAGCCCACCAGATCAACAATCCCCTTACCACCATTCTGGGCGACGCTGAGATTCTGGTCCAGGACCTGCCCGCCGACGACCTCAATCGCGAGTCGGCCATGGCTATCCTGCGGGCAGGCCAGCGAGCCAAGAAGGTCGTCGAACGCATGTTGATCATGACGCGGGTAGAGGTCGAAACTCAGCCACAGAACATCAATCGCACCATCGAGGAGACCCTCGATCTGGTTGGCCCACAGATTGCTCAGCAACAAATTCGGCTGGTGGTGGACCTGGATTCCAACATCCCTCCCATTCAAGCCATTCCTGGTCAGTTGGAAGACGTGTGGATGAACCTATTGCTCAACGCAAGCGACGCTATACTGCAGAAGAATGCAGGCGATGGTTGCATCTCTGTGCAGTCGCGCCTGATCGACGGTGGAAGGACCATCGAGGTTCAGATTGAAGACAATGGGATCGGCATTCCCGAGGATCAGATCGATCAGCTGTTCGACCCATTTTACACCACCAAACCGCGCGGCAAGGGCACCGGTCTGGGGTTATATGTCTGCCGCCAGGCTGTAATGGACCTGCACGGTGAGATTGCCCTCGACAGCGTTTCTGGCAGAGGCACTCGTGTCACGGTCAGGCTTCCCACCATAGTACCGTCAAAGGAATCGTCATGGCACACATCTTGATCGTGGATGACGACACCGAAGTCCTGGGCACCGTGTGGCGCGCGCTCAGCCGTGAAGGGCACGACGTCATGTTGGCCGAGTCCGCCGCACAGGCCCGCGAGCGCATCCGGCAGCGCCGCCCCGATCTGATTCTCCTGGACATCATGATGCCACAGGAGGATGGGCTGGAACTCTGCCAGCACTTGCGCCAGGAAAAGGGCACTGACACTATCCCCATCCTGTTTCTCAGCGCACGCTGGCGCACTGAGGACATTGTACGCGGGCTGGATGCCGGTGGCGATGACTATCTCACCAAACCCTTCGAACTGAACGAGCTAAATGCGCGGGTGCGGGCAATGCTGCGACGCATCCCACCTGCCGAAGGCTCCTCATCGCACGTCACAGTGGGTGACCTGACGCTCAACACCCGCACATTTCAGGTCTCGACGCCCCAGGTCACGAATGTACAACTCACCTCAACTGAGTTTCGGCTGCTGCATTTCCTGATGAAGACGCCTAATCAGGCTCATTCTGTGCACGAGCTGCTCGACGAGGTGTGGGAATACCCGCGCGGCACAGGCGATCCCGACCTGGTGCGGGCACATATTCGCAACCTGCGAGCTAAGATCGAGCCAGACAGCAGCAATCCAATCTACATCCACACCATCCATGGCGTGGGCTACATGGTCAAGAGTTGAGGGTTTGGCCACAAGTACATCAGGCCAAACTACCTAACGCACGGGACAAGCGCACCAAGAGAGAATGCTGTGATCGATCGGCAGACTGCACTGTCTGACTTCACTGTCACGTTGAATGTCATCATCCGCCCTGCCACCCCTGACGACCTACCAGGCCTGGAGTGGTTCGGGCAGTTCTGGCGCTACCGGAACCTGTTTCGCCACACCTATGAGGAGCAGAAGGCAGGTCGTCGCCTGATGCTGGTGGCGGATTTGAATGGCTTCCCGGTCGGGCGGTTATTTGTCCAGATTGGTCCGGCTAACCCCCTGTATGCTGATGGATGGAGTCGCGGCTACCTCTACTCGCTACACGTGATGACCCCACTGCATGGTCAAGGAATCGGCACGCAGCTGATCCGAACCGCCGAGCATCTACTCACCGAGCACGGCTACACGTGGGCAACCATTGCCGCAGCCAAAGACAATCCACGCGCTCGTCGCCTTTACAACAGGTTAGGCTATGTTTGCTTCCACGAAGACCCCGGCGAATGGTCCTACATAGACCCTGACGGTGTCAAGCATCAGATCGTCGAGCCGTGTTGGGTGTTCGAAAAACGCCTGACAGAAGAGAGCACAGAAGCCAGCCATGGCGATCCTAAGCCGTAAACGTCCCCCAAAGCTCTTTCGACCAGCCATTGATGAAGAGACCAAACAGATCAACGCAGGAGCAGCTCCAAAGCTGCTTCTGCGACATGTAACCTCTCCTCGACCTCTCCTTAGCTGGGCGCAAACAGCGGCTCGTAAGCTGCTGCCGATTGGACAAGCGCTCGCTGCTCATCCTCACTCAGCGGGCGGAAATTTTCCGCAGCAGCCAGCGCCAGCGGCAGCAGACTCAGGTCACCGGGCTGCGCGAAAGCCGTCACCGGCTGTGACAGCACGAATCGCACCGCTTGTTCGATCATCTCAGGCGTGTCAAAGGGCCGGTACCAGGTGGTATGCGTGTGAGGTCCTTCAGACCACGGCCCGCGTGCGGCTGTTTTAATGATCATCAAGCCCACATCACGTGCTCTGGCCACTTCCAGCAACCGCTCGAAACTCGCCCGCCAGGCCGGGTCGGCCCACTGTACGAAGTTGAGCGGCGTCATTACGGTGTCAAAGTCAAAACGCTCTAGCGCAGCCGCATGGACCTCGGCGGCACGGTAGCCGTGGCCAGTGATGCCCAAGAAGCGGACCAGCCCCCTGTCACGCGCCTCAACCAGCGCCTCGATAGCTCCACCGGGGCGAAGAGCCTGCTCAAGTTCTTCCATCTCTCCGACTGCATGAAGTTGGTAGAGGTCAAAGTCCTTCACATGCAGTTTTTCGAACGACCGATGCAATTCCTGCCAGGCCCCGTCGCGGGTGCGCTCCAACGTCTTGCATCCCAGAAACACCTCTGAGCGATGATCGGCCAGCCATGGTCCGATCAACTCTTCAGCTTTACCATAGGACGGCGCTACGTCAAAGTGATTCACGCCATGCGACCGCACGAGCTCAATGGCGGCGCTGGCATCCTGTGGTGTGGCATCATACAACGCCGCACCGCCGAAGATCATGACGGTGCTCATGTGGTTTGTCCGACCCAACCGACGTTTCTCCATCGCTGTACCTCCTCCGAATGCCTAGTGCCTCCCAGCAGCCTGAGGGCCACCCCTTATTCGTCCGCGATAAGCTGCATCTGGGAGAGCGTCACCATCGCGATCCCGCGTCTCCGGCACTCCTCAACGTAACGCTCGATCCAGTATTGGTCCTGCCACCGGATGTGGAACAGTGCAATATCGCCATTCTGAACAGCCTTGGAGTGCTGCATGCCGTAGATGTGCCCAATATAGTTGACGTGGCTGGGATTGATCGACCACAGCACCCACGTCACCCCAAAGTCCTCAGCAGCCTCGGCGAACATGTCGCGGCTGCCGCCATACTCACCGAAAGTCGATCGCGCCCACCGCACCCGAAAGGTTGGATCTCCAACTGCCTCGCCCACGATTCGGTTGAACTCAGTCAGCTCGGCGGCCAGTTGCTCAGGCGTCATCAGGTCGAGCCGATCGTGGTGCAGCGAATGGAAGCCGATCTCGTGCCCCGCGTCAAGCCAGCGCTGCCAGAGACCGGGATAGAGCGCCTCGATGGCCGCCACACGGCTCCCAATGGGAAACATTGTCACCTTGACATCAGGATTTTCTTCCAGGTATTCGATCAACCAGTAGGTGATGACCTCGGTGTCCAGGAAGTCATCAATTGTGATAGCCACCTGTGACCGGCTCGGATCGCCGCGTTCAGTAAAGGCGATCCCGCCGTTGGGGTCAGATGCCAGCGTGGCTGTCGGGAGGCTGGTGGGCATCGGAGACGGGGTGGGGATCGCAGTGGGTGAAGGGAGAGAAGTAGCCAACGCAGGGGGATCGACACGCCGCGACTCGTCCTCCAGCTCAGGGGTCTGCGCCGTTACAGCAGAGGCAGGCACCGGTTTACCGGCACAGGCAGCCAGCCCCAAGACGGCAATCAGCAGGGCACCACCAGTCAGAGGGTAACGCATGGCGTCCCGAATCACCCCAAAGAGCAGCACCCTTTTCATGGCTGGCATTTCCCACTCTCGTCAAACCACCACGCGGCAACGTTCCACGTCAGCGGATCGTAGGGACCAGGTTCGAGGCCGCACACATAGGGCGCACTGGCGGCCATGAGAGGGCGCTGAAGCAAGGGGAGCACTGGCACCTCGGCGGCAAAGAGGGTCTGATGTTGGGCGTAAACAGGCTGGCGCTGACTGAGATCCAGCGCGTCGGCAGCGGCAGATACAACGAGAATGTCGGCCACTTCGTTGCACCACCCGGCGAAGTTCTGCCCCTGATAGTCATTCGCCAGCGACGGCATATTGTTGTACGCCAGCCGCTCGACCATCTGTTCAGGTTTGAGGAAGCGATCCTCCAGCTCCCAGCGATGCACCAGCGCCAACGTTTGAGGATGCCGGAACACCTCAGCGCCAACCCACTGGCTGACGCCGCCCGGATCGGGCCGAACGAAAGCAGCCAGCAGGGCCAAGTCAAACTCACGCTGCACCAACGGTCCCTCACGGCTGAACAGCGTTTCCGGCGGGATCCGCTGTACATTGACGGTGATACCTATCTGCCGGAGGTCCTGCACCAACCGATCGGCGATGTGCGCCCGCAGTGTGTCGCCATCTGGGACGATGAGCGTCACAAGCAGCGGTACTCCCTCGTCAATGGACCATCCGCCGCGCTGGCAGCTATACTCTCCCCCTTCCCCATGATACTCGCGCGTGCCATCGCCGTCTTCGTCACGCCAGCCCGCCTCATCGAGCAGCCGTCCAGCCGCTTCCAGATCAAGGGAGTACTCTATCAGGTCATCTGGGCTGGGATGCGCCCAGTGATCAGCAGGCAGCCAGCTATCCATCACCGGCGTCATTCCACCCCACAGCGCCTGAGCCAGGGTCCCTCGGTCGAAAGCGTAGGCCACGGCTTGTCGCACGCGCACATCGGCAAAGACCGGCGCACGTCCCGTGTCACCCGTGTAGGTGTTGAAAATTACTTGATCGTAAAGTGGACCAGCCAGCGTGTAGATCGATAGCGCACTGCTTCCCTCTCCGTCCGTCTGTTGATCCGGCGCCGATCTAACATCTAGCGCCACATCACACCCACCATTGGTTAGCTCCGTCCACACCTGGGCCGGGTCATCGACCACCCGGATGGTCACGCGCGGGATTAGAGACTCCCCCTTTGCATAATACGGATTGGCCTCGAAGCGTAGGGAACCATTTTCCGCTGCCTCTGTAAAGACGTAAGGCCCCAGCGATGGTGTGAGCAGGTCAAGCAGACTCGACTCAGACAGCTCGACTTGATCGAGAAGATCGCCAAGCACATGCACAGGCAGCGGAGGTTGCGACGGCACGTAGGGATACTCAGCATCTCCAGCAGCGGTTACTCCCAAAACCAGCGCCTCCTGCTGCTGCGCACTGATCACCTCAAAAGCCGGGGCATAAGGCGAGCCTGGCAGAGCCAACCCTTGCAGCGCCTCGTGGGCATCAAACGGGGTACCGTCCGACCATACCAACCCATCCCGGTAGCGAAGCGTGACAGTCAATGTGCCATCCTCATTGCGGCGCAATGTGCCATCTTCCGTATTCGGCAGGGAGGTCAACAAGTCCGTGCCAGCCACATAATCGCTGCCAAACACTGCTGCCTGTGGCGATACAAGGCGCAAGATCGCCTCGGCAGCCGGATCGCCGGAGCCGGGACGCAGGTCCGGCGCGTGTCCCACACACAGGACCAGCTCCTGCCGGGGAACGGGTGTAGCTGTGGCAGACGGCTCGGTAGGCCCCTGTGTAACCTCAACCGGCGGCGTAGAGGCGCCGCCCGTCCTGGCGCTGCACCCGGCCAATATCAGCCCAACTATCAGCCCGGCCAGAACGACCACAGGCAGGGTCTCTCGGCGAGATTCTCCTATCAGGCATGTCATGTCCCTGCCTGTGCATTTCGCTACATCAGTCATGGCATTTCATCCGCCTAAGCGCCACTCATACTGCTGCTGATAATACTCCCGATACTCACCACTCTTGATTTTTCGCCACCACCACTCATTCTCCACATACCATTTCACAGTCAACTCTAAGGCCCGATCAAAGGTGTAAGCATGTTCCCAGCCCAGCGCGAAAACTTTGGCATTGTCCAGCGCATAGCGACGATCGTGGCCAGGCCGGTCTGCGACGTGCCGGATCAATGACTCTGGCCTGCCCAGCATAGCCAACATCTGCCTCACGAGGTCGATGTTGTAGCGCTCATTGCCCCCGCCCAGATTGTAAGCCTCACCCGGCTGGCCATGCAGCAACACAAACTCGATACCTGAGCAATGATCGTCGACGTACAGCCAGTCGCGCACCTGGCGACCATCTCCATACAGAGGCAGAGGCTCACCATCGATGGCATTGGTGATGAACAGAGGCAGCAGTTTCTCAGGGTACTGGTAAGGGCCAAAGGTATTGCTGCCACGTGTCACCACCGTGTTGAGGCCATATGTGACATGGTAGGCCCGCACCATCAGCTCGCCGCTTGCCTTGGCTGCGGCATAGGGACTGTTGGGCTGAAAGGGATCATCCTCTCTGAAAAAGCCTTCTTCAATCGACCCATACACTTCATCTGTGCTGACATGCAGAAGGCGCTCAACCCCATGCTTACGGCTTTCGTCCAGCAGCGTATAGACGCCCACCACATCCGTTTGGATAAAAGCATCGGGGTCCAGGATGCTGCGATCGACATGGGTTTCGGCAGCAAAGTTGACCACTGTATCGATATTGTGAGCGCGAAGCGCCTGGCCCACTGAGGCGCGGTCGGCGATATCACCACGTACAAAGGTATAACGTGGATCGTCAGCGACCAGCTTGAGGTTGTCCAGGTTGCCAGCATAGGTCAGCTTGTCGTACACCACAACCCGGATGTCTGGGTGTTTAGCCAGCATCAGACGCACAAAACAACTGCCGATGAATCCGGCTCCGCCTGTGATCAGGAGGTTCTTCATGGCATCCCCTCAACTGGTAGATTTAGCGTTCGACCAAAGGCGATCTCGGCGTGTCACAGGGGCCAATTGTAACCGCAAACGCGATGGATAGCACAACGATCCGCTTCTAAGCCATTGGAATCACTCAGCGGCAGGCGCAATGTGCTCACTATTCTAGGGAGACTAGCTCCCAGATCAGAATGCCATCCTCATAGCGCACCAATGAGTAAGGTGGCTCGATGTCGTACCAGGCGACAAACTCCCCACCTAGCCTGACCTGCCACGCTGTGAACTCGCCAGCGGGGACTGTGACATGTTCGGTCTCCCTGACCATGACGCTCATCTGGACCAGAGCAGGGATGGGCCGGCCTAGTTCTGCATTCCATACATAGGGGTTCACCGCCGTAGCGCGCGCAGCATATCCAGCTTCAAATGGCAGCGCCGATAGCCGCCACACCCACTCAGTCGTTGACAGAACAGAGCCTGGTCCCCCTGCCACCAGCAATAAATCAACAGGCGCCAGAAGCGCATCGTGCGCCATGTTGTCCACGGACACGGTCAGGGTGTTATCATCGTTCTCGGTTAGCATCACGACGTGCGCCGAGCCAGCTACCTGGGCATGAACCTCGCCTGCCAGCAGGCCCATCGTGGCCGACTCCCATCGGAAAGACTGCTCCTGCACGACATCGGCCCCGTACCAGACACTGCGCCCCTGCTTGACCTCGTAGGCGGTCTGATGGAGGGCACACTCCAGTATCACGCTGTCTTCCTCTGGCCTGATCCAGCATGACGCCTCACCTTGCGGTTCGCCGCTGACCGCATTGTGGAGCGCATAGCTGAGGCGAATCTCCTCTTGCCAGGGTGCGGGCCTCAGATCAAGAGGTTGGATGGCAAGTAGCTCAGGGAACCGGCCTTGGACAAGCTCGTATCCGGCCATGAAAAGATAGATTGGGGCTGCCAGCAGCAGCGGCCAGGCGTGGATCAACCGCACGCTGGGCCTGCCGACCGTGGCAGCCTCCGGCGTCGTCGCGGGCCTCCCGGCCCAGTGATTGAACAGCCACAGTCCTGCCCCGATCACAGGCAATGCGGCTAACGCTCCAACACCGAACACCTGCCATGGGATCGCGTCAGGCCGTTGCACACTAACCACAGTCACTGCGCTGGCCAGGGCATTGTTGGCAAAATGAACCAGCACCGCCGGCACAAGCGAGTCGCTGCGCCAGAACACGTATCCCAGGATCAGCGCCACTGGTAGTAGCGGCATCAACCCCTTGAACCGCAGATGGTAAAAGGCAAACAGCAGCCCGCCAACCAGAATCGAGACCCACGCACCTTTACGCAGATAGCCACGCTGGATCATGCCACGGAACAACACTTCCTCGCATATTGGCGCAAAGACAGCCAGCCCGATGACATACAAGACGGCCCGCGCAGACGTATCAGGCAACGATTGTGGAGATACCGGCGGCGTGTAGCCCAGCAGCGTGGTCATCATCCCTTCGAACACGACCGACACGACATACGTCCCTGCGCCAAGGGCCACACTCAGGATCGCCAGTCGCCAGCCTGGCCAGCGTAGTCGCAGTGTGTGACCGAACGGCAATCGCCGGACGCACAAGTAGATTAACGCAGGCACAAGGATCACAACTATCTCAGTAATGATTAGTCCCCACAGCGGCGACCAGGATTGCACAGCCAGACCAATTGTCACGAGCAGCAGGAGCGAGATGAGGTACAGCAGGTTAGCATCGTAGATGTCAGGCCTGAGTGAATCGGACGATGTCTGCTGAGTCATAGAGTTCTCCAAGCCAAGGAATGGGATAGGCCCTTGCTGGGAGCTAGAGTCGGCTGGACTGGCGTCGCTTGTAGGGCATGGCGGCGTTGCACACCCTTAACGACTTCTTGAAATGTGACAACCAGGAACAGCATTCCCACCAGCCCAAAACAGATCGACCCTGCGAGCGAGGCAGTTCACCTCATAAACGACGGCAGCGACCAAGCACATAGTCGAGCCAAGGCTGGCACTGCCAACACGGCTGCGATACCAAAGCCGGTGACTACCGAGGCCCAATCGATCTGACCGCACAGTCGGCATGAAAAGTCGTTGGTCTTGGGCTTCATTCAACGCCCTGGCCCTACGCCAGGGACAAAGTACGGCTTGGCGACTACTCTACCAGCGCACGCCGAGACGGTCAGCGCCCGGGGCCAGCCTTCTGTTGCTGGGCGTCCCATTCTTCTTGGCTGACCAGATCGCCGCCGCTGATATCCCACGTCTGGAGCTGGCGATTCTCGTCAAAGCGGAAAGTAGCCTCGGCTCGCTGAAACGTCATGGGTCCCACCACGCTCTTGCGTGTAATGTAGCCACCCTCGTCGTAGTCCGGGACCAGCTCATACTGCGGGTCGAGGCGCAACTGCACGACCTCACCGCCACGTTGGAGCTTCACGTAGAAATACAGGCCGGTATCCGTGGCTTGCCTGCTCGCGCCAGAGCCAGCGAAGGCACGCCTCAGCCAGTCAAAGAAACTCATAGCATCCCTACCATCCTGCCCGCAGCCCGCTGTCAGGCCGATCCTCCGAAAGGCTGCCAAGAGAATGAAAACGGCGAACAGCCTAAGGGTAGCGCATGGGGCAGGAGTTCGTCAACGGTTACAGCCTGCCGCCCGTGTGATTTGTGACAGTCCTCGCCTGTGAATCGTGATCGTCAGGGAGAAAATGTACATAATTTCAGTACAAATATATAAAATATTGCTAATATATCCATGAAATTGTATAATTCTCCACCACGCAGCCTATCGAAAGGAGCCGGTCGCGGATGTCAGGCTCAACAGACCCAGCCCGCAGGAGGCCAAAGGCGACTCGGATCAACCTCGACTCGGTGGCCTTCCGGTGGATCGTCCCGGCAGTGTTGGCGCTTCTAGCAATCATCACGGTTGCATTGATCGTGGCCGCGCTGGCCGTGATCTTCGGACTGATCCCGTAGCGCTCGCATCCGTTTCAACGTTCCAAGACAAGAGGGAGGAATCATCATGACCCTGAATGCTTCGCTGCCATTCGTGTCGGCCATTGTCATGGCGATATTTGTCGTGCTGGTCTTCCGCCGCTTCATTGCCAAAGGAGGCAAGGCCTACTATTTGCTGCTCTGGGGGATCGGGCTGCTCTTTTACCTGATTGGCAGCCTGATGGAGGCATTCCACACGGCCTTCGGTTGGAATCCACTGACGTTCCGGCTGTGGTACCTGTTCGGTGCAGTGCTGGTCGCAGCCTGGCTGGGACAAGGCACCGTCGAACTGCTGGTGCGACGCAAGGTGCTCGGTTTCAGGCTGTCACACGGGCTGCTGGCTGTGCTGACCCTTGGCTCGATCTACGCCACCTATCGGGTGTTAACGGCCACACTGGCCCCGATCATGATTGCCGACAGGGTCACGGCCATCACCACGGTGAGTGACTTTGACGAGAACACCGTCTTGTCTGCTGCTGCCAGCGCCCTGGAGGGCACCGCGCTGGACGAAGGGGAAGTCTCGACGCGGCGGCTGACGCCGCTGGCGAGCGCGGTTATCGAGGAGACAGAGCGGCGCGGTCTGGCAGTTGAGATGCCCCACAACGTCAGCGTAGGCACCCTTCCCACTGTCAGTGCCGAAGTGGGCGGCAGCACGGTGGCGCTGTCAGCGCAGGGCACACGTCTGGATGTGTCCATTGACGGACAACCTGCTGGATCGCTCATCATGGCCATCGGGAGTGAGATGCACGGGCACGCTATCGTCAGTGGCGGCACCCGGGTGTTGACTCCGTTTTTCAACACCTACGGGCTGGTCACACTGGTGGGCGGCGCGATCTACTCGGCCTGGATATTCTTCCGCAAGCGCATCATGCCCAACCGTGTGATCGGCAACGTTCTGATCGCAACCGGGTCGTTGATGCCTGCCCTAGGTGGGCTGCTCAGTCGCTTTGGGCTGGCCGGCTACCTCTATGTCGGAGAGTTGCTGGGCGCGGTTCTGATCTTTGCAGGATTCATCGTGGCGACCAACCGCCCTGAGGCGGTGCCAGTCCCGCAGCCTGCCGAAGCGCCCGCCGGACGCTGAATGACTACACATCTGTCAGCCAGAAGAAAGGTGCACCATGTGGCTCAAGCGCGTTCAGTTGGGGTTGATCCACGTCGGGGTGGCCATCACACTCGTGCCGATCAACAGCACACTCAACCGCATTATGATCAAAGAGCTGGAGATCTCAGCAGCACTCGTGGCCGTGCTTGTGTCACTGCCCTACCTGCTATCGCCAGTGCAGGTCGCCATTGGCTCTTATGCCGATCGGCACCCAATCATGGGCAAGCGGCGCACGCCCTATATTCTGATTGGGCTGCTGCTATGCACGGGCGGCGCGTTGCTGGCCCCGACGGCGGCTTACCGGCTGGCTGAAGGAGGCATACCTGGTGTGCTGATCGGCCTGCTGGCGTTTGGGCTGTGGGGCATGGGTTACAATCTGTCGGCAGTGTCGTATCTGTCACTGGCCTCTGAGATAGACGAGCAGGGGCGTAGCCGTACCATCGCCATCATGTTCCTCCTGATGATCGTCGGCATCATCATCATGGCAGTCGTGATTGGCCGCATCGTGGACCCCTATACGCCAGAGGCGCTGTACCGCGCCTTCTGGCTGGCTGCGGGGGTAGCGCTTGGGCTGGGGCTGCTAGGATTGGTGGACCTTGAGAGACCCTATGTGCCCGGCCAGGTCGAAGACGAGCAGCGTCACACCTGGGGAGCAATGTTGCAGGCCGTGATCAGCAACCCCCAGGCCCGCAGGTTCTTCTGGTACCTGCTGCTGCTGCTGGCAGCTATTCTGGGACAGGACGTGCTGTTGGAGCCGTTCGCGGGCGAGGCATTCGGACTCACCCCTGCCCAGACAACCCGCATCACATCCCTGTGGGGCACCTTCGTCCTGATCACCCTGCTCCTGTCTAACGCCCTGCAAGCCCGCACCAGCAAACGGGCCGTGGCCCGGCTGGGCAACGGGGGTGCGCTGATCGGTTTTGTGCTGATTGCAGCGAGCGGGGTGCTGCGCTCTAGCCCTGTTTTTTATTCCGGCGTTGTGTTGCTGGGTCTGGGCACGGGGTTCTCAACTGTCTCGAACCTGTCGCTGATGCTCGATATGACCACCCCGGAGAACGTCGGGCTGTTCGTCGGTGCGTGGGGAGTGGCCAACGCCCTCTCGCGGCTGCTGGGGCAGGTGTTCAGCGGTACCCTGCGCGACTTGGTCACGCTAGCCGCCGGTGATGCCGTAGTCGGATACGTCGTCGTCTTCGGGCTGTTGGCCGGGATGTTGTTCGTATCCCTGCTGTTGCTACGACGTATCGACGTGGCTGAGTTCCAACGGGAGGCGACGCAATCCAAGTCTCTGATCGAGGCTGCCGCGCTGATGCACGAAGCCCAGGGCGGATAAAGCCACAATGAACAGGGGCAGCTCGCAAATGAAGCGAGCCGCCCCTGTCTGATTCGCATGGCAAACACGCCAAACTCTGTGCTCCAGCCTCAACCGTTCAATCTAGCTCCAACTCGCCAAAAACCTCGCCAGGTGAAGATGGATGCAGCCGGGCTATCCAGCCGCGCTCGGCCTTCAGCCACTCCTCGCCAGGTGACGGCGCGTAGCGTCGTGTCACCTGGAGCTTTTCCCCCTTCCTCACTGACGCTACTGCCTTGCTGCTCGCATCAGGGCGCTCACGCACCTTTAATGGCGTGTGAGTAGCATACGTACCGCTGATCGGCTGGCCAGGCTCGGGATCGAGAGCTGGAGAAGCCGTAGCGACCGACACAGACTCGGCAGTCGACAACCTGCGCTTGCGACCCGTGTCAGGATTGCGCACCTGTACCGGTTTGCCATAAACGAATACATGGCCGTCCCCGTCGCCCTGGAGCTGCCAGTCCTCGATCTGAACCAGGCCCACCCAAAAGTCACCACGCCTTTTTACACCAGGGAGGTTGTTCTTGTCTGCGAAGCGGTGCAAGAAGTCGCGCCGCTCAATAGCGGTACGCTCGATCAACTGCTGCTCGGTGAGTCCATTCTCACTGAGGCGACTCTTGGGAGGCACGCCGTAGAACGCCTCGGCATTCTGGATATGCTTATGACCCGGCCCGTGTTGGACAGCCATGTCGAAAAAGAGAGCCTGTCCCAACGGCGTGACGACGCCCCGCGAGGTAGCGCTGTCCTGTGACGGGTTCCAGTAGCGCTTGATGACCACCTCGTCCTGAGCATCGCGCATCTCATCTTCTTCGCCGGCCTGGATCAGCAAGGCCTTGAGCACCTCATCGTCGCGCAGAGTAGCATCCCCAGCTCGCACGCGATCGGCGTAGGCGCTGAGTTGCTGTGCCACCGGACTGGTTGATCGCTGAAGGTAGCTATCGAGCACGTTCGACAGGCTCCCGGCAGCCAGTGTAAACTGAAATCGCCCATAGCTGATGACGCCAGCATCGTAGTTCTGGTAGTTCGAGTAACCCAACGCACCTTCCCATGCGCCAGTGATGGCAAATGCTGCCAGCCTGATCCGATCTTTTTCATCCATAACAGTATCCCCCCTGCCTACACCGAGGTGCTACGCACCAACGACCGTGGACATGTCTGACGAACGACAAGCAAGCAGGTCCAACCCGAAGGAATGTATGGCCCATGTACCTACTCGTTGAAGGCCCCTACCCCCACTACCCCCGGCCCCCCATGCACGCCGAGTGCAGGTGTCAACTCACCGACATCGCATGGGATAGGGCCACATATCGCTCTGATCTGATCCACAACCACCTGTGCATCAGCGGCTGCGGCAGCGTGCCTGACAGCAACCTGCAACGGTCTGCCAGGGTCTACGCGCTCAAAGGTGGCTTCAACGATGCGCTGTAAAGCCCTGCGACGTGTGCGAATGCGCTCTACGGCGTCGATACATCCGGTGACGTTGTCGACCGTCAGCATGGGCTTAAGCTGGAGAGCCGTACCAAGTAGCCTGGAGGCTCCGCCGATCCGCCCGCCCCGGTGCAGGTATTCCAGCGTATCAACGGTGAAAAGGACGCTCAGCTTCTGGCGCACACGCTGGGCGGCTGCCACCATGGCCTCAAGGTCGCCACCCTCATCTCGGACCTGAGCGGCTGCCAACACCTGCCAGCCCAGCCCCATCGATACCGACTGCGAATCAAACACGCGCACAGGCACATCCACCAGTTTCGCTGCTCCACACGCTGATTCGAATGTCCCACTGAGCCGTCCGCTAATGGTGATGATTAACGCCTGGCACGCATCTGACTCCTCAACCGCACGGGCAAAATCCGCTGGTGTAGGCTGCGATGTGCGCGGATGAGCTGGGTCAGTGGGCAAGCGTGCATAAAATGCCGCGCGGCCAATATCCACCCCGTCGCGTAGCTCCTGGGTGCCCCACACGATGTACAGCGGTACCACTCCGATCCGGCGCCTCTCGATCAGGTCGGGTGAGATGTCACATGTGCTATCAGTGATGACGGCAATCCGTCGGCGATCTGTCACGCGCCGACCCTCCTCCAGGCTGCTAGGGGGAACAGAGCCATCTGCCGACGGCCTGTTTAACTACTGCTGTATTGTGACCCTGCCCTGGAGATCGCACAAATGACGATCCCCGCCCTTCACGACCCAGCGCCATGTAGGTTAGCCTCGTAAAAATCCTGCCAGCCAGCAACCCGCCAGTGAGCCAGAACCGAAGATCGCCCCAGCTACACCAGTTGACCCCATACACAAACCGACCCGGCGAATGGGGCTTATTCTGTGCTCGATGCGGACGCGAAACTGTCGGTGACCTCCGGGCATGGGGACCTCCTGAGGCGCAGAGAACCAACAAAATGTAGATGGCACGGAGATTGTCGCCTTAGAATGTCTTGGTTCTAGAACAAGGCGGAGGATCGGCAAGCTCTCCAGCAGAGGATTCAATGCATCTTCCAGGAACCAGGAATCTGCACCGTGGCTGTCAGTACTGTCGAGGGCAAGGCACGACAACGCTTAACAATCTGGGCAGGTTCAGCTCCTCATACTCAACCCGATCCGCCCTCGCTCCACATCCACACTGAGCACGGTGACATCAACCACGTCTCCCACCCCGACGATCTCGTAAGGCGACTCGACCCGATAGTCGGCCATCTGCGAGATGTGCACCAGTCCGTCGTGTTTCACTCCGATGTCCACGAACGCGCCAAAGTCCACCACGTTGCGCACTGTGCCCTTCAGCTTCATGCCGGGCCGCAGGTCCTCGATCTTGAGCACATCCTCGCGCAGAATAGGCGACGGCACCTCGTCACGCGGATCGCGCCCTGGCCGCTGAAGTTCAGCCAGGATGTCGGTGAGGGTCGGCACGCCCACGCCGACCTGCCGGGCCAGCTTTTCGAGGGTGTCCCCAGCCTGGACTCGACCCAGCTTACGCGCCAAGTCCGGATCTTCGAGTGTCAGGCCCAGCACGCTCAACAGTTTCTCGACGGCGGCATAGCTCTCCGGATGAACGCCCGTGCGGTCGAGCAGATGGCTACCGTCGGGAATGCGCAAGAAGCCAGCAGCCTGTTCAAAAGTCTTGGCTCCCATACCTTTGACCTGCATCACCTCACGCCGCGTTGCAAACGGCCCGTACACATCGCGGTGAGCAACGATCCGCTCGGCCAGCTTTGGCCCCAGTCCGGCCACGTGCTGGAGTAGAGCAGGAGATGCCGTGTTCACATCTACGCCCACCGCATTGACCACCGACTCAATGACTCCCGCCAGCGCAGCAGCCAGCGCTGTCTGGTTGACATCGTGCTGATACATTCCGACCCCAATGCTTTTGGGATCGATCTTCACCAGCTCAGCCAGTGGATCCTGTGCGCGTCGGGCAATGCTGACCGCTCCCCGCAGGCTCACATCCAGGTCAGGCAGCTCAGCGCGGGCTAGTGGGCTGGCTGAGTAGACTGATGCGCCCGCCTCATTGACTATGAGGTAGCGCGTCATTGTCCCCTCAGCAATGATTTGTGCCACCAACTCCTCAGTTTCGCGGCTGGCAGTGCCATTGCCGATAGCCACCAGAGTCACGCCATACCGCGCGATGAGATTCCGTAGCTGGCTTTTTGCCTCATCCCATTCGCCTTGAGGCTCGTGTGGGTAGACCGTCCCCACATCGAGCACTTTGCCTGTCGGATCGACCACAGCCAGCTTACAGCCAGTCCGGTAACCAGGATCGATGCCCAACACCGTCGCGCCCTTGATCGGCGGAGTCAGTAGCAGATTGCGCAGGTTGGTTGAGAAGACACGGATGGCATGCTCGTCGGCCCAGGCAGTGACTTCAGCACGCACCTCGCGCTCAATGGCCGGGCCGATGAGCCGTCGGTAGGCATCCTCAACCGCCAGATCAAGGTCGTGGGCCAGAGGCGAGCGCGGATCGGGGACATAGATTTCGCGGAGCGCAGCAGTGATTCCCTCGACACTCACCTCGACACCCACACGCAGCACCCCCTCAGCCTCGCCCCGGTTCAGCGCTAGCACTTGGTGGGGCTTTAGGCGTTTGAATGGGCTATGGAACTCATAATACAGCTCATAAGTACGCCGGGAATCCTTCTCGGCGTCCACCAGCGTCGATATCAACTCGCCCCATTCCCAAGTCATACGCCGGGCGACCTGACGACAGTGCGCATCGTCTGAGATCACTTCGGCAACGATGTCACGCGCTCCCTGCCAGGCATCATGAGGAGTAGGCACTTCTTCGGAGAGATAGGCCTGGACTGCCTCGTCACGCTGCGCTGGATCGAATACCTCCTGGCTCAGAATCCAGTGAGCTACTGGCTCCAGCCCACGCTCACGAGCGACCTGAGCACGGGTGCGACGCTTGGGCCTGTAGGGCAGGTACAGGTCTTCAACCTGCTGGAGTGTATCTGCTTCCTCGATAGCCTGCGCCAGCTCTGGCGTCAGTTTGCCCTGCTCCTCAATTGAACGTATCACGGTTGCCTGCCGCTCACCGAGCTTGCGCAGCGCGTTGAGCTGCTCGCGGAACTGCGCCAACTGCATCTCGTCCAGGCCACCCGTGACTTCTTTGCGATAGCGGGCAATAAAGGGGACGGTGTTCTCTGCGTCAAACAGAGCGACGGTGCGTTCTACCTGTACGCGGCGTAGGCCGAGTCGCTGGACCAGGCGTCCGATCAGGTCCTTCAAGGGTAAGTCTCCCTAAGGATGGTACGACAATGCTTGGTTGTGGCCGACCACGGGCAGCGCCAGGCGGGCTGCTGCGGGGAGGCCATCTGCCCTGTCCCTGACCGCGCTGTGTCCCACCCTCGCGCTCCTCCTCGCCAATCAACCCTCTGCATAGGTCCGGGGCTTGAGCAGGTACATCGCCCACCCAACAAACTCCCGCATGTATTGAAAGTACTCCTCTTGATTGCGGTGCAGGTAATCGACCACTGCCTGACGTTCCGGGTGGCCGGGATTCTCATCGATCCAGCGCAACAACCCATACCAGTTGTCAGACTCATAGCGATCCCATTCCTCACGAGTGGACCGAACTATGCGCTCGATGTCAAATCCTTCGGCGCGCGCCATGTGCAGGATATGCACTTCGGTTGGGAAGCCTTCTGAACGGGCAAACTCCGGCGGCACGTGAGACGAAAGCCAGTATGACTCGCCGATCACCAGCCGTCCGCCCTCGCGGATCGCACTCTTCATCGCACGAACTGTCTCGCGGAACCCGCCCCAAATGAAGGTGGCGCCGATACAGGTTGCAACGTCGAAAGCATGCTGCTGAAACTGGTACTCTGCTGCGTTTGTACATACGATCTCAAAGCGGTCCCCGAAAGCAGCCAGCCTGGATCGCGCCCGCTCGCAAGCATACTCGCGCAGATCGATCCCGATCCCTCCAATGCCGTAGCGCTCGCCCCACAGAGCCAGCGCCTCGCCGAAGCCGCAGCCGAAGTCAATCACTCGCTTGCCTTTGGAGAGACCAGCCATCTCTCCCACCTTGAGAATCTTCTCTGGTGTGGAGGGGTTGACGATCTGCATAAACCGCTCAGAGATGTTTACCAGATCGAAGAAGTCCATCGCTCCTCCTTGTGGCCCGCCGCGGTTATCTGGCTGCCTTACTCAAACGGGGCAATCGCTATGGCAACTGTACGTGGCTATGATCGCCCAGATTCAGTTTGATGGCGCGTGGCTTGTGGCTGTCCTGCACCACCAGGGCATCGCGCCCAATCAGGCTGTCCTGAATGCGGGTGGACACGTTCAGAATGCGCGAGTTCTCCAGCACGATACAGCGCTCAAGCTCGCTATTTTCGATCACGACGTCGTAGTAAATGCTGGTGAATGGGCCGACAAAGCTGTTCACGATGCGTGTATTCCTGCCAATGATGGTAGGACCGCGCACCACGCTGTTGATCACTTGTGCGCCTTCCTCAACAGTAACACGAGGATCAACCAGCGAGTCGGCGTCTACTGTCCCTTCTATGTAGGGGACCAACTCTTCCAGTACATATGCATTGGCATCTAACATGTCCGCCGCCTTACCGGTGTCGATCCACCAGCCAGTGTGAACATAGGGAAACACACGGTAGCCGTTCGACACCAGCCACTGGATGGCATCGGTGATCTCCAACTCACCGCGCCAGGACGGCTGGATAGCATCCACTGCCGTGAAGACATGATGGTCAAACATGTAAATCCCCACCAGCGCCAGATTCGACGGCGGCTCTTTGGGCTTCTCGACCAATCGCTTGATCTGACCGTTGCCATCCAGCTCGGCCACGCCAAAATGCTGGGGATCGCGCACCTCTTTGAGCACGATCTGGCTGTTCCAGTTGCTCTCGGCAAACTGCCGGATCAATTTGCCGATCCCGCCCTGGATTACGTTGTCACCCAGGAACACCACAAAGCGATCATCGCACAGAAAGTCGCGGGCAATTTTGACGGCGTGCGCCAACCCCAGGGGAGCCTCTTGCGGGATATACGTCACCCGAACTCCCCAGCGGGAGCCATCACCCACTGCTTCCTGGATCTCAGGGCCAGTGTCGCCGATCACAATGCCGACATCGACGATCCCCGCCTCGCGGATCATCTCAATTACACGAAACAGCACCGGCTTGTTGGCGACTGGGATCAACTGCTTGGCGCGGGTGTAGGTCAACGGGCGAAGGCGTGTGCCCTTTCCTCCTGAAAGGATCAGTCCCTTCATGGCTGCTCTTCCTCCGGCGGCTGCCCGCCGCCAGGGCGATCAGGCCGCATAGGTTTGGTATCCATCAGAGAAGACAGGGGGGTCGTCTCGTCGTGGGGCGCCCCCCCCGGCGCAGAGTCGGGCTGCGGGCTGTCTGGCGGCACGTGGAGGTCATCGAACTGCCTGGCGGGAATAATCATGGCCGGGTTGTCCTCAATGTGTGGCGTGCGCTCTGGCAATTCCTCCACTGGCGCTTCACTGACACTGGTCGCATCTTGCAGATCGGCGCGATCCGGATGGCGCACCAGGGCGGAGAGGTCTTCACCGTTCATCGCACGGCGGATCAACGCCGCGGCCCGCACACCACGCCAGCGCAGCACTGCCGCGCCGATCTCTGGATTGGCGTGGGCTGGCCCTGCGCCGAGGTATCCCGGCCAGTCAGGCATTTGGTAGAGCTGCTTCCACTCCAGGCTGCGCAACGTCTTGTACGTTGGATTGACCAAGTTGGGGTGCAGGTGAAGCATTAGCGATGTCTCAAACATAGAAGCGTGGATGCTACCCTTCAGCACCACTTCCTCGTTAGCCGTCAGCGGACGACCCAGCAAGGTAGCCAGGCCAGGTGTCACGTCCTGCTCAGCGCCGGCCATGACGTAACCGACTGGCTCGTACATCACCAAGCCGGAATGATGCGCCCGCATGTCAGCGCACACCTCATCGAGGGCCACACTCTGGCCCGGCCCTCCATGGAAACCCAGCGGGAAGATGTAACGAAAGCCAAAACGCACCATGTGCCCGGCCACTTCGGCCACAATTTGCTTCAGGGTCTCGCGGCTGATCCACACGCTCCCCGCTTGCCCAAACAGGTCCGGACGGCGCAGGTCCACAGGGTCGGTGCCGTAGGGAATGGTGGGGAGCAGCAGGACATGCAGATCAGCATCGTGCTCCAACAGCCAAGCAGCTGCCGCCAGCGCCAACGCATCGACGGCAAAGGTGTCAGTCCCAATAGGCAAATGGTCGCCATGTTCTTCCTGCATGCCTACAGGGAGCATCACCACAGTCCGAGCGCGGTCCAGCGCGCGCAACGTCTTGAGGGTGATGTTGTCCAATCGGTGCAATCGTGCGTGCGTGATGGGCCGCGTCGTCATGTCTCCCCCCGTCAATGACACTCCACGCCACCGCGACACTTCAGTGCGGACAGAGGCGATGGCGTTCTCAGCGTTTCGTCCAAGAGGTCAAACTCCTCCAACGAAGCCTCAGGTTCGATCAGAAGAATTTTCGGCCAAACGCCTACATGTCTGGCGGCTTGCATTTGGCCGGCTGCCCTCCATCGAATGGACAGGAAAATGCTCAATCAGTATAGTAGCCACCCATCCGCACATCAACCTGAGCCTCAGTCATCACCACACCGACGATGTGGACGTTGACGCGCTCCAGCAGCTCCTTGGCACGCTCGGCATGATCGCGTCTGGTGTGCCCCGTGCGGATCACGAGCAGCACACCTCCCAACTTGGCCGCTAACAGCGCAGCATCCGTCACTGCGATCACCGGCGGAGCATCGAACAACACAAAATCAGCTTTTGCCGTGAGCTGCTCGATAATAGAGTCCATCTGTGCAGAGGTGAGAAAGTCCGCTGGGTTGGAAGGGAGCGGGCCGCTCGGCAGCAGCCGCAGATTGTCAACGCCCACCTCGACCAGTGGCGGCTTAGACAGTTGGTCCAGCACCATACTGGTCAGGCCCGGCTGCTGATCGACGCCCCACAGGGTATGCTGGCTAGGCCGCCGCAGGTCACAATCGACAATGATGGTCTTGCGGCCACTCTGGGCCATTGTCACAGCCAGGTTGGCCAGCGCCGTGCTTTTGCCCTCTTCCGGCGCGGGACTGGTCACAACCAGGGTGTGGATAGGCTTGCTGAGGCTGGAGAAGAGCAGGTTAGTACGTAGCGTGCGATACGCCTCACTGGCCGGAGAGCGCGGATTCGTCAACGTGATCAGGTTTGCTTGCGTCATCAGATTCCCTCACCTGGTAATCAATCGACTTGAGTCCACTGTCATTGCTCAGCGGGCGGTATCGCGCCCAGGACCGGTATCTCCAGGAAACGATCTACATCCTCCGGCGACCTCAGAATGCCCGACTCACTGTACTCCAGCACGAACACCACGGCCAGCCCGATCAGGAAGCCCATGATGCCCCCCGCCAGGGTATTGATCAGCGTCTTGGGCCGCTCCAAGCCAATCTGCGGATCGTCCAGAATCTCCGCATCGATGCGATCCTCGCGCCGCACCTGTTGATTCTCTTCGAAGCGCCAACGCACGAACAAGTTGGCCCACTCCCTCGCCACATCGTTGGCGATGCTTGGATCAGAGTTTTCGACCTCGATCTGGATCACCAGCGTATTGAGGTCGCTGGCAATCCGCACGTCGTTGCGCAACTCCTGCGGCACCATATCGAGCTGGAGCGTATCGATCACATCTTTAGCCCGGTAGTTGCTGTCAAGCCAGGCCTGATACGAGCCAAGCAACTGCTTGGCCGCCTGGGCCTGACCAAAATCGGTGCGAGCTGGCTGGACCTGGATCTTGACCGTCGCTTTATATATCGGTGCGCGATCCTTGATGATCAGGCTGAACCCAAACGCAGCCACAGCCGTCAGGATGGCCAGCAACAGCATGATCCAGCCACGCCGCCACAGAATCTTCAGATAAGCCTGTAATTGCATCCAACCCTTCCTTGATCGTGTCACCTGTGCCGACTGCGCGGAACCTCAGCCAGCACAGTCAACCCAAGCGCTTCCACCTGCGCTCGCTCGCGCAGTGTCGGATCCAGATATTCCACCAGAAAAGCAAGCGCCACCCCTGCAGCCAGTCCCAGCCCAAACCGGATTACCGGATCCAGGCGGTCGCTGAGCGGCAATGGGACTGGCCCAATAGACGGCGTATCGAGCGCCACCACTGTCACACCGCCTGTGCTCAACTGCGGGAAGTAGTCACGGCTGCGATCTTGGAGCACAGCGATGACCGCCTGTGCAATGGAGGCCAGCTCATCTGGGTTGCCCCAGCTCAGATAAACAATCATCACACTGCGTTCATTGTCTGCATTGATCCGCCCCTGGAGCGCCGCCGCCGGGATGTCGATCCCCTCAGCAGACAGGGCCTGGCTGACTTCCCCGGCAAACGAACTGGTCTTGCTCCAGTCGGTCAGAGCATTGACGACATACTCTGACGACAACCAGGGATAGTATTCGCGGTCCTCGTAGCTGATGGTCTCCCCGTCCGGCGGGGCAGCGGCCGTGAAGCGGATGCTGGTCGCAAAGCCGCCACTGGACGGCGCTTTGAGATACCCGTAGAGGGCATAAACCAGCGCAGCCAAACCCGGCAACGCAATTAGCCACCAGCGCCGCAGCACGATCTTCCACAGTGCTTGTAATTCCATGGTCTCACCCTGACCAGCCACTCTTCCGGCTCAAAAGTCGCGCACAAAATGAACCCTACCCGACCAGAAGAACCCACAGTGCAGCAGGCAATGGCCGATCTGGCCAGTGGGGCCGCTGCTCATCAGCCAATCATGCCAGAACCGCTACTCTGTGCATCCTCACGATTTTGCACGGGCTCTCGCTTTCTGGTGCTCATCGTACCGTGCCTGCACAAATGCCGCCAGTTCCCGCTTAAATACCGCCCTGTCGAAGCGCTCGGCGTTCCTTCGAATACGTACCGGGTCAAACGACAGCTCCTCGAAAACTTCCAACACGCTGCATAGACTGTCTACTGTCTGTTGATCGAAGAAAATCCCTGTCTTGCCTTCAACCACGGTGTCGAGCGCACCTCCCCCTCGGAAGGCGATCACCGGGCGGCCTGCGGCTTGCGCCTCAACTGCCGCGATCCCGAAATCCTCCAGGCCGGGAAAGATGAACGCCTTGCAGCGTGCCAGTAGATCGGGTAGGTCTTCGTCGGAGACTCGCCCAAGGAATGTGATGGTTGGCCCAGCCATCGTTTCCAGACGCTCCCGATCGCGCCCCTCGCCCGCCACCAGAAGCGGCAGCCCTAGACGGGTGCACGCCTGCACAGCCACGTCAATTCGTTTGTAGGGCACCAGCCGCGACACGACCAGGTAATAATCGTCGGGCCGAGTGGCAACTGAGTAGCGTTCTGTCTCGACTGGCGGATAAATGATAACCGAACCACGCCGGTAGAATTGGGCGATCTGTTGCTGGATTTCTGACGATATGGCGATGAAATGGCCAACACGCTGCGCAGCGCGGTAATCCCAGCGACGCAGCAGCCGGATCACTGGCCTGAGGATCGCAGCGGTAGGCGGCGCGATCCTCTCCCACTCAACGTAAGACCGATACCGCCACAGGTAGCGGGCAGGGGCTAAACAGTAGCAGATGTGCAGCGCATGGCCAGTATGTACGCCATGACAGAAACCACTTTTGTTGGACAGAACCATCTCGTAACTGCTCAGGTCGAGCCTGTCCCACGCCAGTGGGTAGAGCAACAGGTAGGACTGGTGATGGGTGTGGACCCCAGGCAGGCCGTCCATCCAAGTAGTTCGGATATCCCACGAGCGATAGGCGGCAGGCATCCGATCGGGGTCGTAGATCGACGTGTAGATCGGCGACTTGGGAAACATCTCCAGCATTGTCTCAAGCACATCCTCCGCACCGCCGCGCTGGTTCAACCAGTCATGGACTAGGGCTACTTTCATATCCTACCCCACTGATGTAAGGAACGATGGACAGGAGCGAAGCTGCGCCGGTGGAAGTCGCATGGGCCTATCGCCTGGAGCGCCAAGCTATGCTGGGCTGTGCCGTATCCCTTGTTCTGGGCAAACCCGTAGCCAGCGTACTTGGTCTCTGCCTCAACCATCAACCGGTCGCGCGTCACCTTGGCAATAATGCTTGCCGCAGCGATGCTCAGTGAATGGCGTTCCCCAAAGCTCAGGCAGCGCTGCGGCAATGGTGAGGCAGGCAGCCGCATGTGCTGGCCGTCGATCAGCAGCGCAGATGGCTGGATACGCAAGGCCACCAACGCCCGGTGCATCGCCAGCCGCGTTGCACCGACAATGCCCAGCCGGTCGATCTCGCCAGGGTCAGCCACACCGGCAGCGACCGCCAGCGCAACCTCCAACACAACGGGGTACAGATGCTCGCGCTGAAGCGGGGTACACAGCTTGCTGTCGCGTACACCTTTCAGCGCCTGTTGGAGATCGGCTCGCTCAACGGGCAAGATCACTGCTCCAGCAACAACCGGACCGGCCCACGCACCGCGCCCCGCCTCATCCAGACCAGCCACTGGGCCGTAGGCTGCCAGATCACGCTCATGAGTCAGACCAGGTGAGGACTGGGTCATGAATTCTTTCGGTCGTAGAGACCACGCCACCCATTGAGACGCACGCGAAGCACCTCCATGACCATTCGGAGCGAGTCTCGAAGCGGGTTGACACGACTTTGTGGACGGTAGTACCACGTGATCGGAACCTCGACCAGCCGGTAGCCGCGCCTCAGCGCGATGAACAGCAGTTCCACGTCGAACCCCCAGCCACTAATGGTCTGGAGAGGCAAAACTTCGAGGGCCACATCACGTCTGAACACCTTGAAGCCACATTGAGTATCCTGAATGCGAGGAATTGCCAGCAGCCGCACAATCAGGTTAAAGACGCGACCCATCAGGTGCCGGTACTCTGGCTCACCGATACGTCGGGCGCCGGGCATCTCTCGGCTGGCGATCGCTACATCGTACCCATCGAGAGCAGGCGGCATGAACTTGCTGATCTCTTTCACCGGCATGGAGAAGTCAGCATCGCAAAAGAACAAATACTCACCTCGCCCAGCCAACATCCCCGCTTTGACCGCCGCACCCTTGCCCTGGCGCGGCTCGTCAAACACGCGCAGGTAGGGATGGGTGGCGGCAAACTCTCGGGCGATGTGCGGCGTGGCGTCGTGGCTGTTGTTGTTGACCACGATCACTTCGACGGCGTAACTCTGCTCAGCCACGAACTCGGCCACCTGTTGCAGGCTCTCCGGGAGCCGCGCCTCTTCATTGTAGGCCGGGATGATGATGGAGAGCAACGGTCTGTCTTGCGATTCGCTCATAGCCACCCTGAGTCGTCTAGCTGCTGCCCTTCCTGAGGACTTTGGGTTGCCCCAGGAGGAGGTCGCCGGATGAAATCCTCATCCTACCAAAGCCAAGAGAATCTCCCGCCAGTGGTTGAAGAACAACAAGTGCGCCTCGTCCTGGCAGTAGACCGCCTGGCAGCCTGGGATTGCGCGCGCCATATACTGGCCCATACTCAACGGCACATTGATATCCTGGTTGCCTTGCCAGAGCAGCACCAGCACGCGGATATCCTCTAAACGAAACCCCCACGGCTGGAGCAGCACCCATGCTTCAACAGCCTGACCCCCTGATCCCTGGCGGAATGCCTCACGGATGTCTTCTTCGAAAACCTGGCGCACCTCAGGTCGCCTCAGCACCATCTTGTCAGGATGGGGCGAGAGCATTGCACTCAGACGGACATAGAAGCGCGGCGACCGAGCGATCAGGCCGATCTGCCACGCCTGAACCCGCGCGATCAGGCGGGCTGCCGCCGGCGCACGCCGCAGCCAGCCATAAATTGCCCGCTGGCTGCCCATCATTCCGCGCACGGCTTCCGGCACATCGAGCGGGCCAAACCCGCTGATCAGGGCCGCCCGTGTTACCCGTTGGGGAAGCCGGTAGGCGCAGGCAGCAACATACGGCCCCCCACCCGACACGCCGACCACCGCGAACCGCAGCAGCCCCAGGCGGTCCGCCAGTTCAGCCACGTCGTCGGGCCAGTCCAGCAGCGAGCGATCGGGTTTGGGATCGGACAGGCCAAAGCCGGGCCGGTCTACTGTGATCACCCGCACTCCCAGTGACTGTGCGATCGACTCATCCGGATGCCGGAACAGGCGTGAGCTGGGCGATCCGTGCATGAAGATCACGGGGAAACCGTCCGTCACACCGTGTTCGGCGTAAGCCAACCTGCGCCCATCCTGTAATTGAAGCACATCCTCAATGCCCATTGCCATTGCCCTGCGACTTCTAATGCCAGGGAGGTCAGTATCTCTCGCCAATGGACAGTGGTCAAGTGATCAGCACGCGAGAGGCAGGCGCTACGCCAGATCGGCGCGGATGATCCGCACTGATGCGCCCTGCCGCACCCCGCGCAGCTTGGTTGCATCGCCGAGCACGCGCCCCAGGATGTTGACTGGGCTGTAAGCACGCGGCTTGCCGCCCACGCTCACCGGCGTTGGCCCAAAGAAGATGCAGAACGCGCTGCCCACTGGCCAGTAGCCCAGCTCGCCTACTTCCACATCTTCGCGGGCGTCTGGCTCCTGCTCGGCCTTCACCGGGATCTCAAAATAAATCTCATCACCCCACACATTAGCCCGCCCCTCGATGGGCAGCGCACCCCACACCTTTTTCGCTGTCGGTTTGTCGTTCAGCTCAGCATCTAGCGTGAGGTCGCCTACTGTAATGATGATTTTGTTCACAACACCTCTCCTCTAAAGAACTATGATGAAGAACTACTGCCTGGAGGAGGCGCAGCGCCCACCCTCTCGCTGCGCTGGCCTGCTGCTCTCGATTGAAGCGCCTGCCGCACAGCCAACCCGCCGCAGAAACCTGCACCTCCCGCAAAGAACCAGGAGCCAGTGAGCAAGAAGGTCAGCAGGTACAGGGCTGCCAGTCCAGCCAGGTCCAGCGCCGAAACTCGCAGCACCAACCAGCGTCGGTACGCGATCCGGCCCTGTACTCCCCTGCCACGCGCCATATCCCGGTATGTGACCAGATTGCGAAGGTGACGCATGTGCACTGCCGCCTCCAGCAGAAACAATCCACCAATGAAAAACGAGAACCCCTCCCGCAACACCCCCGTCTGAACGGTGACAAGCCACTCGAATCCTATCAGAGCTGTTGAGCACAACAGCATGATCACAAAACGAGGGCTGATCTGCCGCAACGCAGCAACATCGCGCTGGAAGTAGGGATTCAATTCCACCCCACCCTCAAACTCAATGAGGTTCCGAACGCCACGCTCATAGAGCTGGGCCGTGGCTATCGTCAGGGTGTAGTCGGAGACATACAGAACCACCCATATAATCAGGACCAGCCACAGGTTGTCAACCAGAACATCCTCCAACACAGTTCTTCTCCCTAACTCAAGCTCTGGCTGCTGCCTCCCAGTCGAACGTGACCACTGCTCGATCCCAAATCAGGTCGGGAATCACGTCGGGGCTGTAACCGGCTTCGCGAGTCAGGTGCATGGCATGACTCAGGAACATCAAAAACACGTCACGCCCAGTCCGGATGGTGATCATAGCCGCACGGGCCAGTGGGCCGCCATGAATCAGCAGGCCGCTCGACTCAAACACGGCGCAGGCACGCTCCACATCGTAGGCCACAGCGCGAAGCTCTGCCTCCCACTGCCTCCTTTGCCAGGTCAACAGCGCATAATGGGCGCGAGGATCACCGTTGATCGATGCGCCCGCTGAACCGGGGTTCACAGCGAGCTTGCCATCCACCTGTCGGATCCACGCCAAGTGGGTGTGGCCACATACCATCACCGGCTCCGCGACCAGCATCAACACTTCAGCAAGTTGGGCAGGGTTGACATCTGGATAGATCAGCTCGACCGCACTGCGAGGCGATCCATGGACCACGCGGATCGGATCGGTTCCTGGCAGCGTCACCACCCGCTGCTCTGGCAGCGTTGCGAGGTAATTGTAGGTAGCCTCGTCGACCAGAGCGGACGTGTACCGGACGAAGGCAAACTGCTTGCGAACACGCCAGACCTCCGGTGCGTCACCGGCGATCAGGCGCAGGGCATACTCCTCGTTGTTGCCCCGGATCACGCTAGCACTCAGGCCGCGTAGCAGACTCACCACCTCGACCGGCTGCGGACCGCCCAACAGATCGCCTGCCACGATAAAATGCTCAGCAGCCTGTTGCTGCGCATCAGCGACGACAGCCTCGACGGCAGGCAGGTTGCCATGAATGTCTGCCAGAATTGCCAGCCGCATCAGTGGCCTCCGTCACCTGTCGCCGGCGTCAGGATGGACTCAATGTACTCAAGCGATACGCGACGCATAGCCTGCACCGCCTTTCGCTTACGCAGCGCACGTGGCAGTGTGATCAGCCCGGCAACCATCCCTCGTAGTGTGGCGCGCGCTGCCTCGCCTCGCCAAGCTTTGAGCGCCTCCCAGGCGCGACGGCAGTGCGCCCCGACGATCCGTGGCCAGTGCTTGCGAAGGAGGGGGCCAGGATAGTTTGTGGCGACCAGCCAGATAAAATTGCGGGCATTATAATAGCTGGCCGTTGCACCGCCACCGGTGGCCGAAAGCATGTGATACACCACCGCCTGGGGCGCATACACGCAGCGCCAACCGGCGAGTTGCGCCCGCCAGCCGAGGTCCACGTCCTCGCTGGAGAAAAAGAAATCTTCGTCCAGCAGCCCGATCTGGTCAAGCATAGCACGACGGTAGGCTGCCGATCCACCACATGCGCTGAAGACGTACTCCTCGAGACTGTACAGGTCGCCATCCTTCTGCCACACGCCCCGGTTGCCCGGCAATCCATCAACGCGGTAGTAATCTCCGGCGGTGTGCAGCGTATCACGCCGGTCGAAGAGCAACATCTTGCTGGCGACCATCCCTGCCTCAGGGTGGCGCTCAAATGCCGCTACAACCTGAGCTACCCAGTCTGGTTCTGCCTCAGTGTCGTTATTGAGGAGGATGACGATCGCGCCCCGTGCAGCACGCATTCCAGCATTGCACGCCCCCGTGAAGCCCTGATTAGCAGCAAGCTGGACCAGCTGAACCTCAGGATACCGCTCACGGAGCAGATCCTGCGAGCCGTCCGTCGAAGCATTATCGGCGACAATCACTTCAATGTGGGGATAGGTCTGTTTCCGCAACGAGTCCAGACAGGTGGGAAGGTACCGAACCCCATTCCAGTTGGGAATCACGATGGAGACACAGGTTTCAACATTCTGCACTCAGCACTCAGCCCTTTCTTGCTCGTATCTGGCAATGTACTCCGCAAGCGCCTCGCGCCAGGGCCGCATCTCGACCCCCTGCGCGGCTGCGAACACATTGTCGAGCGGAGCATAGGGCGGCGGAACTGACGGCCTTTTGAAAGCCGCCAACTCGATCGGCTCGATAGGCACATCTAACCCAGCCAGCCGCACGATCTCCTGCGCAAACTCGTACCGCGAACATGACCCTGAATTGGGCAGGTGGTAGATGCCTGGCCGACCCAGGCCGATCAGCCGGGCCAATGCGGCAGCCAAGTCGTGAACATAGGTCGGCGATCCAACCTCGTCGGTCACGACGCGCAGCGGCTGGCCGGAGCGAGCACGGTCTAGAACTTTGTGGATAAAGTTCGAGCCGCCTGGAGCAAACAACCACGAAATGCGGACGATCATATAGCGGGGCGCGAAGCGCTCGACGACCTGCTCGGCCACGTGCTTGGAGTACCCATAAGGATTAACTGGGTTGCGCGGATCGTATTCCTGATAGGGGCGCGAGGCCCTGCCGTCAAATACCTCGTTGGTGCTGATTGCCACCAACAGGGCGTCCACCATCCGGCAGGCTATCGCCACGTTGTATGTCCCCACCCCATTCACGCGCACTGCTTCTGCCGGGTGCTCAGCGCAATAATCGACATTGGTCAACGCGGCGGTATGGATGACGACATCGGGCCGGAAAGCCCGTAGCGTGTCCTCTACCTGTGCCGGATCCATCATGTCCCATTGGGGGAGGTCGCCGCCAGTGACAGTGTGATCTTGGAGCGCTGACCGCAGCGCTGTGCCAAGCTGCCCCTTATTACCTGTGATAAAGATGTGCATTCTACTTCCCACCCCAGGCGTTGCAAGGAGGCCCAACGTGCCGACCCGGAATTATAGCCATCCCTGCCCCAGACGTACAGCCTATTGTGAATCCTCTTCTCCCGCTGATGCTGCCGAGTCGAAGACCCAGGCATCCGAGCCATTCCCTGCGATGGGCATCCGGTCAAGGCGACGCTGGGCCAGCCACAGGTACACAGGCGGAAGCAGAACCTGCCCCGTCAAGTAGGCTGCCAAAAACACTGTTGCAGCCAGCGAAATAGTTGCCCAGCGCGTGACAAATGTGTCCTGAAGACGGAGCAAGTGGAGGTATGCGGTCGAATCGAGATGGTAGGAGGAGTGCAGATCGACAACCGCTAGACCAAACAGGGTGATCGCAGACACACCCCACAGAATCCCCAACACCCCTAACAGTCCAGCTCCCAGGCGTGCGCTGGCCGCCACCCAGGGTCGTTCGTCGTGGTGGGGTGTGAAAGTTGCCGCCCATACCCCAATAGCCAGGCTGTAGCGCATCCGGAGGAACGGCCCGACGAAGAAGCTGATCAGCATCAGCCCAGCTGCCGGGACCACGAATAGACCGCGCCCCATCCGCAAGACGCGGAACAGGTCCACCACAAAGTTAGGGAGCAGGGAACCATCAAAGACTGTCATCATGAAGAGCCACGCGATAGCCAACCCAAGCAGCAGTCCCAATCGCAACATCAACACTGCCCAGGTTGCTATCCGCACCCGTCGACGCACCACAGCCAGCCGCCTGCGGATCGATGAACGTGGTTTGGCTGCCAGCGTCCCCGCCGAGGCAGCCGACAGGAGGCCCATCAGCCACGTTGCCATCAACTGCATGGCCGTCAGCATGCCCAACGACACCATCATGTGCCCGCTGAAGAGAAACTCGGACGGATCGGAGATCCATGACGGCGCTCGGCGGTAGGTGACAATATTCAAAAACACCAGCCCGCAGACAGCAACCAGCAGCGTGACAGGCAAACAGCCCCACTGGAATGCCCTGCGCTGCTGACGTCGGGACCACTGCCACGGTTTGCGGATGGCGATGCCATCGTGCCGCGCCGTGACGCTGGGCAGTTGCCGCGCCTCCATAAGGTCAGGCCCCCAGCCGTCGGGCGCGGTGCTGCGCCAGACGTAACAAAACCACGATCAACCCAACCTGAAATGCAGAAACACCCAGCACGTACAGCGTTGCCGTCAGGCTGACGGCGAAGTTGGTCTGCTGGACAGTGGGCGTGGGCAGGCTGCGAAAAGCGGCTATCGGTGCATAGGCCGGTCCGGTCCAGTTCTGAAACAAGAATCCCAGGCCGTAGAGGAACGCCACGTTTAACACAATCGACACGATCCAGCCAACAAAGCGACCCGCCAGCCCAGTGACAATTGCCCGTGCACGCGACCGGGCCATAGACGAGACCAACATTCCTAGGGCCGCATTGAGCAGGTACTGAACTACTGGCTGTGAGACGTACCACACGAGAAAGACTACGATAACCACTGTCGGACCCACCCACAGCCGCAGCGCGACCACACTCTTCAACTGATCAGGCCCCATATAGTAGAAAAACTCGCGGAATAAGTAGTAAGACATCAGCAATAGGCCCGTCCCGGCGCTGACAAGGCGCAGGATCAGAAGGCCAAGAAGCGAGTGGCGAAGGTGATACAGGGCTGCTGTGAACTTCGCCAGCACGATCTCACGTAACGGGAGCGTAGTAGTGCGCAGCAATCCCCAACTTTTAAGCTCGAGCTCTCCGCTGATTGAGAGCGCCGTCTGAGCAACCATCAAGATGTTGGCCGCCGAACCGACTGAAGCCTGGATCAACACCATCAGAACCAGCGCCATCCCCAACGCGGAGATAACTGCGTTTTCCAGGTCCCAGCTCTGCTCAATAAAGGTAAACCCCAAGACGCCTACAATGGCCAGTCCAGTTACACTCAGAATGGCAGGCAGACAGCCCATGTTCAGGAAACGTAACCCACGGTTGCGCCTCTGTCGAGTGGTCTCTAGGCGAAAGACCGGGTTCTTCATGCTGGCCCACTTGGGCATTCTAATTGGGGATGAGAGATGTGTCACTCCAGCCATATCGCCATTGTACTCTCCATCGACCAACTACACCTTACCCCCATCCGCCAATTGCACGACGCTTATCTTACCACACTTCCACAGCGCAGCCCGCACAATGAGATCGGAGCAGCCCACCCGGCCTCAGAGTGGCTCTTGACAAATCGCACGATCCTCCTATACAATCAAGAAGTCAATAGTTGCATCCACAACAGTTGCATAGGCAACTAAATCAATGGGCAATACAACGGTTGTCAGCCCCTCTACAATTCAACAGCAGTATCGACTGATTCATGACATCTACGTCCTCCTGAATGACGGTGATCGCCGTGTGCTAGAGACATTCGGCGTCACCATCTCCCAATATGCACTTGTGATGCTGCTCAATACTACTGAGGGCACCCGCCTGACCACTCTCAGTCGGCGGCTTTTGCTGTCTAAGAGTACCATCACCCGCTTGGTCGACCAGCTGGAACCCATGGGGCTAGTCAGGCGGATCGATGACCCAGAAGATCGTCGTGCTCAGCGGGTCAGCCTGACTGCCGCGGGCGCTGATTACCGCCAGATGGTTGAACGCGCGCACAGCATCTCGCTGGCCGAGCGCTTTGGTGTCTTGACCGAGGCCGAGCAAGCCCAGTTTGTGGCTCTGCTGAGCAAGCTGCGCGAAGGGTTGGTCGCCAGCCTCGGCAATGAGGAGAGCACGTAGCGTCCGGGGTCTTCAGACCGGCTATCCTCGTCCGTGATGATCCAACTCAGCCGGTGTCGGTGCTCGGTCTTGCTCTGTTGCGCTGAATCATGTTGAGGTAGAGAAGGAGGCTATAGGACAAAAAAGAAGAAGCTTAAGCACAATTCCTGGTTCAAACACACATTTTACTTCGGCGGCTGCGATAAAGTGCAGCGGTTCAAGCGTTTGACCCCAATCCATTCGGTCAAACACTGATGTGTTTTGTGAAAAGCGTCCCATTTACTTTTCACAAAACCCGAGTTTCTCCTGAAAGTTCTCTAATCTAAAGAACCTTCAGGGTGACATATCAGCATTCCCACTACATGTGGAGGAGAAAAACATGAAGAAGAATCCGTTATGGCTTGTTGCTTTCGTACTGGTGATCAGCCTAGTGCTGACCGCCTGCGGTGGCGGCGCTGCCACAACTGCAGCCCCGGCGGAAGAGCCTGTCGAGGAACCTGCTGAAGAGCCTGCTGAAGAGCCTGCCGAGGAACCCACCGCAGCCCCTGAGGAGCCAGTGTCCGAGAACACCCTGGTGTTGTGGAGCCAGGACGAGCAGGCCATCGAGGACATGGTGAAGGCCAAGTTCGATGAGTGGGCTGCCGAGAACGCCCCTGGCTGGACGCTGACAATTGTGCACTACAGCACCGAGGACCTGCGGACTGAGTACCAGACCGCGGCCCTGGCTGGCACCGGCCCCGACTTCATGTGGACCGTCAACGACCATGCCGGCCCCTTCACTGCCGCCGGCCTGATCCAGCCAGTGGACGATCTGGTGGACCTCAGCCTCTATGCGGATTCCGCCGTGGCAGCAGTTGCACTGGATGGCTCTCACTGGGGCATCCCGATCCAGAACGGCAACCACCTGATGTTGCTGTACAACAAGAGCTTGGTTGAGACACCACCGACCAACACCGATGAGCTGATTGAGGTCGCCACGAGCTTCGCCGGCACCGATATCCAGGGCTTCGCTTATAACCTGAATGAGCCGTTCTGGATGGTCCCGTGGTTGGGCGGCTTCGGCGGTGCGGTCTTCCTCGAGGATGGGGTTACCCCCAACTTGAACACGCCTGAGATGGTCAGCACCTTCCAGCTGCTGCACGACTTCAAGTTCGTCCATCAGATCGTCCCAACCGAATGCGACTACAACTGCGCCGACGGTCTGTTCAAGGAAGGCAAGGCAGCCATCATCATCAACGGCGACTGGTCGCTGTCCGGCTACAAGGAAGCGTTGGGTGACAACCTGGGCGTGGCACGCATCCCCGACATCGTAGGGGCCGGCACGCCCGCGCCATACACCAGCGGCAAGTTCTTCATGCTGCCCATCACCCTGGAAGGCGAAAAGCTGGATCTGGTGCTTGGCTTCACCACCTGGCTGACCCAAGACATTCAGAACCAACTTGACCTGTCGGTAGCGATTGGCCGTCTGCCAGCGCTCAAGGCCGCACTGGAAGACCCCCTAGTAACAGGGGATCCGATCCTGTCCAAATCCGCCGAACAGATGGTGGTGGGTACCCCGATGCCCACCGTGCCTGAGATGCGCTGCGTGTGGGACTCGATCCGTCCGAACCTCGAAGCAGTGATGGCCGACACTATGACGGCAGAGGATGCGGCGGCGGCGGCCCAGGAAGCTGCCGAGACCTGCATCGCAAACCAGTAGGCATACACCGCTTGTTTGCAAGGTAGTCTCGTTAGCCCGACCTAACCTAGAGGGGGATGGGGACACCCATCCCCCCGTTGTGAAGGCAAGCCCACCCGGCAAATCAGATCCCGCGGAGGAGGAAATCCATGGGCGGCCTGACCACACAGATTATCACCGAGAGTCTGGGGGAGATCGTTCCCCTCCTGTTGATCATTGTGGCAGCAGTTGCAGTCCTGGAGGTTAGTGTTTACCTGTTACTTCACAAGGTATTCCACTCCAAGTACGCGCTACCCTATACATTGCTGGCGCCTTCGGCTGTGGGGCTGCTGGTTTTTCTCGTCTACCCCTTCGTCTATAACATACAGCTTTCCTTCGGCGATGTGCGCCTTCGAACCCTGTCATGTTACTCACCCGACGAGCGCATCAGACGGGCCTGCCCCATTGAAAAGGACGAGGATGGCAATCCGATCCTGTACAGTCTGGAATACGCCGTCGACAATTTCAGCCGCGTCTTTGTGACACGCAACCCGGACACCGGAGAACTCGAGTGGGGGCCTCTGCTCTACACACCATCCTCGACATTCCCAGTGATCTTCGGGCGCACTGTGCTGTGGACGGTGATCAATGTCTTCTTCCATGTAGTCGGCGGCATGGTCCTGGCGCTACTCTTAAATCGAAAGCTTCTGCTGCGGGGTTTGTACCGCACCCTGATCGTCATCCCGTGGGCCATCCCGCAGGTGATCGTGGCCCTGTCGTGGAGAGGCGAGTTCCACTCCCAGTATGGTTTCATCAACTTGATGCTAGCTCAGATCGGGATCGCACCGGTCCCCTGGCTGCGTGACCCGACCTGGGCATTTGTGGCGTGCTGTATCACCAACATCTGGCTGGGCATTCCCTTCATGATGATCATCATCCTGGGCGGCTTGCAGAGCATCTCGCATGAGTTTTACGAGGCCGCCAACATGGATGGAGCCACGAGCTGGCAGCAGTTCCGGAGCATCACCATACCCATGCTGCAGCCAATCCTGGCCCCGGCCATCACGCTGGGCACCATCTGGACCTTTAACCTGTTCAACGTGATTTGGTTGGTCACCGGAGGCGGCCCAGAGGAAAAGACCGACATCCTGGTCACTGCTCTGTTTAACGCCGCCATCGGCAACAGCCGGTACTCGTTTGGAGCAGCCTTCGCGCTGGTGATCTTCGCCATCTTGCTGATCTTCGCGACCATCTGGATGCGCAGCAGTGGCGCACTGAAGGGGGTCTACGAATGAGCACCTCACAGGTTACGGCTCAGGCTGTGCAAGCCAGGGCCTCAGGCTACGCTCTGCGCAGGTTCTTCACCCGCAACGTGGGTGACAGCCCCTTCAAGCAGATCCTGATCCATACGGCGCTGATTCTGTACTCGATCGTCTCGATCTACCCCGTGTTGCGCGTGTTCAGCATCTCGCTACGCCCTGGCGACCGGCTGCTATCTGCTTCGCTGGCGATCATCCCGCCGGACGCCACATGGGAAAACTACACCTCGCTGTTCTCCCGTTACGAGTTCCCAGTGTGGCTGTGGAACAGCCTGCTGGTCACGATTTCCGTGTCGCTGATCGGCATTGCCCTGTCGGCTACTGGAGCCTACGCTTTCTCGCGCTGGAAGTTCCCGGGCCGATCAGTTGGCCTGATCTTTCTGCTGACGACACAGGCTATCCCGGCAGGCATGTTGCTGATCCCACTGTTTATCCTGATGTTCCGGCTGAACCTGTTTGACACATATCGGGGCATCATCCTGGGATACTGCGTCTCGGCAGTTCCCTTCAGCATCTGGATTCTGAAGGGCTACTACGACACGATCCCCACTGAATTGGAAGAGGCGGCCTTGATCGATGGGGCATCCCGCATGGAGACATTCTGGCGCATCATTCTCCCTCTCTCCACCCCCTCCCTGGCAATCGTCTTCCTGTTCAATTTCATGACAGCCTGGAATGAGTTCATCCTGGCGCGTGTGCTGCTCAAAAGCTCCGAGCACTTTACTTGGCCGATTGGTCTGTACACCTTGCAGGTGAACTCATTCAACGTGGCCTGGGGCGCTTACTCGGCAGCCTCGATTCTGATCATGATCCCGGTCTTGGCGCTGTTCCTATACTCATCCAAGTACCTGATCTCTGGCCTGACCTTGGGAAGCGTGAAGGGATAGCGTCCCACATCCATCAAGGCTAACTGGGAGCCAGGCTGCACAGCCCGGCTCCCGGCTTGAATGGGGTGAGTGATGGAAGACTTTGTGTTTGGGGCGCTGGCTACTGATGACCTCAAGCTCGTCTATCACCGCGCTGAACATCGCGGCCTCCAACACAACCATGCCATCGAGCCACGCGACCCGCTGCCAGGTGAGCCAGTGATCCTGACGGTGCAAGTCGGCCCGGACCTCACTGCCTCCCAGATAGCCTGCTACTACACGACAGATGGCAGCAAGCCGAGCGGGTCACGGGGCGTGGCAGTGAATGGCCAGTGGGCGCCTTTCCATCAGGTGGATGTCCGTTGGGACTCGCTGGTGTGGGGCTATGTGTGCACCTGGCAATGCACCCTCCCGGCCCAGCCGGAAGGAACGATGGTGCGTTATCGCATTGGGGCCTGGACCGACAACGGTGCGGAAATTTTTGCCGACTGGCCGGATGTCAAGCAGCAGGTCGAGGCGGCTGCTGCCGCATTGACCCGGCATAAGCCTATTCCAGATGTTGCCCCCGGCGACCCATCCATAGGCAAGGTCTTTGTCTATCAGGTGGATCGCGCCAAGCCTCCCGATTGGGCGCGTGAAGCCGTGATCTACCACATTGTGGTGGATCGCTTCTATCCGGGTGATGGCAGACCGTGGCTCAAGCCTGCCGACCTGCGCGGCTTGTTTGGTGGAACTTTATGGGGCGTGCGCGATCGGCTGGACTATATTGCCGACCTGGGCGCAACCTGCATCTGGCTTAGCCCGATCTGGCCCAGCCCTACACACCACGGCTACGATGTGACCGATTATAGCCGTGTTGAACTGCGCTTAGGCGGGGATGAAGCGCTACACAGGTTGATCGAGGCCTCTCACAGGCGTAATATCCGCGTGATCCTGGACTTGGTGTGCAATCACCTCTCGATCCAACACCCGTATTTTCAGGACGCCCTGCGCACTCCTTCCAGCCCTTACCGCAATTGGTTCCTGTTCGACGAGTCGGAGATCGGTTACCGAGCTTACTTCGGTGTGCGGTCTATGCCGGAAATCAACCTGGATTATCCCGACGCACGCCGCTGGATGATCGAGGTCGGTCGTTACTGGCTGCGCGAGTTTGACCTGGATGGCTACCGCCTCGACCATGCCAACGGCCCTGGACCCGCCTTCTGGACCGACTTCCGCGCCGCATGCCGCGACGAGAAGCCAGACGCCTTCTGCTTTGGTGAGGTAGTTGAACCTTCACACATCATGTTGCCTTACGTGGGACGCCTGGACGGCCTGCTCGACTTCAACTTCTGTGACATGGTACGTCGCACCTATGGCTACCAGACTTGGAGCGAAGCACAGCTTGAACGATTCATGGATCGCCATGGCGCCTTTTTTGATGTTGACAATTTTTTGATGCCCACCTTCATCGACAACCACGACATGGATCGTTTCCTGTACATCGCCAGGAACGACAAAGAGGCGCTGCGCCAAGCAGCAACCCTCCAGTTCCAGCTTGCCGGACCTCCCATTGTTTACTATGGCACCGAAGTGGGCATGACGCAGCCCTTCGGCAAGCGTGACGCGATCGGGTTGGAGGTCAGCCGTGCGCCGATGGTGTGGGGCAGCAGCCAGGACCATGAATTGTTCGACTTCTATCGGCGGCTGATCCGAGAGCGCCGTGAGGCCCATACCTGGGAACAGAGATAGCTGACGCAGGCCAGGCCGCTCTGAGGCAGTTTTCAATAAACGATAGAAGGAGAAAGACTATGAAGATCCGAACGTTGTTGTTCATCACAGGGGCGCTCTTTGTACTGACGGCTTGTGGACCTGCCACTCCGGCTGCTACCGTGGCTGCCCCTGCCGAAACACTGGTCACCCCAGCTCCCGAATCTGTGGGACGTGGCCCGTTGGTGATCGAGGAGGGCAAGCTATACGTGGCCATCATTTGGCATCAGCACCAGCCAGTCTACTTTAAGGATCCCGACACAGGGGTCTACCAGCGGCCCTGGGTGCGACTGCACGCCGCTAAAGATTACGTCGATATGGCTGCCATGATCCAGAATTACCCCGACATTCATGCAACCTTCAACATCACCCCCAGCCTGATCCGTCAGCTCGATGATCTGGCTAGCGGCGCGAAAGACCTTTACTGGGTAATGACCGAGATTCCAGCTAATGAGCTGACCGACGAAGACAAACAGTTCATTTTGGAGCGCTTCTTCGACATCAACCCCAAGATCATTGCCCGCTTCCCTCGCTACCAGGAGCTGGCCAACAGGCGCGGTGGGGCCAGCGCTGAACAGATCGCAGCGGCGCTGGCCTCCTGGACCGAGCAAGATTACCGCGATCTCCAGGTGTTGTTTAACCTGGCCTGGACGGATCCCGACTGGCTGGCTGAAGAGCCGTTAGCAGGGCTGGTGGCTCAGGGCCGCGACTACGAAGAGGCCGACAAGGCCATCGTCCTCAACGAACATCTGCGCCTGATTCAGGAGGTCATCCCGCTTCACGCCGAGATGCAGCAGGCTGGTCAGATCGAAGTCACCATGACGCCCTTTGCCCATCCCATCCTGCCCCTCATCGTCAGCACCGACCTGGCACGCGACGCGCTCCCCGAAGCGCCCCTTCCCAGCCCACCTTACATCTACGGACAGGATGCAGTGGCTCAGGTGCAGCTGGGCGTGCAACTCTACGAGGATCACTTCGGCATAGCGCCCCGCGGGATGTGGCCAGCAGAAGGATCGGTGGCCCAGATCGTGGTTGACATGGTCGCCGGTGGGGGCATCCAGTGGATGGCTTCCGATCAGGATGTGCTCTCGCATAGCCTCCCCGGCTTCGAGGGCTTTACGCGCGACAGCCTTGACACACTGGAGCAGGCCGACACGCTGTATCGGCCTTACCTAGTGCAGGGTACCCGTGGCGGCCCGGTGGCGATCATCTTCCGTGACAAGCTGATCTCGGACAAAGTGGGGTTCACCTACTCCGGGATGCCCGGCGAAGAAGCCGCCGCCGACTTTGTCCAGCGCCTGGAGAACATCCGGGCACGCCTGGACGAGGAAGGCAGCGAAGGCCCCCACTTGGTCACCGTCTTGCTCGATGGCGAAAATGCCTGGGAATACTACGACAATGACGGCAAGGCTTTCCTCAACGAGATGTACCGCCTACTGTCCGAGTCAGAGGACCTGGTGACCGTCACCCCCTCAGAATACCTGGACGCGCTGGAAGCTGCCGGCATAGAAAACCGCCGCATCGACGACCTGTGGGCTGGATCATGGATTGACGGCACCTACAGCACCTGGATCGGTGAGGATGAGGAGAACATGGCCTGGGACTACCTGCGCCGTGTGCGCGAGGCGGTCCAGGATGCCATTGCAGCAGGGACGCTGGATGAGGCAACCCAGGAACAGGTTATGACGCTGGTGTACATCGCCGAAGGCTCTGACTGGTTCTGGTGGTATGGCGCCGACCAGAACTCCGGGGTTGACTCCAGCTTTGATGCACAATTTCGCAGCTACCTGAAGCAAATCTATGAAGCGTTGGGCCAGCCAGTACCGGACTTCGTCTACGTGCCCATCATCGCCCAGGCTACTCAGGCCCCTGAGCAGGAGCCGCTGAATCTGTTAGCCATCACGGTCGATGGAGCCGCCGCAGAAGGGGAGTGGAACGACGCAGGCTTTTACCCGCTTGCTAACGCTGGACCGCTCACCAGCATCTACTATGGCTTTGACATTGAGAACCTGTACCTGCGCCTCGATGGGGACTTCGACCCGACCGCGCTCGACGGCCAGACATTCGGTTTCTACCTCAAATCGCCTGCCGGTGGGCCAAGCAATGCTTACACTCGCTACGGGCAGGGTCAGACGCTGGTCGGCTTCGGCATCAACCAGCTGATCGAAGTCACCTTCTCAGATGGGCAGCCGACCGTAGATGTCTACAACGCTGACGGCGCAGGCGGCTGGCTGCTGTTCGAGGGAGACGCGGAGCCGAGCGCCGTGCTTGGCGACGGCATACTGGAGGTAGCGCTGCCGTTTGCGGCCTTCGCCCCCGGCATCCGCAGTGGGGATCGCTTCATCGCTCGGCTGGTGGCCAGTGAGGAAGGTACGGATAGTTATGTGTTGCCGTCTAACGGCACGGCCTTGCTGACTATCCCCGATCTGCCACTGCCCAACGTCGTGCTGGACATCACCGACCAGACCAACGACGACTACGGCCCCGGCAGCTTTACTTACCCCACAGACGGCGTCTTTAAGGATGGCGTGTTCGATGTGACACGCTTTACCTTCGGCTATGATGACACCGAGTACGTGTTCCGCATCGACCTACGCGGCCCAGTGATCAACGAATGGGGGTCGCCCAACGGCCTGGCAGTTCAGACAGTAGACATCTACATCGATGTGGACGGGGCAGCCAATGGCGCCCGGCTGCTGCTCCCTGGTCGCAATGCAGCGCTGACGGCTGACTACGGTTGGGACTACGCCATCTGGGCTGAGGGTTGGACCCCTGGCATCTTCGTGCCCGGAGACGAAGGCCCGGTCAGTTCCGGCATCAGCATGACCATTCTGACTGACCCCGGCGCACATCGCATCACGATCCGTGTGCCCAAGACAGCCCTGCCGGGAGATCCTGCGACATGGAAGATCGTTGCTGCCGTGCTCAGCCAGGAGGGCTTCCCATCAGCCGGCGTGTGGCGTGTGCGCGACGTGAAGCCGCAGGCCGAACAGTGGCGCATCGGCGGCGGCTCAGGAGCAACCAACGAGACTCGCATCGTCGAACTGGTGTGGCCAGAGGGTAGCACGCCCACCCAGGAGGAGATGCTGAGCACTTACACCCCATCGAGCGCTAGCGTAGATACCCTGTCTCCTGACGACTTCCCACAGATCGAAATGTTCGGCGCCCCGTAGAACGTATCCACAACAGATTCGCCTGAAACCACAAGAGCGACCGCAGCGGTCGCTCTTGTGGACGTTAAGTTACCCTACAGCCTCTAGGTTATTTGGTCTTGACCTTGATCTGCTTCGGCTTGATCGCCTCGGCTTTCGGGAGCACCAGCGTCAGCACACCCTTGTCGAAGGTTGCCTCGATGCGATCCGCATCCACCGGGACATTCAGCTTCAGGGTGCGGCTGAACTTGCCGTGGAACTGCTCGCAAAACAGGTAGCTGACGTTCTCCAGCCGGCCCGGCGTCTCACCTGAGATGGTGAGAGCATCGCCCTCAACCGTGACAGTCACAGATTCCGGGTCCAGGCCGGGCACCGACGCTGTCACCACAATGTCATCGTCGGTGGTGTACACATCGATGGGCAGAACAGACACCTGTTCAAAAGTGTTGAAGGTTCCCATCGCGCGCGAGAACGAGTCGTCAAACAGGCGATTCATCGCCTCGCGCAAGGTCGCGAGTTCACGGCTTGGAGACCAGATGCTAAGTCCCATGGTTCACCTCCCTCGATCAGCAGTCTGCGTTCCGAGGGTAGTTATAGGCCGTCTGTGCAAGAGCTAGATTAGAGCCTCATCAGAAAATGATCAGAATCGCCCACCAGACCCCGCGTTCTATTCGTAGCGTACCTCAAACCCGATTCCCCGCCGCGCCACCTCCGCCATGACAGCCTCTGCCGAGGGTGTTTTATCGAGCAGCAGCCGCTCCAGCGGTCTCGCACCGGGCGGCACACTGCCCTGCGCTTGAAAACCCATCATGATGGCGCAATGCCACCCCGTCAGGCGCTCCATGCCAGTGAAACCAGTCTGTTCGTCGTAGCGATCTACCAGATCGACGATCACCGTTGTGTCCTTGCCATCCTTTCGGCCAATCCCCTTACCACGGATGTAACACACATCCCGGATGTGAGGAGCGACAATGCGTGGCTCAAGCAGAGCGTGGAAGACCTCGCGTGGGATGACCATCTGGTTGCCCACCTGGATCGGTTGCTGGCTGAACAGACCCAGGTCCTTAAAAGCCCTAAACTGTCCAAAGTGGCCGGGGTAGCGAATAATGCGGGTCTCGAAACGATCCAGCAATCCCTCGAACGTCCAAGGGGCTGTTGAACCGCCGGCAGCGACGAATGCCTCAAACGTTCCCAGCGGCGAAAGATCCACAAGCTCGTACTCGCTGAGGGCGTCCACTTCCACAATCTGGCCGTCGCGAATCAGCGACACTTTGCCGTCGTACTCGTTGGTCAGCCCATTGACGTGAAATGTCAACTGATAGTTCCACGGCGGCTGGGGATTCTGAGGCAGACCGCCATCGTATACCCATACCTCGCGCGTCTCGTCAAGCAGGGTCATGCTGTACACTGCCAGCACGTTGACCATGCCTGGTCCCATGCCGCAGTCAGGCAGCACACTAATCCCGGCCTCCCTGGCCCGCTCAGTCAGAGCCAGTTGAGCCTTCACCACGTCGGTGTTGCCGCCCATATCACACAGGTGGACGCCTGCCTCAATCGCCGCGTGGGTGATCGCCAGGTTGAAGGTATAAGGCACCGCGCTCAAGGCAGCATTCGCGCCCCGTAGCGCATCCACCAGCGCCCGGTGATGGGTCACGTCGAGAGTATGGCCATGCGCCACCTGTCGCCCAACCAGCCGGTTGATGCGTTCGGCTGATCGACGAGCCGCATCGACATTTACGTCGCACAACATGATCTCGGCAGCATCGCCGAATATAGCCAAGTCATATCCGGCAGCCGTCCCCTGCCGCCCGGCGCCCAAGATCACGTAACGAAGGGAAGGTCGAACGGGCATGAGTTTCTCTCCTCGATCTGGAATGGCAGGAACACAGTGAGCTAGCCTGGCACTTCAACGTGCCCCAGAAACAGCAGGGCCGCGATGCGCCTGATCGAGCCATCGCGTATATCGATCTGCCAGGTATCGTAGTAGCCCGGCTCACGAGTCGTCAGCAGCACAAACCCACCCCCTGTCCAGCCCAGCGGGCGGTGACGGTCGTTGCCTAGATTCACGATCAGGCGCTGCTCGCCCGTCATGACATTGGCCCACACCAGCCGATACTCGGCCAGATCGGGTGGGCCGATAGCTTCGGTGTAGACCAGCTCACCGCCAGGGGTGAAGAAGGGATAGCCCAGCTCGTAAGTTACACTGGGCGGCACATCCAACGGCTCAAAACGGGCGATTACCGCCCCACTCACCAGATTAGTCACAACCACTGGCGCAGCAACGCTGCTCGGTGGAAGTGTACGGACTAGATAAGCGCCATCAGGCGAGATGTGCGCATCGCACACCAAGTTTTCACCACAGGCGGGTTCACCAGGCAGGTGCGCGATCACACCGGAATGCGTATCGAGCACATACAGGTCAAAGCGGGCATTGAACAGCGTCTGATCGGCTAGCTGCGGCGGCTGCAAAGCATAGAACACCTTTTGTCCGTCATTGGTGAGGCGGATCAGCCGGACGGTCGTGCCCGGTTCCACCGGGATCACCGCCACACGGTGAGCGTCGTGGCCATCCCAAGCGGATGCGTGCACCGTCAGGCTATCTCCCTCCCGGCTGACACTCGCCCAGGCCAGCCAGTCACCGTTGGCGCTCGGCAGAAGCTGGTAGAAACTCGATCCTTCTGGCGGATTGGCAAACGACAATGGCTCGATTGCCCCAGCCGAGTTGACTCGCTGCGGACGGCGCGTCCCGTAGGCATGAAAATACACAAACTGCCCGGCCCGGATCGCGGTGCCATCGGCAGTTTGAACCGCGATCTGGGTAACGGGCTGGCTGGTGTTGATGTCGAGCCACACCAGAACCTGCCTTCCGTTACTATCGGGCGCCCCCAGGTATACATCGAACGAGCCGAGCAGCGGCAGGGCAGTGCTTTCTAACCAACCGGTGGGTGTGAGAGGCAGTCCAGGGGTGAAAGAGGGCGTCGCCGCCACGGTAACGGTAGCCTTTGCAGTTGGCATCAATGTCAAAGTAGGGCTAGGGATGGGGCGGAGCATGGTAGGGGTGGACGCGAAATCCGTTGGCCCATTGGGGCCAACAGGCATACAGGCAGCAACACACAGGCCAAACCAGACCAGGGTCGCCAGATCCAAGACATTGCGCCTCCTCCTCACATCTGACCCCTAAATCTGCTGCTCACGAGATGCGCGAAGCGCCGTGACAAGGGCAGGCAGCACTTGTCCTGCTGCTCCCTGCAAAAAAATGTCTGCCACAGGCGTGATTCCGCTCGGCTCGAGATTGACCTCAACGACCACTGCTCCATGGCGTTTGGCTTGATATGGCAATGAGGCAGCTGGCTGAACGATCCCTGATGTGCCCACCACCAGCATCACCGCGCACTCGGCTGCCACATCAAAGGCCCGCTCAAGAGCCGTTTCAGGAAGCATCTCCCCAAACCACACCACGTCAGGCCGGATGAGGTCACCACAGTGGGGGCAGTGCGGCGCGTGCTCAGCATCATGCTGAAGCACGTTCAGGTCAACCAGGGTGGGATTGCCCTGGCAGTTAGCAAAGCACTTAAAACGGTGGAAGTTGCCGTGAAGCTCAACTACATCGGTGCTGCCCGCAGCCGTGTGCAGCCCGTCGATGTTCTGAGTCAGCACCACCACCTTGGGGAAAAGTGTCTCCATCTCGGCAACAGCGTAGTGGCCTGCGTGGGGCTTGGCGGAGCTGATCAGCCCGAAGCGATGCATATACCACTTCCACACGAAGTCAGGATTGCGACGGAATGCCTGCGGCGTCCCCAGGTCTTCGGGGTCGTACTGAGACCACAGCCCGGTCTGAGCCTCTCGAAAGGTCGCAATGCCGCTCTCCTTCGACATGCCCGCGCCGCTGCTCACAGCAACTAACTGCGCTTGGTCAAACGCCCTGACAGCCTGCCTGATGTGAGCTTCCAGCTCCATGTTTACATCCCACCTCGTCCACCCAAAGTGCAAGCAGAGACACCTTAGTGCTGTGCCCGGCCTCGCCATACACTCCAGGCCCTGCCCTAGCGCCCAAGCGACGCACAGGCTCAATATGCAACCAGAAGCGGCACCACGTGCCGCCTCAGCAAGCCAGCCTTACCAGTCAGAGAGAAGCGTGGACGCCTATTCAGCCGGCACACTTCTGGTCGGTATGGGTTCCCTGTTGTTCATCTGCACACCGACGTAAGCGCCGGAAGCGCGGATCGCTGATACTGTGAATCCCACTGTCACTTAGTCCGCTCATATCAAACAGCGCATACAGCAGAGGCGGCGCAGAATCAAAGACCGTGGACCAAGCAACAGGCAGACGCTCTGATCCTTCAACGTGAACGGGCTGCTGGTGGACGCACCGCAAATGTGCAGCTCTCTGTCGATCCAGTCTACAGTCCAAGGCATCGCCCACCTCTCCTCCACCCCAACGGCCTGTGAAGGTGGGCGTGCTACGATCCTCTCGATGTTCGACTCAGCGGTGTCACAGACTTGACGACCACACGCAGCAACCCAAACTCGATCCGATCCCCCGGCGTCAAAATGTGGCGCTTCCCGGGATCGAGATACTCACCGTTGACCCACGTCCCATTGGTGCTTTCAAGATCGGCCAAGTAGAGGCCATCGGCCTCTGGGATCAGCAAAGCATGCCGCCGCGACACACCATGAGCCTGCGCCAGGTGCGGCGTCAGATCGAGGTCCGGGTTCTGATCGCCATCGGGGTCAAGCCGTCCCACGACCAATGGCTGCCGCACGTCCAGGCCAATGGTAGTAGACGCCGGACTCGCTGCCTGGAAGATCACCCGCCAGGGAAGCGGCTCGGCAGCTTTGGGAATCAGTCGAACCCGATCGGTCTCTGCTGTCGGCGACCAGGGAGGCTCCGGCTGGCGGCGCGGGGCTGCCGACAAGGCCTCGTGGAGCACGGTAGCTGGCGGCGTGCGGCCCACCTCGCCTGTCCCCTGAGGCGGCCCGCCACGCCGATCTTGAAGCTCCTTCAAGGGTCGGGTATCCTCGTCGCCAGAAGACGATCCCTTGCTCTGGGGGGACTGGCCATCCGGCAAGTCGCCAGACGGCTCCTCTTCTGGCGGAACGGGCGTGTCAGGCGGCTGGTGCATAAGTTCCTTTCCTCAACAATCAGCCGTCAGGAATTGTCCTGCTCATCCTCTTCGACTGCAGCTTGCTTACCACGCTCCAGCAACAGGTAGCCAGTGAATAGTCCCAACCCAAAGGCGCCTAGCGAGCCAGGGCCGCTCCACTGCGCGGAAGCCGCCACCCAGAACATCAGGAACACTCCCAGGAAGATGAGAGGGACATAAAATCGCATGCGCAGCTTGAAGACGAGCGTATGGCGCATCACGCCCCCTGCTACGACCCCCGCAGCCAGCACCCCAAACGGGCGTAGCAGCTCGCCCAACAAAGACAAGATCGGGAAAATCACCTGATAGATGATCTGCTCTACATCAGACATCTTGTTCTCCTTAACATCATGGTTATGCTAAAGAAGACAACCCAGAGTAGCTGGTTCTCACTCCCGTACTTTACTCGATCTGCCGTCAATTGGGAAGTGTCCGCTAGGGCAAGCCACAGACCCCCAGCATCAGGCTGCTTGCCGCGCCTTGTCCTCAATGGCGCTCAACAGTTTCTCGAAGGAGTCAGCGAATGCCTGGACACCCTCGGCCAGTAGTCGGTCGGTGACCGCCTGCATATCGATTCCAGCGGCGGCCAGATCATCCATCAGCGCCTGCGCCACATCGATTCCCTGTTCAAGCGTGTCGGCCACCACGCCATGATCGATGAACGCCTCAATGGTGTGCGGCGGCGCAGTGTTGACCGTGTGGGGGCCGATCAGCGTGTCGACGTAGATCAGATCGGGGTAAGCAGGGTTCTTCGTGCTGGTGCTGGCCCACAGTGGGCGCTGCACACGCGCCCCTCTCGCAGCAAGCTCCTGAAAGGTCTGGGCACCGAATGTCCGCTTGAAGAGCTGATAAGCCAACCGTGCATTAGCAACTGCCGCCTTGCCCTTGAGAGACTCCAGTGCATCGCCTGTCGCTGCCATGCGCTCGTCAAGCAGTTGATCGACCAGCGTGTCCACCCGGCTGACGAAGAACGACGCCACCGATGCAATCCGGTGGATGTCCTGCCCGGCATCGACGCGACGCTTCAGACCCTGGAGGTAGGCCTGCATTACCTGAGCATACATCTCACGGCTGAAGATCAACGTTACATTGACGTTGATGCCACGGGCTATCGACTCCTCGATGGCAGGCAACCCTTCTGGCGTGGCCGGAATCTTGATCATCAGGTTGGGGCGATCCACGCAGGCAAACAGCCGCGCCGCTTCGTCGAGGGTGCCTGCTGTGTCGTGCGCCAACAGCGGCGAGACCTCCAGGCTGACGAAGCCATCGGCGCCATCGCTGGCATCGTAGACCGGGCGCAGGATATCCGCTGCACGGCGGATGTCATCGATGGCCAGCGCCTCGTAGATGTCCTTAGGCAGCTTGCCCTCTTGTGCCAGTGCAGCCAATTGAGCGTCGTAGGCGCTGCCGCTGCTGACGGCCTTCTGAAAGATGGTGGGATTAGAGGTCAGCCCACGAATGCCACGCTCGACCAGCGCCTGAAGTTGACCCGAGTCAAGCAGCTCGCGCGAGATATTGTCGTACCACATGCTCTGACCGTGCTCGTAAAGCTGGATAAGCTTGCTGTTCACCATGGAGAACCTCGTTCAGCAGTGTGGCTGATGTAGTGCCAACCAGAGTATACCGCAATTTACCCCACCCAACTTGAAGTCCACCCATGACTGTTCTATGTCTGCCACAAGACCTGGATTTTTCTGTCACCCACCTGTGACTACCGTTACCTTGATCTGCTGCGCCGCGCCCAGTACACTCGAAACATGGTGACGTACACCGACCTTGCCACACTGCATCACGACCTGGCTCAATGTCGCCAATGTGCTGAGTCAGGCTATCACATCGACTCACAGCCGATCTTCTCAGGTCCACCGTCGGCCCGGCTGATGCTGATCGGACAGGCTCCTGGCGCAGCTGAGCGGGACCTGGGCTATCCCTTCGGCGGCGAGGCGGGCCGCCGCCTGTTTCGATGGCTGGAGCGTGCCGGCTGGGATGAGCCAACCTTCCGCGCTACCTGCTACATGACGAGCGTAACGAAGTGCTTTCCCGGCCCCAATCCCACAGGCGACGGCGACCGCGTGCCAAGCGCTGCCGAACGCAAGCTGTGCCGTCCCTGGCTAGACGCCGAGTTGGCGCTCGTCCAACCGGAGGTCATTGTGCCAGTGGGGATGCTGGCCATCCAGTTGTTTTACCCGACCGGCGTGAAGCTCTCGGATGTGGTGGGAGACTCGATGATTGACGACCAGGGGCGTCACATCGTTCCACTGCCGCACCCTTCGGGCGCGTCGCGCTGGTTCAACGATCCAATCCATGCAGGCCAGTTGGAGCGTGCCCTGTACCGACTCCGCACACTTAAAGCTGAGCTGGGACTTTAGGCATCTGGCCGAAAGATGAAACATCTAGAAAGCCGACAAACAGCAATGGAAGCTACACTCCCTACAAACGATAGACCTGCCGAGCCATCACGATGGTCACGCTGGGTGCTGGTCGGCGCATTGTTCACAACCTACGTGCCCATGCAGATCGTCTTTGCCATCCCGTTGCTGGCAGTGGCTGTCCTGACCGGCCAGATCAGGAGCATGGCCGATCTCACCAACACCTCTCTGGTGCTGGGGATGGGGCTGTTCGCCGTCGCCCTATCCGCTGCGCTGACCATCGTAGTGGCAGGCATGTGGCCGCGGCTGTGGGGGCAGTTTTCTCGTGTGCGCGTTGCGTTCGCTGACTGGATGTCGTGGCACCGGTCAGAGCGCATCTCGCTGTGGGCCGTGCCGCCGCTGACAGTCTTTGTGCTGGGGGGGATCGAGCTGGGGCTGGCCCAGATCGTCGGCTCAGCCGAGATCGAGGTTCAGATGCAGCTTTTCAGCACCCCGGAGCTGCAAGCCGCCTCGCTCATCGTGGTCAGCACAGTCGTGCCGATTGCGGAGGAATTGATCTTCCGGGGAGCGCTGTACAACGCGCTGTTAGCCCACGCCCCGGCAAACACCCCTGCCTGGCGACAGCATCTGGTTCCCTTCACCATCGTGGCGCTGACCTTTGCCGCCATCCACCTGTTGGCCGGGTTTGAGACAGGCGCAGCGTTGCTTCAGATCGCCCTCCTGTCGATGTTCCTGACCGCCTTGCGAACCATCACCGGCTCAGTCAAGGCTAGCATCGTTGCCCATCTGGCATGGAACCTGCTGGCAGCAGTAGGGATGATCCTGGCAAACACCCTTGGGATGTTGTAATGTGGCTTCCAAGCAGAAGGGGCAGGGATATCCCCGCCCCACTGGGTTTCACATGTAGCCTGCGCGGGCGACCAAAAATCTCGCCAACCAGTCTGCGGCGACTCTGCCCCGCGCATAGTCAATCGCCTCTTCTAGTGTCTCACACCGATGGGCTGAGAGGCTCCCATGCTGAGCCTGTCCCAATGCATTGACTCCCTTTCTGAATCCCCCTAACTTACAGAGGAACAATCATGCCAGAACAGACACTCCCCTTTAACTCCCGCCGCTCGCCAGTCTATGCCACACGAGGGATCGTCGCATCGAGCCAACCGTTGGCTTCACAAGCCGGCTTGGAGATCCTGATGAAGGGCGGCAATGCTGCCGATGCCGCTATCGCCACCGCCGCCGCCCTCAACGTGACCGAGCCGACCAGCACTGGCCTGGGCGGAGACTGTTTTGCGCTGTTCTACGACGCACACACACGCCAGGTCACTGCCCTGAACGGGTCGGGCCGCTCCCCGGCAGCCCTGACACTCGACTTGCTGCGCAGGCAGGGTCTGGGCGATGAGCTGCCTCCCTTCCACGCCCACACAGTCACCGTGCCAGGAGCGTGCGCGGGTTGGTGCGACCTGATCGAGCGGCATGGCACGTTCGACATGGCCACAATCCTGGCCCCAGCCATCCGGCTGGCCGAGGAGGGCTTTCCCGTTGCGCCGTTGACGGCTCACAGTTGGGCCCGGGGAGTCGCGCTTCAACTCAGCCGGTCACCAGGGGGCCGTGAGCTGACCATTGACGGACGAGCGCCACATGCAGGTGAAGTGTTTCGCAATCCGACGTTGGCGCGGACGATGCAGACCATCGCCGAGGGCGGCAAAGACGCTTTCTACCGAGGGGAGATCGCCGCGCGAATTGCAGCCACCGTCCAGCAGTTCGGCGGCGTCATGACCCTCGAAGACCTGGCAGCTCATACTTCGACATGGGAATCGCCGATCAGCACGGTGTACGAAGGGATCCGCATCTACGAATGTCCACCCAATGGCCAGGGCCTCGCTGCCCTGATCGCGCTCAACCTCCTGGCCCATCTCGACCTGCCTCCCGAACCCCTGTCAGCGGAGCGGCTGCATGTGGTGATCGAAGCGTTGCGACTAGCCTTCGCCGACACGCGCTGGCACGTTGCCGACCCAGCATTCCACGAAGCGCCTCTCGATGGGCTGCTCAGCAAAGCGTATGCGAAAGAGCGCGTCGCATTGATCAACCCACAGCGGGCCACACTGGATCAGAAGCGCGGCGCCCCGGTAGCCGGGTCAGACACAGTGTATTTCAGCGTGGTTGATGGGCAGGGCAACGCCTGCTCGTTTATCAACAGCAACTATTGGGGATTCGGCACTGGCATTGTGCCCGAAGGAACTGGCTTCTCACTTCAGAACCGGGGGCACAATTTCTCTCTCGATCCTGACCATCCCAACCGTCTTGAGCCGCGCAAGCGGCCTTACCACACCATCATTCCCGGCCTGGCAACGCGGGACACGGACGGATCGCTCTATGCCAGCTTCGGCGTGATGGGCGGCTTCATGCAGCCGCAGGGCCATGTGCAGGTGATCCTGGCTTTGGTGCACGACAGGCTCGATCCCCAAGCAGCCCTCGACAGACCACGTCTCTGCATCGAAGAAGGCGAGGCGAGCGGCAGCGTCGCGCTAGAGGAGGGCATCCCAGTGGCGGTGATGTCACGCCTGGCAGAGATGGGGCACCGGGTACGACCGGTCAGCGGGTATGGGCGGTCCATTTTCGGACGAGGACAGGTGATCACCCGCGATCCCCTGAGCGGCGTGTTGTGCGGCGGCAGCGATCCACGGGCCGATGGTTGTGCAATGGGGTGGTGAAGCCCGTGATCGCCGTGCAGTATCTCGAAGAGTCGCCAGAACGGTGGGCCAGGACCTGAGGACACTGGGCGCCTGCGGCGAGTGGATCAAGGTCATGGCCTATGGACACACGGTTAGCCCGGCAGGGTTGCCCTTTGAACTGCTGGGGCTGGCCAACTGGCTGATCGAGGAACAGGCCATCGACGAGCCGCAGGCGCTGGAGTTGATATCGAACGCCGCAGGGCTGCCGCTGCCCAGATGTCGTGCGGCGCTGTGTGAGCAGGGCCTAAGCCCTGAGGCGCTGGCAGGTGAGGTCGCACGCGCCCGGAGCGCGGGGGTGGAGACCCTACTGGCAGGGATCGAGCTGGTAGAGATGACCGGTATTACTCACCTTACCCCAGATCAGATCACAGCCGACCTGGCGGCCTTTCGCAGAGCGGGAGCCGACGGTTTGGTGCTGTCGTGGGACCTGTGGCGCATCCCAATGGAGCGGCTCGACCTGGTAGCTGCGATCTGGTGCTGACCGCCAGCTTGCCAAGCCGCCCACGCCCAATGCCAGAGACATGCAAGAGCGCCTCATCCACCTCTATCCAGCACCACCAGAACAGCCTCCATAGGGCTGTCTGAGGTCCAGATGGTATGGCGCATATTGCCCGGCAGCACACATACATCACCTGCCTGCACATCGGCCACGTGCCCGCCCGAACGCACCTGTCCAGCCCCCGCAATCACAGTGAGCAACAGATCAGCGCCTGTTTCACGCATTCCGGTGTCGGCGCGGCGGTCAAGGCGCAACAACATCGCTGCCAGCCGCCGCTCGCTGTACACGGGGATATACGTTACGCGCGTGCCGCTCTCAAGCGGCAACGCCTGATCGGGGTCATAACGGATCAACTGCATCGGCACCACCTCCCTACCCCACTTTACAGGAGATAGGCCCTATGGCGCAGACAAAGCAAGATCAGGCGCCAATGCCCGGCATTGCCAGCACAACGATCTGGATCACCGCCAGGATCACCAACAGGACGAACGTGGCCAGATTAATGCGCCAGCCGATACGTGCTCTACGCTGCAGTTCGTCGCTGCCGCCACGGCGCTTGAAGTCGCTACGGGCAGCATAGGCCAGGAACGATCCGATCCCGCTGGTGATCAGCGCCAGCCAGACAATCTGGCGGAGAAACCTCACGCTGTCAAAGATTCTGAAACCCAGGAAAAAGGAGGCCAGCAGGATAAAGGCCGACACAAAGGCCAGGATGTAGCTCCCCTGGGCAAAAACGCTAGGTTCAGGTCGGTTGCTCATAATTCTCTCCTGATAATGGTCATGTCGTGCTCAGCCCCCCGAGTCCATCTGCGGGTTGGGCGTCTGGCTCACTCGTCCAGCCCAGGCAGCCTGAAGCAGCAGCGCATCTTCTTCCTGCGTGGGACTTTCACAGACAATGCTGCCCTGCACATCAAAATCAATACAGACCTGCACAAAGGCCCGCCAATCGAGATCGGAGTCCTCCAGCATCAGGTGCTCGCGCTCGCCTGCCGGGGTATACGCGATGCCGGATAGATGAAAGTGCATGGTACGTAACCCTTCGTCGCCCAGCTCGCGGCGGACAAAGGCCAACATATCGGCAAATTCGGTATAGGTATTGAAGCTGCCATCTCCGCGACGCGCGTGCAGGTGAGCCACATCGATGCAGGGCGCGACGCCTGGCACATCTTTGCTGAGCTGTACGACCTCCTCAAGCGTCCCGAACATCGCGCTTTTGCCCATGGTCTCCGGGCGAAGGGTGACGTGCACCTCCTCGGCACGCAGAAGGCCAGTGATCTCGATCAGCTTCTCTCTGACCCGCTCGTAGACCTGTTCTGGCGGCTGCTTGTGGTACGAGCCGGGGTGGAAGACAATGTCGGTGGCCCCGGCCAGGTATCCTTTACGGGCTGCCGCCAGCAGACGCTCATCGCTCTTGACCATCAGATCGATGGTCTGGCTGTTCAGGTTGATGTAGTAGGGGGCATGAACGCTAAGCCGGACATCATGCTGCATGGCAGCCGCTTTGATCGCGGCGCAGGCTGGATCGCTAACGCGGACGCTCTGCACCCAGGCAATCTCAAAGGCATCCAGCCCTAGCTGACGGATGTGTTGAATCGCAGCAGGCGTGCCCGACCTGGGCGTGTTCTGCGGGGAACCGACCGTGCCAAAGCGCAGGCCCACAGAGCTTCCTCCCAACTTGTACAGTGCACGATCAAACCCAGCGATCCTCGACTGTCCACTCGTCACAGCTGAACTTGTGAGCGAGGTTGACGGGTTCAATCACCTGATACACTCGCTCATCAGACATTCATTCTATCAGAAATCCACCGCAGCGACTGATACAAAATGCTATCAGGAACCAGCCTATGGGTTCACACAGGCCGATAACCCTCCACAAACTGCATCAGCGGGCCGACGAGCGCTGGAGGCAGCCAGCGGGCCAGCTCCGGATCGGCTGGATCGAGACTGGTCAGCGTCAGGGCCAGATCGTCGCGTTCGACCTGTTGCTTCTTCTCCCACTGCGCGACCTGCTTCCAAGCGTGGTTCACGCACCGGTAGAGTGTAAAGGTAGCCTTCATCTCGATCCCTTCCAGGTGAGCAGTCAGGGTGAGGTCGCGCGGGGCGCCTTCACGCCGCGCGAATTGCGCCACAACCTCCGATAGCTCGCGGGCCAGGGGATTGACACGCTCGGCTAACTTCTCGGGCCGCTCACCGAGCAGACGAGCACGCACAGCATGGTCGAGCAACCCGGCCAGCCGGCCCTTGATCTCCTGAGTGCGGCTCGGCTGCCGGCTGCCGGGATCGAGCGCAGCCAAGGTCAGAGAGGTCACTTTAAGACGTTTCAGCTCAACCTCGGTTTCAACCTCACAGTAGTACTGGGACGACTGGCAACTTTGAGGCGGTCGGCCCTGCTTGGCTTTCTGCTCCCACTGCCTGCGCTGTCTAAGGCGGATGGCGCGGCTGATGGTCAACGCCGCTGCGCCGACGGCTGCCAGACCCAATACACCAAGCACAGCGCCCAGGACCAGCCAACTAGGAAGCTCTCTTTCTACGGGCTGAGCAGACCCACTGACCACTGGGATGGCGACCGGTGGAGTGGCCAGGCGGTTGTTCTGCATGTCACGCTCTGGCACCTGAGCAGAGGAGTTAATCCACACGATGAAGACCTGTTCGGTGCCGCCCAAAGACTTAGGAAGCTCCAGGACGATCTCCTCGGTGCGGCGCTCGTCCGGCCCAAGGTCACCGATCAGGGCCAAGGCAGCAATGTAGGGGTCCGACTCGACTTCGACGCGCAACTCGGCAGGTGGAGACTTGACCTCAGACAAGTTGGCCACCTCGACGGAGATCCTGATCGCACGCCCCTCATCTATGAACTCGACAGGTTTTGCTGAAAGCACCGCTAAGTCGGGCGTCAGCGGCTGTTCGTCCTGACCAGGCGCAGCCATTGGGACTCCCTGCACTACCAGGTTGTCCACGGCTACTGCGGAGCCTTCGAAGGCCTCAAAGGCAATGGTACCACCAGGGAGCGGTTCAGGGTCGCGGTAGCGCAGCACAGGCTGGCCGCCAAGCGACACAACGATCAGGCCTCCCTCCATCAAGACCTCAACCGACAGGCCCTGCTCAGGAGATTCGGGGGTGTACTGGCCAGGTTCAAAACTGCCCTCAGCGAGCACCCCCGTGTATTGGTCTGGTCCCAACTGCTTGTCGAGTGTCACATCAATGGTGTAGGACTGCTCAACGGCGAAAGCGCGCGGCAACTCATAACTGATGAACACGACATAGCGCGAGTCGCCGGCCAGGTGAAAGTTGGCTGCCAGCACACCGCCCAACTGGCGCAGTTGGAAAGTCCAAGCCAGGCTGGACCAGGCTCCCGGTTCGTAGACGGCGCGACCCGCTTCTTTTCCGTAGAGCGCACCTTCTTCGATAAACCAGACCTGTGGGTCAAGCGCCCAGCCCTGTGCCTCTCCATCATCAAAGTCCTCGGCGTAAAAGTCGGCGGTCTGAGCATAGCTGGAGCGCACGTCTGCTGAGATCATCACCGCGAGCAGACTCAGTACCCCAGCCACAACTACCAGACGCCATCGAGTATCTTGTAAATCCATCCTAAGCCTCCCCGATCATTCGCCTTCATCGCTAAATGGGTAATCAAGCATCTCATCAATACGGTCACTTAAGATGTCCAGCTCGCGTAGTTGCCGGCGCGATATCTTGCTGAGGAGCTGTCGCCGGATGATCTTGCCGACAAACGACTTGGGCATCTCATCGACGAACACCACCAGCACAGGCACCAGCTCAGGCGGTAGACGACGCTCACAGTAGCCGGTAATAGTCCCGGCAGGAATATCGCGCCGAGTGGTCACAAAGGCGACTGCCCGTTTTCCGATCCCGACGACAGCCACTTCCTGCACATCTGGAATCTCGTAAATCACTTCTTCGACATCGCGCGGGAAGGCCGGATACGGCCTTCCCTCACGCTCTGGATACCACATATCTCGCTTGCGGCTGATGATCTGGAAGAAGCCATCAGCGTCCATGCGAGCCACGTCGCCTGTAAACAGCCAGCCATCGCGGAGAGCTTGCTCAGTTTGATCGTAGCGCCCCCAGTAACCATCCATAATCTGCGGACCTCGCACGACCAATTCACCGATCTCGCCGGGGGGCAGCACCTCACCAGTACTCAGGTGGACAATGCGGGCCTCGGTGTTGGGCAGCGGCACACCGATGGTGCCAATCCGGCGGGTACCGTACAGCGGGTTGGCATGCGTCACAGGGGCAGCTTCAGTCAGCCCATAGCCCTCCACCAAGCGGCCTCGCGTAATCTTCTCAAATTGCTCCTGAACCTCGACTGGCAGTGGCGCAGCCCCGCTGATACAGGCTTTGATGCTGCGAATGTTGAAACGACGCACGCCAGGATAGTTGTTGATCGCCACATACATGGTTGGAACGCCGGGGAAAAGCGTGGGGCGATGGCGCTTGACAGCTCTGAGCACCTCACTGGTGACGAAACTAGGCAGGATGATCATGGCCGCGCCCATGGCAATGGCGGTATTCATGGCCGCCGTCATACCGTAGACATGGGCAAACGGCACTACACACAACAGTCGCTCCTGGCCTTCACTCAGGCCGGGAACCCAATGGCGGGTCTGGAGAGCATTGGCCAAGAGCGCATAGTGGCTGAGGACCACGCCCTTGGGGCGGTCGGTGGTGCCGCCCGTGTACTGGATCACAGCAGCATTGCGGGGCGAAATATTGACCTCAAGCGGGTTGGCATGGTAATCGCGCATGACATCCACCCACATACGTTCGCCGCCGCGCAACCCGCCGGGCAGGCGGTGCCCCTCGCGCCGTTCGCGGAAGAACGTGAAGAGCACCTTGTGGGGCCAGGCTAGATAGTCTTTGACGTTGGTGTAGATCACGTGGCGAAGGCCCGTCTGATCCGCCACAGTGCGGGCCGTATCGGCAAAGCGGGTGAGGGTGATCAGGAACTCGGCGCCAGAGTCGCGAACCTCGCGGACGATCTCCTCGACCGGCGCAACAGGGCTAGACCCCACCACGATCCCGCCCGCCTTGAGCACAGCATAGAAAGCGATCACCCACTGCGGCACATTGGGCATCAGGATCATGACGCGCACACCGGTGTCCACCCCCAAACCGCGCAGGGCATTGGCCAGCCGGTTGGCCTGGCGCTCTACCTGGCGGTAGGTGAGAGTGCGGCCCATAAAAAGCGTAGCTGGCCGGTGGGGGAAGCGGCGGGCAGCGCTCTCGAGCAGAGTGTGCAGCGGACGATCGGGGATGCCGATGGTGAGCGGCACACCCTCGTCGTACAGCTTCAGCCAGGGGCGCTCAGCCACAAGCTGGGCACGTCGCTCGGCATCCTGGTCGCCAGAGCGCCACGAGGCGTGGCCCAGTCCCAGAAAGCGATCGACGGCACGTTTGACGGCGCTATGTCGCTCCAAAATTACCATATGCTGGGAGACGCCCACGCTGACCTCCTCGGCGCGGGGAATCAGCCGGGCGACCTCATCATAGCTGGCCGTGGGGAAGACAGCGTCGCGCGCGCCCCGGATGACCAGCACCGGCATTTCCAGGCTGCGCATCATGCCGCGCCCATTCCACTTGACCATCGCATTGTGGTAAAAGCGCTTGAGCACCGCAGGGGTAGCCGAATAGTACTTGCGCACAAAAGGCCGGATAACGTTCAAGACGGCAGTGGGCAGGCGGAGCACGGCACGTGAATACCACGGCAGCACAAAACGGGCGGCAGTGGCGGTCAGGATCAGGCGGCTGACACGCTCAGGGAACCGATGGGCAAAGGTGGTAGCCAGCGCCCCGCCGAACGAGTGGCCCATCAGCACAAACGGTTCATCGACACCCAGCGCGGCCAGTACGGCCTCGACATCGGCGATGACCTCATCAACGGTATAGTCGGTGAGGGGCTTATCGGAGCGGCCATGGCCGCGCAGGTCGATGGCAATACAACGATTGGTATCGGAGAGCGCCTGAAGCTGGTACTTCCACTGCATGGCGTAACCGCCGAAGCCGTGGATCATGACGATGGTGTACAGCGGTCGCTCCGGGGCCACATCGATCACGCTAAGCCGGACAAGCGGCTGATGTGACACGACCACCTCATGCCGGTACAGCTCAAAGTCGATTTCCATATGAAGTCCCCCTCACTGTGCCCTCAGGTGTGAGGCATTATAGCATGGCGCACAGCAAGCGAGAATCTGAGCCGACCTTGAAACTGGGCAACGCGCTGAGTGATGGTCTACTTCCACGCCGATCAAGGGGGCGCCGATGTGTGGACTTGATCCGTCCTTTGAGCAATCTCAGTGGACCAGCCAAAAGAGGCAGAGCGAACCGCTGGGGTCTCTCTGCCATCTTGCTGAGTTAGCGGTACCGCCACGAGTGTGCTGCCTGGACCATCGCGTGAATCACTTCGTCGCTGACGCCTAGCACGATCTCAGGCCCCTGCGCCGACAGGATGAATCCACCCTCCGGTGCACCATCGGCAAGCACAGCCTGGGCAGCGCGGGTCATCTCGTCAGCAGACCAGCGGCGCATCTCGATGTTGTTGAGATTGCCGATCAGTGTGAGGGCATGGCCCACCTGCGCCCGGCAGGCTTTGACGTCATCACGGAAGCTCAGGATCACACCTACAGCGCCGGTGTCCGGCAGCAGATCGATCATAGGGTAGAGGTCGCCCACCCCTTCATGGATAACCGGTCCTTCAATCTGAGCAATGGCGTTCTGAATGACAGGCAGGGCCATTTCGATGAATTGCTGGCGGTTGATCACTGCCGCCGACGCCATCCCGTCAGCCAGCACCACCGCGTCGGCTCCCGCAGCAAGTTGCATGTTGGCCCACCTCACGCAAAAGGCAGTGGCGATCTCCAGGATGCGGCCCATGACGTGCTGACGCACATGAGGCTCGGCAAACAACATCAGGTCCATCCACATCTCGGTGCCCATCAACATGCTGGGCAGGCTGAAGGGTGCAATGCAAGCCCCGATGATCGGAACGCTGCCTTTGACCTCGCGGGCCAGCCGCTCAATGGCCACCAGGGTCTCGGTCAGCGTCGGCGACGACTCAGGATCGGGGACAGTCAGCCGGTCTACATCCTCATAGCTCTGAATGACCATGCAGCCAGCCCCAGGCGGTCCGTCGTCAAAGTACATCAGGTCAGCGCCAAAGGCCGTAATGTCCTCCACGACATGGGGAAAACCAAACACACAGTCGTGCCCAAACCGGCGCAGGAGCCTGAGCTGACCCTCGGCAATGTTCTCACCCCGGCTAAAGTATTCCTCCAGACTGAGGCCCAACTCAGCCGCCCCTTGCTGAAGCAGCACTGGGAACACAGGCACACAATCGGGCTGCTCGTGGCGCAGTACAGCCACCACACGCTCCAGAGATGTCATCTCGGTCATCTTACCGCCTCCCGGCCAGGTGGCTGACCACCAGCGCCGCCTCTGCGCCATTGGGCGCGGTGGCGTCGGCGCCCAGCTCACGGAAGAGCCGCCGGTCGAAATTGAGTGCTGCCCCTCCCGCCACGAGCCGGATGCGATGTTCCAGCCCACGCTGGCGGAGGATGGCCCGCACCTCTCTGATCCGAGCAGCCGTGTGGAGCAGGAGCGCCGAGACACAGATCACCGAGGCCCCTCTTTCCACCGCGGCATCGACGAACCTGGCGCTAGGGACACTCATACCCAGGTCGTGAACGATCAGACCCGCCGCACGCAAGAACGAGCTGACGATCTTGCGACCCAGGCCGTGGTAATCGCCCCAGGCTGTGCCGATGACAACGACGCCTATCGGCTCTGGGGTCACAGGCATCAGTTCGGTCAGGCGGTTGATGGCCTGGTCGCCAATCCTGGCGACGGTGTAGATTTCTGAGAGGGTGATCTCGCGGTTTTCCTGCATCCGGCCTATTTCATCCATTGATGAATTGACAACCTTGAGCAGAATCTGCTCAGGAGGAATGGAAGCGCGGAGCGCTTCTTCGATCACCCTCGCTCCGCCAGCCACATCCTGGCTGACAAGCCGGTCGAAAAAACGCTGACGGAAGGTAGACAGGTCATGCATCGAGCGCACCTCTGGCAAGTGTGAATGTGAACAGAAGATGACATTTCGCGCCAATAATGCCCTGGCGAAGCATCTGCTGTAAATGGGATCACAGTACCTGGCTGCCCCCAAACCTGCCTTAGGAGCCAAGACAGAGAGGTGCGCAACCCGACATTGCCCTGAGCCGTAATCTATAGTGGACGTGCGTCCTCCCGCTTACGGTCAGGTCAGGCCACTCCAGATGTCGTGGCCTGACCTCCGTATTATCGAGCTAGATGGTGATCACTTTGTCGGCCCGCCATTGGGCTTCGACGATGTCTCCCATCCCGCCTACGATCCCAACTCTTACCTTGTCACTCAGATCGAAGTAGTTGAGGCAGGTTTGGCAGATGATCAGCCGCACACCTTTGGCATCGAGTGTTTGAAGCTGATCCAGCACAGGCGATCCTTCACACACAAGTTTCACTCCCTCGGTGTAGAAGCAGATAGCTGCCGGGAGCACATCATTCTCGGCCAGCAGGTGAAAGTACGTCTTAGCCAGCTTGTGCTGAAGTTCAAGGTCAGCTTTGCCCATACCCTCGTGGTTGACGAGGAGCACGGTCGAGATCGGGGCCGAAGTATCCATGTCAATACCTCTCCTGGGTGATGTGTCTCAAGAATGCCGGGGGAAATGAAAGCAACGCGATCCTACCATGCACAAAACACTTGCAGCAACAACTGAATCGCGCCCAACGAGCAGGTCAGCGCGCAGGTGCATCGGGCTGCGAGTTGAGATGATCAAGGATGTCGAACAATTCCTCATTGGACGGAATGTCTGTCATGTCGTGCCCGTAGTGCACGAAACGGACTACGCCCTCCCGATCGACAATTGCTTGGGCAGGCATGCGGCCCAGCTTGAACAGGTTGACCTCCTGCCCATACGACTTCAACACCAAATGATGGGGATCAGGTAGGCCAATGAAGGGCAAGTCATGCTCATGCCAATAGGCGGCAAACCGATCTGGCCCATCCGGGCCGACGACGACCACGACCGTGTCCCGTCCGACGAACTGCGGATAGCCTTGGCGCAACTGCGCCATGTGCCTGCGGCAGAACGGTCAAGCGAAGCCACGGTTGAAGACCAGGACAACGTTCCGCTCGCCCCGAAAATTTGATAGCCGCACCAGATTCCCATGAAAGTCCGCCAGCTCGAAGTCCGGTGCAGGTGTGTTGAGCAACACTCTAGCCATGGTGCGATCCTTCTTTTCATTGATCCCGGACCTCCAAGCCAGTCAGGAAGCTCTCGACGGCTTGGAGGAACTGATCTGGGCATTCCTCGTGCGGCACATGGCCGCACGCCTCAAAAACAGCCACATCAGCGTTGGGCAGGACCTCGGCCAGCCGGACGCTGTTGTCGGTGGGTACAACGCGGTCATCGTCGCCCGTCACAACCAGCACAGGCATGGTCAAGGCATCGAGGTGCTGTGCTATATCTATTCCCTCCCCGCTGGCGATCACAGCCTCGTACAGCCCTTTATCCCAATTGTCAGCTCGCAGCGGCAGCAGGTATTGATCCCAGTCCTCATCAGTAATCCGGCTGGGGTCATGCCAAGCCGAGCGCCCAAACTCGATGCCCCAATCTTGGATGTTGCGAACGAACAGCGGCCCCAGGCGACGCATCTGGGGGGTCGTGCCCAGGAACTGTACGATAGGGGAGCCAAGCAGCCCGAACAGGCCGCCAGCATGCCGCGACCCATTCTCCTGGTTAGTGGGAACAAAGATGGCTGGATCGACGAGGATCAATGCCTGAACGCGCTCCGGGTGTTGATAGGCTATCAACGCAGCAAGCGCGCCCCCCGCCGAGTTGCCGACGAAGATCGCCCGATCAACGCCCAGGTAGTCCATCAGTCCGAGCACCAGGTCAACCTGGGCTTCGCGGGTGTAGGGATTTGCGCCGCCGCCCCACTCAGCAGGCAGTGGACGCTCGGTAAGGCCGTAGGGCATCCAGTCGAGCGCTACTGCGGTGCCATAGTAGGAGAGCGGCTCTATCACATGATGCCAGGTATAGGTACTGCTGGCAAATCCATGCAGCAGTACAAAGGCAGGATCGCCCTCGCCAGCCACCTGATAGTGCACATCTACCTCAACACCGCGCACGGCAACAGCCGCGAAGCGGCTCTCCGGCCCAGCCAACTCTTGGACAGGGACAGTATCCAGTTCAGGCACAGGAACCAGGAACGGACCGACAAGAATAAGAGCAACTAGCACGCCCAGAGCGATCAAGGCAATACGCAGCCCACGTTTCATGACACACCATCCCGATCAAGACCTTATACAAAATATGTACAACGGGATTGTATCGCGCCGGGCAGACGCGAGTCAACACAACAGAGGTAGGTGATTCGAGAACAAGGTATACTAGCTGCGGAACCCGGAACGCCGATAGAACGTCTATACGACTAGATACAGGTAAACCTTGGCAAAGGAGTGTCTAATGATCTCACGCTTCGCCCGACCCGGCCTGGTAGCCGTGTTTGTTATCGTGAACGTCCTGGCTCTGACAGCGTGCGCCGCGCCGCCGATAGAGGTCACACTGGCCCAGACTCCCACCGCAGCGCCGCCCACGACCGCGCCCGAAGGCCCCGCTGTGCCGACTCCCGTTCCCACGGAGGAACCTGCTATGCAGCCTACACCGTCCGACGTGAACATATCGTTTGACATGGCGCAGTCAGAAGCAGCCCGTGAGACTGCACCGAACGTCGCACCCGAAGACATGGCCGCATTGGCAGCAGACAACAATGCGTTCGCCTTCGATCTATATCAGGCGCTGCGCGGCAGCGACGGGAATCTGATCGCCTCACCGTTCAGCATCTCGCTGGCCATGGCGATGGTCCACGCCGGCGCACGGGGCAGCACCGAGCAGCAGATTGCCGAGACAATGCACTACACGCTGCCTCAAGATCGGCTGCACCCGGCCTTTAACGCGCTCGACCTACAACTTGAGGGCCTCAATCAGCCTGTCGCAAGCGACGATCAGCGGTTCCGATTGAACATTGCCAATGCCGTGTGGGGCCAGACGGGCTTCCCCTTCTCCCCCGAATATCTAGACGTGCTGGCCCGCAACTACGGTGCGGGGCTGCGGCTGCTGGACTTCATGGCCGCACCGGAACCTTCGCGCATGACGATCAATGACTGGGTGGCCCAGGAGACCGAACAGCGCATCCAAAACCTGATCCCCGAAGGCAGCATCACGACACAGACACGCCTGGTGCTCACCAATGCCATCTATTTCTACGGGACCTGGCAGGCGCAGTTCGACCCGACTTTCACACAGGAAGGCTCTTTCAAGCTGCTGGACGGGTCGGAAGTGACGGCGACGATGATGGCGCAGTCGGCCTACCTCCGCTATGCCCAGGGCAACGGCTATCAGGCAGTCGAACTACCCTACGTGGGTGGTGAGACTGCTATGATCGTCCTGGTGCCTGATGAAGGGACCTTCGAGCAGTGGGAGGCAGGGCTGGACGCGACGCAGTTCGCTGAGATCCTCGCTGCGCTGAACGGCGCACAGGTCGATCTGACCATGCCGCGCTACCAGTACAGTTCGGACTTTAGCCTGTCTGCTGCGTTGAGAGATAGGGGGATGGTCGATGCTTTCGACCCACTGGCTGCTGATTTCTCCGGCATTGCGCCCGTGACAACGGATCAGAACCTGTTCATCACCGACGTGGTGCACAAGGCATTTGTGAAAGTGGACGAGAGCGGCACCGAGGCAGCGGCAGCGACAGGCGTGATCGTAGGAGTCACATCGATTGCGCCGGAGCCAATCATCCTGCGCATCGACCGCCCCTTCATCTATGCGATTGTCGAAACAGGAACCAACACGATTCTGTTCTTGGGGCGGGTGCTGAATCCAACGCTCTGACGCCCGGCTCAGGGGAGATCAGGGGTTGCCCTACAAGGGGGAACCCGCACACTCACAGACGGCCAGAGGCATGGCGCTCGCCACGCC
>DAOTXR010000006.1:0-55544 GCA_034435375.1 Anaerolineae bacterium
GGCCCCGGCATGCGCTGGTCTCGTTCGGGCGCAGAACATATGCTGGTCATCCGTTCGGCTGTGATGGGCGAGACCTTTGACGCCCTTTGGGCCGCCGCTGCTTGATTTCTCGCCCCCAAAGTGGGATGCACCCAAGCTGCAACCACCTGTTGACGATCTGATCAGGCTGGGCTATGCTTGAGATGTCTCAACTTGCACGCTAGACAGCAGGGGGGTGGTGCGGTCCCGGTGGGCCGCGCGGTCTTCAAAACCGTTGGGGGGTTGCGGTGCAAGCCCCGGTGGGTTCGACTCCCATCCATCCCCGCCTCTGATTCTGGCGCAGTGACAATTATCCCTTTCACTGCTTTGGCGCGTGCACCAGGCGGGCAAATAACAACGCCGCCGCTATACGCCCCACGCCCGATCCCAAAAACACCGCATGATATCCAACGCGCGTGACGATCACGCTGCCCACTGCCGCTCCCGCAGCCAGCGCCAGCGTGACGACGATCTGATACAGAGCAGAGTAACGCGCCCGTTGGGACTCGGGCGTGAGGGCCAACAGGAAGTTGAATGAGGCCAGGTTGAATGCGCCCCACAGTAGCCCGCCCAGCAGATTGATCGGGATGACCTGCCAGGGCGCGTTGACGAACAGCCACAGAATGGGCAGGATGGGGATCGTTAACATGCTGATCGTCTGCACGCGGCGCGGCCCCCAGCGATCGGCCAGCTCGCCCCACTTGCGCTGGAACGCCAGGCTGGTGAGGCTGGAAGCCACACTCGTGATTCCCACCATGGTGGCTGTAGCATGCAGATTCTGCACCAGGTACACGTTAAAAAACGGCCCGGCAACATTCAGCGAGAAATTCCACAACGCGGCTGTTCCGCACAGCGTCAGAAAACCCGGCGTCTCGCCCAGCCCTCGCAGCAGCGTTGGCAGCGATACAGAAGCTCTTGCTGCGGGGAGGATCGTTGTGGGCGGGTCGCTGAGGTGCGCGAAACAGAAAGTGGACACCACCCCCAGAGCGAATGCCACCAGCAAAGCAAGCTGATACCCCATGGATCCCCCCGTGCTCGTGATCATCTGCCCAACCAGCAGAGTGGTTCCCATGGCTGCGATTCCCATCACAAAGTTGCGCGATCCAAAGTAGCGCCCACGCCCCTCCAGCGGAACGATATCGGCGGCGATCGCCATCCACGCCGGAAAGGCCAGATTGGCGGAGGCCTCGCGCGTGACAGCCAGCGCCACAGCGATCCACACCACTGCTGGTCTGTCCCACACCAGCGGGATCAGAGCTAACAGGAGGATCATCAGCCGGGCAATCCCACCACCGCCATACAGCACGATGGGCTTGCGCCGCCCGATTCGCTCGACCAACAACGCGCCGGGCAGCAGAAGCAGCGCTGCGCTTAGGCTCGACAACGAACTCATCAGCCCAACTTGAGCCCGTGTAGCTCCCAACGCCAGGAGATACACTGCCAGGTACGTCACCATGATGTTGTCGCTGGCGGCGGCAAACAGGCCATCAAACCAGAACCAGCGCAGGTCCCGGTGAACCACCTTTGATAGTGATAAGGCCCAATCCCCCCCCAGCGGCAGCTGGGTGACAGACTGTTGGACAAAGAGCCACATCTTGGCGAAAGAACGTCGTGCCATACTCGCTACAAATCCACCTCTATACAGGTTGGCGATCTCACCGTCAGCCGCGCCGAGGTTGCCATAGCGCGTTGGATAGGCGCCCATCCATACAGGACCAGCATACCCAGCCGGCTAGCATACCCTGTCAGTTGCTTTTCGACATCCCCTACATGTCTATGTCATTAGGACTCACACAGTCGGCTGCTGTGGGCCTCACCCCTGATGCTTCAACGGGCGTACCCCCTGGGTAATAAAGAACAGCCGGTGTGCTGCGAGACACCGGCTGGTCGAGAGTCAATGCAGAGGCTGTAGCTACTTCGTGACGTACCCAGACACAGTGAGCTGCCCGTCTGCCGCAATAACTTCGGTCAGGGTCAGCTCGGCCTCAGCATCAACCTGTTCGCGGGCGCCGGTCAATCCTTGAGCCATCGCCGAAGACATCAGGGTCAGGGTCTCTTCAGGCAGCTCCAGCTGCCCTGCCTGTGCACTGACTACCTCAAGCGCCAGGTTCCCTTCAGCGTCAATCGACGGCACAAAGACGATCTGACTCTCAACCTGCGTCTCCTGGTCGTTGATCTCCAATGTCAAGGTAAAACTCAGCGTGATTTGCCCATCGGCAAAGGTGACGTTCATCTCGCTGATGGCCTCTCCGGTCCCAGCTTCGGCCATCCGGGCTGCGATCAGCGCCTCAACCTCGGTCTCTGTTGTCGTAATGGTGAATGGCACGCCGGATTCCAGGGCAAAGGCACTATCCCAGGCCTGTTGCAGCGAGTCGGCAGTGCCATCCTTCGCTTCTAACATCACCGGCTCACCGACCGGTGCGGCCTCAGCGGTGGGTTCCGGGCTCGGCTCGGTCTCCGGTACGGGCGTGACGGCAGGTGGGCGGGTTGGGAAGATCATCCCAGGCGCGGTCACTGGCGGCTGGGTTGGGAAAGATGTCGGACTTCCCTGACCCTGAACCACATCAGGACGGCCCTGTGTTTGCCCACGACCACCGCAGGCTGTCAGCGCCAGGCTAGCAATGGCAACGGTCACTATAGATAGCGTGCGCTTCTTCAGCATACTCCCCTCCTTCCAGTGGGCTTGCCGATCTGACCCTTGGCACCCCACGCGGACGCCAAGAGCTTTAGTAAACTACAACAGCTATCTCCTCATCTCGTCACGGGGTTTTCTGAGTTCCCGGACATCGGTGAGTCTGCTAGGAGGCTCAGCCACACCTGCGGGGACCTGTTTCAGCACAGTGGCAGCGCTCCCACTGGTTGCCTATTATAGATCGTATCTAGGAGACGCCAAGAGACAGCCAGGCGTACTCTACACGCGCGGCGCGACCAGGGTTGTGTTGCCGACAGTCTTCCACATCACTGACAACACGGCTTCGATCAGCGGCAACACGCTATCGGGCCTATAGTAGATGAACGTCGCCCCCCACACCTCACGATAGCCTTGCTCCAGCAGAGAGGCACGCTCACCACTGGACAGATCGCTGTCACGCACAATGTCACCCGCAGGGCCAACCCACAGGGGCGTCCGAAAGATGATGTCCTGCAAGCGTATCCTTTGCCGTGACCGCTGCCGCCGCAGGTCGCCGCCGCCGCGCTGAGCCTCTCGGAGGGCATCTTGCAGCATCTTGAAGCCCCGCAGCGACGCACGTGGATACAGGCCCGGCAGAAGCGTGCTGATCACCCCCAGGGTAATCGTCAGGGGGATATTCTCACGGAACCGCAAGGCGCCGTCTAGCGCTAGCAACATCCCTCGATACCACCTATCCCACACCTCGCTACGCCCCAGCACGTTGAAGCTGGCATCGTCGGCCAGCAGCAGGCGGGCCAGCCGTAGGTAGGCGATGACCAGGGTGTCATAGAGCGGCAGGTTCAGACCAGCGAGCGCCAGGCAATCGGCCTCCGGCAACCCTTGGACCTCCCGCAGCGCGATGAGAACCCGTCTTTGCGTGGGTGTGAACACACCTATCGCCTCCCCCCTTTGAGCGAGCGCATGCCGTCACGGCTACTTCCGATTGTAGCACAAGACCGAAAGACCTCTTCACGGTTCTGGGGATGCCTGCTCAGGCCGGGTCGAGGCAGGGCCGCCTGCGATTGCCGACTTACGCCGCACGGCGCTCAGCACCCATGACAGTCCCAAACCACTCTCTATCACAATCGTCACGATCAGCCCTCTGATAACTGCTGTAGCCGTGGTGTTGGGTGATGCAGCCCATATACCAGCAGGCAGCTGCGGCTGAACAGGAGCGCAGAGAAATCTTATCTACGATTGCCTGGATTGTACACCTCAGCGCAGAGCGCGTGCGCGTGAGATACACCTGGAAGCTATAAGTGAGGGGCAGTCACAGACCCAATCTCGCTTCCCCCGGCGTCCTGGGGGTCAGATCGGAGGTGGCAGCTAGCGGGAGGCACACCGTGAAGGTGCTGCCCTGGCCAGGGGTGCTCTCCACTGTGATGGTGCCGGAGTGCGCTTCGACGATGATCTTGGCCATGTACAGCCCTTGCCCGACGCCCCGCACATCCACCAATTGGCCAGAAGCGTCAATGGCCGTGCCGCGGTAGAAACGATCAAAAACCCGGGGCAAATCCTCTTCCAAAATACCTACACCCGAATCGGTAACCGACAGGCACACATGGTTCCCGTCACGCTTGACAACCACTTGCAGGTCGCCTCCCGCCGGGCTGAAATGGCGAGCATTATCGATCAGAGCATCCAACACTCGCCGCAACCGTGCACAGTCGGCGTCGATGATGATCACCGGCTGGTTGGTCTCGAACGAGGGGACCAGATGCGCCTCAGCCAACGCCTCGCCCCAATTGGCCAGGACATCGCGTACCAGCGCGTTGAGATCGAAAGGCTGTGGCTTCATGGCCAACCTGCCGCTGATCCTCATCCCGCTCAGGTCGATGACCTCGTCGATCATACGGGCCAGGATGTCGGTCTGATCGAGCACGGCGCTGATCGCCCGTGCTCGCTCCTCGTCGTCCAGACTGACCCAGCCTTGCTGCATCAGATCAGCGTACCCTTTGATGACCGTAAGCGGCGTGCGTAGTTCGTGCCCAATGTGGTCCAGGAAGCTGTCTTTGGTGCGCTCAATCAGGGCCTCGCGCGTCATGTCGCGCAACACCAGCACATCGCCGATGTAGTCGCCATCCGGGGCATGGACCTCCGCCGCACGCACATCAATGGTCCGCCGGCCCACCTGAATCCGCTGGCTGACGCCACGGTTCACTCGGCCAACGGACTCCACCGGCTCCGGGTTGAACCCCCCTTGGGCAGTCAGCAGCTTGACCGCGGCTGGATTGGCCAGGATGATGTGGCCTTCTGGGTCGCGCAGCATCACCCCATCGGTGATGCTGCCCAGAATAGCGCCAATGCGCGCGTTTTCCTCCTCAAAACGCGCCAAGAGCGGCTGCATGATCCGGGCCGAGATCGTGATCCCACCCAGCATCTGGATGCTGAGCGCAACCCCGAATGCAATCACGAAGCTCACATCGCTCGTTACTAGATCGAGGGGAAGGGGGAACTGACTGCGTTGCATAACAGCGATGATCCCCACCACCTGGCCATTGATGGGCAGCGGCATCAAAGTGGTGTAATAATCGACGCCATCCATCGTCACCATCTGGGCCTTGCCGATCAGGATCGGATTGTCCACAGAATGCAAAATCTGCTGGTATTCCTCTGGCCGGAGGGTCATCATGCCGTCCAACGGTTCATCCCGCCAGCCGGGGATCGTACTGCTGCGCGGGGCGCCTGGCGCAGCATAGACAGCCAAGTCAGCGCCGACCTGCCCTCCAAGGTCTTCCAGCAGGTGATCTAGCGCAGCGCCGACCAGCACTGTCGCCGCCGGTGCGCCGGTCGTTTTCTCGTCAGGCGTCGCCGGGATGGGAGCGCTGAAGACCAGCACCGCCTGGTTCTCTACGTCAACAATGGCGGCATGAGACCCCGCGATAATCGTTGGAAACGTGGCGCTGCTCTGTGCACTGGATTCGACATACTGGTCGATGTCATGGCTGCCAACTCCGCGCCCCCCTGTCCGTTGGAGGACCAGGCTCCCCCCTTCAGCCGCCACGCCGATGATGTCCAGGTGGGCATCCTCGGCCTCCTCCTCAAGCAGCGAGTGCAGCCGAGCAGGGTCGTGTGACTCAAGAGCAGCCATCAGGTCGGAATTGCTGGCCAGATCGCTGGCCGACTGGTTCAGGTGTTCACCAGCCATAGCCAACGCGCTGAGCGTAGCGCTACTCGCATTGAACAGTTGATCGGAAGTGCGTGCAGCCAGCGCCATCGCTGCCAGCCGCAAGGTCAGGAATCCACCCAGGAGCGTGACGGTGAGCAGTGTCAGTCGCAGGTAGAGCTGGAAAGCACGGGTGCTACGGGGGCTGAGGGGAGCGTGGGCGCTGTCGCGAGCCAGACGCGCCAGGAGATGCAAGGCACGGGTCGTGGGCCGCTGATCGCCATCCTCTGATGTGGATCGGATCTGTGCTTCCTTCGCGCCCTGCACTCCAGCTTCAACGTGCATAATATGTTAGACCGTGGCCTATTCTTTGCGAGCCTGCCGCCTCGCAATCACCTGTTTGACCAGCGCCAGCAGCTCATCCATGGGTGGCAGAGGTTTGTAGAGGAGTTCATCGGCGCCTGATGTGCTGATATACTGCGCTTCATCAGACCCGGCCAGCTCGTAGGCGGTCATCAAGATCACGCCAATGTTATTCAGCCGGGGATGAGCGCGGATGCGCGCTCCGACCTCATGTCCCCAGGGACCAGGCATACGAATATCGATTAGGGCGACATCTGGCATGGGCGACGGGTTCTCATTGCGGAGATATTCCATGGCTTGAAAGCCGTCTTTGAGTGCAACCACGTTGAAGTCCCACAGCTCACACATGGTGTTGATCACGTCGCGGATGGCGTAATCGTCTTCCACGACCAACCAGGTCATGCGGGTGCGATTGTCATTCGCAGGTGTAGCCATGCTCCAACCTGTCCCTCAGTACCTCATCAAAAGGATTGTTGCTGAGTCTCGTCACGTGATCCACTCCTATCATACACCATTCTACCTTGCTCGACATCCAGAGCAATGACCCTTAAATCCTAGCAAGCCATGCCATCGAACATTAGCAAGCACTTAGGGTTACCATGTTCCGCAGCTTGCCTGTCGGGCGAGCCAATCGCGCGTGAACCTCAATTCATATACAATGACAGTACACTCTAAGGGGGGAGGTACAACGCGCCATGACCATCGATCCCCAGTGGGAAGCCTACACCGTTCGGCGAACTTACGAACCGGGTGAGTATATCTTCCAAGAAGGCGACCCGGCTCGAGAAATGTACATCATCCTTAGCGGTCAGGTGGCAGTTCTCAAGCATACCACTGACGATACTCCCATTGTTCTCAGCTATCGTGGGGCCGGCGATCTGATCGGCGAGGTGGCGCTGCTCCAGGAAGGCCGCCGCACAGCCTCTGCATTGGCCATCGACAAGACAGTTATGCTGACCATCATCTGCGACGAGTTCTGGGCCCTCTTCGATCAGCAGCCGGTCTTCCGCACCATGGTCTTACGCACCCTCGTCGATCGACTGCTGGCCGCCGATGAGAGCCGCGTCCGAGCCGCTGTCACGGAGCGTCAGACGCTCGAACGCCTGTCGTCGCTGTCCACCGAGCACGAGCGTATGGCCGAGCTTCTCCAGCTCCGCCAAGATACGGTTCGCTTCATCGTCCATGACCTGCGCAATCCCTTGGGTTTGATGATGATGGCTCTCCAGATCATCGAACAAGACCCGGCCTATCAGCCTGACGCCGAGTCACGTCGTCTGCTGGCGATGGCCACTGGAGCCGTGCGGCGCATGTTTGCGCTGGTCGAGTCGCTGCTCGATGTGGAGCGGTTGGAGGACGGCATTGCAGCCCTGACGTTGCATCCCGTCGATATGCGCGCGCTGGTCGATGACGTGGTCGAACGCGCTCAGCCCATGGCCTGGGGCACCAATGTGACCTTGAGCACCGAACACAAAGATAGCACCTGCCCACCGGTGATCGGCGACCGCGTCCGTCTGGATCGCGTGATTACTAACCTGGTTGACAACGCCCTCAAGTTCACGCCGCCTGAGAAGTCCGTAACAATCTCAACCTGGTGTGTGGCAGGGGAAGTATTTGTGGCCGTGGAGGATAGCGGGCCAGGGATTCCCCCGGAGCGTCGTCATCGCATCTTCGACCGTTTTGCCCGCGCCGACGCACGCGATCAGGGGAGCCGGGGATTTGGCCTGGGACTGGCCTACTGCCGCTCAGCGGTGACAGCCCACGGTGGGCGCATTTGGGTTGAGGAGAGCACTCGGCTGGGAGGCGCTCGGTTTGTGATAGCCCTCCCCTTTTCACCAGGAGCCCAGGCGGAGTGACCGCAGCCGGTCAGCCACGGGGCAGCAACGCCGCCAAGTCCTGCGGCCCCACTCCCGCCAAAGACTCGATGACGCGCTCCGCCTGGGCCAAATCGTGGGCCGGATGCGTCGTTGCCAGAGCCAGGCAGACCATTCCAGCGGCATGGGCCGCTGCAATGCCCGTGGGAGCATCCTCAATCACCACACAACGCGCAGGTGGAACGCCCATCCGCTCGGCGGCCAACTGGAACAGCGCCGGGTTAGGCTTGCCCTCGCTCACGTCGTCGATGCACACCCGCGTCGTCAGATACTCGTCCAGGTCGAGCAGGCGCACGATCAGGTCAAGGTTCTCACGAGGAGCCGAGGTGGCGATGGCCTGTTCCCACCCGGCAGCCGCCAGAGCGCGGACCAGCTCAACCGCGCCGGGCAACGCCTGCACGTCCCGAGCCGCCCGCTCGCGGAAAAGCCGCTCCTTGACTTGGCCGATGCGAGCCATAAGCTCTGGCGACGGCGGCTCGCCAAGCAGCAAGGTGAGCGTGGCATAGTTATCATGGCCAAACGTCGCGTCAAAGTCGGCCCGCGCAAGCGGCAGATTCAACTCGGCGGCGAACGTCTCTCGCCAGGTCGCATAGTGCAGATCGCCTGAGTCGATCAACACGCCATCCATATCCCAGATGGCTGCGTGACGTTGAGTGGTCATCGTGGGCCGGAGTGTAACGCAGTCGTAGAAGGAAGGCAATGTGACAACTGAGGTATCGCGTCGTAGCTTTCTGAAATCCGCTGGCCTCGCTGCGATCAGTGTCGTGGCTGGCAAGCTGGGGCCTCAGCGCGCCGCTAGCCATCGACTCGTGGCGCAGGAAGTCACTCACTGGGATGGTTCGCCCTTCGGTCGTGTTCTCCAAGATGTGATGACCATCTACACCGAACCTGCCTGGGGATCGGCTCCTACTCGCCAGTATTATACCTGGAATGATGTGATTCCTGTGATTGCTGCTGTGGTGGGCGATGGTCTGTACGCGACCAATGACACCTGGCTCCAAACCGACCAGGGCTACGTCTACTCCTCATGGGTGCAGCCGGTCAACGACCTACCCAACAACCCTGTGGCGCCCATCGGCGAGGGAGGGGTATGGGCCGTTGTGACCGTGCCCTGCACCTGGTCACGTACCGGCCCTGACGACGGTCACACGCGCCGTCACCGGATGTACTACAACACCGTTCACCGTCTCATCGGCGTGGAGAACGGTTATTACCTCGCTGAAGAGACCTACGGGGCGCGTTATTGGCTGAAGGCGGCGCACCTGCGGGTTATCTCGCCGGAAGAACTCGCGCCGATCTCCGAGCACGTTCCCCCTGAAGACAAACACATTGAGGTCAGCATTGCCGAGCAGATGCTGTATGCTTTCGAGGGCGATCAGGTGGTGTTCACGGCCCGCGTCTCGACCGGGGTATCCAAGACGCCCACTCCTCTTGGCGAGTTCCGTGTGCACCTGAAGCGACACGGCCACCGGATGATCGGTGGGCAGGGCGAGGACTTCTACAACCTGCCCGCCATCCCCTGGATTTCCTATTTCAGCCAGGCTTTCGCCGCACTGCACGGCACTTACTGGCACAACGATTACGGTCGCCGCCACAGCGCAGGCTGTGTTAACCTGCATCCGGAGGCTGCCAGATGGCTGTTTCGCTGGACGACGCCAGCCGCCAACTACTGGGACTTTGGCACCTCCGCGGATCCTCTCCAGGGCGTTGTTGGCACGCGGGTGGTCGTGCGCTGGTGATGCCTCGCTCCTTTCTTGACTCCTTGCCGTCCCAGGTTATAATATTCCTAACCATCGCCGAGGTAGCTCAGTTGGTAGAGCATATGACTGAAAATCATAGGGTCCCCAGTTCAAGTCTGGGCCTCGGCACTGTGTCAGAGTAGAATCGGCGAAGTTTTTCGAGGCACATCTCGATGGGCTGCCAGTGTGTTCTCCGGCAGCCTCGTCTGTTTTTAACTTTACACTATCCAGCCAGTGCTCCACTGCACTGCGTCTTCTCATGAAGAGAGAGTCTCGATCCTGCAACGTGCCTATTTGCTGCCTGTAGACAGCCGCGCTATCATCGCAAGGTCTCTGGAACAAGCATTTTCCCGAAAACATCAGAGGAACTTTCAGGACAACCTCAGGCTTTGCGAAAAGTAATAATGAGAATCTCTGCTGGTCGTTCGTCCCGTCAGGAGGCAGGGCTACACACGCCTCTATCTCACCCCGGCTGAGTTCAAGGCGGCGCTGGTTACCACCCGATCCTCTCTTTATCCGGGCACAAAGCTGTCCAGGAATCCGACCACATTACATAAGCCTCATAGTTTATCCTGATTTACACTCTTGCTATCGTTGAGCCAAAAGCTTAATGTTCAATACCCGCACAATAATATAGAACAGCCGCAGGGTAATAATCAGCAGAAGTCAACGCAATCGGTTCGCAGGATTCGGTTACATAAGCATACGCCAGATAATATGTATCAGCACCCGAAGATATAAGACATAACCAGTAGGGAGTCATTACAACGTATGCTGGAGTGACCCGTTCAAAGAATGAAGAAATAAGCGACCTGTCGATTGGCGTTTGCTCTTCAATAGATAGCCAGTTTGAAGCGGCTGTGGAGACGAACGGTTCGTTGGGACGGGCATACCAGAACTGGTGGGGAGCCACCAACCGTTCTCCAGGAGGTATACGTTCAACCAAGGGCTGTGCATATGAAAACAGGTCTTCGTTGCGAAACTTATAAAGCAAGTAGAGATCGCCTGCTAGGAAAGGAAGAACAAGAAGGAGGGGCAACAAAATACGCAGAAACTGCCCTTTTAATGGCCATTTTCGCAGTGAGGAAAGCCAGGTTCCCAGCTTATCGAATGCAAACGCCGTAGCCAATGAAAACAGGGGAATCCAGAGCATGGCATAATACCATGACTTAAGCCTGACCATCAGCGCAAAAAGGAGAAATGCTATCCCTAAATAGCAAAGCACCAGTCTGGATGCCTGTGACTTATCCGTAGCCAGATAAAACAGTCCAGCAATATAGAATACCGCTGCGTAGGCATTTAGGTAGTTGTTGCCCGCGATGAAGTTGTCCCACAGAAAACTTACGAGGCTGGTAGCTGCCTTGAGAACATTCTGGTCGAGGAGATCAGTTGCCCCACGCACGGCATAGAATTGGAACATCTGGATATTGAAGATCTGTGGATCGGGCAAAAGATGGACCAGCAACCAGTACACAAGGCCAATCACGCCTCCTGCCGAGAATGCGAGCACCAGCCGCCATTTAATAGGATGAGACAGCGTCACAAGGCCGATCAGGAATACAAAGGAGGTAGCAATGGCGAAAACCAGCCCATTCAGGTGAACATCGACAGCAAGCGAAGCGATTAATCCAAGGGAAAAGGCAGTTACAGGACTGGAACTCAGTTTTAGTTTCCACAGAAGCCAGAGCAGGACAATGGCCATCATTGCTAGCATTGCTTCTGGGCGTGCAAAATGAGTATGGTAGAGCGTCTGCCAGGACAGAAGGTACAGAGATGCCGCCACAACACCGATAGCCGTGCTGTACATAGACCGGCCAAGCTGATACAGCACTACAGCTGTGATAACCCCCGCTGCCAGAGATGGCAGGCGGCTGGACCACAGCGAAGGCCCGAATATCCCCTGTGACAGGCCCAGGCTGGCTTCAAATAACCTGCCAAGAGGCACCACGCTTATGTTGCTCCCCGCAACTCCCAGGTTGGAATCAAATCCAAACCGCCCCTCCCTCCAGGCGTTGTATCCAATCTCACTCAGAAAGCCTTCGTCACAACTGGCTGTTGGATACCTGTCAGCGGTGAGCAGGTTCAGAACAAGCCACGCGAGGAATAAGAGAAGCATCCCCGCTCTCCACTTAGCGGGAATTTCGTGCTTATCATTTCTCATGACAGATCAATTCGATTGTCCACTGTGGTTTTTACCACTCTGGCTTCTGTAACTGCGGTTAGATTCTTGGACAGTTTTAAGCCGGAAATCAGTAGAGAGTCAGGCTGGCTGACAGCCACCCTCGTCTCAAACTCGGCTGGAGTGAGATAGCCGAGCGCCGAGTGAATGCGCTCGGTCATGTACTCAACCTCCAGCCAGTGAGCTAGCTGCTCAAATGCGTCGCCGAAGTCCTGATGCTCAGTATAGTCGATACATCGACTTTAGACAAAAAACAAGGACGGTTGGGCAGCAGGGCTGGCTCGCGCTGGGCGTGACGGCTTTCGTGCTCACCTTTGCGTGGCTCGCCTCTAAGGTGGTCGAGCAACCTTTCCTGTCGTCGAAACCGGCTCGACGTTCGGGTGCGCTTGCGCCCGTCGGGGCAGAGAGCGAAGCGCCCGCCGAGTAGCAATTCGGGTGGAGGACCTGGCTGCCCTGGCCAAGCTTCAGCCATAGACATGTCACATCCTGCGTGACTCTGCGCTACAATAGATAATCCAGTGACTCCTTCAATTCAAAAGAACAGGACGGTCTATCTTGGCTGGTCAGCGCATTCGCGTCGGCGTCATCTTCGGGGGCCGCAGTGGCGAGCACGAGGTCTCGCTGCGTTCGGCTCGCTCGATCATGGACGCCATCGACAAGGACAAATACGAGGTGCTGCCCATCGGCATCACCAAAGAAGGTCGCTGGATCGCCGGAGGCGACCCCCTGAAGGCCCTGACGACCGGCGAGCCTCAGTCTGTCCCTGCGGCGCTGATCGGCGAACCAGGCGACCCCACGCTCAAGGCCATCGAGCCAGTCAGCAGGCGGTCGTCAAGCATGACGGCCATCGCCACCCTCGATGTGATCTTTCCGGTGCTGCATGGGCCTTTTGGGGAGGATGGCACGGTGCAGGGTCTGTTGGAGCTGGCCAATATCCCCTATGTTGGAGCAGGGGTGATCGGATCGGCTGTTGGCATGGATAAAGCGATCTTTAAATCGATCATGGTTGCCCACGGGCTGCCAGTGCTGCCTCATCTGTTGGTGTTGCGCTCCGAATGGGAGGCAAGCCGTGAAGCAGTGCTCGACCGTGTTGAGGCCGCCTTGCATTATCCCCTGTTTGTCAAGCCGGTGAACCTGGGCAGCAGCGTGGGGATCAGCAAAGCCAAGGACCGCGCCGGGCTGGCCGCCGGACTGGACGAGGCTGCCCGCTACGACCGCCGCCTGCTGATCGAGCAGGGCATCCCAGCCCGCGAGATCGAGGTCAGCGTTCTCGGCAACGATCAGCCGATAGCTTCAATACCTGGCGAGATCGTTCCAGGCGATGAGTTCTACTCCTACACCGACAAGTATCTCAGCGATGCTGCCCAGCTCCTCATCCCGGCTCCACTCGACCCTGAGACCGCCTCCCTAGCTCAAGAGCTGTCAATCCGCGCCTTCAAGGCCATCGACTGCGCCGGGCTGGCACGCTGCGATTTCCTGCTCGACAAAGAGACAGGCAGGCTGTGGATTAACGAGATCAACACCATCCCCGGCTTTACGTCGATCAGCATGTACCCCAAACTGTGGGAGGCCAGTGGCATTCCCTATCCGGAGCTGATCGACCGCCTGATCCAGTTGGCGCTGGAGCGTCACACCGACAAGCAGCGCAACCAGACCAGTTACCAGCCAGGAGCCTGAGCTTCATGCGAATGTCCAGCCTGACCATACGAGTGTATCTGAGCGTCATTGCGGTGTTGTTGGCAGCCAACCTTATCAGCCTGCCCTACTTTCCCCCTCCCCATGGAGACGAGGCCTACCTGTCCAATATTGGCTACAACGCCATCAGAGAGGGTCGCTTCGGACTCGACATGGTGGGCGATCTGGCGGGCCTTCACGAGAGCGTCGTGACCGCTCCACGCGCCTACCAGGTGATTCTGGGAGTCTATCACATCCTTTTCGGCAATACGCTCCTGGCAGGCCGTCTATCTTCCTTCACCGGCATGGTGGTTGCCCTCGTATTCACCTCCCTGCTGGCTCGTCGGTTGTACAACCCACTGGCAGGGTTGGCGGCAGTTCCTGTGTTGATGGGCAGTTTGCGTATGCTTTTTACCAGCCACTTCATCCGCAAGGAAATCTGGCTGGTGGCTGCTATCATGGGCGTGCTGTATCTATACGTCGTCGTCCGCGAGCGTCCCACCTATGCGGGTTTTGTGGCTTTGGCCCTGTCTTTGGGTCTCGCCTTTGAGCTGCACCAAAACATAGTCTGGTTTGCCGTTCCAATCGGCCTACTGGTCCTGATCGACCAATATCGAACTGCCGTGGGACGCATGAGGCTGCTTGTCTTTGCAGCCACCGGTGTTGTAGTCGGGCTGGTTGTGGCGGCGCTCCATTTTCTCCCCGATCCTGCCGCAGCGCTGTCACAGTTCCGCTTTATCGCCGGGCTGGCGGACTGGACGCTATCGGACTACACGCTTCGATGGGAAGTGACTGCGCAGGTGCTCTATGTCTGGTATCGCTATTTCACGAACCTCAACGGTCTGACCGTCGTCTTCACGCTGTACGCGATCCTGGGGATCGTCTGTGCTGCTCTTCAGCGCCAGGAGGCCGACCGAATCTTGTTAGCGGTGTTGGGCCTGTCCTTTTTGGTCTTTGCAGTAGGCCAGCCACACAAGAGTCCATTCTACGATGTTCTGTGGGATGGTTTGGCGGCTGTGCTGATCGCTGCTGCTGTGTCACGGTTAGTCCCTCACCTCTCCTGGCCTGCCCTCAAGGCCCTCCCTCATGGCTTGGCAGCGCTATTGCTCCTGATCCCCCTCCTGGTTTCAAGTCTGGTTGGGCATATCTGGATGTATGTTGTGTTCCGCGAGCGGGATTACGTGCAATATGAGGAGCGCGTTCTGGCCCTGGTGCCGGAAGGACCCCCTGTGATGGGAGACCTTACTTCGTGGTATGCCTTTCAAGGGCGCAACCCGTTCACTTCAGACTTGTATCTGACCTTCTACCAGGTGCTACGTGGAGAGTTGCCCGAAGACATATCTGCCGACACCGTAGCTCGCATTCTGGACGAGCTGGATGTAAGCTATGTGATCGAAGATGGCGCGATTGGCTGGGGGGAACCATCCCCGCCGGAATACACTGCCTACGTGGCACAGACCTGTCAGCTCGTCGGAAAGGTCGAAGACGAGTGGTACGGCACCAGGCGCTCCGAAGACCCGCTGTACCTGACCTATGTTTACGATTGTTCCGCCGTTACCCACTGAGCCACGCTGGCGTTGAGATGGGACAACGATGAGCCGGTATGACCACACGCCGTAGACAAGGTGAGCCGCAAAGCACGGCTCAGCCCAGCATCCACACTCCACGTCGCACAGACTCTCCTGCCCCGACGGTGCGGCGCAGGTCCCGGCTGGGCATCCGCCTGCCCGCCGACGGAGCCTTTCCGTGGCGTGCTGTTAGTCTGCTGATGATCCTCGTGCTCCTTGTGGCAGGCGCAGTGATCTTCACCAACCCGATTTTCTACGTCAGGCAGGTGCAGATCGGTGGAGTACGCTACGTTCCAGCAGAGGAGATTTTCACCCAAGCCGGGATCGCTGGGTTTCACGTTTTGTGGGTTGACCCCTCCGAGGTGGCCAGCCGCATAGCGGCCTCGCCCAGCCTGGACTCATCCACGGTGATCGTGCAATGGCCTGCCCGTGTGATCATCCTGGTCCGTGAGCGCGAGCCAGCATTGGTATGGGAACAGGGGGGCGCACATTACTGGGTCGATGTGCAGGGACACCTGATGTTGATGCGCCGCGACCTGCCCAATCTGGTCCGCGTGATCAACGAAGGGGAGGCCATTCCCTTCCATTGCCCCGGACCAGCCTGCCCTGATCCTTCCACGGTGTCCATTGACCCGGCAGTGGTGCAGGGCACCCAGCAGCTCAAAACGCTGCGCTCGAACATAGACGTGTTATACTATGATCCGGCGCGGGGTCTGAGCTACCAGGATGGACGCGGCTGGCGTGGCTACTTCGGTGTAGGCACCGATATGAACCTCAAGCTCGTGATTTACGAGCAGTTGGTGGCCAGCCTCGAGGCGCGTGGCCTGGTTCCGATGTATATTGATGTCAGCACACCCGACGCGCCTTACTACCGCCTCAGACAGTGATCCCGATCCGGCAGGTTCAAGCGGGGCCTGTCCCCGCGCGGCAGACCACAGACATCTGAGGCAGCCATACAAAACGAGTTGAACAGTGAGCACAGAACGCATTGTCGTTGGCCTGGATATCGGCACTACCAAGATATGTACCCTGGTCGGTGAAGTCAGCAACCCCGACAAGATTCGCGTGATCGGCATCGGCATCGAACCGGCAGTGGGCATGAGCAAGGGCACCGTCGTCGATGTGGCGCTGGCAACGGAGGCCGTCCGCGCTTCTCGTCTTCAAGCCGAGCGCACCTCCGGCTATGAGATCGGACGAGCTTACGTGAGCGTGGCCGGGAAGCACATCGCCTCGATCAACAGTCGCGGCGTGACGGGTCTGAATCCTTCGCGGGGCGTCGTGTCTCAGGACGATGTAGAGCGTGCCCTTGACGCCGCCCGCGCCGTCGCCCTGCCACACAATCGCGACGTGCTGCATGTGATCCCCCGCACCTTCACCGTCGATGGACAGGAGGGGATTCGCAACCCGCTTGGCCTGCACGCCTACCGTCTTGAGGTGGAGGCTCACATCATCACTGCTGCGGCCTCCTCGCTGCGCAATCTGGAGAAATGCACCAACGATGCCGGCTTGCTGGTCGACCGCTTTGTGCTGAACCCGCTGGCCAGCGGCGAGACCGTGCTGACCGAGGCTGAGCGCGAGTCGGGCGTGGTGGTGATCGACATCGGCGGCGGCACCACCGACATCGCCGTGTTCATTGAGGGCACGGTGTGGCACACGGCTGTGATCGAGGTGGGGGGCAACCACATCACCAGCGACATTGCCCACGTGCTCCACCTGCCAGTCGCCGAGGCTGAGCGCATCAAGGTAGAGCATGGTCAGGCCGTCCCTGACTTGGTGTCACCCGATCTCACGATCACCGTCCAACCCTTTGGGCAGGACATGCCCACCCAGGTGCTGGCCTACGACGTGGCGCAGATCATTGAGGCTCGTGTAGACGAGATTTTTACCCTTGTTTTGCAAGAGCTGAAACGCTCTGGCTACGATGGCCTGCTCCCTGCCGGAGTCGTGCTGACCGGCGGCACAGCGTTGCTCCAGAATATCCGCAACATCACCAGTCGTATCATGCGCCTCCCGGCACGTGTAGCCCTCCCGCAGAACATCACCGGACTCACCGACCGGCTCCAGAGTCCTGCCTTTGCCACGGGCGTGGGGCTACTGCGCTTCGCCCAGCGTCTTGACACTGGCGACACCCTGGGGACGCGCCCACGCCGCCCACGCCGCGAAGGCCCTGGCCTCGGCAAGGTGCTGGGAGATTTCCTGGGACGCCTCCTGCCAGATGAGTAGACAGAACCCGCGGTGTGCTCTTCCAGGGCATCCTATCGATCCAGGCCAGCTAGCAGGCCAGGCGACCAGAGGTTTGCTCTGCCCAATCCCGCCGCATGGGCTTCATATCCTGCTGACTTGCCCCCTGGCTCGATTCTCGTCCATACTTGTGGTCACTGCCGCAAGTCTTGTGTTGCATTTGGCTCCAAACGTCTGGTCAGAGGCATCTTCGGCCAGACCTGAGATTCCGCAACATAGCTTATCCACACTGCTATTTCGAGAAACGAGGGACCACCATGAAAGTGTATCGTGGGTTGGTTGTGTTGGCTCCAGCGATTCTTGCCCTCAGTCTGAGCGGCTGTTTCCAGATGGACATGACCGTCCGTCTTGAGGGCAATGAGCGCTGGACGACGACCATCGACATGATCTTCGACCGTGACCTGCTGGACATGGCGGGCGAGATGGGCGGCGAGGCTGCCGACCTGTCCGAGTTTGAATCCAGCCTTGACGATGCGGTGGACCAGATCGTGAGTGAGTACGGTGAGCAGGGGGTCACTGCTACCTGGGCCACCCTCGATCTGGAGGATGCCGACGAGATAGGCTATGAACTCACCATCCAGGGCCAGGGCTACGATCTGCTTAACGAGGCTGTCTTCGATGGATCGGCCATCGTCTCGACACGTCAGGAAGGAAGCCGTCAGGTGGTGGATTTCACCCTCAATGGCTTGGGGGCCGGTCTGGGCAGCGAAGCCTTCGGCGGCGACTTGGGCGGGCAGGACCCCATGCAGATGGCCGGCGTGATGGATGTCACCATCACTTTTGCGTTGGAAGGCAGTCAGGTCATCCAGACGAATGGCACCGTATCCGAGGATGGCCGCCGCGTCGAGTGGGTCAACCAGCCAGGGCCGTACACAGCTTCAATCGTGCCCCAGAGGCAGATTCCTGATTGGCTGTGGTGGGCAGTGGGCACGGTCTGCTGCGTGGGCCTGGCCGCGGCGGTCGTCGTCGCTGTGATCGTCGCCGTCGTCCTGATCCGTCGCCGCAAACCCAAAGCCGTCTAGGCGAGGTTCCTTTCAGGCGATCTGCCCGCCAGATGACATACCATCCGGCAAAGAAGACAGAGGCCCAATCGTCAAAGGCTTTGACTGTCAGGGCAGGCTGGGTTGCGCGTTTTTCAAACTTTACCATAATAGAGGCTAGAGAGGTCCTAAGGATATTTGCAGAGATTATGGCCTGACGGGGCTATATCTATGGCTGTTCCAAATCGCAAGTCGGAGCCTGTTTCCGAACGTCCGCAGCAGAACTCAGGAGATCGTCCTATGGGAGAGCAGGAGACCAACAAATCCTCCTATGCCACGATCAAGGTGATCGGCGTAGGAGGAGCTGGCAACAATGCCGTCAACCGCATGATCCAAGAAGGGATGCCTGGCGTCGAGTTTATCTCTGTCAACACCGACGCTCAGGCCCTCGATACCTCGCTGGCCAAAAAGCGCATCCAGATTGGCAGGAAGCTCACGCGCGGCCTCGGTGCGGGCGGCGACCCTGAGGTGGGCCGCAAGGCCGCTGAGGAGTCGCGCGAGGAGCTGGCCCAGGGCATCGGCGAGGTGGACATGGTGTTCATCACGGCAGGCATTGGCGGCGGCACTGGCACCGGCGCTGCGCCGATCATTGCCGACATCGCAAAGAAGAACGGCGCACTCACCATCGGCGTTGTGACCAAGCCCTTCAGCTTCGAGGGCCGTCAGCGCGAGCGCGTGGCCATAGAGGGCATCGAACGGCTCAAGAACGCCGTGGACACGCTGATCGTGATCCAGAATGACCGCCTGCTTAAGATCGTCGACAAGCGGGCCAGCCTCCAGGAGGCTTTCAGTACTGCGGACGATGTGCTTCGCCAGGGTATCCAAGGCATCAGCGAACTGATCACTGTGCCTGGCCTGATCAACCTCGACTTTGCCGACGTGCGCGCCATCATGTCCGAGGGCGGCGCAGCGCTGATGGCTGTAGGCATAGCTTCCGGCGAGGATCGCGCTCGGAAAGCTGCTCAGCAGGCCATCACCAATGAATTGCTGGATGTGACGATCAACGGCGCGAGCGGCATCCTGTTCAACGTCACCGGCGGCCCGGCGATGAGCCTGTATGAGGTCAATCAGGCCGCTGAGATCATCAAGGAGACCGCCGATCCCAATGCCAACTTGATCTTCGGCGCGGTGGTCGACCCCGCCATGGGCGACTCGATTCGCATTACGGTCATCGCCACGGGGTTTGGACAGCTGCGCACCACGCGCCCCCGCTTTGGCCTGGAACAGCCTGCGGCAGCCTCCGCTTCCCAGGAGCTTCAGCGCCCGGCGGCCACAGACGAGCAGCAACGTCCTTATGGGGACAACCTGGAGATCCCTGCCTTCCTGCGTCGCCGCAGCCGCGACCAGGGTCAGAGTTGATTCTGGCTCTCCCACTCTGCTGTACTCAGGCTCCTCTGCTGTGATCAAGGCGCCCCTGGCGATGCCAGGGGCGCTTGTGCTAAGCGTAGTGTGGCGCTCACCTGCCGCCAGAGGACAACAGCACCTCCTGTGGATACGTGAGTTGTCGGGGATCCATGTGGCCTGTCTCCAGCCTGTGGCGGTTGATCTGCTCGAACGCGCGGTGCAGGTTGGCCTGCTGCCTGATCTGGTCTGCTGACGGCTCCGCGCTGAACACTGCCATAGCAGTGGTGTGCAGGCCAGGCACGTAGCACAGCCACCGCCCTCCTTCAACCTGGGCGCAGTACGGCTCCCGGCTCTCGCCGGTATGCTGTTCCAGGCTGTTCAACAACGCGGCCAGCGCTTCGTCTGAGACATCCCACCTGGCCAGCGTCCAGATCGGCGCGCCTGTCCAGTTGTCGAACAGCCTCAATCCTTCCAGCTCAGCGCCATACTGTTCGCGCAGGACATCGGTGTGGCCGCTCACAGCCACACGCTGCCACGAGTCGGACCTGGGATCGCGGCTCACCAGCTGTTCGATCACTGCCCGCTGCTCGCTGTAGTGGGTGTAGATCGCCTGGAACTGCGCCTGATTGATCTGACCTTCGGCCAGCTCCTGCGTCGCCTGTGCCATTTTCCGGCTAATGATGCGCAGGGCGTCCTCGGCCCGCTCAGCCAGGCTCTGTGAAGTGGCCCCCTCAATGAGGACCAGCTCGTCCGTGTCGACGCTGTCGGATGTAGACGGCGTCGCACGCCCAGCAGAGTCCCTGGGCTTAGGGAGGGGCCGGGGCGAGGCATTGTCCTCCTGGGACGACGACTCGTGCAGCCGTCGCAGCAGCGATCCGGCAGCGGGCGAGACCGGGAACTGCGAGTCGTCCTTGCCCACGGAGTCATCAGGATAATCAGCCATTGGATAGGATCACTCTCTGGTCAAAGGGTGATTTACATTATAGCATGGCCCCTCCGCTGCCTGGCTGGTACAGTTGGCCCATTTTCCTGGCTGGACGGATCGCTCATCGTCGCTATAATCTGGCATAGGCGGTGTGTACTCACCATTTGGTGTCTCTCGGAGAGCTGCAATTTCCTGCCAGCCCTTATCCATCGCCCACCAGGAGCGCCCTATGAGCGAGCAGGACCCTAAGACTCTGCGTGCTTTGTTGTCGCGCTACCAGCGCGCCTTTGATCTGGTCATGGCTATCGACCAGGTCCGCGACGACGTGCAGGACCCATCCTCGATGTTGGGGGCCATTGTCAGCCTGATCGCCGACCACTTCGCTGCCGACCTGTGTCTGATCGTCCTGATCGACCGCGACACTGGTGAACTTGAGATGAAGGCCGTCAACGATCGCAATCGGCGCTTCGGCAGGCTGAGCGCCGACTCGATCCGTGAGCTGTCTCTGCGGGCCATGAAGGCCGAAAAGGTGAATATTTGGGAGGGTGAGGAAATCCGTGCCGCCCTCGGCCTGGACAGAAGCGACGGCGTGCAGTTGGCAATTGTGCCCATCGTGCTAGGGTCCAGGGTGCGTCTTGGCGCGCTGTTGCTCACTCGCACCGACCATCCCTTCGACCAGGACGACGTTTTCCTCCTCCAGGTGATCGAAAGTCAGCTCGACTCGGCAGTGATTCAGGGCTACGATTACTACGAGCTGGAGCTGCGCAACAAGGAATTAGAGACTATCTACCGTGTGGACCGCATCCGCGACGCCAATCTCCCCTTCGACAAGATGCTCAGCGATGTGCTTGACGAGCTGCGCAATGCCATCCAGGCCGAGATGGGCTTCATCATGCTCTACGACCGGGTCGGAGACCGCCTGGAGCTGCGAGCCGTCAGTCATGACGACCTCTTCCGGGTCTCAGAGTACTACGACATCGTGGATCGCGTGGCCAACGAGGCGCTGCACAGCGCCCACCTTGTCATGCACACCGACCTGCCTGGCGACCTCCACTCGGTGATGTCCATCCCCCTCATCTTGCGCGAAGAGATTCTGGGCGTTTTCGGCGTCGCGAATGGCGGTTCACGCCGTTTCGAGGAGCGCGACCGTCGGCTGCTCACAGCCATTGCTTCGCAGATGGATACTGCCATCTTCGAGAGCCTGGAGCAACGCCGGCTGCGCCGCGTGCTGGGTCGCTCCGTCGATCAGCGGGTCATGGAGCGAGTGCTCTCCACGCCCGACGTGGACTTCCTCAGCGGCGAGCGCATGGTCCTCACCGTCCTGTACGCTGACATCCGCGGTTCGACCAGCCTGGCCGAGCATACGGCTCCGGAGCTGCTGGTTGGCTTTATCAACGACTACCTGGGCCGCATGGCCGAGGTCATCTTCCGCTATGAGGGCACGCTCGACAAGTTCGTTGGTGACGAGGTGATGGCCCTCTTTGGCGCGCCTTTCCCCCAGCCTGACCACGCTCTGCGGGCCGTCCGGGCAGCGCTGGAGATGCAGATCACGCATCGCGCCGTGATGGACGATTGGAAGGCGCGCGGCGTCGAGCCTGCGCCCATTGGGGTCGGAATCGCTACCGGCGAGCTGATCGCGGGGGAGATGGGGTCTGCCCAACGCTCCAATTACACCGTGATCGGGCAGGCCGCCAACCTGGGGGCGCGCATCTGCGGGGTTGCCAAAGCCGGCCAGGTGCTGATCAGCCAAGCCACCTACGATCTGGTGATGGGTCAGGTGGAAGCTACACCTATTACCGGTCTGGAGTTTAAGGGCGTCAGCGGCCCGGTCACGGTTTATCTCGTCACCCGCGTGCTGGAGTAGACGAAATAGCTCAAGTTGCAGGGCAACCTGGGCAAAGGATGACCAACAGCCAAAGGCTTGCGCCACTTTGAGGCTCAAGTGTACCGATTCCGGCCTTGAGCCTCATGTCGTTCGAAACGATCTGAGAGTTGGGAACTACAAGTGAGGGGGACTAGCAATGGACAGACCACGTCTTGGAGTCGGGATATTGGTAAGCACGATGTCTACTGCCGCGCTGACGGGCATTCTGGCCCTGGCCGATCAACTCGCCGGGCTGCCATTCGCTCCATTCGATGTGTTCGACTGGCTGGCCCGCACGCTGCCCGGCGGCGTGATCCGGCTCGGCATTGATGTCATGGTAGCTGTACTGAACGCGCTTGGCCTAAGCGTGCGCGACACGTCCAAGACTGCCGAACACATCATGGCTATTGCAGGGCTATTCATCGCGTGCACGGCCATGGGAACGGCGCTATTTGCCGTGTCGCGGAAGCTCGCGCTGAAACGCAACATCCTGCTGGGGTTAATGGCAGGGCTGGCCATGGGAATGCCAGTGACGATCATCAGCCTGAGTGCCGTCCAAATGGCCAGCAGGGGGCCATTCGTGAGCGCCGTCTGGTTGATAGCCGTGTTTGCAGGCTGGGGGACAAGCCTGGGCTGGGCTTACGACCGCCTGACCGGAACAGCCAAGCCCTTGATCGCACCCACTGTCAGGGCGCAGGGTGGGCTTGAGGCGGCTTCAGGCCAGGAGCTGACCGTCGAGCAACGCGGACGCCGTGAGTTTCTGATCCGCATGGGCGCTACTTCTGCCGCGATCACGGTAGTGGGGAGTGGGCTGGCCTCGGCCCTGGCGACGCGCACGCGGCAATCCGAGGAGGCAGCAAGCGCTCAGGCAGGGACACCGGCCAGCGCCGACGCTCAGGAGGCGCTGGTCGACCTGCCCAATGCCAGCGACGCGCTCATTCCGGCCCTCGGCACACGCCCCGAATACACGCCGCTCGACCAGCACTACCGCATCGACATCAACCTGCGGCCAGTGACAATCGATGGGGAAGCATGGCGGCTGAACGTTGGTGGGCTGGTCGAGCGGCCGCTCAGCTTGTCGTTGGGAGACCTGCACGACCGCTACCCGCCGATCAACCGCTTCGTTACGCTGTCGTGCATCTCCAACTCCATCGGCGGAGACCTGATCAGCACAACGCTGTGGACCGGGGTCAGCCTCAAAGCGGTGCTGGCCGACGCAGGCTTAAAGCCAGAGGCCCGTTATCTGCTGATCCGGTCGCGGGATGGGTTTCACGAATCGGTGCCGCTTGACCTGATAGAGGACGACGAACGCATCATGCTGACCTACGCCTGGGATGGCAAGCCGTTGAAGGAGGAGCACGGTTATCCGCTGCGCATCTACATCCCCGACCGTTATGGCATGAAACAGCCCAAGTGGATCACCGACCTCCAGGTCAGTGACACAGACGAGCCGGGCTACTGGGTAGTGCGGCGCTGGGACGAGGTGGCGCGGGTACAAGCCACCTCAGTGATCGACACGGTGGCAGTCGAGTCCGCTTACGAGGCCAACGGTCAGATGCGCGTGCCCATCGGCGGAATCGCCTATGCGGGTGCACGCGGCATCTCAAAGGTTGAAGTACAGGTTGACGGCGAGGAATGGGCCGAGGCAATGCTGCGGAAGCCGCTCTCCGACACGACGTGGGTGATCTGGCGCTACGACTGGCCTCTGATCACCGGCGATCACACCTTTACGGTGCGTTGCACCGAGGCCGATGGCACGCCGCAGATCGAGCGCCGGGCCGACGTATTTCCCAGCGGCGCGACTGGCTATCACAGCCGGCGGGCGCGAGCCTGAGCGCCTCACTCGCTGCCCGCTGGCTGGTGTGTTCGCAGCAGCCAGACCAACGCCGCGCCGTGGATAGCCCCTACCACCGCTCCGGCAGCCACGACCGTCACAAGGATGGCCGCCACGGAAAACACGGTCAGACCCGTGGGAGAGATGGCGCTCGGCCCGATAAACGTCAGCGGCAGGCCGCACATCCAGGCCAGAGCATTGGCCAGCACCCACCAGCCTGCTTTGGAGACATGGCGGCGCAGGATGATCCACTGCGGCAGGCCGAGGATGGTTCCCAGCGCCAATCCTGCCGGAGCAACAAGAGCGATCATCAGCGCGTCATTGACCTCCGGTGGTGGCGCAGCAGAGACCGGTTGGGCTGCTGTGTCGGCGGCAAGGGACATCGCCGTGCTGAAGGTCATGGCCAGCAGCCAGGCTACGCCCGCGCCGGCTGCCGTGGCGATAACCCACGATCGCCAGCGCAGGGCAGGCAGCGGGCGGCGTAACACCCATCCCTGCGCCAACCCGACCACCACACCTTCGAAGAGGGTGCCCAGCAACACGGCTAAGAGCGCCATCCCCAGCTCGATCCACACCCCCGGCGACGACTGCATAGTCAAAAACAACGCTGCACCCACCAGCAACGACCCGCCCAGGCCGACCCCCTCGGCCAGGGCATTGGCGGCCACCCATCGGACATACAGCCCATAGCCGGAGTTTACCTTAGCTTGAGACATAGAAACGATCCTTCCATGGGAAGAGCGCCGGGACTCCAGATGATCCTCTGCGCCGGCAAAAAGCTCGTCTCGATAATTGTCAGGGAAACGCTTAACTCCGAACGGGGACCAGATCGGAGAAGCGCACCACGACCCGATTGTGCGCCAGCTGCGCGAGAGCCGCCGGGTCAACAGCCTGACCATCGGGAGTGAGGTCGATCTTCAGGTATCGGCGATAAGCCGGCGCCAGCCGCAGCATGGTCAGCAGAGACTCGGCAACCAGCTGCGAGTCTTCGAGAACCTCACTTCTGGCCCGCAAATCCTCTCCCCGGACACGCAGCATCACCGCTGCACCTCCCCGGAGATTGCGCCACCAGGTGCGGTTCGATAGGCTGATGGTCAGGAAAATGCCGTCATCCCGAACATAGTTGACTGGCAGGGTGTACTGCCTGCCGCTTTTGCTTCCCATGTAGGTGACAGCCAGGATGGACTTGCTGAGCAAGCCATGCAGCGGCGACCGCAGCACAGCCAGCATCAGGGGATTATACAGCTTCTGCCAGTTCACCAGAGGTCCCTTCGTGGAACGTGCAGCCAGAGCAGCACGTTGAGGTCCAGTTCAGCCAGACGCCAGACAGGCTCCAGAGACGGTCAAGCTGAGCCATGTCGGTTGTCATCCAGTGACAGAACGATCTCATAACGAACCGGAGGATTCAACGACATCGGGCACGAAAGCGGCCCGGCAGCAGAGCAGGTATGGCACCCTGTCTCCATGCACAGCGTTCCATCTGCTGCTCCCACAGTGCGCAATCGCCGCTGAGCCACCCAAAAGTCGAGCATCTCCTGGACAACCTCGGGCGCAAGGCCCACCTGGAGGCTAACCTCCTGAAGGGTCAGCGGCCCTCCGGCATTCTTGAGCGCGTGCAGCACAACCTCCGACGGCAGCATGGCAGTCCTGAGCTTGCGGTACAGAGAAGACCCGCCCCCTGGAGACCTGAGCAACCCCAGGCGTCCATTATGACTCTGCAAGCTCATGTTCAGAACAAATGCAAATGCAGAGAAACATGAGCCATACCTATTATTGTACGGTGGCAGCAAGACAGTTTCCACTATTGGCGAGAATCAGGGGCGAGGTTGCTCCAGACCACAGATGGCTGCCCACAGGACGACCAACGCCGCCAACGCCAGCGAAGACCACTCGTACAGAGGCCGGAGGTACGCAGGTGGCAGAAGAGCCACTGGCGCCCCCAGCAGGCACGTCGCCCCACCGAAGGCCAGGAGCGCGATCAGCAGCCCTAGCCTGTCCGGCCTGCGCCAGCGGGGCAGGCCCGACCAGCGAGCAAGCTCACGGCGGTAGATAGGGCTGCTGAACCCATGGATCAGGCGCGAGATCATGCAGTGCTCTATCGTCTGGCCCGTCGGCGCCAAACCAGCCCTCGCTGAGGCGCGAACAGGAAGGCCAACACAAAGAACACGGTGAGCGTCAGGACGATGGCCGGACCGGAGGGGACGCCTGCGTAGTAAGAGATGTACAGACCTACCAGCGCCGCCAGCATCGCCAGCAGCGCCCCCAGCGCCATGATGCGCGGCAGCCGCCGCGCGAGCAATGAGGCCGTGGCTGCTGGCGTCACAAGCAGCGCGGCAACCATGATCACGCCAACGGCCTGGATGCCAGATACGATCACCAGGGCCAGCAGAACAAGAAGGCCATAGCGTACCAGCCCTGGTGAGAGGCCAATGGCCACTGCATGGCCAGGATCGAATGAGGTAACGAGCAATTCTTTATAAAAGGCCGTCACAGCCCCAACAGCGACCAACGTCACAACGGCCATGATCCACAGATCAGAGGGTGAGATGCCCAGGATGTTGCCAAACAGGATGTGGGTGAGGTCGCGGTAGCTCTGCACACGGCTGAGCAGCGCAACGCCGAGCGCAAACAGGCCAGAGAACATCACCCCAATGGCCGTATCTTCACGAACCTCGCGCTCCTGGCTGAACCAGCCGATCCCTAGCGCAGTTACGATCCCGGCGATCAGCGCGCCAACGAACAGATCGGCGCCTCGCAAAAAGGCGATCACCACGCCGGGCAGCACGGTGTGAGCAATCGCGTCACCGACGAAGGCCATTCCCCGCAGGACCACAAACGCCCCCAGCACCGCGCAGCCCACGCCGACCAGCATCCCGGCCACAAGTCCGCGCTGCATAAAGGCATAGGTGAACGGCTCCACGATCCAGTGGATCATTGCATCATCCCTGTCATGCAGGTATGCGCCGCCTGGGGAAGGGGGTGTCCTCTACGGCTGAGCCTGCTGCACGGTGTGTCCAACGATCTCTTCCTCGGGACAATCGGTGCACAGGCGGACACCATAAGCGCGCGCCAGGGTTGCTGCTGTCAGCACTTCACCCACAGGCCCATCGGCAACCACGCGCCGATCCAGAAACACGGCCCGGTTGAAGTGGATCGGCAGGATGCCCAGGTCATGTGTGGTGACGATCACGGTGCGATCCTGGCGGGCCAGCTCCTCCAACGTATGGAAAATCATCTCTTGGGTGGGCACATCTAGGTTGTTGAGCGGCTCATCGAGAAGCAACAGATCGGCTTCCTGAGCCAGTGTGCGAGCCAGCATCACACGCTGCTGTTGCCCCCCCGACAGCTCGCCGATCTGACGGTCAGCCAGCTCCTCCAGGTCCATCGTACTCAGAGCCGCCTCCACCGCCTGATGATCGACGCGGCGCGGCCATCTCAACCATCCCAGATGAGTATAGCGGCCCATCATCACCACCTGGCGCACTGTCACCGGGAAGCGCCAATCCACGTCGCCACGCTGTGGGACGTACCCAATGTGATGATGACATGCTCCAGCAGGATGGCCATAGACACGAATCGCGCCCTGGGGGGGCCGTTCCAGCCCAGCCACCAGCTTGATCAGCGTGGACTTGCCCGCCCCGTTCGGCCCTACCAGCGCCAGCTTCTCACCGGGCTGGACGCGCAGCGACACGCTCTCCAGGGCCGGCTGGGATGCGCCGGGGTATGTGAAGGTCAGGCCCTCGATCCACAGCGCCAGCTCGCCCGGCATGGGCCGGGCAGTGTGAACACGTCCATAGGCAGCCAACCTGAGCGCCACTGCAACAACCCCCTCACCAGAGCCGCGTAGATCCCCTCAGCACACAGCTCGCTTACGACGGACCCAGCGCAGCCACCAGAGTATCTACGTTGGTGCGCATCATGTCAATGTAGGTCTCAGCCCCGCTGCCTGGCCCACCCAGCTCGTGATACAGATAGAAAATTTGCACCTCATGGCCCACCTCAGCGGCCACAGTACGAGCCAGTTCATCGCTCACGGAGGTCGAGACAAAGATGGCCCTCACCTGCTCAGCCCGAATGACATCGACCAGCGCCGCCAGGTCGGCGGCGGCTGGTTGAGCCGAGGTGGTCACGTTCGGGATCACCGCCCCCACAACCTCAAAGCCGTAACGTCGCGCAAAGTAGGCCAATGCCTCGTGATCGGTGACCAGCTTACGGTCAGATTCCGGAATACGGGCTACCTGATCGGCAATGTAGGCGTCTAACGCCTCAAGTTGCGCCCGGTAAGCTTGAGCATTGGCTGCGTAGATGTCAGCATGAGCCGGATCGAGCATCGACAGAGCGTCGGCGATGTGATCAGCCCAGATCATGACGTTGCGAGGGTCCAGCCAGGTGTGCGGGTCGCCCTCGGCATGCTCGTGCTCATCCTCGCCTGCGTGATCTGTTTCTGCCTCGTGGCCGCCCGCGATCACATCCACCCCCGCTGAAACCGGCACGACTGGCACCCGGCCTTCCAGCGCCTCCAGCGCCCCGATCAGACCTTCCTCATAGTCCAACCCATTTGAAAAGACCACATCGGCGCTCTCGAGCAGAGCAACATCTTCCGGAGCCGGCTCGTAGGTGTGCGGGTCCTGGCCCACATCCATCAGCGAGACTGACTCAACCCGACTGCCTGCCACCTGCGCCACCACATCCCCAATCATACTCGTGGTGGCAACGACCTTCAACTTCTCGCCCGGCTCTAGCGATATGGCAGACAGGGTCGGGATCACCATCTCGGCAGTGTGTTCATCTTCTTCAACGAGGTCTGAAGGAGGCGCACAACCAGCCAGGACGATCAGCGTCATCAGCACGATGGACCATAGCTGTAGAACTAACCGACGGCCCATATCTCGCCCCCCCGTAATGAGACATTGTATCAATTAGCCGCGGCGGATTATACATATCACCTGAGACGAAGTCAAGAGCAAAGCAAGGTTATCGGGCAAAAGAAAGGATCTGCTTGCCAACCTCACCCCAGATGGCACGCCAATCGGAGGTTGGGTATGTAGCTCTGGAGGGAAAACCTCAAGGGGCCCCCTGGCTGCTGTCAGGTCGGGAGTGTTTCTGAGCGCGTCTTACCGGATCAAAGGAATACGCCGCCACACTTTGAGCAGCCACAACAGCATATTGGCCAGCTTCTCGTTAATCGAGAGCGCCGTCTCGCCGCTGCCAATCTGGATGAACGTGCGGTTGACAAGGATCGTCTGCGGCTCGGTAAATTTACGGATGCCTTCCGGGCCATGTCGCCGCCCTACCCCACTCTCTTTGAAACCTCCCATCGGCGCATCGACAGCGGCCCAACCCATGTAGCTGTCATTGACGCACACGATCCCGGCATCCAACTGCGCCGCGACACGTTCACCCAGCCGTCGGTTGTGGGTGGCAACGGCAGCGTACAGGCCATAGCGGCTGTCGTTGATGCGGCGCACGGCTTCATCAAGCGAGTCAGCGCGATAGACAGAGAGCAGCGGGCCAAAGGTCTCCTGGCTGTAGACAGCCATATCAGGCGTCACGCCCACCAGAACGGTCGGCTCGTAAAACAATGGGCCGAGATCGGGACGGCGTTTGCCGCCACACAGCACCTGCGCCCCCTTGTCCACGGCATCCTGCACATGCGCCTCAACTGCCCGAAGCTGTTCCTCGCTGATCAGCGAGCCGAGGTCGGTCCCAAAGCTGCGGTCGCTGCCCAGGCGGATTGCATCTATCTGGCGCTTCAATTCACCGACGAAGGCGTCGTACACACGCGAGTCGACGTACAGACGCTCAAAGTTGATGCATACCTGCCCACAGTTATTGAAAGTGCCCTCAATAGCGACGGTGGCAGCATGCCGGAGGTTGGCATCTGAGAGCACGAGCATGGCATTCTTGCCACCCAACTCCATGCTGTAGGGGATCAGGCGGCGGGCTGCTCGCTCGGCGACTTTGCGCCCCACCTCGGTGCTGCCGGTGAACATCACATAATCCACGTGATCAATCAGCGCATTGCCCAGCGCACTGCCCGGCCCAACGACAACCTGAAGGACCTCAGGCGGCAGGCCGGCCTCGATCATGCGGTCGCGCATCCACAGCGCCGAGAGAGGGGTCAGCGTGGCAGGCTTCAGGACGACCGCGTTGCCCGCCAACAGCGCCGGGATGGCATCGTCAGTGGCCAGGATAAAGGGGAAGTTCCACGGGCTAATAATGCCCACCACTCCCAGTGGGCGGTAGATCACCTTCGTCCGGTCACGTAGCGGGATGGCAGACCGCACCCGGTGGGCGCGCAGGGCCTTGTGGCCGTGGTGAGCATAATAGCGGGCCGTCACACACACAGCGAACAACTCAACAAAGGCATCGCGCCGTGACTTGCCTGCCTCGGCCTGGATGACATCGAACAACGCTTCATGGCGGTCGAGGATCAAGTCATGGAAACGTTTGATCACCTGCGCTCGCCTGTGAAACGGCAGCGCAGCCCAGGCGGGCTGGACCTGTCTGGCAAGCTCAATGGCGGAAATCACGTCTTCAGGGGTGCTGCGCGGCACTGTACCGACGACCTCGCCGGTGATGGGGCTGCGGACAACTACAGTCTCCTGCACATCCTGGCCTGGATGCATTGGCGCTGCCTGGACTATCATATCGCTCCTTTCAGATCAGCCTAACTCAAGCTGCTCGTCTCCACAACCCTACACTCCGCCCTCCCCCTCTTCACCAGACCTCGACGCCCTGGAGAAGTATAAGGATTGAGCACGATCTTAGCATTGCCTGCCGACCTGTCAACCAGGAGAGGAGGCAGCCTGCTCCAACGGACACTTCAACTCTGTGTCTCCCTAGATGTTTGACCGACGCTGTCGGCCTATCGATGCAACTCTGCCGCCCTTGATAACGTATGTATGAATGAATGCCTGACCCTCTGGGGTCTGGCACCCGACCTTACGGTGATTTCACCGGCAGTGGCAAGGAGTGACAGATTATGGCAGAAGTGAGAGTCAGACGGTCAACTCCCTGGTTCTTGTGGCCAGTGGTCGCGACCTGGCGGCTACTGACCTTCATCATCGAGATGACTGGGCGGCTGGTCGGCGTTGTGATCGGGCTGGCGTTGGTGATCGCAGGAGTGGTGGTGAGTCTGACAGTGATCGGCGCCATCGTTGGGGTGCCGCTGGCCCTCCTGGGCCTGTTGCTGATGATTCGATGCATCTTCTGATGTATTGTGGCCATCTTGAGCAATTAGTGTAACTTTGGTATGGAGTTCTGACATGAATGAAAATCTACCCCTCAACGAACGACCCACAAATCGCCACCTGGCCTCGAACAGCACGCTGTGGATCGGGCTGATCCTGCTGATCGTCGGCGGCATCCTGTTGATGAACAGCCTGGGCATCTCTATCCATGTGCCCTTCAACTGGTGGGCGATCTTCATCCTGATCCCGGCAGTGCACGCCTTGCGCCGGGGGATGGCCATGCTGAACGAAGCTCGCATCCAGGGACAGCCACTGACACACTACGGGCGAAGCCATCTGGTGCTCGGCGCGATTCTGCTGATCGTGACGTTCATTCTGATGTTCAACCTGAACTGGGGCCTGCTGTGGCCAGCCCTTCTGATTGCTGGCGGAGTATCGCTGCTATATGCAAGTGTCAGCCGGTAAGATCGCTCAAGCCGACTGATCGAGCCAACTCGCGCTCGAACCCACGCCCTGGTCATTGCCCGGCATCAACTGAGACTTGCCGGGCATTTGCCTTCCCGCCAACACAAACGGGGCTGTTTCAGTTTGATGGGTCAGCCTCACCCCCGACCCATTGTCTTAAAATGCACGCACACAAACCACCAACTTGACGGCAGTGTTACAATAAATGCAGACTTTGTGAGAGCAGGAGCCAGGGCGTGGATTTACATTTGAAAGATCGAGTGGCGCTGGTAACAGCCGGCAGCCTGGGATTAGGCTTTGCCACTGCCCTCCAGCTTTCCCGCGAAGGGGCGCTGGTGGCGTTGTGCTCGCGCAACGAGGCGCATGTCAACGCGGCCACTGATGCCATTGAAGCAGAAACCGGCGGCGCTGTGCTGGGCATTCGCGCCGACATTACCAACCCCGAAGACATCCAAGGGCTGTTCGAGAGCGTGACCGGAGAGTATGGCGGGTTGGATATTTTGATCACAAATGCCGGAAACCCGCCTGGAGGCAGCTTTGAAAACCTGACCGATGCCATGTGGGTTGAGGCTTTCGAGCAAAACCTGCTCAGCGCGGTGCGCCTGATCCGCGCTGCTTTACCCCACCTGCGACAATCTACTACCCCATCCGTGCTGACCATCGCCTCCTTCTCTGCCCTGCACCCGGTCCCCACCCTGATGCTGAGCACCAGCATCAGACTAGCTGTGATCGGGATGACAAAGACGCTGGCGCTGGAGCTTGGCAGTCAGGGGATTCGCTTCAACAGCATCCTGCCCGGCTGGACTGAGACGGTGCGGGTGCAAGACCTGATCGAGGCGCGGGCCGCCCGCAACGGCACTGCCGTAGAGGAGGAAATAGCCCGCCAGGCTTCTTCCAGCGCACTGGGCCGCCTGGCAACCCCTGAGGAGTTTGCCAACGTCGCAACCTTTTTGTGTTCGCCTGCGGCCTCGTACATCACTGGTGTGGCGCTGCCTGTGGATGGCGGCATCTACAAGGCTACGCTTTGAGTAAAGCTTGCCAGGGCTGCGCCTGACAAGGTATGATCTTCAACAGCGGCCCAGCAAGACTGGCCGAAAGTTGTTTCTTACCAACTACGTCGCTCGCACGTTTACATGTTGATCGGCTGGCATCGTATAAGTATCGGCTGGTCAGCACGCAGTCTGTTGGTCAAACCTGCACCTTTGATGAGATACTTAAACTGACCGGCATGGTTACACTTATACCAACATTCATGCAATTGCGATACAATACATTATGGGCAGATGCAGGCAAGAGGCTGCCTGCACACCCGTGACCTCATACATGGTCCCGGGAGCAAAGGCAACGGAGTAACAGCAGAATGGGCGATCGGGCGAAGGCTAAGCCGCGCCGCGGGCGTAAGCCATCACCTCCCGGCACCACCATCCCATATCAAGACCTGATCGACAGCTCTCCGATCCCCATTTTGATCGGCAGAGAAGGGATCGTTCTTTACGGCAACCAGGCCGCAGCCCGGCTGCTGGGCGCTCAGACACCCTCTGAGGTAATCGGCCAGCGCCTGCTCAGCCCGCTGGAGGCTGCGATCGAGCGAGAGGCTGCTCAGAGCCGTGACGACAGTGCGCCTCTGCACCTCGTGAGCGGCAACCTCGTCACGATCGACGGCAGCCCTCTTGCAGTTCAGGCGCTGATTGCACCACTGACGTACCATGACCAGCCCGCTCTCCAGATCATCGCCCTCGACAGGACCTTACACCCCCAACCCGACGAAAACGCGCCCGCCAGCGACAGGCGCCTCCACCAGCTCCTAGACAGCATCAGCGATGTGTGCTATGTGATCGACCGGAAGTGGCGGTATGCCCATCTCAACCTGGCCGCCTCGCAGATCACGCCGCACAAGAAGCGCGATCTGATCGGCATGCATGTGGCCGACTTCTACGCCAGCTCAGAGGACGGTTTGCAACTCAAGACCTACAAGACGGTCATGGAGACGGGCAAGCCACACAGTTTCACTACCAGTAACCCCATTCTGCCTGACTGCTTGCCAGGGACTTTTGAAGTACGCGCCTTCCCGGTGCCGGAGGGTGTCTTGTGCATGGCTCGCGATGTGACCGAGATCCTAAGGGCGCAGGCTGCGGAGCGAGCACAACGCGCCCTGGCCGAGTCGCTGCGCGACACTGCCGCCGCCCTGACCAGCACATTGGAGCTGGATAGCGTCCTGGGGTGCATCCTGACCAACGTGGGCCGCGTGGTGCCCCACGATGCTGCGACCATCATGCTGATCGATTCAGGGGTGGCGCGTGTCGTGAGACAGCGCGGCTATGAAAGGTACGATCCAGAAGGCCGCATTTTCGGGCTGCGCTTTACGGTCAGCGAAGTTCCAAACTTCCGCGCCATGTGCGAGACCGGACAGCCCATTATCATCCCAGATGTGGCGAGCTATCCCAACTGGATAGCCATGGAGCCTACTGCCTGGGTGCGCTCCTACGCCGGAATGCCGATCCGTCTGGAAGGAGATGTCCTCGGCTTTATCAACCTGGACAGCGCCAAGGCAGGCTTTTTTGATGCAGAGCACATCGAAGTGTTGCGGGCTTTCGCTGATCAGGTGGCCATCGCGATCAGAAACGCACAGCTGTACCAGACCATCCGCCAGCAGGTAACCGAACTAGAGAAGCGCAACAGCGAGCTGGACGCTTTTATCTACACTGTGGCGCACGATCTCAAGTCACCCTTGCACATTATCCTCGGTTACAGCAGCCTGATCGCTGACGACTTTGCCGACCTGCTTCCCAAAGACGCTCAGATCGGCCTGCGGCACATCCAGGCTTACGCGGTCAAGATGGATGAGATGATTCACAGCCTGCTAGTGCTGGCGCGACTGCGCAACGCCGACGACCTCCAGGCTGTGAAGGTAGAGATCAGGCCAATTCTGGACGCAGTGCAGGATCGCTTTGCGGAGCGCATCCAGGAGCGCGGTGTTGCCATCGAAATCGCAGCTGAACTGCCGCCTGTACTGGGGCACCGGGTATGGCTGGAAGAGGTATTCGCCAACCTGATCGACAACGCCATCAAGTACACTGGCCAGGACAACCCCACACCCTGGGTGAAGGTGCGGGGCGCCCGGCTGGGAAGCATGGTGCGTTATGAGGTGCAGGACAACGGCGTCGGCATTGCCCCGGAGGATCAGGCACGGCTGTTCGAGATGTTCACGCGCTTCCACAAGGAGCAGGCCAGTGGAGCTGGCCTGGGCCTCTCGATTGTGCAACGCATCATCAGCAAGCTCAAAGGTCAGGTGGGCGTCATCAGTGAGGTTGGGAAGGGAAGCACCTTCTGGTTCGAGTTGCCAGCCGCTGACGCATGATCATTCCCACACCACGGCCAGCCGCCCCGCCGAAAGCTCCGCTAGCGCCGCCTCGAAGCCTGCGCACTCGTCCGCAGCAAAGACCACCGTCAGTGTGACCTCACCTGCAAAGTCCCTGGCCACTATCTCACCGGCATGCGCCTCGACCACATGCCTGACAGGCTGATACAGGCTATAAGGCAGACTCACCAGGCCAGTGCGCCGCTCGACACGCTCGGCGCGCGGCAGCGCCGCGAGCGCCTCCTGCGCAGCCGAGGTATAGGCTCGCACCAGGCCGCCAGTCCCCAGTTTGGTTCCACCAAAGTAACGAGTGATCACCAGCCCCACATCGCCCAGATCGGCGCCACGCAGGACGGCCAGCGCTGGACGACCTGCCGTCCCTGCTGGCTCGCCGTCGTCGCTCATCCCCTCGATGACCGATGCGCCATAGCCCACACGAAAAGCAGAGACGTTGTGCGTGGCGTCGGGGAACTCGGCGCGAACCCGCTCGATGAACGCCTTGGCCTCCTCAACCGTGCGCACTTCACCAATCGTCGCAATGAAGCGGGAGTTTACCACCACAATCTCGACGCGGGTGGTTGCCGCGGGGATAGGATAACGCATTGAGGTCACGTGGTTCTCAGCTCCTGCGCCGCTCCAAACCGATCTGCACCAAGCTATCAAGCTGATCACAGAAGCTGCGCGGGTCACACGGCTTGCTAACAAACACAGCGCCCAGCGCCTTAACCTGCGACGCTGCTCCCATCCAGGCCGAGTGGATCATCAACGGCAGATCCGACAACTCCGAGTCGGCGCGGATAAGCCCACACAACGATAATCCGTCTATATCTGGACGGAGAACGTCGGTGATCAGGACGGCAGGACGCATGGCCCGGCAGAAAGCTAGCGCATCTTCTGCTGCAACGAAACTCTCCACGCGGTAGCTACGCAGCCGACGCACAGCCAGGCTGATCAAGGCCAGGAGGATGTCGTCGTCATCCAGGTGAACGATCAGCGGCGGCAGTAGAAGCGCCCGCAGCCCGCTCAACTCAGGCTCACGCCCGGTCAGCGATTGCCTCCGACCTCCTAACTGCGGCGCACGTTCCACACCACCTTGAACCTGATAAGGTTGCCCAACCCGTATGCTGCCCATGATGCCTTCATATGTGCCAACCCCAGCCCCACTGACCAGTATAGCCTATCGACACAACCACGCAACCGGGCCTCACAGCTCATCGTGGATGGGTGTAAATCCTTCTCCCCACACCTCCGTGGTGGCTGCAATGACAATGAAGGCTTGGGGATCAAGGGTCTGGACCAGGCGGCGCAACGGAGCGACTTCGCGAGGAGCAATGGTACACATCAGCACCGGGCGGGGAGCGCCGGTGAAAGCCCCCTGGCCTGCCAGAATGGTCACGCCGCGTTCGAGATCGGTGAGGAGTGCATCACGCACCTCAAGCCACTTCTCGGAGATGATAAAGGCTTGGCGCGCTCGCCGCCCTCCGGCCAGCACAACATCGGTGGACCAAGCTGAGACTGCAGCGACCATGACCCCGTACATGGCCCGCTCCAGGCCAAACACAGCAACAGCAGCACCAATGATCAGCGCATTGGAGATAAATACCCCCCGGCTGATCTCCAGCCCCGTGAAGTGGCGCAGCAGCCGGGCAACAATGTCGGTGCCGCCAGTGGTGCCCTGCGCCCGCAGCACCAGCCCCACCCCCAACCCATCGAGCAGGCCGCCATAGGCAACATACAGCAGAGGATTGCGAGTCACATCTGGCAGCAGGCGGGCAGTGAGGTCAATCGCCAGCGACATGACGGCCACGCCATAGATGGTGCGAACGCCAGTGGTGATCCCCCCACCCCAACGCAGCCCTGCCAGGAAGAGCGGCACGTTCAGGACGAGAGTGACCAGGCCGACCGGCCATCCCAACAGGCGATGAGCGATGATGCCCACGCCTGAGACGCCGCCCGACACCACACCGTTGGGTACAAAGAACAAGTTGTAGGCTAGCGCCAGCATCAGCGCACCAAGCGTGATCTGTACGTAGTCGGCGATGATCTGTCGCCAGCCGTAGCGGGCAACGTGGGCGCGGGCCATCTCGACCAGGCCGTGATGGTCAGGGCGCCGTGTGGCCATAGGGCACCTCCTGAGGTGGGCGTTTTCCAGATTCGACCATACCCCATTGCCAGGGTCCGATCAAGCCGGCTGGAACGTCTATCTGAACACGAAACGGCTCATGGACAGCGCTCAAGCCGCACGCCAGGGACCCCTCTTCCGGTTTGACAGGGTGAGAGAGGTCGCATAGGATGTTGGAGATGCTGCACCCCGACAACAGCGCGAATCGCAACAGGAAAAGCTGCACCACGATGCCATCTACAAGGAACACAGCACATCACTACCCCCTGCCTGCCAGGGTGCTGATTCCGCTGGCAGCGTCGATGGTGGCCAACAGGTCCCGGTCCTTCCGACACGATGCGCTGGCATGTGTCGGTCAGCTTGACCCGCCGCTGGAGGTGCTGGGGTGCGAATACATTCCGCCGAGCGGCCCTTGCCTGATCACCGTCAATCACTACTCGCGGCCCGGATTCCCGGCCTGGTGGATCACATTCGCAGTGAGCGCCGCAGTCCCCATCGAGATTCACTGGATCAGCACGGCGGCGTGGACCTTCCCAGGGCGCTGGTATCGACGGCCTGCTCGGCGGGCCAGCGAGTGGGTCCTCGAACGGCTGGCGCGGGTGTACGGATTCACCACAATGCCCCCCATGCCACCCGACCCAGCAGAGGTGCAAGTTCGCACCCAGGCAGTGCGGCAGGTGCTGACCCGCGTCCGGCAGACATCGGACATAGTGGTAGGGCTGGCGCCAGAGGGGCGGGATATGCCCAACGGGCAGCTTGGGTGGCCGCCCGCCGGGGCTGGGCGATTCATCACCCATCTGGCCAGCTTGGGACTAGAGATCGCGCCAGTGGGAGTGTACGAGGAAAGCGACAGACTGTGCGCGAGCTTTGGGCCGCGCTACCGGTTGGACTCTGCACCTGGCGTTTCGGCAGATGAGCGCGACCGGACCGTGAGCCGAATTGTGATGGAACACATCGCCGCGCAGATGCCAGCTCGGTTACGCGGAGAGTTTGACGGCTCGCCGACGGATTGATCAAGCGTCCTTACAACAGAAGAGAGGCCCTACATGAAACGGCTGACGGTCCTCCAAATGCTGGTTCTCAATGCTTACTGGGTTGGCATCTCGTTCATGTGGAACAGCCTGCACCCCATCATCCTCCCGGCGGTGTTGCTGAACTTCGTGCCAGAGGCGCGCAAGAACACCTACCTCGGCTTGCTGACCTTCGTTGGGCTGGTGATCGCCATGATCGTGCAGCCGCTCACCGGCGCGCTGAGCGACCGCTGGCAATCTCGCTGGGGCCGCCGCAGGCCGCTGATCCTGATCGGCACGCTGGTAGACTTCGTGTTCCTGGCCCTGCTGGCGTGGTCTGGAGGGTTGGTCTGGCTGGCCATCGGCTACATCGGCCTGCAGTTCAGCTCAAACACGGCCCACGGTCCCCTACAGGGGCTTCTGCCTGACCGGGTGCCGCGTGAGCAGCTCGGCGCAGCGAGCGGACTCAAGAACTTCCTGGATATGGGGGGATTGGTGGTGGCATCCCTGTTGGCTGGCCGGCTGCTCGACCCTGAGGCCCGCCACCCGGTTGGGATCATGGCAGTGGTGATGGGCGTGCTGGCCGTGTCGGCGGCTATCACGTTGCTCGGCACGCCAGAAACGCCTACCCGGCAGGACGACACGCCAGAGCGTGAGGGCGGGTCGCAGCCTGCTTCCACGGATCAGACCGCCCTTAAGGACCTGCTACAGATCGATTTCCGAGCCAACGCAGCGTTCTGGTGGCTGATCGGGACCCGATTCACGTTCCTGTTGGGCATCTACGGCATCCAGTCCTTCACCCAGTATTATCTGCGCGACGTGCTCAAGGTTGCCAACCCGGCGCAACAGACCGGCGACCTGCTGGCAGCCATCACGCTGGCGCTGGTGGCGTGTGCCGTGGCCGGCGGCTGGCTCTCCGATCGCTTCGGACCCAGGCCGATGATGGTCGTCGCCGGTGGACTGGGGGCGGTTGGATGTCTGCTGTTGCTCCTGGCCCGCACACCGACCATATTGATCGCCTTCGGCAGCGTCCTGGGAGCAGGGATTGGCCTGTTCCTGACCTCCAACTGGGCGCTGGCCAACCAACTGGCCCCCGGCGATCAAGCGGGTAAGTACTTGGGGCTAACCAACCTGGCGACAGCCGGAGCGGGCGCGCTAGGACGGCTGGAAGGGCCAGCGATAGACCTGCTCAATGGCGCACGCCCCGGCGCATACCTGGGATACATGGGGATGTTCGTGTTTGGGGCTGTATGCTGCGCGATCAGCGTGCTGCTGCTGCGCGGCGTGCAGCAAGATGCACGGGCCATGACTCCCTAGAAAGACTACTCAGGACAACGACGATCATGGGCGACATCAAGTTCAGGGTGCTGCATCTCGTGGGGCTGGTTGCCGTGACTGGGTTGTGTTGCTGCGCAGGACTGTTCGTCTACGCCAGCATCCAGGCCACCATCAACCCCCAATCAGTGGTGGAGTACGTCCCGGAAACGGTGAGCGATCAGCTTCTCGTGACGGGCACCGGGCTAGCACTGGCGCTGTGTCCTGGCCTTCTGGCCGTGATTGTGCTAGCGGTGGTGCTGATCGACATGTTCAGACTGTGGGACAGGCTGCCAGAGGTGTTATGGCTCAGGCGTAGCGGAGGTTGACCTTACAGGCAGACCCAAACACGATGGAACCCCGCGCAGGCTTACCCCCGGCTCAGCTTCCGGGCAAGCGGAAGGACGAGCAAACCGATCTCGATAGCCAGCGCTGCGCCAGCGCTGATCAGGCGGGCCAGCCAGCGCACAAGCGCAATAAACAGCGCACGTGGCCCAAGCGACGCGCCGACGGCACGCAGCGCCCCAACCAGCAGGGTGATGCGGTGCGCCTGCCATAGATAGCGCCACAGCTCGATCACTGCTGTTCCGGTCGTCAGAGGGTCCCCAGCGTGGGCATACCTGCCCACAATCTCGACGCGCAGACGGAAATCCGGGTCTTGCCACAGATCGCGGATCACCGGCCTGAGCATGCGATAGCCTCGCCGTCCGATGGTGACTCCAGTGAAAAGCGCCAGAAGCCCGGCGATCAGCTCTATGGCGAAGTCAAGCCAGCGGATTTCGGCCATCGCTTCCGGGTCCTCGGCAGGCGCCGAAAACAGCGCAGACGCCCCTCCTCCTCCTCGGAGGACAAGACACACCTGGGTCCCCTGTCGCCTCAGACGAGGCGCTCGGATGGTGACATTGTAGGCATGCAGGTCAGCGCCGGCAGCTACAAGGTGAGGGAACACTGCTGCCAGAGGAGGCCGCCTGCCGACGATGGCGAAATGTGGCCAGACTGTCATTGCGTCATTATACAGCAGCGCACTCGTGCGCCCAATCACAATCTCCCTCAGCCAGAACGGCTGCTCCCGCGATGCCTCATACCTGTGGCCTGGGCAACTCGAAGATGTGTCCCAGCGTCGCATACTGGTCGCTGCCCAACCGGGCCAGAGGCCTCATCTGTGCTGCATCGACCGAGCCATCGGAGCGCAGCAGGTCCGCACGCAGGTGAAACCGCACCACACGGCCCAAGACCAGCGTGCTAGCAGTGCCCTCCACCGGGACGATCTGATGAGTCCTGGCCTCCAGCGAAACTGGCGCAACAGCCACGCGCGGGGGACGCACGTCCACAGAGGGTGCAGTATCTAGGCCAGCCACCTCGAACTCGCTGATCCCGTAGTCCCACTCGCCAGAGGTCAGGTTCATTGCCTCGGCCAGAGTCTCATCGACAAGGTTGACGACAAACTCGTCTGTCTCCTGGATGTTGCGCAGCGTATCCTTCACCCTGCCGGAGCGCAGCCTGCTGATCGAGATCATCACGATGGGCGGGCTGCCGTTGACGCCATTGAAGAACGAGTAGGGGGCCAGGTTCGATGCGCCGTCCGCCCCCATGGTGGAAACCCAGGCGATGGGGCGCGGGATCACGACCCCGATCAGCAGCCGATAGGCATCACGTGGCGCGAGATCGTCGGGGACAATCGTGAGGGTATCGGAGGTCTTCTGAGTCAAGTTGTTCTCCCTGAGTGCTCGAAAATTAAACTCACTTACCTTGCCCGTCGGTCAGGCCCGCCAACATGGCTCGCACCGCAACGATCTCAGCATTGTTGACGGTATGCCCCATGCCGGGATAGAGGCTCACCGACACCTGCGCCCCCAGACGGCGCAGCACCTCCGCCGAATGATGCACACGCTCCAGCGGAATGTGCGGATCGACATCACTGCAACCCAGGAAAGCGGGGGTACCCTCCAACGAGCCGGCGTAGTCGCGCGGCGCGCCGTCGGGGCCGATCAGACCGCCGCTCAGCGCGGCGAGGCCACCATAGCGACGCGCATGGCGTGCAGCAAACTCCAACGCCAGACACGCTCCCTGCGAGAAGCCCAACAGCAAGATGCGTTCCGGCGGAATGCCTTGCTCTTCCATCGCGGCCACCACCTGGCCAAGCAGCGCCAGCGCAGACGAGAGCCACGGCTGGTTGCGCTCAAGCGGTGCCAGGAATCGATCCGGGTACCACGAAAACCCGGCGGCCTGCGGCGCAAGGTAGGCCACCGGCGTTGCCATCCCCGCCAAAGGATCGATGTGCGGGACAAGCGTCAGGATGTCCCGCGCTGTGGCTCCCCTTCCGTGGATCAGGATGGCAGCGGCACGGGCTTCTGTGAGCAGCGCGCCTGACGTGAACACCGGCTGGGCCTGATGCGGCCCAGCAACGGCGTCGACATTGAACAGAAGGCTCATCGCTCAGACTGCCTCAGGGTGAGGCCACTGAGGAACCTCAAGCGGGCGCAGGTGCTCCTCAATAGCTACGCGGTGCGGTTCCAGCCAGGGCGGCAGCCGCAGCGACTGGCCGAGTCGTTCGGGTTCTTCGTCCACGGCAAAGCCCGGTCCCATTGTGGCCAGTTCCACGATGTGCCCGTCTGGATCGCGGGTGTAGATGCTCCTGAAGTACACCCGGTCCATCACCGGCGAGACATTGAAGCCTGCCGCAAGGAGCCGGTCACGCCACTCAAGCTGTACATGTTCATCCGGCACAGCCAGCGCGAAGTGATGGGTCTGGCCTGTGCCAAGACGCGCTCGCGGCTCACGGGCCGGATCGCGCTCGAAGTAGGTGATGAGCGTGCCAGGTCGTCCCCCCTCAACCCCCCAGTACCAGTGAGCCGAGCGAGGGTCGTCGAAGTTGGAGGTCATCTTGACACGCGCCATCTCCAACAGGCCACTGAAAAAGGCATGGGTACGCTCGATGTCGGAAGAAATAGCAGTGATGTGGTGCATGCCGTGGCTGAGGGCCATGTCGGGCGTGATGGTGGGCACTGGCTCCGGCCAGGTCAGCGCACGGATGCACTCCTCGTCACGATTGCGAATCACCAGGCCGGGGGGAGGCTCACGCCTAGCAGTGCCCAGGCTGTCGGCGGCCTCATCGATGGCGAAACCCGGTCCCTGGGTTGCGATCTCAAGGATCGTGCCGTCAGGATCAGTGAAGTAGATCGAAGTGAAGTAATGACGGTCGAACGGGCCAGTGACACTCAGGCCCAGATCGGTTAGGCGACGTTTCCACTTGAGAAGACCGTCGTAAGCCGCGACCTGCAGCGCAAAGTGATGCGTACCGCCAACGCCGGGGCGGCCTCTGGGAGCCATAGGCCACTCGAAGAATGTAATAGCCGATCCGGGACGAGCCTGCTCATCCCCAAAGTAGATGTGATAGCTGCCCGGATCGTCGAAGTTAACGGTCTGTTTGATCAGCCGCTGGCCCAGCACGCGCGTGTAGAAATCGACCGTGCGGCTGGCATCGGCGCACACCAACGTGATGTGATGCAATCCCAAGATCGTCACAATATCCCCCTCACTTTTATTCTCACAACCACCAGGGAGCTGTTGTCCCGGGGCGCTTCAACGCCAGGTCACTCTTGGCATTCCTCAAGTTGCCGGTGAGTCTGATCGCAGTAGGGCGCGGAGCGGGTCTGCTTACAGCGGCACAACTTTACGCTGCGCGTCCCATCCTTGATCTCGAACATCACCGGCTTGAAGATGCCTTCAACCTTGTGGCTGCCATCACAGAACGGCTGGCTCTGCGACTTGCCGCACTGGCACCACCAGTACTCACCTGGCTCCAGATTGAGCACGACCGGCTTACACTCGGCGATTACGGGTCTGGGATCTGCCATGGTAATTCTTCCTCCCGATCAGAGGTGAGCGTCAAGGTACAGTTATTGTAACAAATACCCCAGGCTGAATGACCACAGCTGCGGGATGGCCAGAAAGATCAATGCCGATCCCACCAGCCCTATGTTTTTCAGAAAGCTAACCATTTTTGTGAGCGAACCATTTCCTACCCGATGAACCTCCTTACAACTACTCGCTGGCGTGCAGGCCCAGCTTCTTACACAGAGCGCCTAGCTGCGTCTGTTCCTCTGCCGTGAGCGCACTCATCGCCTCCACGATGGCGGCCACATGATCGGGCATGATGGCAGCGATCAGACGGCGGCCCTCCTCGGTCAGCGAGACCGTGACCAGACGACGGTCGGATTCGTTGCGCTCCCGCAGCACCAGGCCGCGTTTCTCCAGGTTGTCGATGACCATCGTGATGTTGCCGCTGCTGCGGAGCAGTTTTGCAGCAATGTCACGCTGGCACAGCGGGCCGAGGTGGTAGAGCATCTCCAGAGTCCCAAACTGGCTGGGCGTCAGGGAATGGCGAACAAGATGCTTCTCCACGCGCCCGGTGACCGAGTCGGCAGCGCGGGTCAGCTTGATGAAGGCATCCAAGGCGAGAACCTCCGCCCGCGTGCCCTTGTAGCGTGTGCCCATATCCGCTCCACATTAAATCATTCAATATAAAGATACCGTGTCAGAAACAGATTATCAACAGCCTCCAGAGCTACACGCCGCGCCCCCAAAACATGGAGCGGCGTGTAGCGCCGCTCCCCTCCAGGTGACCGTCAAGGGCAAGGACTACTCGCTCTCCCCACCCTCGGCAAAAGCCTCGCCGTCGCTCCCTGATTCCAGGCTGGGAATGAGCATCTCAACCATCAACAGGTTGCTGCCCGCCATCCGGATCAGGTCGAGCAGCTTGCCGGAGGTAGCCATCTCTTCGCGCTGCTCGCGGATGAACCACTGGAGAAAGTTCTGGGTGATATAGTCCTGATCCTCTATCGCCATGGAGTTCATCTTGTAGAACTGTTCAGTGACATGCTTCTCCTGGTCGACAAAGAGCTGAGCCAGCTCTTCCGCTGAGGCAAAGTCCCGTTTCGGCTCAGAGATGGCTGGGATACGCACCTCAGCGCCTCTCTCACTCAGGTAGCGGGTGAGCATCAGGCCATGCGTTTTCTCCTCTTCAGCCTGGTCGTAAAAGAAACCTGCCAGCTTGTCGAGGCTGCGTTGCTCAAAGTACACTGCCATCATGAGATATTGCAGGTGAGCGAAAAACTCCAAGCCGATCTCGGCGTTGATCGCATCGTTCAGTCGTTTGCTGATCATGGGTTTTCTCCTCAATGGGCGTAACTGTGGTAAACGAAAGACGACATTGATTATAGAATTTGGCAAAACCCAGAACAAGCGATCCGGCGCAGCAAGGACAAAAGAACTGCCTGGCTCGTGGCGCACGGCCATCGACCAGGCAGGCTAGCCGGAAAAGTGTAGGTCCGAAGCAACGTAAACGGAGAGGCGTCTCCACCCGTCACGGACGCTGCATGATGCGCACCCGCATGTGCAGCCGCCCCAATGTGATCAGGTCGCCGTCCTTGAGAGCATAGGCCCAGCCGACGCCAAGAGGCAGTCCGTTGATGTGTGTCCCGTTTGTACTACGCAGGTCCATGATGAACAGCTTGTTCCGACCAGGGCGTAGCATGACATGGCGCCGGCTGACGCCGCGCTGATAACCCTGCCACTCGTTGAGATTGACGTCTAGCGCGTCGTCGGCCTCCGTGTCACAGCCGATCACCACATCACCACGCAGTTCCAGAGACAGCGGCGGCGATGAGATTCCGGTGGGTGTCACGAGCAAACGCCACGGCTTCTCATCAGGGGCCAACTCCTTGCGGCGGCTGGGATCCCTCGGCACGATCTGGTAGTCAAGATGCACCTGGTGCGCCGGAGATGGGGGCATGTTCAGAAACGACTCATTGCTGATCGCCTCTGCCAACCGCGCTGTGTGTTTGGGCCTCATGAATGTTCCTCCAAAACGAAATCCCTAGCCTCACCTAAACTCCACCACGTTCAAACCCCGTCAGCAACTACCTATGATTATATGCCAGTCTACGCCCCTGGCCGCCAAGTGTTATGAAGATGTAACATAGCTCTTACTTTGTGCCTGTCTTAACATTTGACCGGCGCCCTCGGTCCAATGCACCAGAGCCGTCCCGTTCCCCTGGTCAACATCCCGTCCAGCGGGCGGCTGGCAGCCTGATGTTCACTTGGCCGCACACTTTGAAGAAACTCACGGATCCAGCGAAGCGCCAGAAACCGATTCCGGATCGCCGCCAGGGCAACGGTCGAGGGGCAGCGTCACCTTGAAGGTTGTCCCTTCGCCTTCAATGCTACGCACACTGACCATTCCACCAAAGCGCTCGACCAGTTGGCGGACAATTGCCAGGCCCAGGCCCGTCCCGGCAATGCCCGATTTTTTGGCGTTGCTGGCCCGGAAAAACTCATTCCACAGGCGGGGCAGATCAGCTTCAGGAATGCCGATACCCGTATCGCTGACGGTGACGACTGCGCGGCTAATCTGCACCTCGACGGTGACATGCACACTGCCGCCGGGCAGGGTGTACTTGACGGCGTTGCCGATCAGGTTGTCAAAGATACGAGCCAGCCCATCCTCGGTACCACACACCGCAAGGTCAGACTCCGGCATTTCGAAGGTGAGCGCGATGTTCTTCTCGCTGGCCTGCTCACGCTGCCGACCGATCACTTGCTGGATGATAGGTTGCAGCGGCAGCACCTGCAGTGGCTCTTTGTAAGCGCCGGTCTTGGTGGCTGCCAGCGCCAGCAGATCGTTGATCAGGTCAATCAATGTGTCGAGACGCCGTTCCAGCCGTTCCAGAATGTCTGTCTGCTGCGGTTCGAGAGTCCCCGCCAGGCCATGCATCAGCACACGCAGCAGGCTCTGAGCGCCGCTGACCGGAGCACGCAGCTCGTGCGTCACAATGCGGACAAACTGGGCGCGCTCCTCGTTGGCCCTGTGGAGCGCATCGTGCGCCAGGGCATTCTCCAGCGCCGTCGCTCCCTGCTGCGCGATGGACACCACGAAGGCTGCATCGCTGGGAGCAAAGCGGTGGGGCCGACCAGAGTAGACTCGCAGGATGCCAAGCGGCCTGCCACGCCCCAAGATCGGCGCAACCACCATGCTACGGATGCCTTCCTCCATCACCTGACGTGAGTACTGCACACGGGGATCAGTGGCGGCATCGGCAACAATCAAGGGGCCGCCGAGCAGCGCTTGCTGCGCCAGCGGGTTGCTAGACAGGTCAACCGGCCCCTTGTCCAAATAGCTTTGGCTGAGGCCATAGGCGGCCATCATGGTTAGATGTTCGCCGCTCTCGTCCAGCAGACGGATCGAGGCCCGACGCACGCCCAGGGCTTGGGCCGCGCTGCGAGCCAAGCGATCCATCACCTCCGGCACGCTCAGCGTCGATGAGACGGCCTGAGTGGTCATGAGCAATGCAGCGATCTGCCGCTCTCGTTCGCGCAGGCGCTGCATGATGCCGTAGGTCAGGTACACAATGGCAAAAGCCGTGATCGAGAAAAAGGCCAGCTGCGCTCCGATGAATACTGGATCTCGGTGCAACGAGGGCGGAATGCCAGGAATCACGGCGTAGTGGGCAAGGACACCGGTGCGCTCCAGGATGGTGAGCAACCCCAACATGCCGATGCCCAGCGCCACATAGAGGTACGGCGACTGGCCAGGCAGCAGGATGGTGACCATCAGCATGTGGATTAGCAGGATGGGGATCGCAGGGCTGCAGATGCCGCCCGTCAGGTGGAGGAAGGCCGCCATGCTCACCCAGTCGAGCGCCACCTGCAGGACTACGACCCGGCTGACGCGACGCCACTGGTGCGCCCCCCCAACGCTCTGCGCGTTCTTCATGAGCAGGGCCAGCACACCGTTGTAAGCCAGGATGATCACACCCACCACGTACAGCGCCATCTCTGGCAGCGGCAGGCCGAGAACGCGCCCGCAGAAAGCCGTGGCCAGCAGGACCATCGCCCCTGCCACCCAGCGAGTGAGGATCAGGCGAATGCTGTTCCTGGCGATGTCGTCTGGCAGGAACGACTCAAACGGATTGCTTGCGACCGACCTTCCGGCAGGGTCAGGATGTTGGGCCATACCTCACCTGCCCGATCTGGGTGCACACCACTGCACAGAGCACCCTAAACTGTACGTTGTGCAAAAGCAATCCAAATTGCTTTTTGCACAACCTGGAGTTTCCCTGAAAGTGTTTCTCCAAAACTATCAGGAAAACACTCAGCACTGTCGCAGGGGTATAGCTTTCCCTCAGCAGCCTACCCCGCGTGAGACTCCCACGCCCTTATTTCTTGGGCAACAGAGCATTGACCTGCGCGACCAGCGCATCTGGGTCGATGGGCTTATCAATGAAAGCCTCGACCGGCAAGTAATCCTCGTCAGGTCCAAAACGCACTGGCGATGTGGTATGGATAGCAGTCAGCATGATGATGGGGATGTGTGCATACGGCGCATACTCAGAACGGGGATCAGGACTGCGCAGCTTGAGGGCGAGTTGGAAGCCTTCGGTGGTAGTATCCATCATCACATCAAGGATGATCAGGTCTGGGTGCTCCGCCTTAATCTTCTCCAACCCCTCTGGGCCGCTGTTCGCTTCGATAACGGCATGCCCAGCTCCCTCCAGGCACAGACGAGCCGCCAGCACCATATCAGGGTCGTCGTCAATGATCAGAATCTTTGCCATGTCGCGTCTTCCCTTTGGTTCCTTTGTTCCCCTGGCCCGCCCATGATAGACGTATCAGCTTGGGGCAGAGGCCAAGAGGAGGTCTCCGGCTGATTGTCAAGAGCCTGCCCTGGCGTGAAGCTCGCTCAGAATCGCCGCACACACCTGTGGGACGGCAGCCCGCACCTGATCGCTGAGGCCCAGCTCCCAGCCGAGTTGCAGCGGCTGCACGCCGAAGATTACAAGCTCGCCTGGCAGAATACCCAACATCTTGCCCAACTGTAAAGCTTCAGCCAGGCCGGCATCGTGCAGAGTGCCACGCAATCCAGAGTCTTCAGAGGGCAAGACAACCTCGTCAGGTGTGAAGCGCACCCACACACCAGGCTCGCGGCCCATAGCCGCCGCATCGATGATAATGGCCCGCTGGTAGCCTTGCAATAGCAGCACCGTCTCCAACCCTGGGGTGCCACCGTCAACCAGATCGACCCCTTGCGGAACGCCAGCGGCTGCCAGCGCCTCAATCACCGCAGCGCCAACGCCGTCGTCGCCGCGCAGCGGGTTGCCCAACGCCAAGACAATCGTGTCCATCATCGTCCAGCGGCAAGGGCAGCGCTCCTCTTGCAGCCACAGTTCAGACAAAAGTCACGTTCAACAAGTGCGTCGAGCACGAAATGCACGGGTCGTAGGCTCTGACCAGCATCTCTAGCGCCAGGGTAATCTCCTCCTGCGAGCGATCGACGATGGTCGGCACCAGAGCACGCATGTCTTCTTCAGCATTCTGCAAGTTCTGGTTGGTAGGGATGATGCAGTTTGCCCCTACCACACGGCCATCCTTGATCTGGTAGTTGTGGAACAGGATGCCGCGTGGCACCTCGCATGATCCGACCCCCTCACCTGTCAGGCGGGCAGGTTGGGCAGGCTCCTCCCACATGATGCCGCGCTCAAGGAGCGTATCGGCGATGGCAATCGCATCCTCAACAGCATGGGCAATCTCTACCACCTGGGCTGCCGTGATCATGTAGGGGTTGTGACACACCGGCTTGAGACCTAGGGCGGAGGCCGCCTGCTTGGCCTTGGGATGCAACTGGCTATGGTTGACATTGAACCGCGCCAGCGCCCCAACCATGTAGGCGTCGCGCTGGTGCCTGGTGCGCTTGGCCGACGAGTGCTTGACCAAGTACTCGTTGGTCACCTGACGGTACTGCTCAAGCGGCCACGTGCCGCCATCGGAGCTGGCAATCACACCGTCGATGAAAGCGTACTCGTCCGGCTTGTGGAGCGCGATGTACTCCGTCTCACGCTCGAAGGCAGGGAACTTAAGCGACTGGAAAAGCTCGACGGTAGCGTCTACGTCAGCCCGTGCAGCATCCAGCCTCTCGCGGAGCGCGTAGAGCTGGTCATGGTTGGGGAAGGAGCTGAAACCGCCGACGACCATCGAGATAGGGTGGGTGTGGCGACCGCAGATCGCCGCACAGAGGTCTCCAGCCAACTTTTTCATGCGCAGGGCACGCAACACCACATCTGGCGCAGAAGATGCCAGTGGAATGACGCTCCCCACGCCCAGAAAATCAGGAGCAACCAACATGTAGGCATGCAGCACATGGCTGTCGAGAATCTCGCCGTAGAAGTTGAGCTTGCGGAGCAAGACCGTCTGTTCGCTCAGTTCGACGCCCAAGGCAGTTTCAGTGGCACGCAGTGAGGTAGTGGCGTGACCAACAGCGCAGATGCCGCAGATGCGCGACGTAATGTGCGACGACTGATCATAGGGACGACCGCGCAGCATTGCTTCGAAAAAGCGCGGCGCTTCGACGATCTGAAGCTCGCACTGCTCCAGCTTGCCATTCTTCACGTTGACAACAATGTTGCCGTGCCCCTCCACGCGCGTGACGTGGTGTACGTTGATGTGGACGTTGGACTTTGCTCGTGTGGCCATCGTCACCTTCCCTCACTCGCCGACTGCGCCCGCCGTTGGTCCATCTGATAGGTGAGGAACATTGTCATCTGGGATTCGATGTCGGCATCCTCTCTGCCATGCTCAACCATGACTTCCCTCAGCGAGTCCAGATTGGGTTCGGTGAGCAGGCCACGGCAGCCCTCGCACCCGTCGCGGTTGGATGGGCAGATCGCGCCACACCCGGCGCGGATGATCGGTCCCAGGCAGACTTTGCCGAGCGTGTAAACGCAGATGTTTTCCTTGAGCTTACACTCGACGCACATGGGCGTCTCCACCAGCTTGGGGATGCGTCCTTGAAGCAACACCTTGACGATGCTGACAAACTCCTCACGGTCAATGGGACAGCCAGGCACTATGGCATCGACCTTGATGACCTGATCAATAGGACGCGCCGGATAGGTGTCATACCAGCCGGCCTTGTCGCCATAGACATACTCGCGCACATCTTGCAGTTCCTGCCGGTTGCGAATGGCATTGATGCCGCCCAGGTGCGCACACGCCCCCAATGCCACAACGATGGCCGCCTGCTCGCGGATTTTCTTCAGACGCTCCTCGTCTGCCGGACGGGTGCAGGAACCCTCGATGAACGCCACGGCGTAGTCCTCGCCGCGCTCACTGATCGCCTCGCGGAACTGGACGATCTCGACCGCGTCAAGCAGGTCCAGGTGTGTCTGGAGCGAGTCGACGACGGTGAGCTGACATCCTTCGCAGCTGCTGAAATCAAAGAAGGCGACTTTGGGTTTGGCTGTCATTTGAGCGCCTCCTCCAGATGTTTGATCTCGCTGTAGGCGAACGATGGGCCATGCTTGCAAGTATAGATGTGGTTGATCTGGCAGTGGCCACACTTGCCCACTCCACACTTCATGCGGCGCTCAAAGCTGAACCAGATGTTGCCCTCAGGGACGCCCTTACCCAACACCTCGATCAGCACGAAGCGATACATGACTGGCGGACCGATCACCACCGCGACTGTGTTACGGGCGTAGACCTGCACTTTGGGAAACAGGGTGGTGACCACACCCACGTTGCCCGTCCAGGACTCGTCGCCGCGATCCACGGTCACCAGCACCTCGATGTCACCACGCTGTGACCATGTCTCAAGCTCGTCGGTGAACAACAATTCGCTGGGCGTGCGAGCGCCGTAGAGCAGTGTGACCCTGCCGTACTTGCCGCGCTCGTCGAGCACCTGGTTGATCACAGAGCGAGCAGGGGCCAGCCCCAGGCCACCGATGGCAAACAGCAGGTCTTTGCCCTGGAATGACTTCAGAGGGAATGGGCGGCCAAACGGCCCACGAATGCCTACGACGCTGCCGACTTGCATGGCGTGTAGCACGTTCGTGAGATCGCCAACGCGGCGCACACACAGTTCGAGGGTGCCATTGCTGCGGCTGGGCGAAGAAGAAATGCTGATCGGCGCTTCGCCAACGCCGAAAACCGAAAGCTCCACGAACTGGCCCGGTTCATGGCCCAGCGACAGGCCGCCGGGCAGCTCTACGGTAAAGAGCTTCTCAAGAGCCGTCATGGGCCGGATGTTCACAATCCTGGCCTGAATGGGCAGGTAGATCGATGAGGCTTCGAGCTTCTCCCGGAGATAGGGGGTCATATCAGCGCCTCCTGCTGGCGTCGCGTCATGGGAATACGTCTGCGGGCCAGCTCATTGAACGTGTCGACCGGAGTGATGTGCACCAGGCAGGCCTGTGCACAGCGCCCACAGCCTACGCATCCCACCAAGCCGTGGGAGTCCATCTGGTATTTGCCCTTGCGGAAGAAACGGTGGCGTTGACGGGCAGCGTTGGTCTTGCGGAAGTTGTGGCCGCCGGCCACCACCGCGAACTCCGCGAGTGGGCAGCCATCCCACTCGCGGATGCGCACCCCGGCGCTGAGCGTAAAATCCACCTCGTCCCGCACATTGAAGCAATAGCAGGTGGGACAGACCACGGTGCAGGCTCCACAGCCCAGGCAGCGATCGCCAAGCTCTTGCCACAGATCGCTATCGTAGCTCACCGACAGCAAGCTGGCCAGGTCGGTGATGTCGCTGTCCAGCCGGTAGGGGAAGCGTGGCCATTTCTCGCTGAGCACCTGGTTGAGGCGTTTATAATCTGCGTCAGTCGCATCGCGGACACCCGTGGCTGACTCGAGCAGCGCCACCCCCTTCTCCGTCCCAACATCGACGGCATAGGCATCGCCCATGTCCGTCAGGTGTAGATCGAAGCCCTCGGTCACGCCGAGCGTGCCCATGCTTTTGCAGAACGAATGCTCAGTGCAGGGCTTCAGGCACTCGACAGTCACCAGAACCGTTTGCTCACGGCGGGCGCGATAGTGCTGGTCGACGTAGCCGCTAAAGAACACGGTGTCGAGAAGCCGGACGGCGTGCAGGTCGCAGGTGTGCATGCCGAGAATCACGGTCGGTCCGGCTTCCTGCAACAACTCGACAGTGCCCTCCGCCGTGTTAAAGCGAAACAGCTCTTCGTGCGGCGGTAGCAGGTATTTCTTGGGCGGAATAATGGTCTGTGTATAATCCAAGACCAGCTCATTCGGCGAGGAGAGTTCGCCAAACAAGTAGCGGTCCTGGAGCGCCTGGGGGCCGACGACACGGTGGTCGGCCATCAGCCGTTCCACCCAGGGCAAGAGGGCCGTTTTAGGCATCACTTTAAGGCTCATCGTGCATCTCGCTTCTACATGCTGGGCGCGATCTTAAAAGTCTCCAATGCAGGAACCACCCCTAAGTGTACAACCCAGACCCCAAATGCCCGACTGCCATCCATCATGAATCACCCGGACAGAGATCACTTGTGAAATATATAACAATTAAGGTATGCTATGTCTTGTATCACCTCTCAACTGTTCTGGCTTATAATGGAGCCAGTACCTCGGCAGGCTGGCCTGCCCGCCCGATACAGGAATGGCCTATGCTGGTGCGCGATGTGATGACCCCCCGTCCGATCACCATCCGGACCGAGAGCGATTACCTGGCAGCAGTCGCTATCATGCGGGCCGGAAACTTTCGACGGTTGCCGGTGGTCGATCGAGAAGGCAACCTGGTGGGCATTGTCACCGACGACGACCTGAATACCGCTCAGGCCGCTCAGGCTGCCCGCCAGGCTTTCAAGCAGCAAGCGATACGCGGCGACGGGGTGTTGATACGTGTCCAGGAAGTGATGCACACCCCAGTGATCACTATCGCGCCCGACTACCCGCTGGAAGAAGCCGCCCGGATGATGGTCGAGCATCGCATTGGCTGCCTGCCCGTGATCGAGGAGGGCAGCCTGATTGGCATCCTCACCGATACGGATGTCTTCCGCACCTTCGTGCAAGTGCTCGGCGGGGGCAGCAAAACCATCCGCCTGTGCGTCCAGATCGACAATACGCCGGGACAGTTTGCAGCGCTGGCCGGGCGCATCGGAGCGATAGGCGGCAACATCCTGTCGGTGGCCTCACACCCGGCCAGCACGCCGGATCGCATCAACTTCACCCTGCGCGTCGAATCGGTGACATTCGATGCCTTGCTCAGCGCTGTGGAAGTCCATCCCCGGGTCGAAATTCTCCACGTCTGGGATCAGACAAAATAGTTTCCTCGTCTCCTGGCCAGCGACAAGCTCACCCCCCACTCTTGGGGGTTGACATGCCATTGATCCTATCCTATAATGCGCTAAAGAATGAATTCACTAGCGATTTAGAGGACGACTTGGCCAACTGGGGACCCGACCTCTTTAGTGTGAATAAGGAGAGCAGCGTGCCGATCTATGTCCAGCTTGTGGACCGGGTCCATGCCCTGGTCACCGTCGGGACGCTGGCAGCAGGGGATAGATTGCCGTCGATCCGGTCGGTCGCCGAGCACCTACGGGTGGACTACAACACCGTGGCCAAGGCATATGCAGAGTTGGACAGAGCAGGCATGATCAAGACAGCCAGAGGCATCGGTACACACGTCACAGGCAAGCACGACAGGCAAGCGCGGCAGGCCAAGCTGCGCGATACCCTGGCGGCCGTTCTCGGTGAATTGGTGGAGCTGGGATATACCTTGGATGAGATTATGAGCGCCTTCCAGGACTATCTGGAGGCCAGAAGAAAGGAAGAGAAGGTATGACGTTCGTATCGACCAAACAGACGCAGACCAGATCACAGGGCAAGGCCAAACAGGATGGGATGAAGGCCGCCAGCCCATTGGCCTTACTGATTTTCATCCTGATCTTGATCGGCATAGGGGTGGTAGATACAGTGCTGGCCGTGCTACACGTGGCCGATGGGGTCCTCATCGGCCTGACGATTGTCGGGCTGCTGACAGCCTTCTTCATCCTGTTCTCGCTGCGCAAAGCGGATCAGTGGCAGAAGGCCGTCGTGCTACGCAATGGCAAGTTCCGTGGGCTGCGCGGGCCGGGGCTGTTCTGGGTGGTGCCCATCATCGACGAGATTCCCCTGTTGATCGACCACCGGGTGATGGTCACGCCCTTCAACGCCGAGCGCACCCTGACCAAGGACACCGTACCGGTGGATGTGGATGCCGTGCTGTTCTGGATGGTATGGGATGCCGAGAAGGCTGCGCTGGAGGTCGAGGATTATCGCGCAGCGATCGCCTGGGCGGCCCAGACAGCGCTGCGGGAGATCATCGGCAAGATGAACCTGGCCGAGATTCTCGTCGGGCGCGAGGCCATGGACGCTGACCTGCAGCGCATCATCGATGCCCGCACCACGCCCTGGGGCGTCACTGTCCAGAGCGTCGAGATCCGGGATGTGATCATCCCGGCAGGCTTGGAGGACGCCATGTCGCGCCAGGCGCAGGCCGAGCGCGAGCGGCAGGCGCGGGTTATCCTGGGCGAGAGCGAGGAGCAGATCGCTGAGAGCTTCCGTAAGGCATCCGAATCCTACGTTGATAACCCCACAGCGCTGCACTTGCGAGCGATGAACATGCTGTTTGAGGGCCTCAAGGAAAAAGGCGCCATGGTGATTGTCCCCTCGAGCGCCGTGGACACCATGAACCTGGGAGGCATGGCCGGCATCACAGCCCTGACAATGGCGGGCAGAGGCGATCTTCACCGATCAGAGCAACAGGAATAATGTGCTCTTACGTGACGCGCCAGGCGGCCAGCGACCGCAAGC
>DAOTXR010000007.1:0-9970 GCA_034435375.1 Anaerolineae bacterium
CGAATAGAATTATCAGCCGGATCCGGCGGGGCAGTCCCGCCGGGTTTTTCTCTTCGCCGACAATCCCTACCCCCCCGCTGGATTATGCTTGTCGGCGCTTAGCAAGTTGTGATACAATTCATCAGAGCAGCGCGGGGGTTGGTACTTGTATTCGTACACCGGCAGCCTTGTTATCATGGCGATAATTGTGGGTGCCGGGCTGGTCGGAGGGGTTGTACTAGCTGTGTTCTGGCTTTCGTCCCGCCAGCAGCGCGAGTTCACTAGATTACTGCAGCAAATGTTGCGTGATTGTGAAGAGCGCTACGAGAACGCATATGATGAGATCGCACATCTGCATGCGCAACTGAGCAAAGCTCAGGGGGACATGAAGGCAAGCGATATAGAACGCTATAGCATGATGACCAAGTATGTGCAGTTGGAGCGCGAGCTAGCCGCTGCACAGGCTGCACTGGCGGGCCGCACCCCTAGCAGGAGCACTGATCAAGGATCAGGGCAAACCGGCTTGTTTTGAAGAGTAGGAATTCCGCGTAATACGTTAAAAAACTTGACAATGAGGAGGAGAGAAAATGGCAGTTACCGCACTAAACGCTGTGGGGGGTGTAAATATTAGTTTTACCCTCACTGACTACACTGGGCGCGCAGTCACTAGCGGCCTGCTGGTGCCGGCAGCCACGACCTTGGCTAACGCCCAGACGTTCGCGCTGGCCGTTGCCCAGGCACTTGAGGCACTGAGCGATGCACAGGTGACGGCTGTAAATATCGGCACGCGCTACAACCCCGTCGGTGCCGATCCGGCGGTTCAGGGGAACTATGCAGAAGACAAGGGAACTTTTGGTATCCGCACGGCAGCTGGCAAGATCGCGAAATACACAGTCCCAGCGCTTTCGAATACGTTCCTGCTCGGCCAGTCCCGCGACATAAATATAGCTGCCCCTCAGGTCGAGGCGCTGACCACACTATTGATTGACGGCAATGGGACAGTGGCGGCCGTGGACAGCAACGCCAGCGATCTGAGCCAGGTCGTGTGGGCGAAACTTCGCCAGCGGAATGAATTGATGGCAGTCTAGGCCCACTCATGCCGCTGACTCACGTTCAGCCGACACGTGTCACCCTCCATTATCGTGATTATAGTGGAGGGTCGGCCAGCCATTGGACGCAAGTCCCACAGGGGCTGGACAAGGCAGAGATTGAGCCATTTGCGCTCGATCTCTGCCAATGCGCTGAGCGACTCACAGATGCGGAAATTGTCGGGGCCACCATTCTTCGCACGCTCAAAGCGGAATATGGCATGTCCGGACCCTCCGATTCCAGCGATGTAGCACGCTGTGGAACGTTTATTTTTGAGTCTGTGGCAACAGACGACCGTTTTGTTTTTGTGGTGCCTTCCCTGCTACCAGGGAAGCTATCTAGCAGCGGGCAGTGGGCGGGGATCGCGATAGATTTAAATGATATTGATGTGGCAGCGCTCGTTGATCTCATTATTCTGGGCAGTGGAGGACTGAACGCCATCAGTTATGCCCTAAACGATCTCATCAAGGTCAACGTGGCTTATTTACAATGGCGCAGTACATGAATGCCTACCAATCAATTCCAGCCATATTCCTTCCCCCCTTCCTACCACAGCCAGGACACAACATGCGTCCGGGTCCCTCGTGCGTTGTTGCCAGCACTGGCTTCGCACTTGCGCTTTCTTGAGTGGGCAGCGGCCTGGCAGAATGACGACTGGCAGCAGGGAAGGCAGGCAGCCTTGTTGCTGCAGGAACGGCTATTGCTGTTGCCCGAATTCGATCCCGGAGACTCCATGTTGAGCATGGGCGACTCGTGGTCCGTGGGCGCTGAAAGCGTGCCGAACTGGGATAATCAGCCTGGCTATCCCGATTGGCTGTATGCCCAATTCATTCACAGCTACTGGCCAAGTCTCCGTTACCACAACACGGGCATTAGCGGGGAAACGACAGAGACATGCATCAACAACGGCCAGCTGCAAAACGCGATAGACTTTATCGCGTCAGAGCAGTTTGCAGAGCGGCGTGTAGGGATTATCACTATCAGCCTGGGGGGGAACGATATGATAGACGTGTTCCCTCCGCCCATAGGCAGCTTGGCCGATGGGAATGCGCAACTCCAGCAGGTCCGGGACAACCTCGCGTACATCTACGAGCAGCTACAGAGCGCATGCGATGCGCAGATCATTACTATGACGTATGCGAATCTGTATCCTGGATTCGACTTTCCTGGCTTCGGCCGGTTGGCGGACATCTGGGTGCCCAAACTGCATCAGGTCATTCGCGAGGTTGCTGCGGCGCACGGCATCCCAGTTGCGGCTGTGGATGATCTGGATATCTACGATGATGCGCTGATGGACAGTCTGTTTTTCGTGCGCAGGCCCTACGCAGTGTGGGATCCGCTCAATGCCGTACAGAACTTTGACTTTCATCCGCGCCCAGCAGGACACTCGTTCATAGCCAGAAAGATGCTGGAGGCTTTAATCAGGCAGAGGGCGATGCTGCTACCATCGGTGATGTTCAAAGACATACCAGAAGAAGCAGTTGCCATCGGCATTGACCCGGTTGTGCGTCTCTCTGGCACGCTGACACGATTCACACAAATTCAGTTGCCTGCGAACCAGCTGTCAGGGCCGCTGCCGTCCCGAATAGCTGAATGCACGAATCTGGTCACGCTAGGTCTGAACGTCAACAGCCTGACAGGCCCGCTCACGCCACTGTCGACACTCACAAAGCTGACAACGCTAAATATCGGACTAAATGCATTCACAGGCGATCTCACGCCGTTGTCAGCGCTGACTGTACTGAACACGCTCTATTTTTACAACAATCAATTGACAGGCGATCTCACGCCGTTGTCAGCGCTGACTGACTTGTACTATCTCAGCGGAGCGGTCAATCAATTGACAGGCGATCTCACGCCGTTGTCAGCGCTGACCAAACTTCGGATATTGGACCTGCACAACAACCAGTTGACGGGTCCGATCCCCAACGCTATCGGAGCATTTCAGTTCATCTATCAGATACTGCTGTATAACAATCAGATTAGCCAGGCAGATCTTTCAAGTTTCGTGATTGCAGGGCTGTGGCCGAACCGCGTCCAGCTGGGATCCAGGGGGTGCTATATTGCGATCTACGGCAACAATGGGCTTACGGCTGAGGCTGTAGATGCTATTGAGGGGAGCGGGGCGTACTCGGGGCAGGGGCTGAAGCAGTCGGGATGTTCCGTAGTTTATTAGGAGGGGCGTTATGTGGAAAGTCATTGTGATTCCTATGGTGGTAGGCAACTGGCAGGATGTGACGGGCACACGATTCTATCTGGTGGCGGTGCCGTATAGCGTGAGTGTTTCTACGATGTTCCCCGTGCTCGAAGTCCCCGCCCCCGATGCGACGCAAGCAATCGATATGGCCGCCGGGTGGCTAGAACTGTCACCAGCGGGGACGATATGATCGAAACACGGACAGTTACGATACGGAGCGGAGAGAGCATCTCACATCCAGCGTTTCTGAGCAGGCTCACACTCCTTGGTCTGCGGCTGCTCGATGCGGCCGCAGGCACCCGGATGACCTTCGAGGTTGCCAACGACCTGGATGGCTGGGGACCGCTGACCTACGCCGGGGAGGTGCAGTTGTGCATGCCGAGCGTCGGCGAACAGGTTCCGCTCCCCGCGTCCCTTTTTCAGGCCTGGCAGTACGTAAGGGTCAGGTCCGGGACAGCAGCGCATCCTGTTCCCCAGAGTGGGGACGTGAAAGTAGAGTTATATATAGGCGAAGGAGAGAGCGACATGTTACTGGGCTGCTCTTCTGGTAGTGGTCTGCCTGATGGGACGGACCAGGGGCAGATACTATACTGGGATGCGGTAGGGGAGGGCTGGGTTGTCGGCGAGATTCCCGCGCTCGTAACTGCGGCTGACATCGGGGCCGCCCCGGTCAGCCACACCCACACCGCGTCGCACATCACCAGCGGGGTGTTGGATGACGCGCGGCTGTCGAATAATGTACCGCTGCTAGATGCAGAAAATATTTTCAGCGATCTTAACATCTTCGGTGCACTGACATCAGTGCAGGTCAAAGATCAATTTATTGGCCTCCACAGCATCAACATAGCGATACCCGAGAATAGAATCATGTTGGCATTTATCTGCTCCCGCAAAGTTGATGGCTCAGCACCGCTGCTCCAGTTCCACCTCGTGTATCGAGGCCGCACGGCAGACGTAGAGATTGTACAGATCTACCCGACAGGCGGCCCCACGGATGTTCTGGTCAACGCGGACGCCGAGGGAATATACCTGCAAAACACGGGGGATAACCGCTACGCTGTATGCAGCGTTTTGAAACTGAATGGCTGAGCCGTGCGAGTATTCCCGGAACCATCCGCATGTGAGGTGCTCGTTTGCATCAACGCCAGCCTGGTGCCCATCCTGGCGGGCAAGATAGGCGAATTGGAGCAGCGGTATCAGTGGGCATCTACAGAGGATTGGGAACAGGGCTATCAGTGGGCAGCGGAAGTACAGGAGTGTCTGATGAGTAACTGCGCGGGATCGTCAATCACGGAACTAGGCGCGCTGCTGGCTGTTGCTCTGGGGCTGGCCGAGGCCGACACGGAGCAGGTGGCGGTGGCGTTCCCTTCCATCGCTGCAAAGCTAGCGGAAGTCCGAGGCGGCTCAGCGGCGGGATTGCTTGCGAAAGCGAGTGATGATCCCGACGCAACGCCCTATCCTTCCCAGATTACGCGACTAGCAGAGATCATCGCAACTACCCGAAACGCCCAGGGCAACATTCCAGCGGGGTGGTTCGGATGGGGAAGCCGGTACGTCACCATGGCGGATGTCTATACGGCATTGCAGGGCGGGGGGTCGGACGGGAATGCAATATGGGATAAGCTGAAGGATATTCTAGATGTGGGGGATGATGTGCTCGGGCTGTTTGGCAGCGGGGCGGGATTCCTCACGGAAACAGGGCTACTAAGCACGCTGATAGCACTGAATACGTATCATATTCTGGTGTCGGAGAAAATCAGCAAACGACTCGGCGGCAATCCTCCAGCGAATTTCACCACCGATGACGAAACCAACAACATCATCAGGTTGTTATCGGGAGGTGCGGCGGGCGGAGATCCGGTGCCGGATAGTATCCTCGCAGCTTTGCGTGGGAGTAGCTTGCCTGACAAAGCGGCCAGCGACACTCGCAACGTGATCGACGCCCTGGCGGCTGGCGCGGCCTCGCCGCCGGAGCTGACTCAAATACAGTTACTCCTAGAACAACTGATGAGCGAAATAGATGTTATGGGGAGGCAAACGCTGCGGGAATTGCACCAGCAGCTTATTTGCGTATGCGAAAACGCGTCCAAGATAGCCCGTGACACTGCCAGCATCGCGGTTCGCAAGGAAGTGGCGCCGATGCGGAGAGACAAGGAGTTTGGGCAGGCGGCGACACCGGATCGGAAATGCCAGCGCGCCCGCTGGCTGGTGGATGCTCTCCGCAAGGTGCTGGAAGCATTGGCCTATCAGGCACTCAACATGCGCACGGCCATCGACGATTGGGATCGTTATTACGGGCAATACGTCGGCATGCCAATATCAGGATCGGCCAATTTTATTGCAAGCCTCTACAACAAGGGGGTAGACGGAGTGGGGTCGCAATTCGGGGATGCGGTGGTGGCCGTGCTGGTCGATCATGAAGAAGAGTTCGTGTCGGCAATTTACAGCGCGCCATCGCCCGCGGAGGCCAACGCTGCATGGCGAGCGTTGGCTGACAGTCTGGGCGCCGAGGCGCTCGCCGCGCCTACGATCGTTAAGTATATGACGCCAAACGCCATTTTTAACGCCCTGTTCGCGGGACAGATCCCGCTCGATCCATCGGAACTAAATAATTTCAGCGGTACCTGTAGCGAGGGCGGCAACAGCAACAATCCCACACCGCCTGGGGGATGGGACTACAGCGAGGAATATTCCGTGCCAGATCCGCAGGGGAATCCGAGCCGGATCCATCCCGACGGCTGGCAAGTCGTGTTACTCAATAAGTTATCGCTCGGCTTCCCGACGGAGCATGACCTGGAGGGGGAGGATTATTGGACGATCAGCACAAATCTGCGAGGATGGCAAGTTCGCGACTCGCATTTTCACGCCACTGGCTTCGCGATCCAAATTATCGAAGGAAATGTGCTCTCGTGGACCGTGGAGCATGGCGAAGAATATATATTCCCCGCCGACACACATCATGTGCGATTCCGATGTCTGACAGACGATCCGCGCGACTGCACGATCTCGTTAACGACGCCCAGCCAGGGGAGCGGCTGGCCGTGGTAGCGCTTCCAAAAAATAATGCTCATGCGTAGCCGCTGATGAAGAAAAGAAACCCCGTGCTACACGAGAGAAATCGTTCCATCTCGATTATTGTGGTATAATTTCAAAAATCAGAGAAGGCAGTGACATGATAGACTGCGAAAGCTCTGATCATATAAGAGAAAGGGCGAGACTTATGAACGATCTCCTCGCAGCAGCACTGGAGTACGCGGCGAAAGGCTGGCGCGTGCTGCCCCTCCACTGGCCAACGGCCGACGGCTGCAGTTGTGGCCAAGATTGCGGCCACAACGGCAAACATCCCCTCATTAGAAATTGGAAAAAACGCGCCACCACGAATGCCCAAACCATCCGGGCGTGGTGGCAGCGCTGGCCAAACGCCAACGTTGGCATCGCAACGGGCGAAGCGAGCGGGCTGCTGGTGCTGGACATTGACGGGACGGCGGGGGCAGCCAGCATCGAGCAGGCGGGCGGCTGCCCGGACACAATCCGAGCACGCACGGGGAACGGCATGCACTGCTACTTCACTCATCCAGCCGGGCAGCTGCCCAACGCCGTTCGATTTGCCCCGGGTCTGGACGTGCGCGCTGAGGGCGGGATGATTGTCGCGCCGCCCAGTCTGCACGCGTCAGGCCGACGCTACAGCTGGCTCAGCGATCCGGACGCTCCGCTCGCTCCCCCGCCGGACTGGCTCTTGGCGGCGATTGATCGCGCTGAGCAGCCCCTGGGGGACAGCCCGTCCCAGGGGGGGGGCACAGCAGCCTATGCGCGGGCTGCGTTGCACGGGGAGATCGCTCAACTGACCCGCAGCAGCCCCGGCGAAAGAAATAATCAACTGAATCGGAGTGCTTTCAATCTGGGCACACTCGTCCAAGAAGGGCTGCTCGATGCGGACGTGGTGGAGGCTGCGCTGGAGCAAGCAGCATGGGGGATCGGTCTCGGCGAGGATGAGATTCATGCGACCATCCGGAGCGGGCTTGAGGCGGGGCAGCGCAAGGCGGTCACGTCCCCACGCAGGATCGCGCAGGACGCTGCGCCAGCAGTAGAGAAAGCGGACAACGAGATAGACTTAAACAGCTTTAATCGCTCGGACGCGGGGAATGCGGAATGTCTGATCGCGCGCTATGGCGACAGACTACGCTACTGCCACACGCGAAAAAAGTGGCTGTTCTGGAGCGGAGCGCGCTGGGAGATCGATGAGGATGGACAGGCACAGCGCACTGCGCTCGCGATAGCCCGGCGGCGCTATCATGCCGCAACGACGATCCAGTCGCTGGAGGAGCGCAAGGCGGCCGCGCGCTGGGCGATCGCGAGCGAAAGCGCAGCCAAAATCGAAGCCGCCCTACGCGTTGCATCGTTCCAGTTTGCCATCGCCACAACGATCGAACAGTATGATTCCGATCCCTGGCTCGCAGCCAGCAGCAGCGCGACGCTCGATCTGCGCTCCGGAACGCATCGGGCGCCCAGGCGAGAAGACTACCTGACGATGGCGCTGGGCACGCAGTTTGATTCTGCCGCCTCATGCCCCCGCTGGGAGACGTTTCTGGAGGAAATTTTCAACCATGACCAGGAACTGATCCGCTATGTGCAGCGGGCCATCGGCTACACTCTGACGGGGGATACATCAGAGCAATGCCTGTTCCTCTGCCATGGCTCAGGAGCGAATGGGAAAAGCGTGTTTCTTGACGTATTGTCCAATCTCTTTGGCGATTACGCGGGCAGCACCTCATTCGACACCTTCGACGCGGGCAACCGCACCACCGCAACCAACGACCTGGCCGCGCTGAAGGGCAAGCGCTTTGTGAGCATCATCGAAACGGAGGAAGATCGCCGCCTAGACGAAGCGCGCGTGAAGCAGGTGACGGGGCAGGATCTGGTGGACTGCCGCTTTCTGTATGGCGAATGGTTTAGCTACAAGCCCAGCTACAAGCTGTGGATGGCCATGAATCACCTGCCCACCATCCGCGGCACAGACCGCGGCATCTGGCGTCGGATCCGGCTGATTCCATTTGTGCAGAACTTCGAGCAGTCCCCGGATCGCCGTCTGCGCGAGAAGCTTCTGCTCGAGCTTCCGGGCATTCTGAACTGGGCGCTTGCCGGACTGCAGGACTGGCTGGCTGAAGGGCTGGGCAGCTGCCCCGCAGTAGCAAACGCCACCGAGCGCTATCGCGCCGAGTCGGACCAGATCGAGCGCTGGCTCGAAGACTGCTGCGTGCACGATCCCGACGCCACCTGTTCCGTGTCGGAAGCGTTCCAGAGTTATACGCGTTGGTGCGAGGATGTCAATGAAAGACCCCTCTCACAGAATATGTGGGGGAGGCGATTGAGTGAAAAAGGCTTCGAACGGACGCGGCGTGAGGGGGGGAGACGTTTCTACTCGGGGCTAGGGCTGAGACCCGCTGACCTGGTCGGTGACACAATTGACACATTTGACGCATTTTGTGAAAGTCCCTCATGTAAAAATGGAATCCCAAAAAGTTATGATCAATGTGTCAATTGCGTCAATTGCGTCACGACAAACGACGACCCCCCAGCCCCCCCCCCTGGGACGGATCACATGAACAATGCCATACAACAACAAGCGCAACGTATGGTCGAGTCAGCACTGGCGAAGGCGGCGCGTGTCCTGGCTGATCCCCGCCAGCCGGCCGAGAAGGCGCGGTATTTTGCTCGGGAGGTTCCGCGGGCGCACTATGCGGAGACGTTGAGCCGGATCGAGGAAATGATCGCGGTGCGTAGGGAGGAGGGGGAGGCAGTGTAGCTAGCGCGGTAATCTGCCCCCCCCTCGCTTTGTGCGGGGAGGGGGGGCAGGGGCAGATTATTTGTCTTCTTCTATTGAAAACATCTGTACTGGGTCAATTCGCAACGCCAGCGCAGCTAACTCCCAGATCCGCTTGTTGATAGTATTGGAATTGCGCACGAATGAGAGGACGCTATTATAACATGGGGGTTTTTCACCGCGCCTGTCACAAATGCCGACAATCCTGTTGTACAGGGCATGTGCGTTCTGGCCGCGCTCGGCCAGGATTCTACCTGTCTTGTTGTAAATCATTTCTCCTCCTGCAAGCATTCATTCATACTTGGCGATATCCCATCATCTCTTATTATACAAGAAATGAATTCTCATGTCGTTGACAAAACGAAAAAGGGTCATATAATGATTCCATGTTCGTACAATCAAAAGGAGGATCCATGCTGTTAATAAACTACGGGCATCCGTTCACGGACGCCCAGGTGCGGCAGATCATTAACCTGCTCGGGTTCGTGCCGGAGTTCCGGCATGTCCCCGTGCAGATCGATCATGGCGAGGGACTGCGCAAACAGATCGATGATCTCATCGATCGATCTGTCACGGCTGAGGAGTTGAACTCCTCGATTATCCTTAATCTGCCAGGGCTGTCCCTGGCAGCGGTGGCGCTGATGGTGGGTTTTTATTCGCGGTTGGACTACTTCCCCAGGGTCCTGCGCCTGCGCCCCGTGCCAGGCGCTCCAACGTTCACTTTCGAGGCGGACGATATCATCGACTTCCTCGAATAGAATTATCAGCCGGATCCGGCGGGGCAGTCCCGCCGGGTTTTTCTCTTCGCCGACAATCCCTACCCCCCCGCTGGATTATGCTTGTCGGCGCTTAGCAAGTTGTGATACAATTCATCAGAGCAGCGC
>DAOTXR010000008.1:0-2754 GCA_034435375.1 Anaerolineae bacterium
AGGCATCGCTGTTGCGCTGGTCATCGTGACGGGCATGGTCGGCTTCGCGCTGTGGGGTGGTTTCCCAGCGGGTGAGTCACCGAGCGGGGCGATGCCGAGTCAGGTCAGCACCAACCCGACCACGCCGGCTACCGCACAGATGCAAGCCTCTCCCCAACCCCCGGAGGAAGGCAGAGACCAAGAAGCCATGCCATCCGCTACCCTCAGCCCGATTGAGCAGAGGCAGATTCTGAGTCTATGTGGACAAGGGCTGTGCATTTGCAACTATCAGGGCCAGTGTGCGCCGGTGACTTTCGACCAGGCGTTGGCAGGCATTGAGGGATATAGCTGGTCGCCGGATGGCTCCCGCATTGTGCTTGGTGCTTGTTTGATGGAAGATCTGCTTAGCGATCCGGCTCGCGGCTGCTTTAATGATCTCTACCTCGCCAACAGGGATGGCAGTGACGTGGTAGCGTTGCAGAGCAATCCATCGCTCCATTTAAAGAATCCTGCGTGGTCGCCAGACGGCCAATGGATCGCCTACGAAGAGAGCTGTGATTTGACCATTATCCAACCAGACGGGACCAATAAGAGGATTCTGGTTGGTCGTGGCCTCCAACTATGCCCCTGGGCTATTGCATGGGCGCCAGACAGCCAGCGTCTGGCCTGGGTCGGGGGTCAGGGAAGCCTCGATCCCTCTGTCTATGTCTCTGATCAGGTGTGGACGATCAACCTTGACGGCAGTGGAATGCAGTTGCTGTTCCACTCGGACCTGCAAATAGCTAGGCGCATTGGATGGAGTCCGGACGGGCAAAGTATTGCCGTTGCACTGGAGAATGGGACCGTGTATCTCATCGACGCAAACTGCGAGGGTGATTTGCCGAACGGATGCCCGGAATCATCCCGGACCCAGCTTGACGTGTTTCCGATACACTGGTCCCATACTTTCTATCCCCAGTGGGCAGGTGAGCTGCCTGGCCCCACCCTCCCGCCACCAACGGCCGCTCCTACCCCTACGCGCGATCCCCGGGCGCGATTTGCCTACGACATCTTGGCATATATTAGCACTACCCCTCCGACCTTCCAGGATGATTTCGGGACCCCAGGACTCTGGATGCTCAACTCCGCCGTTCGGTACGTAGATGGCTGGCTGGTGGTTGACTCAGAGCCGCGCGCTGACGGGGTAGGCGATTGGCAGGCAGCAATGGTATGGCCCTTCAGCAGCCGGGACCTGGTAGTTTCTGTGGATTTTCGGTTCACTGACATGAGGCACCCGAACGGGCATTGTTCGGTCGAATTATGGAATGGTAGTGAAGGACCCCAAGGATACCGCTACATGTTCAGCTTCTTTGCCAGTAACGCCAGTAACTATGTAGAGCTGGTTAGGGACATCAATCTGAACTTCAGTCAAGTGGAGGATATTACTTGTGTAGATGATGTGGATTTCTCCGAGACGAATCGGGCCACTATCGTGGTCCAAGGTGCCCGCTCCGCTGTGTTCATCAATGATCAACTGGCTTTTATGGCACACGACCCCGCTCTAGATGAAGCAACAATCTTTGTTGAACAAAGCCTTTCCGCCAACTTCAATGCCCAGTGTGAGTACGACAACTACGCGTCTTGGGATCTGTCAGGCACAGAATTCGACAGCACAAGGTAGGAACTGACGTGTCGCAACATATCGGACAAACACTGGGCAGCTACCGCATCATCGAGCAGATCGGGCTGGGCGGCATGGCGACGGTCTACAAGGCATACCAGCCGAGCATGGAGCGCTACGTAGCGCTGAAGGTGTTGCCGGAGCACTACGCGCGGGATCGCAAGTTCGTGCAGCGCTTCGTGCAGGAAGCGAAGGTGATTGCCAGGCTGGAACACCCGCACATCCTGCCGGTGTACGACTTTGGCGAGGAGAAGGGAACAACGTATCTGGCGATGCGCTACCTCGACGGGGGCACGCTCAAGGACGTGCTGGCGCTGGGGCGGCTGACGCTGGGCGACGCGGCGGGGGTGTTGGGGCAGGTGAGCCGGGCGCTGGACTATGCGCACCGGCAGGGGGTAGTGCACCGCGATGTGAAGCCCTCCAACATCATGCTGGACGAGGAAGGGCAGGCCTACCTGACCGACTTCGGCATCGCCAAGGTGCTGGAGTCCAGCGCCGAGCTGACGGGGACAGGGGCGGTGATGGGCACGCCCGCCTACATGGCGCCGGAGCAAGTGCTGGGCAAGGGAGCGGACAGCCGGGTGGACATCTACGCGCTGGGGGTGGTACTATACGAGATGGCAGTGGGGCGGGTGCCCTACCAGGCCGACACCCCCATGGCGGTGGCGCTGGCGCACGTGTACCAGCCGCTGCCCCTGCCGGGCGACCTGGAACCTGGCCTGCCGGAGCCGATCGAGGCGGTGATCCTCAAGGCGCTGGCCAAGGAGCCGGGTGATCGCTACCAGACGGCGGTGCAGTTTGCCGAGGCGCTGGAAGAGGCGATCACGGCGGCAGGGGTGGATCGAGGCGCAACGTGGCTGCCCGCCCTGGCGTCCGAGGCGCGGCTGAGCCGGATCGCGGAGCAAGCAACCTTCGACGACATGGCAGCTCCTGCCGCGCCGACCGCCCGCCGCGTGCCGGGCAGGAGAGGGTGGCTGTGGGCAGGCATCGCTGTTGCGCTGGTCATCGTGACGGGCATGGTCGGCTTCGCGCTGTGGGGTGGTTTCCCAGCGGGTGAGTCACCGAGCGGGGCGATGCCGAGTCAGGTCAGCACCAACCCGACCACGCCGGCTACC
>DAOTXR010000009.1:0-1834 GCA_034435375.1 Anaerolineae bacterium
CTGGGCAGCGTCAAGCGGGTCCAGCGATACCATCGCGAAGAATCTTCCGCATAAAATCACGAATCTTTCTTTGATCGCTGCAACTTCTGATCGCGGTGTGCGTATTCTATGATAATCATGGACGACGCACGCCAACCGACATCGCTGCCCGACGACATCCAGCAACTCAAGGCGCTACTCACGCAACGTGAAGAACAGCTTGCTCAATACCAGGCGACCATCACCGCGCTCACCCAGCAGCGGGATGAGTTCTATCTCAAGAGTCTGAAGCTGGAGGTTCGTCTGGCCAAGGCCCTCAAGCAGGCCTTCGGTCCACGGGCCGATCGGCTGCAGGAGACGGGGCAGATGCTTCTGGACTTCGGTGAGAAGCTGGAAACGCTGCCCATTCGCCACGGCGACGTACCGTCGGAGGAGAACACGACCGAACCGGCGACTGTTCAGCGTCCCGCTTCCCGCCGGATCCGCACCCGTGGCCGGCGGGACATCGGCTCGCTGGACCACCTGCCGATGGTGGAGCAGGAGTACAAACTCGAAGGCGACCTGTGCCGCTGCCCGGTTTGCCAGCAGCTGCGTGAGAAGATCGGCGAGCAGATCAGCTACACGATCGAGCACGTCCCGGCCCACCTGCTGCGGATCAAGCACATCCAGTTCAAGTATGCCTGCCGGCATTGCGAGCACAACGGCGATCATCCGCAGATCGAACTGGCCGAGAAGACCGGCGGCTCGCCCCTCGACCGGGGCATGCCCGGCCCGGGGCTGCTGGCCTACGTCGCCACGTCGAAATATGCGGACTTCCTGCCGCTGCATCGTCTCCAAGGCATCTTCGCTCGCCACGGTTTCGAGTTGGATCGCTCGACGATGTGCCTGTGGATGGCGGACGTGGCCCGGCTGGTGCGGCCGATTTACGATCTGATGGTCCAACGGGTGCTGCTCTCCCATGTGCTGGCCACCGACGACACGATCATGCCGCTGTTGGAGCCGGGGCGGACCCGCAAGGCCCGAATGTGGATTTACCAGGGCGACGACTCGCAGCCCTACAACGTCTTCGACTTTACGATCAGCCGATCGCGTGACGGCCCCAAGCGATTCCTCAAGGGCTTTTCCGGTGTACTATTGGCCGACGCCTATGGCGGGTACGACGGGATCGTGCTCGATCAGGACCTTCGCCGCGCCGGTTGCTGGTCCCATGCCCGCCGCAAGTTCATCGAAGCCGAACCGACCGCTCCGGATCTGGCCCGAAATATCCTGCGGCCCATCAAGAGTTTGTTCGAGATCGAGACTCGGGCCAAAGGCTTGCCGGACGCAGACCGCCTGGACATGCGCCGCGCCGAATCGCAGCCGATCATCGATGCGCTGCGCGCGATCTTCGTCGATCAGAAGGCCCGGCTCCTACCCAAACACCCCATGGCTGAGGCCATCGGCTATGCGCTGAACCAGTGGGAGCCGTTGACGCTGTTTGCGACCGACGGCGCCGTCCCGATCCACAACAACCTGGCCGAACAGCAGATGAAGCGGATCGCCCTGCTCCGCAAGAACGCTCTGTTCGTCGGCACGGTCCGCGGCGGCGAGACGGCCGCCGTCATCAGCACGATCACCAGCACCTGCCAGCGGCACGAGATCAACCCGCAGGTGTACCTCACCCAGTTGCTGGCCGGTCTGCAACGCACACCGATCAGCCAACTCGACCAGTGGCTCCCGGACCGCTGGAAAGCCGCCCAAACGGGCCAGACCGCTGAATAGTCGACGCCCATAAACGAATCTTCACTATCACGTCGCGTTCCACTCGTACGCTACGCCACGGCTAGTGGGGAATGCACTTGGTGCAACGGACACG
>DAOTXR010000010.1:0-36858 GCA_034435375.1 Anaerolineae bacterium
GCCTCCGGCGGCTCGACAGGGGGTGAGGCCAGCCTCCCCGCCCGGCGTTCATAACCTCACCCTGCCTGCGCCAGGATTTCCTCGACCGCTCGCTTCTTGTCAGGATCAAGCGGCTTGGGCCGGTGCCCGGCCACGATCTCGCGCACGCGGGCCGTCAGCCGCTGGCCGAGCGTCGTGGCCCCCGCCTCCAGCCACTGAGGGCGACGCTGGCGGTCGAGCAACGTCGGGTACCAGAAGTCGCGGAAGCGGTGTGAAGTCGCCTTGCTGTCTAGGAAGTGGCCGCCAGGGCCGATCCGATGCAGTTCGTCGAGCAGCAGGGTCTCCTCGCTGACCTCGAAGCCCTTCAGGATGCCATCCGTCATGCCGACCAATTCATCGGTCAAGACGATCATCTCGTAGCAGCCCGTCAGGCCGCTTTCCAGGTAACCCACGTCGTGGATCAAGTTGCCGCCGCTCAGGCGGGCCATCAGCACCGAGAGCATCGCTTCGAGCGCGGCCTGCTCATCCATCACCTTGGCATCCGAACAGCCCGCGTAGCCCCAGGTCGGCAGATCGTACCAACGCCCTAACTCGGCGACCGCCGCCTTGGTCAGTTGGAACTCCGGCCCGCCATAGCAGATTTGCGCCGAGCGCATGTCCATATGATGCAGGCCCGCCCCAAACACGAACGGCGCGCCCCGCCGCTGGAGCTGGTGCACCACCAGCCCGCTCAGAATCTCGGCCAGCGACATGGCCATGCCTGCCGCCATCGTGATGGGAGCCGTGCCGCCCATCAGCGGGCCGGGCGAGTGGACCACCGGCAGCCCAGTCTCGGCCATCAGCAGCAGCTTGTCGATGGCCGTCTGCGACTGCTGGAGCGGCGAGCTTGGCTCCGAGTAGAGCAGGATGTGCTGCTGCTCGACCAGCGCATCGAGGCTGCCGGCCACCGCCGCAGCCATCTCAATGGCCCGGCGACAGCTCGCCAGGTTGTCGGTGACGAAGACGATGGGTTTGGTGGTGTGCTCCAGCATCAGCGCCATCTGCACATCGTAAGCCAGGGCGCGATCCACATCGGAGGGGATGCCAATGGACATCACAAAGTGGATGTTGGGCAGCGCATCGCACAGATGGTAGCCATCGATCAGATCGGCAGTGGTGAAAGAGCGATGTTCGCCCGTCGCTGGGTCAAGGAAGTTGGGGCAGTCCGAACCCGTGCCAAAGTAGACGCGCGTCCCCTCCAGCAGCATGGCAGGCTCGCCATCGCGGTCACACATGACCACGCGACTGGGGGCTGAGGCAATGGCATCTTCGACCATCTGAGAGGGGAACTTCACCAGGGGGCCATCGACAAAGGCCCCGGCCTGCCGGAGCATGTCGAGCGCCCCGGCGTGGTGAAAGCGGATGCCGGTGCGGCGCAGCACCTCTAGCGCCGCCAGGTGAAGGTCCTGAAGCTGGGAGTCGGACAGCAACGAGAACTGCGGAGACCGGAATGCGACGGAGTTTACAACCTTCATGTCAAGTCCTCCTGAGCGTCAAGCCATGAGCGATGGACAACTGCCAAGATGATTCCAAACAACCGGGCGAACCTCCCTCCTCAACCCGCCAGCACAGCCAGCGTGCGAGCCATCTCGTTGTGTGTGAGCGAGACGGCCTCGTCGACGCCCAGGCCGGGCCGCGCCATGAACACGTCGGGCCGGACGGCCAGCGCCACGTGCACCGCCACCCGCGCCGAGAGGTCGGTCTCGGCGCAGCTCCCGCCCAGACAGGCCCCCACGCCGGCGGCCCGGCAGGTCAGCACCGCTTCGACCGAGTGGTGCAGCCCACCCAAATCGGGCATCTTGAGGTGAATCATGTCAGCAGCCCCGGCCTGCACAAAGGCCCGGATGTCGTCGAGCGTGTTGGCCCACTCGTCGGCTACGATGTGCACCTGCCAGCCGCGCGTCGCCACGTACTCGCGCAGGGTTTTCAGGCCCGCGATCTGCACCTCCCGGCTGTCGAGGATCAGCGGGCTTTCAACGCGCAGCGGATAGGGTTTAGCGGCCATCTCCAGCCCGTACAGATGGCCCAACACGCGGCCCGGCTCATGGCGGCAGATCGTCCCCAATGCGCCGCGCACATCCAGGTGAATCGTGGGGTGGTAGCTGGGGCTGCCCAACTCGCCAATGCGCTGGCTGAGCCAGCGCACATAGGCCGCCAGCTTCGAGCCGTCGCGGCCCAATTGGGCCTCGATGTCGTCGATCAGGAGGTGAGGCAGCGAGGCCACCCCGCGCACGATCAGCCTGTCGGCGTTGGCGCGCCACTCATGGCCGATCTGAGCGTGGATCGGCGCCGGCGCGTCGGGCAGGGGCAAGCCCCACTCCTCGGCAATCACCTGCGCCATCGGCACGCCACGCGCCAGCGCCGCCGCGCCCAGCAACGCCTGACTGAGGCCATAGCACAGCGCGGCGTGCGTACTGGCCAAGGGGAGCTGCCCGGCGGCAGCGGACTCCTCCGGCGCGAGCGCACGGTCCAGCTCCTGGCGGACGGCGCGCAGCAGGCTGGCCGGCGACGTGACCACGTCGCGGCGGGTGAGGCGAGCCACGGCGGGAGCATCTGGCTCAGGCCGCAGGGCGCCGAAGTCCACGCCGTCCACCAGCGCGTCAACAGTTTCGGCCAATGCGCGAAAGCTCTCTACAGGACGGCCTTCCAGCGCCGGTCCGATCGCCTGCCGAATGGCGGCCAGCCCTTCGGCGGCGCGGAACACGGGACCGCCGCCCGCCTGCCCGCCAAAAGCCGCCCCGACGCAGTCGCCCCACACGGGCTGTGGGAAGCCCTCCAGGAAGATGCCCACCGAAACGGCTTCGGCTGGCTCGGCCACACGCCGAAAGCCAGGCGTGACCGGCGCAGCAGCAACGCGGTCGTCGGATGGAATGCGGCGCATACGGAGCGCCGCCAAGTCTTCAACGTAGGACGCGCCCAGCGCAGGCGCGGCAATCACGCGGGCGATGCGCGTCATGCGCGGTAAACCCCGCCGGATACCGGCGGCAGGCGCAGCACCCAGCGGCCCTGCCTCTCCACGATTGCCCCCTCCACGCCGTACAAGGTCTGCCCAGGTCCCTGAATCGCCACCTGGCCCAGATCGACCTCCACCGGGCGGTCGGCGGGGTTGATGGCCACCAGGAGGTTCTCATCGCCTCCTGACCGGCGGTAGACGAAGGGGTAACGTCCCGCCTCGGCAAAGACGGGCGACCATTCCCCGCTGGCGCACAGGGCCGGATGCGCCCGGCGCAGCGCGATCAGATGGCGCACACAGGACAGCAGCGAATCGGGGTCGTCGAGCTGATCGGCCACGGTGGGGCGATCAGGCCGGTCGTCCACCGGCAGATACAGGCGCTCGGCAGGCGCAGTCGAAAAGCCGGCGTTGGGCGAGCGATCCCACTGCATGGGGGTGCGAACGCCGGTGCGCTGGTATCCCCCCTCTTTGGAGGGCAATCCTTCGACAGTGCGCATCCCGATCTCGTCCCCGTAGTAGATAAAGGGTGGGCCGGGCATGGTCAACAGGAACAGGAAGGCCAGCTTGAGGTCCTCGACGCCCAGCCCCGTACTGAGACGCGGCGTTAGGTCGTGGTTGCCGCTGAGCAGGGCGATGTGCCCACGTCCCTTGATCTGCGTGTAGTGCCGGAGGTAATGATCCACAAATTCACGGATGTTGCCCGTCCCGACCGGGTTGAAGAAGCTGTAGGCATAGGGATTCGCGCCCAGGCCCCTCAGGTCAGGGCGTCGGAACAGCGCCGCATTGGCCAGCGTGGGGCAGAAATCGACGTGGAAACCCGCCTGGATGGCCAGCGCCGGCTCGAACCACTCAGAGACCAGGCAGGCCTCAGGGAATTCACGGTCCAGCCAGGCCCGCATCTCCTGCCACAGCCGGATGTTCTCCCGGCTGTCGGGGTCGCCTTTGACCAGCCAGCCGGCCATGTCCACGCGGAAGCCGCTGGCGCCCATCTCCAGCCAGAAACGCATGATGCGGCGCAGCTCCTCGCGCACGCGCTGCGGGCCAGGCGCATCGACCGGCTGCTGCCAGGGGTGGGCCGGATCGGGGGCGGCAAAGCCATAGTTGAGGGCGGGCTGGTGGTAAAAGAAGTTCGTCACAAAACAGCCATCGCGCTCCGCATAGCCGCTGATCGCCCGCAGGCCAGGCACCATCCAGGCCCACACGCTGTCGGTCCAGATGAACCAGTCCGAGTACTCGTTGCGAGCATGGCGGCAGGACGCCTGAAACCACGGATGCTCAATTGAGGTGTGCCCCGGCACCAGGTCGAGCAGGATGCGGATGCCGCGCCGGGCAGCCTCGGCGAACAGCGCCCGCAGGTCGTCGTTGGTGCCATAGCGCGGCGCAACCCGATAGTAGTCCCTGACGTCGTAACCTGCATCCAGAAACGGCGAGTCGAAGCACGGATTGATCCAGACGGCGTTGACTCCCAGCGTCTCCAGGTAATCGAGCTTGAGCTGAATGCCGGGGATATCGCCGATGCCGTCGCCGTTGGAGTCGTAAAAGCTCTGGGGGTAGACCTGGTAGAATACGGCCTCCTCAAGCCAGGCAGGAATCGACTTGCCGCTCACAGCTCAATCTCCGGTGGTCTTTCCGAGGAGAAGCATCGTGATGGCGAATTCCGTGCAGGTATTGGCGCACAGGCCGCAGCCCCAACACTTCGATGGGTCGAAGGCCACCGCAGGCGTCTCCCGGCCTGCCACCATCACCGTCTCGCCGCTGAAGTAAAACGCTCCGAAATGGCAGCGCCGCACACACGCCCCGCAGGCCCGGCACAGGTCGGCTCGATAAGACGCGACATAGCGGCTCTTAGGCCACACTCCCTGGCTGCCCAGCGCCTGCGCGGCGCGGAACGGGTAGCAATCGTCGGCGCAGCAGTTACAGATGGCGTGCAGGCCGCGCTCCTGCCAGGCCGAATCGCCGGTGTGCATCAGGCCCTTCAGGTCGGCCCGCCGCACGATCTGGCGCGCCTCCTCGCGGCTGATGCGCCGCCCCTGCCCGCGCTCCAGGAGGGCGCGGGCGCCTTCATCGAGCGCGAGGCACGTCTCAACCGGCTTGTTGCAGTTCTGGCCCAGGCGGCGGCAGTCGCAGGGCTGCACGGCAATGTCGGTCGCTGCGTCGATCATCGACTCGACCTCGTGCAACAGCAGCACCGTGTCATTGGGGAGAGCATTCTCGGCGGCCAACCCCTGCATCTTAAGCGCCACGCTCTCCCGATGCCGCTCGATGAAGGCATCCAGGAAGCGCTGGTCGAGCAGGCGGCGGGCCTCGGCAGGCAGGTCATCCCAGCCCTCGAACTTGGCAAAGTGGTCCAGCCGAGCATAAAAGTCGGCTGCCGTGTACACGACAGCCTCGCCCTCAGCCTTCCGATGCAGCACGCAGCGGCGGTAGGCCCGCTCAAGCAGATCCGAGGCGGCCTGAGGGGAGATGTCGAGCAGCTCAGCAGCCTGCTCGGCGGTGATGGAGCGGCCCTGCATGGCCACCACCAGCCGCATTTCCTGTTCATCGACGATCAGAGGAAGATACGGACGCGCCTCCTCCCACACCCCGAAGGCGATTATAAAATCATCTATCAACACAGCATCAACACCTTTACCCCACTGATGCGAACGATCAAGTGACACAGCTCTCAAACCCCAGCGGCGTCACGCCTCCCGCACGTCGACGATCTCCTGGCTTTCCACGCTGCGGATGGCTGCCACCACTTCGTCGCGCGGGGCCTGAATCTTGATCACAGCCTCCCAGCGATTCGGATCTTTGGGCATCACCACGCCGCCCAGGGCCTCGATCCCCCAGCCGCGGGCCGCGATGGCCGCCACCAGCTTGGCCAGCTCGCCTGTGCGCATGGGCATCCGCACCGTCACACGCACGGCGGGCACCTCGGTGGACATCAACTCCATGAGCTGCCGGAGCAGGTCGCTGTCGGTGATCATGCCCACCACGACGCCATCCTCGATCACCGGCAGGCTGCCTATCTGGCGCTCAACCATCACACGGGCGGCCTGTTCAATCGGCGTATCGGGGCTGATGGTGACCACGTCTCTGGCCTTGATCATCACTTCCTCGACCCTGAGGCGGGCCAGATAGCTGCCGATCTCCCACATATCCAGGCTGCCCAACCGCGTCAGGTCGATCATCAGCCCCTGGGGGGTCAGCAGCCCCACCAGCCGTTTGCCATCGCCTACGATGGGCAGGTGCCGGATGTGATGCTCGGCCATGTAGCGCCGCGCCTCGACAATCGACATACCCGGCTCACCCATGGGCGGGTGCTTGGTCATGTAATCCTTAACCAGCATAGTTCACTCCCTTCTCGACCGTGACCACCGGCTCCATTCGAGCCAGCTCTTCGAGCGGCAAGTGGCAGAAAATGCGGTGCGTCTGGCTGACCTCGCGCCAGGGCGGGACTTCGGTCTCGCACACCAAGCCGTCTTCGGGCAACAGATATCGACGCGGGCAGCGCGTGTGGAAGCGGCAGCCTGGCGGCGGGTTGAGAGCGCTCGGCACCGCGCCGCTCAGGCGGATGTGGCGCTGCTCGACGCGCGGGTCGGGGATGGGCACCGCCGAGAGCAGCGCCTCAGTGTAGGGATGGTACGGCGGGCTGTAGATGGCATCTGCCGGGCCGATCTCGGCGATCTGGCCCAGGTACATCACGGCGATGTCATCGCACAGGAAACGCACCACGCTCAGGTCGTGGGCGATGAAGATCAGCGTAGCGCCCTGCTGGTGTTGGATTTCCAGCAAGAGGTTCAGCACAGCCGCCTGCACCGACACGTCCAGCGCCGAAACCGGCTCATCACACAACACCAACTGGGGGTTGGCCGCGATAGCGCGGGCAATGGCCACGCGCTGCTTCTCGCCGCCGCTCAACTGGCGCGGCAGGCGATCATAATAGTTCTCGCCCAGCTTCATGACATGCAGCAGACGGATCACCTCGGCCCGCACCTGGTCGGGCGGCACGACTTTAAAGCGTTTCAGCGGACGTCCGATCTGGAAACCGACGCTGAACGAGGGGTTGAGGGTCGAGTCGGGGTTCTGGAAGACCATTTGCAAGTTGCGGATCAGGTTCAGGTCACGCCCGGAGACGGGTGTTGAGATGTCAAAGCCCATGAACTCCAGCTCGCCGCCGGTCGGCTTTTCTAGCCCGATGATGGTTTTGACCAGCGAACTTTTGCCGCAGCCCGACTCGCCCACAATGCCGAACGTGCGGCCAGGCTTCACGCGCAGACTCACATCATCCACCGCCTTGACGGCCCGCCTCTCGCCGCCGATCAACTGCTTGGACGGCATCGGATAATACATGCGGACGCCGTCAAGCACAAGGATGGGGGCTGCGTCTGCCTCGGCCACTGCTGGGGCGGGCTGCGCCACCGCTTGCTCCACCGGCCACTCCCGCCTGGCGATCACTTCCTCGGCGAAGAAACAGCGCGCCCAGTGACCATCGCCCACCTGGTATAGATCGGGGCGCTGCGTGCGGCACAGCTCGCGGGCCAGAGGGCAGCGCGGCTCAAAGACGCAGCCAGGCGGCAGGCTGCCTGCCGGAGGCACCCGCCCACGAATAGGCTGGAGGGCGCGGCTGGACTTGGTGCGGCTGAGGTCGGGCACGCAGCCGATCAACCCCAGCGTGTAAGGGTGCCCTGGTTGCAGGAAGATGTCGTGGACGCTGGCTTGCTCCACGATCTCCCCGGCGTACATCACGCCCACCACGTCTGACACGCGAGCGATGACGCCCAGGTTGTGGCTGATGTACATGATGGCCGTATCGAAATCGCGCTGAAGCTCGTTGATCAGGTCGAGCACCGCGGCCTCCACCGTCACATCCAGGGCCGTGGTCGGCTCGTCCATGATCAGCAGGGCAGGGTTGTTCAGCAGCGCCATGGCGATCACCACCCGTTGCTGTTGCCCGCCTGAGATCTGGTGTGGGAAGCGGCGCATCACGCTGGCGGGGTCAGGCATGTAGACCCGTTCCAGCATCTGGAGGCACTTCTGCTCGGCCTCGGCCTTCCGCAGGCCCCGGTGCACGATCAGCACCTCGGCCATCTGGTCGCCCAGGCGCATCGAAGGATTCAGGGCCTGCATGGGGTCCTGATAGACCATCGCTACGCGGTCGCCTCGCAGGGCGCGCAGCTCCGACTCGGAGCGGCCCACCAGGTCGCGCCCCTGGAACAACACGCGCCCGCCGCTGATCCTCCCATTGCGGCCCAGGAAGTTGACAATGCTGAAGGCGACCGTGCTCTTGCCACAGCCCGACTCACCGACAATGCCGAACGTCTGGCCGCGCTGGATAGCCAACGACACATCGCGCACCGCCGCCACATCTCCCCGGCGCGTGGCGTAGACCACGCTCAGGTTCTCGACTTTCAGGATGGGTAAGTCTCGTGCTTCTCGCATCACTGCTCGTCCCCCTCGGAACTGGTCATGGATCAGCCCTCTGTTCTACCGCCGGAAGGTCGCCTCCCGCTCACTGGTAGCGGGTGGACTCCTCGCGCAGGCCATCGGCGAACAGGTTCAGCCCGACCACCAGGCTGGAGATGGCCAGCGCTGGCCACAGCGCGCCTATCGGATTGGTCCACATGAAGTTGCGGGCGGCGTTGAGCATCCCGCCCCAGTCAGGAATGTCCGGCGGCAGGCCCAGCCCCAAAAAGCCCAGGGTGCCGATGGCAAAGATGGCATAGCCCACCCGCAGCAGCGCATCGATGATCAGGGGGCCGCGTGCATTGGGCAGAATCTCGACGAACATGATATACAGCGGGCTTTCGCCGCGCGTCTCGGCGGCCCGGACGTAGTCGCGGGTCTTGATGTCGAGCGTCAGGCTACGCACCAGCCGGGCGATACCCGGCGCTCCAACGAACGTGATGGCTACCACGATGTTGATGGCCGACGGGCCAATGGCCGAGATGATGATCAGGTACAGCAAGATGGTAGGAAAGGCCATGATGGCATCCAGGATGCGCATCACGATCTCATCGACCAGCCCTCCGAAGTACCCCCCTGTCAGCCCCAACACCACGCCGACAGCCAGCGAACACAGCACCGAGATCGGCGCCAGCAGCAAGATGGTGCGGCTGCCATACACCAGGCGCGAGAGAACGTCCTGGCCCTGTTTGTCGGTGCCCAGCAGGTAGGTGGCCGACGGCGGCGCATTGATGGCGCTCGAGTCCTGAGCCGTGGGGCTGTAGGGCGCGATCTGCGGGGCAAAGATCGCCACGATCACCCAGAACAGCACAATGCTCAGCCCCACCATTGCCACGCGCGAGCGAAAGATGATCGACACGCCTTCCCAGAGCCGCCGGAGGCGGCTGGCGCTCCGATCTGTGCCTGTGGTTGTTCTTGCCGTCATGCTTGCTCCCGAAACACACTACGTATATCGAATGCGCGGGTTGAGGAACGTGTAGATCACATCGGCCACCAACTGGGTGCCGACAGCCAACGCGACCATGACCATGGCCCCAGCCTCGACGGCGTTGATGTCTTTGAACAGCGCCGAGTCGAGCAGGTAGGCCCCCAGGCCCGGATATCCGAAAGTCGACTCGACTACGACAATGCCGCCAACCAGCCAGTTCACATGCAACATGATGACGGTAATGGGGGCCATCAGCGCGTTGCGCACGGCGTGCCGGAAGACGATGCGCCAGTAGGGCAGGCCCTTCAGGAAGGCGGTGCGGATGTAGGGCGCGCCCATGACCTCAACCATGCTGGCCCGCGTCATGCGGGCCACATAGCCCACCTCGGCTAGCGTCAGCGTCAGCACCGGCAGAATGAGCAGCTTGGTATTCTGCCAGGGCGCGGTGTCGTCGACGAATACCGAGGCGCCCGGCAGCAGTTTGAGCCAGAAGGCAAAGACGAGAATCAGGAACACGCCGCTGGCAAACTCTGGGATGGAGGTGGTGATCAGGCTGAAGAGCGAGATGGCGCGGTCAAGCGGGCTGCCCTCGCGCAGGCCGGCCAGCAGGCCGAGCAGCAGGGCAATCGGCATGATGAACACAAAGGCGATGCCCGCCAGAGTGAACGAGTTGCGCAGCCGCCGCAGCAGGGTCGGGCCGACCGGACGATTGGTGCGCAGCGAGAGACCAGGATCGCCGCGCAGCAGGCCCATACGCAGGGGGTAATATTCCTCCCCCCCGGTCTCAGCCAGAGCGCGTCCTGCTGCCGATGGTCCGGCCTGGGTGCCCTCCGACCCTTTGCGCCACAGCACCACATGGCCCGCCGTATCAACGCCCCAGAAGATCTCGCTGCCGTCTTCGTCCAGCCGCCAGCCATCAAAGGGAGCCTGGGTGCGAGTCCCATCGGGCGCAACGGTAATCTCCACCAAGCCATCGGACGTCATACGCCACTGTTTGAGCGTACCGTCGCTCTCGGCAGCGTACCACTGCGGCTCCCGATCGCGGCCCAGGGTGGTGAATACCAGCGGCTTACCGACCAAACGCGTGTGCCGCCAGTCGTTACCCACCAGCCAGTCGAAGTAGCGCACGTAGAAGGGCTGATCCAACCCCATCTGGTTGCGCATCAGCTCAATCTGCTCCGGGGAAGCAAACTGGCCCAGGATGTGACGGGCCACATCACCCGGCGCCAGCTCAGAGACGATAAAGACCAGCCACGAGACCAGCAGCATGGTCAGCAGCAGGAACCCCAGTCGGCGCAAGATGTATCGGGCCATGGCACCTCCCGAATCACCAGGCTGAACCCCGTTCTGCGGTATGGAGGGGGAATGGCCTGGTGGATAAGCCTGATCTCTCAGGGACGAGCAGGGGACCGGGGCGCGGGCCTCCATGGCCTGCCATCAGCGACCCGCGCCCACGGTCGCCAGTCACCTGGGAGAAGGATGACTAGCTCAGCGCTTCACAAAACTGGCGGGAAGCTGGAGAAGGACACCGATCCCCATCCGGCTTCCCTCCTGGCTAGGGGCGATCAGGACGACTACCCGGTAGCCGTGTTGTCCCATACCTCATCGAACAGGTCGTAGTTGGTGGGGTGGGCGCGGATCCCCTGGAAGCGCTCGTGGCAGACGTACCACACGCTGGTGAAGAAGGCAATGCCACACGCGCCGCGCTCCATCTCGATGTCTTCCATCTGAGAGGCGATCTCGCGACGGGCTTCCACATCGAGCGTTCGCTCGGCCTCGCGCAACAGCGTGACGTACTCCTCGTCCACCCAGCGGGTCTCATTCCAGGCGGCAGGAGCGCCGGTCTCGTCGGCGGTGAAGGCCAGCGCCGGGATCATGATGCCCAGGGGGCGGTGCGCCCAGATGGTGATGCCCAGCGGGACCTCGGTCCACACGTCCCAGTAGCTAGCGCCTGGCATGATGTTGAGATTGATGTTGAAGCCACCCGCAGCCGCCGTTTCCTTGAGCGACTGGGCCATGGCTGGCTCGGCGCGGGCTTCCTGCGTAGACAGCTCGACCGTCAGGCCGTCGGGATAGCCTGCCTCAGCCAGCAAGGCTTTGGCTCCTTCGGGGTCATAGGCCGGGATGGGCTTCTCGGCGTATTCGGGATGGATGGGGGCGAACACGGTGTCGTGGCCCAGCACACCCTCGCCGAACCAGGCCAGGTCGAGCATCTTCTGGCGGTCGATGCACATCTTGAGCGCCTGGCGCACCCGCACGTCATTGAACGGCTCCTGATCCACACGCATGCGGATGTGGAAAGTCTGGGCCGTATCGACGGAGTAGACTCCGATGCCGGGCAGGTCTCGAACGGCCTGCCAGACCTCGGCGGAGGGGTTGAAGATGTTGTCCACCTGGCCGGATTGCAGGGCAGCGATCTGAGCCGCCCCTTCCTCGCCCAGGTCAAGGAAGACCAGCTTGTCAAGATAGGGCAGCGGCTGGCCATCCTCGCCCATGCGCCAGTAGTCGGTGCGGCGGCTGAAGACAGCCCGTTCGGTCTCCAGGTACTCGTCCATCACAAACGGCCCGGTGCCGATGGGCTGGCGGGTCAGGTCGCCCTCAAACGTCTTGGGGACAATGGCCGCCGGGTAGTGGAACAAGTGCTCCGGCACGCCGATCTGCCCTGAGTTGAGGTGCAGCTTGACGGTGTAGTCGTCCACCTTCTCGACGTTCTCCGGCGAGAGGTAGCCCATCAGGCCCAGCATCGAGGAGCCAATGTCGGGGTTGAGCCATTGCTGGAAGTTGAAGACCACATCGTCGGCAGTGAAGGGCGAGCCATCGTTGAACTGGATGCCCTGGCGGACATACAGCGTCCATTCGGTCACGTCCTCGTTGGCTTCCCAACGCTCCAGCAGCCACGGCTCAGTGATGTTGTCCCAGTTGGTGCGGGTCAAGTACTCGCACACCTGCCGCCATTGGTTAGCGGCCTCGATCCACGAGAAGCGGGCGGGATGGTCCACGCGCTGGACGCGGGTAGCGATGGTCATGGTGCCGCCGCGCTTGATGGCCGAGACCGGGGCGCTGGTGGCTTGTGCCGGGGCTTGAGTGGCCTCCGGGGGCTGGGTGGGCGCGGTTGTGGCCTCGGCAGGGGCCTGAGTGGTCGCGCTCACCTGAGGTTTGCAGCCGGCCAGGAAGGCGTTCGCTGCGGCCAGCGACATACCGAGCAAGGTGGCTGTGCGCAGGAACTCGCGCCGTGTGCATCGTCCCTGTCTGTAAAGTTCCTGTAGTTCAGGGATGTAGGGATGCACGTTCCGCTTGGTCCTCTTGAGGATCTCCATGTGCCTCTTTCTCCTTCACAATGTTGCGGCGTTTCTGAAAAGACAGAGCTATCCACCGCCCTGCAGGGCGGCGTTTACCTCCTCTGACGACAGTTTCACATTGATCGAACGGACACCTCCTTCATGCCTTGCTAGCGTGGCCCTGGGAAACCCCTCCCAGGCCCACCTCCCCACGCCCGCACCCATGAGGGCCATCAGCCCTCTGGCTAGCCAGAGGCCGGGACCAGAGGGCTGGCTACTTGCCCACCAACCTCCGGGCCACGTCCACCGCCGAGGCGGCGTCGGGCGCGAAACCGTCTGCGCCGATGTCTTTGGCGTAGGCTTCGGTGACCGGCGCGCCGCCGATCATGACCTTGACCGAACCGCGCACCCCTGCCTCCTGTAGAGCTTCGATGGTGCTCTTCATGTTGACCATGGTGGTAGTCAGCAGGGCGCTCATGCCCACAATGTCGGGATTGTGCGCCTGGACGGCCTCCACAAAGGCCTGGGGTTTCACATCAGTGCCCAGATCGACGACCTCGAAGCCGCTGCCCTCCAACATCATCTTGACCAGGTTCTTGCCGATGTCGTGCAAGTCGCCCTGGACGGTGCCGATCAGGAACTTCCCGACCCCCTTCACGTCGCTGGCCGACAGCAAAGGGCGCAGCACGCCCATGCCGGCGTGCATGGCGCGGGCGGCGATCAGCACCTCCGGCACAAACAGGTCGCCCGCCTTAAAGTCTTTGCCCACCTGATCCATGCCGGCAATCAAGCCTTCCTGAAGGACGGTGTGGGGGGCCATTCCCTGATCGAGGGCCTGCTGCACCAGCGCTGCCACAGCTTCCTCATCCCCCTCGTATAGCTTCGCTGCAATGTCTCGCAAAACATCAGCCATGATCTCTCAACCTCCATAGTTAGAATTTACGCGCCAGGACGAGATGTCCGAATAATGACAGATTTCCAGCAGAGCGCCATCATCCTGGCCCGGCAGGGCTGGGACGGCCCACTGCTGTGAAGGTCAGATCGGTGCCCAGGTAGACGTGCTGCCCCCATCCAGCGGTCACCGGCACGTTCCGATCCACGCGCGTCATGTGCACCTCCACCTGATCAGCGCCTGCCTGGCGGGCCTGTTCGGTCAGCGCCTCCGGCACAACTTGCTGGGCGTAACGCACCCCTTCATCCAGCGAGTCGAAATCCCGCACGCCGTCGGGCAGGTGCAGGCGATAGATGCGCTCGGCATTCAGGGGCCGGATCAGCACTCGCACCTGCTGAACCACACCGCCCACGGCGGCCCCCACCGCGCTGGCCACTTCGGCGTGGGCCGGGACGATCAGCTCGGTGTGCAAGTGGCGGGCTGCACACGGTCCGTAGGCTTGCGCCGGCGCGCCGATGGCAACCACCGGCTGGCGCAGCGTCAGCGTCACTCCCAGATCAGAGTCAGGGACGCGCCCCAACGCCCGGTCGAGCAGCGCCCGGCCTGCCGCGTCGTCCGCCCAGTCCGCAGGGGCGGCCTCGTCGTGCAACGCTTTGCCGATCACCTCCGCCGCCATCCGCTCCGAGACCCTCGCTGCCACGTGCTCGCACAGCGCCTCAGGCAGCATCCCGGCTTGCGCGGCCATGATCTGCGCCCCCAGGCCCGCTGCGCGGGCGTTCCAGTGCACAAAACGGCCCAGCACGTGTAGCGCGTCAGTGGGGGTAAACCCCGCCCGCGCCACCAGCCGCCGAGCCTCCAGCGCCTCGATCTGCCGCAGCAGCAGAAGCCCATAGCGATGCTCAGCGAGCAGATGCGCCAGCGAGCGCGGCCCGGCGGCCAGGTCGCGCAGCAGGGCCGTCTCGGATTCGGACAGGCCGTGCGCTGACTCGCGATAGGCCAGCACGAACTGCCCAGCCAGCGGCTCTTTGGAGCCAACCAATCGATCCAGCTCCTCGATCACCGCCGGATGCTGATCGGCCAGCACACACAGCGGGATGGCGCGTCGGGGGCCAATGGCCACCTGGGGCGGCGGATCGAGCGACACCAGGCTATCGCCGCCCAGGCCCACCGTGTGCACATCGACCGCCTCAACCATCGTCTGCCAGCCGCCCACCTGCGCCCCCTCGGCATTCAGACGGGGGCGACCCTCGCGCAGGGCGGCGATGTCGGTCGTTGTGCCGCCCATGTCTACCACCCAGCACTCCCGCCGACCAGCCAGATGCCATGCGCCGAGCACACTGGCCGCCGGGCCAGACAGGACGGTCTCGATAGGGCGGCGCATGGCCCACTCAGCCCGCACCAGCGATCCATCGCCGCGCACCACCATCAGCGGCGCATGTATCCCCAGCCCGTCGAGCGTGGCGCGCACCGTGGCAATCAGCTCCCGGATGAGCGGGATCAGGCGTGCATTCAGCGCTGCGGTGGTGGCGCGACGCACGGCATCCAGGCGGGTGGTCAGCTCGTGGCCGCACGTCACCGGCAGCCCGGCCATCTCCTCGATCAGCGCCCGCACCCGCCGCTCGTGGGCCGGATTGCGCACGCCAAAATAGGCCGACACGGCGAAGGCTTCCACCTGGTCACACTGCGCCCGGATGGCCGCCCGAGCCGTCCTCTCGTCGAGGGGACGAAGCTCAGTCCCCTCTCCATCGTGCCCTCCATCGATATACACCACGTTGTCGGTGACCAGGCGTTGTTCAAAGCCATACTGCGCGATCAGCGCCGGGTCATAGCCGATCAGGATCAGGCACACTGGGCTGCCCCGCCCCTCGACGATGGCGTTGGTGGCCAGCGTCGAGGACAGCGCCGCCAACCCCACCTCGGCGGGATCCATCGACGGGCTGCTCAGCACAGCGCTCACCGCCTGGCCGATTCCCACGGCCAGATCGTGATAGGTGGTTAGAGCCTTGGCGCAAGCCGCCACCGTCCGGGCGTTGTGATCAAGGAGGACGACATCGGTGTACGTGCCGCCGGTGTCGATGCCCAGCGTGAAGCTCACGCTGCACCTCCTTCACGCCGTCGCCAGCACGTGCTGACCAGAGCACAGTACCCACACACCGATCCCACGTGGGTCGACGGGTAGCCCGGCCCCAGGCCGATCAGAGCCGACGCCGATTTGTGCGGCACGAGCACACCGTGATCGTTCAGCCGAACACCGACAACGTCTAGCGGGAGCATGTGGCACACATCGCGTTGGCCTGTGACCGGCCAACCGACCAGCGATCCGGGAGCCAGCAGCGGGCTGACGCCCCAACCCAGGCTCCCGGCGCGGTCTTCGGCATGGCGTCGCAGCGCCTCGCCGACTGCGCCCAGCGCAACCACGCCCACACAGTCCAGCAGATAGGCCAGCAGCGCCTCGCCTGCCGACTGAAGCTCGTGCACACGCCGTTCGAGCGCAGGCCCGATGGTGCACACCGCCGCCAGCGCCCGGCGGGCCGGAGCCAGCAGGTCGGCCTTGGGGCCGACCGTCAGGGCGACCTCGCCGCCGGCCAGCAGCGTCACCTGCGGGCCGCTCACGCTGCGCACCTCCACCTCGCGCATCACCGCCGCCGGTTCGACGAGCGTGCGGCCTATCCTGACCGCCTCGGCGGCAGCTTCACGGAGCGCCGGGCGCAGCGATCCCTGCCGCACACGCAGCACTTCGCCGGGCGTGAGGTCCACAGGCACCTCACGCAGCACAGTAACCTCAGGCAGGAAGACGGAAAGCGCCACCAGGATCACCCTCGGGACGGCTGGCTCTCGACACGCTTCTTGTAAGCCTTGATGTAGCGCATGGCATACTCGTCGCGGCCCAGCAACAGGTCAGTGGCCAGGATGGCGGGCCGCACCTTGGCCGCATCGACGATCGGGCAGGTGACCCCCTGCTGAATAGCCATGGACAGGAAAGCCCAGTTCACAACCTCACGCTCAGGCAGGCCAAAGGAGACGTTGCTCGCTCCCAGCGTCATGTTGAGGCCCAGCTCGTCCCGCACGCGGGCGATGGTCTCCAGCGTCACCCGCCCGGCCTGCGTGTCGGCGCTGACCGTCAGCGCCAGACTGTCGATCACGAGGTCTTCGGGCGGGATGCCCAGCGCCGCCGCTCGCTCGACGATGCGATGGGCCACCGCCACACGCCCCTCGGCAGTGGGCGGGATGCCCTCGTCGTCCATGCACAGGCCGATCACGGCAGCCTTGTACTCGGCTACCAAAGGCAGCACAGCTTGCAAGCGGGCCTCCTCGCCGTTGACCGAGTTAATGAGCGGCTTTCCTGCGGGGGCCAGCTCGCGGTAGACGGCCAGCCCGGCCCGCAGCGCCGCCGGGTTGGCGCTGTCCAGACACAGCGGCGCATCGACGGCCTGCATCACGGCCCGCACGGCTCTGGGCAGCAGGTCTACCTCATCCACGCCGGCAGCGCCGACGTTCACATCAAGCACGTCAGCTCCAGCTTCGACCTGAGCCTTCGCCTCACTGAGGACCAGCTCCAGGTCGCCAGCGGCCAGCGCAGCAGCCAGCTTTTTCTTGCCAGTGGGGTTGATGCGCTCGCCGATAAGCACTGTGGGACGCTCAGGGCTGATCGTGACTGTCTTGCGTGCAGCTTTCAGGATGGTTTCCATGTTCTCAGTCCTGTGGGGATGTGGCCAGTGATTAAAGTCACCTCAAGGCGCGACGATGTGCGGCATCCTCTCACCCCTCCCCCTTGGCGGGCGCTTGGGAGACCAGGTGCCACAGCGCTCCCTCCTCGCGGATCACGTGATCCAGGATGGCGTCGCGGGTCTCCAGAATCTCATCGAGCATGGCCTGGCGGGCAGCCGACACATCGTGCTGGCGCAGCGCCTCCACAATGCGACGGTGGGTCTCCTCCATGGTCTGTCCGGCGTGGCGGATGACCATAAAACGCGCCAGCCGGTCGTGCAGGCGGCCCAGCAGATCGGCCAGCTCCTGGTTGCCGGAGGCCTCGGCAATCAGATAGTGAAAACGGCGGTTCTCGTCCGTGTAACGGTCGTAGGATTCCTCGTCGTCGCCGGTGTAGCCCCGATGAACATGGGCCAACCGGTCCAACTGCTCGGTCGTGATGCGGCGGGCAGCCCGCTCGACGGCGGCCACCTCCAGGATTTCGCGCAGTTCAAGCAGGTCGCGCAGCTCCCTGAGTGTGATATGCATGACGAAGTAGCCGGAGCGAGCCTTGATCGTGACCAGGCCCTCCTGGTTGAGCATCTGCAGCGCATCGCGCACGGGCGTGACGCTGGTGCCATAGTGTTCGGCCAGGTCCTCAATGCTCAGACGCTCGCCGGGAGCGCGGCGGCCCATGATGATCGAGCGCCGGAGTTCGGTGTAAATGCGGGTCCTGGCGGTATCGTCAGGGATTGAACGCGGCACAGGGCTTCCCTTATCCACGCCCTGGTGGGGCGCGGGTGCGTATTCCCAGGTCCACGGACGATCCCAGTCTAGCATAAAATACATCAGATGGCAATAGTAATATATCTGTTTGACGTACAGAGCAGGTTGGCCTATAATCTAATATATCAGATGCATAGACTGATATAACAATTGGCCGCAGACCCAGGGACCTCCGGGGCAAAAACAAGGGTCCTGCCAACAACCATAGCCAGATTAGGGCGATAGGCTGCGCCTCCCCCTGCCCCGGCCTTAATGACTGCCTACAATCCGCAGCGAGGTGACGATGATCGAGACTCACAGCACAAGCCAGACCAGCGCCCACTATTCGCGCCTGGGCTACCAGGAGTGCGACCGCATCCACCGCGGCAGCCTTGAGATTCTGGAGCGCGTCGGCGTGGAGGTGCACGACGAGCAGGCGCGTGCCCTGCTGGTCAAAGGCGGCGCGCACGCCGATGGCCTGCGCGTCCGGCTGCCGGAGCACATGGTCACGCGGGCGCTGGCGACCGCTCCCCGCCAGATCACCCTGTGCGACCGCCAGGGCCGCGTGGCGATCCGGGCCTGCGGCTACCGCTCGTACTTCGGCGGCGGCTCGGACTGCCTGAACCTCCTGGATCACCGCACCGGCGAACGTCGTCGCCCCACGCTCCAGGACGTGAAAGAGGGCGTCATTTTACAAGATGCGCTGCCTGAGGTGGACTTCGTGATGTCGTTGGTGCTGCCGTCTGACGTGGACCAGCGCCTCTACGACCGCTACCAGATGGAGGTCATGCTCAACCACACCAGCAAGCCCATCGTGTTCGTCACCCCCGACTTCGAAGGGTGTGTGGCGGCGGTCGAGATGTGCGAGGCAGTGGCCGGCGGCGCAGAGGCGTTCCAGCGTGCGCCCTTCGCCACCTGCTACATCAACGTCACGTCGGGGCTGATCGCCAACACGGAGGCGCTCCAGAAATGCATGTACCTGGCCAGCAAGGGTCTGCCCTTACTATGGATTCCGCTCAACGCCGGGGGAGTCAACTCGCCGGTGACGACGGCAGGTTGCATGGCCTCCATGAACGCCGGGACGCTGCTGGGCATTGTGCTGGCGCAACTGGTGCGCGAGGGAACGCCGGTAGGCGTGCCAGGCTGGAACGGCGGCCCCTACAACCTCCAGACCATGGTCGGCAACTACGTGCTGGCCGACGAGCAGGGGGTGGCGACCTCCATGGGCCGCTACTACGACCTGCCGGTGTTCGGATTGGCCGGTTCAACTGACTCGAAGGTGCTTGACCAGCAGTGCGGCGCTGAGGTAGTCTTCAGCCTGGTCTCGGCGCTGCTGTGCGGCGCGAACATCAACCATGACCTGGGCTTTATGGACGCCGGATTGCAGTACTCGTTCCAACTTTTAGTGCTGTGCAACGAGCATCTGGGCTTCCTGCGGGCGGCCAACGCCGGTGTGCCGGTGGACGACGAGAGCCTGGCGCTGGAGGTGATCGAGGAGCTGGGGCCTGCCGGCGATTACCTGAGCCACCCGCACACCCTCAAGCACTTCAAGCAGGCTTACCACTCCAAGATGGTCGATAAGCGCCCCTACTCGCAGTGGATGGAGATGGGCGGCACGACCATGGAGCAACGCGCCGCCCGGCGGGTAGATCAGATTCTGGACAGCCACCAGCCGGAGCAACTTCCCCCCGACGTGCAACGGGACCTGCGCCGGATCGTTGAGCGCGAGCAGGCGCGTATAGGGGCAAAGTAAAAGCCGACCAGACTTGCCTCTGTCATGCCCCGTGGGCCGAGCGGGCCATCCGATAACCTCATCCCCTGTGGCCAGGGGAGAGCTGTGGGCTTTCTGCTGGCCGCCGGGGGCTAACACGCAAAGGAGTTCTCCGAATGCACGACCAAAAACCGTTCTTCATGCGCGATCCCTGGCGTTACGATCCCCAGGCTAACCTTGGCCCCAGCCCTGACTGCCACCTGGGCTTCGACACGCGGGCGCTGCACACCGGCTTCCGCCCCCTGCGGGACGTGGACAAGTTCCGCTCGTTTGTCACACCCATTGTGCAATCGATGACCTATCCCTACGAACAATTCGACCGCTTCCCAAACTACATCTATGGGCGCAGCAAGACCCCCACCGTCAGCGTGCTTGAGGAGCGGTTGGCGGCGCTGGAAGGCGGCGAGGCAGCCGTCACGGGCAGCTCTGGTTCGCAGTCCTTGTTCAGCCTGATTTTCACCATCGCCCGGCCTGGCGACAACGTCGTCACCAGCCTGAACATCTTCGGCGAGGGCTACAAACAGGCGGCGTCCATCTGGCCGCAACGGGCTGGCATCGAGTTCCGCTTTGTGCCTGACCCAGCCGACCCCCAATCGTGGGACAGCCAGATCGATGCCAAGACGCGCCTGGTATGGATCGAGACGCCCAGCAATCCATGCCTGTTCGTGACCGACATCGCAGCGGTGGCCGATGTGGCGCACTCACACGGCGTGCCGCTTCTGGTCGATAACACCATCGCCACGGCGGCGCTGCAAAGGCCGCTGGAGCTGGGGGCAGACATCATCCTGCTCTCGATCACCAAGTTCCTGTGCGGCAACGCGGTAGTGCTGGGCGGGGCTATTGTGGGGCCGGAGGCGCTGGTCGAGGACATCCGCTGGAACACGCAGGAGTTCGTCGGCGCGGTGATGCAACCCTTCGACGCCTGGCTGGTGCTCCAATTCCTGGAGACGCTGTCGCTGCGCATGGAGCGCCACAGCCACAATGCACAGCGGGTGGCCGAGTTTCTGGCGGCCCATCCCAAAGTAGTGCACGTCAACTACCCCGGCCTGCCCCATCACCCCCAGCACGATCTGGCCGCACGCCAGATGAAAGCCCCCGGCGGGCTGCTATCGTTTGTCGCGCCGGGGGGGATGCAGGGAGCGGCCACCGTGATGGACAGCCTGAAGCTGATCATCCACGCCGTGACATTTGGGACAAGCCGCACGATCTGTATGCACCCGCCGACCATCACCCACGAACACATGACAGCCGAGGAGCGAGCCGCCGCCGGGATCGACGACGGCCTGATCCGGCTGTCCGTGGGGTTGGAGAACGTCGACGACATCATCACCGATCTGGATCAGGCCTTGGCCAGGCTGTGACGCTCAACCCCGTCTTCCTGCCCCTTCTCCACGCCCAGGGGCGGGAGCGAAGTCGTGAGGTTAGACAGTTTTCACTGGGAGGATACATCGATGCCATTTGCCGAGCGTGTTCAGCAGCTTCAGGGTGAGGGCGCGTATCAGGTGCTCGCCCGGGCGCAGGCTCTGGAAAAGCAAGGGCGCGACATCATCCACCTGGAGATCGGCGAGCCGGACTTCCCTACCGGTCCACACATCAGCCTGGCTGCCGTGCGGGCCATCGCCGAAGGGCGCACACGATACAACCCGCCCAGGGGCATCCCCAGCCTGCGCGAGGTGGTGGCCGAGGATGCCGGGAAGCGGCGTGGGATGGCGATCAGCCCTACCCAGGTGGTGATTAGCCCAGGAGCCAAGCCCAACCTGTTCCTGCCCACCCTGGCGCTGGTCAATCCCGGCGACGAGGTGATCTACCCCGACCCTGGCTTTCCGACCTACGAAGCGATGATCCGCGTGGCAGGCGGCGTGCCGGTGCCCGTGCCATTGCTTGAGGAAAACGATTTCTCTTTCGACCTGGATGCTTTCGACCGGCTGGTCAGCCGCCGCACCCGGCTGATCGTCCTCAACACGCCAAGCAATCCTACCGGCGGCGTGATGCCGCTCAAGGACCTGGAACACATCGCCGAAGCGGCGCTCCAGCACAACTGTTGGGTGATCTCGGACGAGATCTACGCCCGGATCGTCTACGACGGGCTGACAGTGCCCAGCATCGCGGCGCTGCCGGGCATGGCCGAACGCACCGTGATCGTGGATGGCTTCTCCAAGACCTACGCCATGACCGGCTGGCGACTGGGGTTCGGAATCATGCCGGAGGAATTGGCCGGGCGCATCGACCTGTTGCTCACACACTCGGTGGGCTGCACGGCCCACTTCACGCAGTACGCCGGAATTGAGGCCGTCAGCGGGCCGCAGGGGTGGGTCGAGGAGATGGTGGCCGAGTACCAGCGCCGCCGCGACCGGCTGGTGGCTGGCCTGAACAGCATCCCTGGCGTGCACTGCCTGACGCCGCAGGGCGCATTCTACGTCTTCCCGAACGTCACCTCGTTTGGGAAGACAAGCGAGGAGATCGCCAACCGGCTGCTCGATGAGGCCGGCGTGGCGCTGCTGCCCGGCACAGCCTTTGGCCCTCATGGCGAGGGCTACCTGCGGCTGTCTTACGCCAACTCGCTAGACAACATCGAAAAAGCGCTGGGGCGGCTGCGGGACGCGCTGGCGCAGCTATAGGAGGCAACAAGCCGGGGGATCACTCCCCCGGCATCCTTATCAGCTCAGCCTGCCGAGGCAGGCCGTTTGCCAGCCCGTCTGAGAGAGGCTCAAGGCAAGAACCCAGCCGAGACAGGCATCACGGCGCGCCCTCATTGGTCACGCGGAAGTTGTCGAAAGCCACCGGCGCAGGCTGGGTCGCCCCCGCCCCGCCGGCTGCAACGACGCCGATGTAGCTCACCGTCTTGTCGGGAGGAATCGGCCACTCCCCAACACCTCTCCACGTCTTGCCGCCGTCCAGGCTGTAGAAGCCTGCCGCCACACGCCCATCGATCACCAGCCGCAGCGTGACAAAGCCTTCCGGCGGCATCTCGCCTCCGCCGGCGACAGGCGGACGGTAGTCTTCTCCGCTCACCGACGAAGTCCAGTTATCCAGATAGATGGCATCGCCCTGGCATCTATCGGCCAGGTCGCAGTAGGCGCGCCCCAGCGTAAAGAGCGGGCGGTTCCCCTGCCCCAGCGCAATCAGGCCCGCCATCTGGAAGTTCTGGAAGGGGTGAACGTCGACATCAACCGCCACCGAGTAGATGGGCGCGTTCGGCGCGGCGACGACCATCTGCAAGCTGTTCTCAGCTGCTTCCTCAGCCACGGAGGAGTAGGGCATTACGGCGGTCTTGAGTACGCCATCGGACAATCCCAGGTCCTCAGGCCGATAAATCGTGAGCCAAGCCGGGTTGATCTGCGCCTGGTCAAAACCGTCGGCAAACAGGATCGATGGGCCGGACGGCGCAACTTCCCCGCCAAACTGGCAGATCATCAGCGCATCGAGCCGCACCTGGCTGCCCTGCGCCCCAAGCCAGAAGCGACCCGGCGGCAGGGGGTCGGGATCGACATACTCGACGAGGTTCTGACCGTCCACCCTTAGCATGACGAACTCTCCCTTGGTGAACAGCTCGATCAGGTGAACCCGCCCATCGTCAAGCGTCTTTCCCGCCTGGCCCGCAGCAACCTCTTGTCCCGCCCGACGGAAGAGGTGAGCCTCCCCGTTGGCCTGAATGGCCACGACATACAAGACTCGTTCGGCGCTGAGGCGGCTGCCCAGAACCACCGTCGAGGACGGATTGGGCAGCACTGCCAGGGCCTTAAACGACGAGTCGCGCATTTCCGGCCCCAGAGGCAATCCGAAGCCGTCTTCATTGCCTCCTGGCTGGATCGTCAGCATGCCCTCTCCTAATGAGAGGCGGCGTCTGGCCTCCACCGACAGGTCCCGCAGGCCGAAATCCTGCCGTTCGAAGCCCAGCGCCATCGTCAGCACTTGGCTTTGATCACAGGCCAGCTCCGACGGCACCTCCTCCAGCGGCGGTTGTTCTTCAGTGGGTGAGACCTGCGGCTCCTGCTGAGTCGGCTGTTGAGTCGGCCGCTGAGTCGCCGTCGGCTGCGGCTGACTCTCGGCGACCCCAGTCGGTTGGATCAGGCCGATCCATCTGTCTTTGAAGACCAACGCCGCGACGGCCAGCAAGGCCACCACAATCACCACGCCCAGCGCCACCGGCAACGCCCGGCCAGGCCGGCGGGCGCGGGGCGCTGTTCCAACTTCTTCTTCCGCCGGAGCCGAGGCAGCCAGGGGCACCGTCTCGGCGCCCTCCGCCATTGGGACAGGCGAGGCCATCGTCCGCGCGGCCTGCACGGGGGTGACCAGGGCCTCGGTGCCGGTGGACGGCTGGGTAGGCATCTCGTAGGAGGGGACAGGAGCTGTCACCTCCGTCACAGCCCGCTGGAGCGCCTGGGCCATCTCGCCACAGGATTGGAAACGCTCGTCAGGCTCTTTGGCCATGGCCCGCAGGATCACCAGCTCAATCACTTCGGGCAGGTCGGGTTTGAGCTGGCGGGGCAGCGGCAACGGTTCGTAGATGTGCTTAATGACCACCGCCATGGGCGTCTCAGCGTGATAAGGCACGTCGCCGACGGCCATCTGGTACAGCACCACACCCAGGCTGTAGATGTCGCTACGGTAGTCAATGGGCCGTCCCAGACCCTGCTCAGGCGAGACGTAGGCCGGCGTGCCGACAATGCCGCTGCCGGTGAACTGGGCAGTGCCCTCGACCAGCTTGGAGATGCCGAAGTCGGTGAGATAGACATCGCCGCTGGCATCGAGCATGATGTTGGCCGGCTTGATGTCCCGGTGGATGATGCCGCGCTTGTGGGCGTAGTCCAGTCCCTCGCCGACCTGGGCGATGATGCGCGCCATCTCCTCCAGTGAGAGCGGCCCCATGCGGAGCCGATCGGAAAGCGTGCCCGCATCCAGGTAGCGCATCACGATGTAGGTGATGCCTTCCTGCTCGCCATAGTCGTACACCGGCAGGATACGGGCATGCTCCAGCCTGGCAATGACCTTGGCTTCCTGCTCAAAGCGACCCACAAAGGTGGGGTCTTGGGCAAAGTGGCTGGGCAACACCTTGATCGCCACATAGCGATCCATGCTGGGCTGGTAGGCCTTGTAGACAGTCGCCATGCCACCTTGGCCCAGCTGCTCCAAAATGCGATAGGGTCCGAGATTACGCCCGGTCATGTCACTCATAACGCACTCCACAGCCTGACAGCTAAATAAAATAAGAGGCGCAGCCCCGTTCAGAATCGAGACGCTTGAGCTTCGCTCAGCTCTTTCTGGTAGAACCTTTTGATTGAGGCGACCCTCGGCCAAAAGCACAGGCTCTCCTCAATCGCAGGCCACAGGGGACAACTCTTGGCCATGTCTTGGGATCATAGCATAGGCAGCAGAGATACGAAAGTTACCCCGTGGTCTGCAAATTTGGCGCTTGGCCATCTTTGCCTCCCGATCTATAATCGAGGCCGCCTGGACAGACACCTCAACTCAGCGTTTCAGCGAAAGGGTTCCTGAGACTCTTTTGACGAAACCTCAGATTTGACCGAAAATACTCTTAGTTTCTCTAGAAGCTTTTGAGAAACACTTGGGCTTGGGCCAAATCCGCAAGGGAGTGGCTTGCGCAAACCTATGACCATCGCATCGACGCCTGCCACCCTCCAGCAGCTCCGCAGCCAGGCCCGCGATCTGCTCAACGAGTTCGACGCAGCCGACGGCCTGGCCACATATTACGCCCTCCACCACGATCCCTCCCGCTCGGCGCTGTTCGTGCATCGCGACCCCGGCGGCATCGTTGACGGGTTCCTGGCCCGCTGTCAGACCGGCTTCGACCTATTCCGCCCCATCGTCACGCTGCGCGTGCGCGGCCTGGGCGATCCCGTCCCAGACCTGATCAAGGCAGCGCTGACGCCGGGCCGCCCCTATCTGCTGATCGTTCCGGAGATGCTGGCCGAGCGCATCAGCCCGCATGTCGCGCTCAGCGAGCGAACGCGCAACCGCATCATGCGCCTCGACCCATCGCGCTTCCGCCCTGAGATCAACGTGCTGGTGATGTTGAAGCGCGAAGCCGACGGCAGCCCGCGGGCCGAAGTCCGGCGGGGAGAGCGGATCGTTGCACTGGCAGGCATCAATTGGCGCTCACCGATCTTCGCCGAGGTGTTCGTGCGCGTCGAGCGCGAGGCGCAAGGCACCGGCCTGGGCCGTTCGGTGACACGGGCCGTGGCGGCTGAACTGTTGCGCAGCGGCGTGACGCCGCTGTACACCGTATCCCAGGACAACGACTTCTCCCACGAGCTGGCGCTCGATGTAGGTTTTGTCGACACTGGCGCCTGGGAGATGATGGCCCAGGCTGTGCGAACAGGGTAGCGTGACATTCGCCCATCCAGACGTGCTTGGAGCATAGGCAGAGAAAGCCGATGGCCGAAGCAACCTTCACCTTTCCTCCCGACTTCCTGTGGGGCACCACCACCGCAGCCCACCAGGTCGAAGGGAACAATCGCAACAACGACTGGTGGGACTGGGAACAGCAGGGCAGCCAGCGCGTCTTTGACAACGCCACTTCCGGCCTGGCCTGCGACTGGTGGGGAGGGCGGGCCGAAGAGGACATCGAGCGCATGGCTGCGATCCACACCAACGCCCATCGCCTATCCATCGAGTGGAGCCGCATTGAGCCGAGACAGGGCCAGTGGGACTATGCCGCCCTCGACCGCTACCGCCAGATTCTGGCCCGCATGCGCGAGAAGGGCATCCAGCCGATGGTCACGCTGCATCACTTCACCAACCCCCGCTGGGTGGCGCAGCGCGGCGGCTGGCTCCATCCCGACTGCCCCGGCTGGTTTGCGGAGTTTGTTCGCCGGGTTGTCAGCGACCTGGCCGACTTGGCGACGACCTGGTGCACCATCAACGAGCCAAACGTGTACGCCTCGCGCGGCTACTTCATCGGCGCCTGGCCGCCTGGCATGCAGGACATGCAGGCGTACTTGCGCGTGCTGCGCGGCCTGCTGGCAGCCCACGCCCGCGCCTATCGCACGATCCACGAGATCCAGCCGCTTGCACGAGTCGGCCTGGCCATACATCTGACCTACCTGACGCCGCGCTCCAAGAGCATCCTTGACCACCACGCCTGCAAGCTGCTCGACCGGGCCTTCCACGGCGTCGTACTCGATGCGCTGGCCGCCGGGAAATGGCATCCCCCCCTCGGACGCAGAGAAGATGCGCCTGAGCTGAAGGGCACGCTGGACTGGATCGGAGTGAACTACACCATGCGCTACGACGTGGGCTTCAGCCTGCGAGCGCTCAAAACGCTGGGCATAGCCTACGACGCCCGCCCTGGCGCAGAGCGGGGTCCAGGCACCTGGGGGGAGCTGTACCCGGAGGGCCTGTTCGAGTGCATCAAGCGGCTGCACCGACAGTTTGGCCTGCCGATCGTCGTCACCGAGACCGGCGTGCCGGACGAATATGACACACGCCGTCCGCGCTGGATTTTGGAAAGCCTGCGCCAGGTGTGGCGAGCGGTGAACTTCAACTGGCCGGTGATGGGCTACTACTTCCGGAGTCTGGTGGATAACTTCGAGTGGGCCGAGGGCTACGATCCGCGCTATCGCTTCGGCTTATACGCGGTGGACTTCCAGACCCAGGCCCGCACACTCCGCAAGAGCGGCGAGCTGTACGCCGAGATCGCCTGCACAGGCGCCCTGACCACCGACATGGTCCGCCGCTACGCGCCGGAAGCGGTGGATCGACTATTCCCAGGCAAAGGGCCGGGCGATCTGGGCAGGGGAACTGTGTGAAACGTCCGGGGCGCTGAAGCGCACCGGACAGACCCTGCCACTACAACCGCTGCACGTAGATCACCAGATCATCGTTCGGCGCGTAGAAATCGGCGATGGTCGCTGCACGTTCATAGCCGTGCGTCTCGTAGAAGCGGCGCGTCGAGGCGTAGTCTGGCCGCCCGGACGTCTCGGCTACGATCATCCGCCCGCCCTGCGCCCTGACCTCCTCGGCCACGCGGCTCAGCAGCGCCCCGCCGATTCCCTGGCCGTGCGACGCCTTGTCGGTCACGATCCAGTACAGATCAAACGTGCCGTAGGTCAGCGCACGCGGCCCATAGCAGGCAAAGCCCAGCACACGCCCCTCCCTCCGGCACGATAGGAAGTAGTATCCGCTTTGCTGCGGCCCCAACGTGAGGTAATCGTTCAGCAGCTCGTCAACCGCTGCGATCTCAACTTCGTCGAACACGCCCACGCCGCGCGAGATGGAGAGAATGTCCTCGACCTCGCTGGCCCGGGTCGGTTCAACAAGATGCTGCTGTGTAATAACCATGCGCTTGCCTTCTCTGCCGTCGCTGGAGCCGTTGCTGAAGTTGCCGTTGCCTGCGCTGCCAAGCAAACTCGACGATCCGGCTGGCCATCTGGCCATAATCATAACCGGCCACCCGCGCCGCATTGGCAAACCCACTGTCAGCGGCCAGGCATGGATTGGGGTTGACTTCCAGCACGTACAGCTTGCCGTCCTTCTGGCGCATGTCTACGCGGGCATAGTCGCGGCAACCCATCGCCTTGTAGGCATTCAGCGCCACCTTGCGGATGCGTGCAGCCAACACATCGTCCACCGGGGCCGGGCACAAAATTCTGAACGTATTGTACTCCGGCGACTGATCGTTCCACTTGGCGTCGAAGTTCATCACCCGCAGGTGAGGGTCCCACCCATCGTATTCACTCTCGGCAATGGGCAAGACGAACGTTTCAGCGCCATTGCCCCACACGCTGATGTTGAACTCGCGGCCATCCAGGAACATCTCAACCAGCGCAGGCTGGTGATAGGTATCGAGCACGTACTCCACACGGCGACGCAGCGACGCCTCGTCGTGGACGACGGCTTCGCGGGTAATGCCCATGCTACAGTCTTCGGCGACAGGCTTGACAATGGCGGGGAGGGGCACGCTGGCCAGCGCATCGTGGGGGGTAGAGAAGACCTGGTAGGGGGCTGTCGGGACATGGCGGCGCAACAACTGCGCTTTAGCGTTGGCCTTGTCCAGGCAGGCATCCAGGTTTTCCGGCGATCCACCGGCGTAGGGGAGGCCCAGCGCATTCAGCAGCCGTGGCACCTGCGACTCACCCCTGGCAGTCCCACCCAGGGCTTCGCACAGGTTAAAGACCAACGTCGTGCGGGGATCGATGCCCGCCCCGGCTGCCAGCACATCCTCTTCGGCTCGGATGGGGACCATCGTCACCGGGTAGCCCTGCTGGCGCAGCGCACTGGCTATGGACTGAGCCGTTGCAATCGTCTCCAGGTCCGTGACCAGGTCTTGCGCCTCGCCGCGCTCCAACTCCTCAACGACGCTGTAGAGGAGGAGGATGTGGTCTGGGCCGCAGCAACGTTCTGGAGGCTCTTCGGCTTCTTCCGTCCCTTCTTCTACAGATGGCACGACATACGCAGACATGATTTGTCTTCCCCTTTCCATTTGCTCCTATAGACAACATCCACCCGAAAAGTGCGGACGCCGGGTGTTCAATACACCTACTACTATAATCCGATTGCTACAAAATGCGAGTCTTTCAAGGACGAAATGGAATATTTTTAGGCTGTAGAAGCCCAACGCGCTGACAAGGTCGGGGGATGAATCCCCAGACTGGGCCGTCCGGCGCTGAACCTCACCCCCGGGCGAGCCGACCGCAGGTCGGGCCGGGGGTGAGGCCAAAGCTGCCCCAAAACCGAAACACGCCCATGTCGTCGAACCCGCTGGTCACCCACAGCGCCCCGCGCTATACTTTGCGCATGACGGTGCCCCGACGACAATCCCTTCTGTGTGGGATGGCGCTCCTTGCCGTCCTGGCCCTGACTGCCTGCCAAGCGGTGATTCCCGCCATCTTCGGCAGCGGCCATGCGGAGCCGCAGGCAGCCATCGCCTCTGGAGTCAGCGACACGAGCGGCCTGGCCCGCGTCGAAAGCGCGGCAGGCGTGATCGACTTTCAAGTCGCCTCCGGCCTGACGGGCGAGCGGCTGGCCGGCGTGCGCGTTCGCGTGGCTGTGATCGGTCAGACACGTCTGCTGCTGGCCGAGGATGCCACAGGCATCCACCTGCCGGTTGCCGTACCGCTGGGCGGCTCCTCAACAGTGCGGCGATTGGTGATGCCGGCCCGCTCTGGCGTCGGTTACAACCTGACCACCGCTGCCGGGCCGCTGGCCCTCGACGATCTGGAGCCGCTGGGGACGCTGACCGAAGCCCAAATTCGTGAGCGGCTGGCGGCTGGCCCCGCCGAAGCCGTGTTGATCTACCTCTACAATCTAGTCAGCCCTCTGGCGCTGACCGGCGCGCCGCTGGAGGCTTACGCCACACCCTTTGAAAACGTCACCGTGTTGCGGGCCGCCGGCGAACCGCCCGATGCGCAGATGGCCTTCGTCACGGTGTCGCTGTCCTCAGCCATCTACGAGCGTTGGTCCAACCTGTTCGTCGACCGCTTCCTGGCTGCCCGCATCGGCCAGTTGCCCGATGTTGACCTGAACAGCGATCTGGCCTTCCACTGGGCCTTCCCGGTGTTCGAGGTGTTCCCAACAGACCTGGCGCTCGACGTGAGCCAGACGCAGGAGGCCACGCTGCGCGTGAGCTGGCGTTCGCAAAACCCCGACCCGCCTGCCCCGTGGAGTTTTTTCCTCTCCACCAATGACCCCCGTGTCAGCGTGGATCCCACCACCTTCGCCCTGGGGCCGGATTCGGTCCCCGTGGAAGTGCAGGTGAGGGTCAACGCCGCCGAGCTGCCGGTGGGCGAGTACCAGGCGGCCATCACCTTCCAGCCCTTCAGCGACTCGTTTGGCCTGATCGAGCAGAGCCTCGACTTCCCGCTGACCTACACCATGCCGGTGGCACTGCCCACCTCCACCCCGGCCAGGCCAGTCCAGGGGCTGACGGTTGAGCCGCCGGAGCCAATCGAGGGTGAGCGGGTGGTGATCATCGCTAGCGGCTTCGATGCCAATGAGACAGTGCTGTTTGAGTTTGTCGGCCCCGATCGCTCGATCCGCGACCTGCTGCCTAAGGCCGATGGCACGGGCGTGTTTCGCTACGAGGTGGACCTCTCGACCGTTCCGGCGGGCGAGTACGCCGTGCGGCTGCAGGGAACGGTCAGCGGGGTGATAGGCGAGACGACGGTCACGGTGCGCGGCAGCATCCCCGATGGAATCGTCGCCAGCGATGAACTGAACCTGCGGGCCGGCCCAGGCTACGACTTCCCGGTGGTCGAGGTGCTGCTGCGCGGCGATGAGTTGGAGGCCCTCAGCACCAACTACGACAACTCGTGGGTGGAGGTCGAGTCGCCGACAGGGCGGCGCGGCTGGGTGGTGGCCGACCTGGCGACCTGGAACGTGAGCCTGACCAGCGTGCCGTTCCACGAGCAGTACGGCAGGCCGCCGCCGTAGCAGCGCTGGAGGGTAAACCCTCCAGCGACAGGCCCATATGCGCGCTAAAGCGCGCCTGGCGGGGCCTGTCTCACTGGCGCAGGAGAGCCAGTCTCTATGAACCGACGAACCACCCTGCAATCCGGACTGCTTGCTGTGCTGCTGACGTTTGCCCTGGCGCTGCTGCTGGTGCTGCGCATCGGCCTGGGCGAGTTTGCGCTGATCGCGCTGCTGGCCGTCATTGTGGCGGCGACGATCGCTGTGCGGGTCGCGCTGGGCACCAGCTCCGCCCGCCAGGGCGGGCGCACGTCGCCGACGCCCCCGGAGCGTGAGCTGATCGCCGACGCCAAGCGCCCGGCGCTGACCATCGGGCTGGCTGTGCTCAGCCTGGCGCTGGCGGCGATGGTTCTGATTGCCGTGATCAACGGCTTGGTCAGCCACATCCCCTCCGAGTTGGCCCCTGCGGCTGCGCCTGGCTCATTTCTCTGTGGCCTCATTGGATTGGCGAGCGGAGTTGCGCTGGGCGCAGCGGCAGCAGCGTTGCTGTTCCTGAGGCGTAGACGTGCAACGCCGCCTGGCGACAATTGGGATGCAGCCGAGATGGAGGACGATCCGGACTGGCGTCAGAGGCTCGAATCGGACGAGGACGAAGAGAGGCCGTGACACATCGTGGCGGGCGGACAAGCTCTCTGAATACAACCCGCCGTCGCCGCCGCTGGCCTTGCGCCCGGCAGACGCCGCCATAAGCCTAGCTCACAGCCTAATTGACACGCTCTCCGATTCTGTCTGTACTGGCTCGGGTTCTCTCTTGCTCCAGAAAGTCGAAACCTATGCAGCAATTCCCTGAACACGGCCTATGTTTCACCTGTGGATCGCAGAACCCACGCGGGATCGGCATGACGTGGTTCATGCGCGATGACCGCATCGTCTTCGGCGAGATCGTCCTGACCGAGCACCAGCAAGGGCCGCCCGGTTATGTTCATGGGGGCGCATCGGCGGCGCTGCTGGACGAAGCCATGGGCATGGCGGTGTGGGCGGCAGGATACCGCGTGGTAGCCGTCAACCTGAACGTCGATTTCTCCCATCCAGTGCCGCTGGGGGTAAAGATCGCCATCAGCGCCAGGGTGATCGGTCAGGAGGGTCGGGCCATCCACGCCTCAGGAGAGATCGCACTGCCCGATGGCCAGATCGCCGTGGTAAGCAAAGGAGTGTACGTTGAGGCTCCACACCTGGTGGGCAACGTCAGGGCTGAGCACCCTTCGCCCAGCGCGTGACCAGCAGGTGAGGTGAAGCTTTCCAGCGGCAGCGCCGCCGGAGAGCGGGCGGCGCAAGTTCCGCCAACCTCGTGGGAGGCGTTGCAGGGTGGAGGGGCCGCTTCGCCCCCCGACCGCGCTGATGGCTCGCCAGGGGGTGAGGCTTCAGCGCCGCCATCGCGCCGAAGGCCCTCACGAGGAACACGCCCAGCTCGGGCGAGGGCAGAACTGACATGACAGGCACATGAGATACTTCATTTTTCATGACATTTCGATGTAGAATGAGGGCAACCACAGGATCGAGGTATCGCACCAGACCGAGGATGGGGAGGAACAAAAGTGACCATGCGGAGCGTGCTTGATCAGGACCTGACAGCCATCCGTGACGACATCCTGCGCATGAGCGCCCTGATCGACCAGTCAATCGACCGTGCGATCCAGGCTTTCGAGCGTCACGATGAAGCCCTGGCCCAGGCCGTGTGTAACGACGATACACTGATCGATCAGCTGCACAACAAGATTGAGGACCACGTCACGCGGACTTTTGCGCTGCAACAGCCCATCATGGCTGGTGACCTGCGCCGGCTGATCGCCAACTTGCTGATCTCCAACGAGCTGGAGCGCATGGGCGACCACGCCGAAGGGATCGCCCGCACCGTGCTGCGCTACACGGGCGACAAACCCATCGAAATTCCGCCGCACGTTTCTAAGATGCACGAGATCGTCCGCCGGATGCTGCACGAGGTGATAGACGCTTACATCCCCATGGACCCAGACATGGCGCGGGCAGTCGCCAAGCTGGATGACGAGGTGGACGTGCTGTATCAGGAGCTGTTCAGCAAGCTGGTGGGAGTCATGGGCAAGGGCAAAAAGGGGCGGCTCAAAGCCGAGCAGGGCACTTATCTGCTGTGGACGGGGCATAACCTGGAGCGCATCGGCGACCGTGTGACGAACATCTGTGAGCGGATCGTCTATGCGGGCACGGGCAGCGTCTACGAGTTGAACCCCAAACGCGGCAACTGACTCTCTGGATCGCCGCAGGCCACACACAGCCGAGCAAAGCCAGGGGGACCTGTTTCCCCCTGGCTTCTGGCATTGGCCATCGGGCTAGGCGAAGCTGGGAGGGGTGCGTGTGGCGACCTCAGCAGCCGACTCGTCGTCTGGGACTCCAGTGAGCCGCTGCCACAGCGTCGGCCAGACCAGCACCACCACCAACGCCAGACTGAAGATCGGGGCTAGGGAGAACAGGGAGAACCTGCTCAGGTGAATGGCGGTGACGATAGCCAGCGGGACTCCGACCACCAGCTCCAGCAGACCGGCAGCCAGTCCAGTAACCCGCATCCATTCGGCTGGGCGAAGCAGAATCCCAACGGTGACCACCCCCCACCCCACCATAGCAACCCAGTGTAGCCGCTGCACAGCCACGAAAATCGGCTCCCCGATTGTGATGATGCGGCTCATGCTGGCCACGCCGTTCATCAGGCAAAACACGTAGGTCATGCCGGTCGCCATCCCCAGCAGCGTGCGCTGCCAGGGAAGGCGTCCCACAACCCACATCAAGAGGAAGTAGAGGATCAGATAGGGCCAGAACAGGGTGAAGTAAACCGGGGGCAGATCGGCAGACATAAAGGGCACGTTGATGAACCAACTGCCTTGCAGCGCCAACACGGTCGCGATCACCGCCAGTGGGAAAGCCCATCTTTTGGAAGTGAAAAAACCGATGCTGCTGACAGCATACAGCACCCCACCCAACATGCCTAAATCGAATATGGCGGGGTGGATGTATTTCAAGAGAATTTCGCAGCCAGGCTCGGCAGACTCAGCGGCCATGCCAACCTCGTACCAGTTCAGGAAAATCACGAAATGACCGACAATCCCCAGCAGCGCACCGATGGCGGCCAGGCTCCCACCCCATCGTTCGCTCGATTTCATATCTCACCTCCGGAGCACAGGGATGTTGAGAGACTTTTCGTGAAGCTTATCACAAGACATGCATGCTGTCTTTGACTTTGGTCAATCGAGGGGCGCACAACGCGGGGGCGGTGTTCTTCGTCTGGGGCAGGGCTTCCGGCGGAACGGCGGCGCTGAAGTCTCACCCCCGTCGAGCCGCCCCTGGCGGCTCTCCCTCCCCCTCTCCACTCGTGGAGAGGGGGCAGACCGAGCGTTAGCGAGGTCGGGGGGTGAGGCCGACCCCACCTGAAACGCGCCCTCCCCGCGAAGTTTTCACCTTGCGCCCAACACCTGCTACAATAACCTCAGCTACCTAGCGACTCCTACCCACTCCGGGAGATCTTCAGATGGACTTTTTAGAGCTGGCCGAGAAGCGTTACAGCGTCCGCGCCTACAAGCCCGAGTCTGTGCCCAGTGAGACCTTGCAACGGGTGCTGGAGGCTGCCCGTCTGGCCCCGACGGCAGCCAACCGTCAGCCCTTCCGCCTGATCGTGATCCATACCTGGGGACGTGAAGCCGAACTGAGGCGCATCTACGACCGGGAATGGTTTGTCCAGGCCCCATTGATCATCGCTGCTGTGGCTGTTCACGCCGAGGCATGGGTGCGTGACGACGGCAAGAGCTATGCCGACATAGATGTGGCGATTGTGATGACCCACCTGATCCTGGCCGCGGCAGAGGCGGGTCTGGGCACGTGCTGGATCGGGGCATTTGACGTCGCCGCAGCGTGCGAAGTGCTGGGGTTGCCGGAAGGCATTGAGCCAATGGCCTTCACGCCGCTGGGATATCCGGCAGACGAACCAGGGTTCAAGCAGCGCAAGCCGCTCGACGAGCTGGTGCGCTACGAGCAGTGGTAAACCAGAGATCGAGGAACCTTACCAGCAAGCCTGCACGCCTACACCGGCGTGGAGTCAATGTTCGAGAAAGCAGGCTTTGTCGAGGTGGCCCGCCGCTCGCCCACCTGCTCTATCGTGCGTCTCTACGTGAAAGGATGGTCACATGTCACCTGAGGAGCGCCTTCCCACCCCAGAAGGCATCGACCGCGTCTTGGCTTTCCTGCCTGTGCTGAGGGTGGGCGCCGGCCTGTACACGATCGATGTGGAGAAATCGCCGCTGGCCCCTTACGCCTACTCGGAGCAGGTGAATGAGCTGATCCAGAGATTATACGAGGAGGGCTTCGTGATCCCCTTCGACTGGACAGCCTGGCGTGAGGAAGCCCTGGAATATATTGAAAACCCGCTGCTGGTCGCTGGCGCGGACCTGGACACGATCTGTCGTTTGCTCACCACCCACGTGCGGGCCGAGCGTTACGTCAGCGGGCATCTGGCAGCCATGATCGACAACGGGCACCTGGTGCATGTGCTGGAACGGCTGGCGATCCTCCGGCGGGCTTGGGAGGTCGAGTAGCAGCCAATGCGGTCTGGCCACGCGCAGTGAAAAAGACTTTCAGAGAGACGCTTAAACCTGACCCCTGGACGACACCGGCACAGCTCGCCGACCATCCCACCAATCCCTGGCGGCAAACGGCACATAGACCAGCGCCATGAACAGGACCGCCAACACCTCCAGCCCAATCAGGTACCAGGGCCAGGGTCCAAGCACCTGCACCAGCACATCGATCAGGCTGGGGGTGTCAGGTGGGCGATTGATGAACAGGTAGTTGCTGCCGATGGCGAAGTTCAGGCCAAGGATCAGGACAGCGTAGCCGTGCAGCAGCAGCCACGCCCGACCGAACGAGCGCCAGGTCGGTCGGTAGCCCTCGACCACGGTCATGTACATGGCCGCTGTGACGATGCAGCCGTGCGAGAGGAAGACCTGGATGAATCGCCAGTGGGGGAAGTTGTAGACTCCCTGGTCGGGGGTAAGCAGCGCCTGGGCTGCGCCAGCGATGCCGAAGAAGTAACACACCTCGTAGATCGACCGATTTTTTGTGACCAACATCACGCTGCTGGCATACACCATCACGGCGCACAGGTGGAAGGGGAGCATGGTCTGCGGCGACCAGGACCCGTGGATGGCGTGCCACACGTGCAGCAGGGCTTCGTCGGCAATCAACAGCGCAGCCAACCCATAGCGAAAGCGGCGTCGGGCGGCCTCAGAAGGGTTCTTCCAGAAAAACAAGGCCACATTCACCAGCAAGACCACTGCCAGGGCTGCTAAGTGAGTCGGCCCGAACAACACGAACGGCGTGCCGTTGAACTCCTTGCCGAAAAACGTGTCCATGTTGCCTCCTGTTGCTGGATGTCCGATCTGGGGAGGATGGATGCGCTGGCCATCTCCGGCGCTCACGCTACGCCGAGTTGGATCGCAGGTCACGGCATTCTATCATGAGGGCGCTGCGCGCACCAAATCGCTCCAACAGACACGACGGGCAGGATGGCCCCCAAGACCAGGCCGGGGGGACGCATTTCAAGACCAGGGGGCCAGAGGGTCCTGCCCAGAGCCTCACCCCCCGTCGAGCCGCCCTCGGCGGCTCTCCCTCCCCCTCTCCATTGAAATGGCTGAGAGGGCTGGGGGGTGAGGTGTTGAGCGCCCAGGCTTGCTC
>DAOTXR010000011.1:0-91897 GCA_034435375.1 Anaerolineae bacterium
GGCAAAACAGGCAGCTGCGCAAGCACACGCGCACAGCGAGAGGACAGCCCGCCCGGCGGGGTCAGGCGCCGCGCCAGGTCGTGCAGATGGACACCCTCGACCTGGGCGAGGTCTTCGCCTTCACCGCCATCGACACCTACACCCGCGAGGGCTTCATCCTCATGCGCCCCGGCCTGACTTCCGCCGATGGCCAGGCCGCCCTTGAGGAACTGGCCAGACGCTTCGGCCCCATCCAGACCCTGCAAACCGACGGCGGCTCCGAATTCGAGGCCCAGTTTCTGGAAGTTGTGGACCAGTACGCCAGGCAGCACGTCATCGCCCGCCCTTATCGCAAGAATGACCAGGCTTTTATTGAGTGCTTTAACGGCACGCTGCGCCGAGAGGAGTTTGGCAAGACCCCTTTCAAAGCAGCAGACTTGCCGCTCGCTCAGTCCAGGGCTGACACCTTTCTCGCCTACTATCATCACCAGCGCCCTCACCTGGCGCTGGGTATGCGCACCCCCGCTCAGGTCTTCGCGGAGTCGCATTTGACATGACACACTGCGAGCAGTGGTCATTTACATTCTAGCTCGTTATAATAGTCCCGACCCCGCAAAATACAATAGAGGAGTCCGCATGAATAGTGACGACAAGATCCTCAGCCAGCCTGAAGCTGCGCTGCAAGCCCCTGAGGCTGAGGATCCCCATACAACAGAGGAGGCCGTAGCGAGCACCGACAATCCACAGGCGACTAGCCCGGCCGCGCAGCAGCCCACTGCTGAGAGTATACCCTCCGCTCCGGTCGCTGACGAAGCCGGCTCGGAAGAAGTCCGTGCCGAACCAGTGCAGCCAGGCCCAACTGACGAGGAATTGTTTCTGGCAGCCCTGGAGGGAGAAGTTCCGTTGGGCGATGAGCACCGCTTCAGGCCACCCCAGCGCGGGCAGATCGTCACCGGGACGGTAACCTCCAAGACCGACAGTGAGATTCTGGTGGACATTGGCACCAAGTCTGAGGGCGTCATTGCTGGCCGCGAATTGGAAATGCTGGGCCAGGACACTCTTGATGCCATCCAGATCGGCCAGGACGTGAACGTTTACATACTGACCCCGGAGAATCGTGAAGGGCATCCTCAGCTTTCGCTGCGCCGCGCGATGGAGGAGCAGGATTGGCACGATGCTGAGCAGTACATGCAGTCTGGCAAAATTTATGCCAGCAAGGTGGCTGGTTACAATAAAGGCGGGCTGATCGTGCCTTTCGGCAAGGTGCGTGGTTTTGTTCCTGCCTCACAGATCAGCCAGAACCGTCGCCGTGGAAGCAGTGGGAGTACCCCCGATCAGCGATGGGCTGGCATGGTAGGTGACACGGTCAACGTCAAAGTCATTGAAGTGGACCGCAGGCGCAACCGCCTGATCCTGTCTGAGCTTGCTGCCGACGAGGAGTTGCGCGTTCAGCGCCGCACCGAGCTGCTGGCCTCTTTGGAAGTCGGACAGGTGCACCATGGCCGTGTGATCAGCCTTGCGGACTTTGGTGCATTCGTGGACCTGGGCGGGGTCGATGGTCTGGTCCACCTGTCTGAACTTTCGTGGCGCCCCATCAGCCACCCACGCGAGGTGTTGAAGGTCGGTGATGAGGTCGAGGTCGAAATCATCAACATTGACCGCGAACGACAACGCATCGGTTTGAGCTACAAGCGCTGCCTGGAGGACCCCTGGGACACCTTGGCCGCTGAATTTCACGTGGGGCAGCTCGTCCAGGGCACCATTACCAAGATGACCAAGTTCGGCGCCTTTGCGCGCTTGGTGGATCGCCCCGAGATCGAGGGGTTGATCCACATCAGCGAGCTGGCCGAGCACCGCGTTAAGCACCCGCGCGAGGTTGTGAGGGAAGATGAGATTGTGACCCTGCGCATCCTGCGCATTGATCCGGACAATCGCCGCCTGGGTCTCAGCTTGAAGCAAGTCAGCTCAGAAGATTATATGGACAACGACTGGCGTGATGCGCTCCGTGCAGCCGAGACAGGCGAAGCGGCCACGGCTGCCGTGGCCGCTCCAGAGCCAGAGGGGGCGTCTGAAAACGTCAGAGAGTCAAGAGACGCCGAAGTGTCTGAGGGCCTTGAAAAGCCGGAAACAGTACAGGCTCATGAGCCGCCTACCGGAAACGAAACTCGGTAGGATAATCTGCTCAGCGAAGATGACGAAACCACCCCGACAGGAACACTGTCGGGGTTTTCCCTTTCGTAAGCAGCGATCGAGCAGTGCACCTCTTGTCATCCAAGATAGCCGGCTCGGCGATTGCATTTCTTAAAAAGCGAAACCCAGGGCCGGGCCGTTATGCCGCTCCTGGGTCGCGGAGATGTCTGCCTGCGAAGCCCCTCGCAACGACGATCTATGCCTCCGGGATAAGCAGCGGTCGAAACTTGTACCCATAGACAATCACACCTGCATCGCCGTCGGTGCGCAGTTTGCGTGTGACCATCTCCACTCGCATCCCGATCTCAGGTTCCCCATCCAGGTCAGTGAGTTGTGCTGTGACCATGGGGCCCTCATCGAGTTTGATCAATGCAACGGTATAGGGCTTCTGATCGTCAAAGCCCTCTGGCGCATCCAGAACTGTCGTGTAGCTGTAAATGATCCCCTTGCCAGAGAAGGTGACCAGTTCCTGGGCAGGTTTGGCGCACTCCGGGCAGACATCACGCGGGGGGAAGATGGCTGCACCACAGTGAGAGCAGACCTCCCCCCTCAACTGATAACGCTGTCCTGAGAGCCGCCAGTTCTGAGAGATGTTCATCGCTGTCCCCATTACAAGCCCAATCAGCGCTGGGCTGGCTCAAGAACCCCACTGGACCGTTCGCGGCGTGTTGGCTTGCTCTCAAACGTGGGGAGATTAGAAGCGGAGGCATGACACACGTCACATACGGGGCGCGGGGTGAAGAACGTCTTGCCGCAGCTCGAGCAGACGGTGCCCGTCAAACCGTAACGCTGTCCACGAAGCCTCCAGTGCCGTGCGATGTCCATGTAGCTCACCTCTCCTACCATAAAGGTTAAATTGCCCCTGCGATCCATGTATCACAGTTAGGCCAATTATCACTACTTTCGGCTCTCAGAAGCTACCAACGGGGCTGTCAAAAACTATCAGGCTTCCACTCTCTACTCGACAGCTTCTAGGATGTGGGTTATTGCAGTGCCGCCGATGCCCCCCAAGTTCTGGATCAGGGCGATGCGAGCATCGCGTACCTGGTTATCGCCCGCCTGGCCACGCACCTGCAAAACAGCCTCAACCGCCTGGTAGACACCAGTAGCGCCTCCAGCGTGCCCTCTGGCCTTTAGTCCTCCAAAAGTCTGGATCGGCACCCTACCATTCAGCCCGATCCCCTCTTCGCAGGCAAGCTGATAGCCGGTACCGCGCTCGGCAAAGCCACAGGCCTCTAGGCTAAGTGCGGCCAGGATGGTGAATGAGTCATGTAGCTCGAACAAGTCGATGTCGCGGGGAGTGACCTCCGCTTGCTGATATGCACGCCCCGCCGAGACATTCGCCGCCGCCAGGAATAACGGATCTGGCCGGTCATGCAGAGAGAGTGCGTCTGTGCCCACCGCCGAGGCCGCGATCCGAACCGGCACTGGCACCAGGTCTCTGGCCCGTTCGGTGGGGGTAAGGATCACGGCCGCTGCGCCATCCCCTTCAGGGGCAGCATCGAACAGGCCGACCGGGATGGCCACCTGGGGAGCCTTCTCGAACATACCGGAGCGTAGTTTGTTGCGATACATAGCATTGGGGTTCAGCGACCCGTTGGCGTGAGCATTCATGCTGAACCCGGCAAAGCTGCCGATCTCAACCCCATACTCATGCATGTAGCGACGCATCAGCAGAGCTGCCAGGGCTGCCGGCGTAGCGCCCTGCGTGCCTTCATAGTCAGCATCCATGCCGGTCGAGAGAGCCGTCAGACGGCGGCTACCGATCACATCTGTAATCTTTTCGACCCCCAACACCATCACAAAATCAAACGCGCCACTGGCGACGGCCAGGTATCCCTGCCTGAGCGCAGCTCCACCAGAAGCATCGGACGCCTCGACACGCAGCGCTTCGATCCCTCGCCAACCGTTGAAGTCGGCGATCAGCGCTCCCAAGTGCTCTTGACGCGAGAGCTGGCCTGCTGCCATGTTACCGACATACAACGCCTCGATGCGCCCAAGACCCGCATCGTTCAGCGCAGCCTGTGCGGCGTTGTACGCCAGGTGCCGCAGCGATACCTCCCAATGCTCTGCGACTGGAACCTGCCCCACTCCGACAATACTTACATCCCTCATCGCTGTCTTCTCACACGTGTGCAAGTTATTTGGTCAGCAGTTTGCCACGATAGCGTGTATAAGTTGCATAGTCAATCTCGGTACGGCGGGCAATGTAGTCCTCCGTTCGGGGTGCCAGTGTCTGCCGCTCAGCGATCAGATCAGTGGTACGCAGCGCTATCGCATCCGACCCAGCCCCGGAACCATAGGATACCATCAGGATGCGATCGCCGGGTTTGGCCTGATCCAGGATCGCACTCAGCCCCAGCAGCGAAGACCCCGCATAGACGTTACCCACTCGGCCAGCCAGCAAGCCAACCCTGATCTGCTCGTCGGTAAAACCCAGCATCTTCGCCGCACGCTCCGGGAACTTGACATTCGGCTGGTGGAACACTGCATAGGCAAAGTCGGTGGGTTTGGCCCCTAGTCCCTCCAACATGGCCCTGCCTGCCGAGATCACGTGACGGAAGTAGGCCGGCTCGCCCGTGAAGCGGTCACCGTGCGAGGGGTAGGTCTCGTGAGGCCGCCGCCAGAAGTCAGGGGTATCGGTGACAAACGAATAGGTCGCCTCAAACACAGCCAGGCTGTGGTCGGCAGGACCGATCAGGTAAGCCGCTCCGCCAGCCGCTGCCGTATACTCCAGTGCATCGCCAGGGCGGCCCTGGGCTGTGTCCATGCCTATACTAAGGGCATAATCGGCCATGCCGCTGCCCACAAACCCAATGGCTGCCTGCATGGCCTCGCTCCCTGCCTTGCAGGCAAACTCCCAGTCTGCGGCCAGCGTGTTCGGCACAGCGCCAATGGCCTCGGCCACAATCGTCGAGGTCGGCTTGACGGCGTAAGGGTGCGACTCGCTGCCCACCCACACAGCCCGGATCAAGCTTGGCGGGATCTGGGCACGTGCCAGCGCGTTGCGGGCCGCTTCAATAGACATGGTGGCCACATCTTCATCAAGGCCAGGCACCGACTTTTCCTCAACTGGTGTGCCACCCATGCCACCCGTCCAGATGCGGGCGACCTCTGTGGCGGGCAGCCGATAACGAGGCAGGTAAGCGCCATACCCGGCAATCCCGACTTCGCGGACGGTTCTCAACAGCTTGGAGGCTAATGTGTTGGTTTGATCGGCGTTCAAGCTCATGGGGGTTCCTTAATCTATTATGTACCAACTACAGTGATATTCTAGGGCTGCGTTCCACGCAGCAAGGTCTGTGCATAGACGATTGTAATCTGGCCGTCATCCAGCATGCGCTGGGCAATCTGATCGATCTGGTCATCGCTTGCACCCGCTGCGATGGCGATCTGGCGGGCATGCAAGGCCATATGCCCCTTCTGAATGCCCTCTGTCGCGAGCGCCCTCAGCGCCGCCAGGTTCTGAGCCAGCCCGACCGAGACAATGATCTCAGCCAGCTCCCTGGCCGACCTGACCCCCAGGATTTTGAGTGCGACCTGAGCCAACGGGTGGGCGCGGGTAGTACCGCCGACGATGCCAACCGCCATTGGCATTTCCAGCGACCCGACCAAGTTGCCCTCTTCGTCCTTGCGCCATATCGTCAGCGAGGTGTAGCGCCCGGAACGAGCCGCGTAGGCATGCGCTCCAGCTTCAATTGCACGCCAATCATTCCCGGTGGCGATCACGATCGGGTCAATGCCGTTCATGATCCCCTTGTTGTGGGTGGCCGCGCGGTAGGGGTCCACTGCAGCGAAGGCCCATGCCTCGACAATGCCATTCGCCACGCGATCGCCAGGATACTCGCTGAAAGCCAGTTCCTCAGCGGGGATCGTGCATTCGGCGCGCGCTAAGCGGCGGTCGGCCAGGTTAGAGAGAATCCGCAGCCCGACTCGCCCGCCGGTGAGCCGCTCCAGCGGCGCGGCCAGGGCCTCGCAGGCCGTGTTGACCATGTTGGCCCCCATGGCATCACGGCAGTCGAAGATCAGATGCACAATCAGCATCGGTCCGACAGGCGTCTCTTCCAGAAGGCGGACCTCCAGGCCACGTGGGCCGCCGCCTAGGCTGACCACTACCTTGTCGCAGCAGGCCGCAATGTCCAAAAGCTCTGCCTCATGCGCCAGGATGGCCTCGCGTGCGGCGCTCAGATCATGCAAGCCAAGCACCTGAATCTGCCCGACCATCTCCGGCGGGGTGCTGCTGGCGCGAAACCCGCCCCCTGCACGAGCCAGCCTCGCCATAAAGCTCGCCCCAGCCACCACGGATGGCTCCTCGATGACCATTGGGATGAGTACATCGCGCCCGTTGACCTGAAAATTGGCGGCAACGCCCAATGGCAGGCCGAACACCCCTACCACGTTCTCGATCAGCTTGTCAGCCAGTTGTGGGCTGAGACCGCCATCGGACAATGCAGCAAGCTCGTCCGCCGTCAGCTCAGACCATTCGGCGACAGTCTGCGCACGCGCCGTGACGGCCTGTTTGTAAAAGCCAGGTAGGCGAGAACTTGGGTTCATGGCTTCTCCAGGACTGTACACAAAAGCCCACGACACAGACGTGGGCTACAGCCTCATGACTACACTATAAGGAAAATATCTGTCAAAAGCTACCAAGAGTCCTCAGAGAGGCATCAGAGCACGCGATCCAGTGGCATTATAAGGCTCTCTCAACCCATGTGATCTTCGAGTCGGGAACATTCTCCCTGCGCCACTCGATGCAACGCTCGGCCAGGTAGCGGGCAGCCTGATAATAATCTGGCTCGTTGCGCCGCCGGGCCTCATAGTCGATGTAGGGCCCCAGTTTGGCCCACACCTTCACTACGAACGGGCTGACCCATTGGACGATTGCATCGTCAGTCAACCAGTCCTGCTGAATCATGAAGCCTAGGTGGTCAAACGAATTTAGCACCAGTTTGACATACCTGCGCCCCTCATCGCTCAGGCCCGCCAGGCCCTGCTCTGGTTCCTCTGGCAGGGTCAGGTAGATCCAGCGTCGTGCTTCAATGTTCTCATCAGACATCATCTCTGCAAAGATGGTATTGTAGGCCTCCAGGTTCCCGGTCTTAACCTCACGCTCCCGGCTGTCGATGGCCTCGGTCAGTTGCGCTAGCACAACCACGCCTCCCCCGATCACCGTCGCTAACGTGGCGGCGGTGGACAGCCCCTCGAAGGCAGACCAGATATCGGCATGAAACCCAATCCGGTTGATGACCAACCAGGTCAGGATGATGAGAATGATCCAGATCGCCAGAAAGCTGAGGCCAATGGCGCCGGCCAGAAGCAGCACTCTATCTGGTGGCATGTTCCACAATCGTTTCACGGTTCGTCACCTCCTTAAGGCAGGGAACAGGTTTGAGGCTATTTTATACTGTTCCGGCCTGCGGGGAGTTCCCCACCTCCAAGGAGGTGGGATGCAACCTTGGGGCCAGAAGCTTCACCTGGCAGTCGGTCCTGCTAGCCACCTTCCGTGACAACAGCTGCAAACACCTCCAGCTCCCAGCCGCCCCGGACGCGTAACCGAGTCAGCTCAAAAGGATGTTGTTTCTCTTGCAGAGTCCCGTGGATAGTCGTCACAGCGCCCCAGTAGCCCATCTCATGGGCCACGTCGATCACCTCCTGGTCATACTTGCCTGCCGTATAGGCAATGAAGCGCGGCTGATAACCTAAGTTGGCCTCAATCGTCTGGGCTGGGCCAAGCAGATGGTAGATCAGCCAATCACGGCTACGGCCTGTGTACTCAATGTGCTCGCGCCCGTGGACCTCAATATCCATCCCTGCCTGGCTCATTTCCCTGAGCATATCCCATGTCATGTACCCTGGCTGGCTGCGATCGGTGACATCCGTCAGGATGAAGAAAGTGCCAACGAAGCCAAACTCCTTCAGGATGGGAAAAGCGTTTTCGTAGTTGTCGGCATAGCCATCGTCGAAGGTCAAGACAATGGGCTTGTCTGGTAGGGAAGGCCAACCGATGTTCAGCGCATAGATCAAGTCGTAGAGGGTGATGGTCTGGTAGCCATTCTCCTTCAGCCAGACCATCTGGGCACGAAAGTCGTCCGGCCTGACGGACAGGTCAAGGCGATAGACATCCGCGTCGGCAGGGGGCGCACTGATGTAGTGATACATCAGGATCGGAATGTAGAACTCCCGGTCGCGGGAGTCCGGAGTTGGCCACGGCGTAGGGGTGAAGGTCGGAGTCTCAGTGGGCGTGATGCTAGGCGTCAGCGTGAGGGTGGGGCTGGGCGTGATGGTCGGTGTGGGAGTCGCCGAGGGTGGCATCGACGGCGTCACAGAGGGCATAGCTGTGTGAGTGGCTGTAGGCGTAGCCGTGAAGATCAGCGCGAGCAGCCGCGCGGGGTAGTCCCCCTGGCTGTCCATCGTAAAGGCTACTAGCCCCAGCGTGATAAAAAGGACTCCGGTCATCACCAGAGCCAGTGTCATAGGTAGACGTCGCAGCGGCGTCTGAAGACGTGGTTTTTTTGCACGCAGCTTAGTGCTCATTTTACCCTGGTCTGCCACACCATTCATACAGGACCGTCTAAATCTCACTAAATTTTAAAACCGCACAGATTATACCAAGAGATGAGCCGCCTCAAGGTGACATTTGCCACACGTCTACCCACTGGCATGAAAACGGACGGACCGCCTTACGCTGTGGTTATAGCCCGCTTCGTGCCCCCCACAGCTCAGCCGCGACTGTGAAAACTAGCCCCTCTGCGCTATGATCCACCCCGTGAAGCAAATCCTTCCAGTTGGATCAATGAGCGCCATGCACAAAACATCCGTCATGATTTTGCCCCTGGGTCTGGCGATCCTGTTAGTCGCGTGTAGCCGCACTCCTCCCTCTACTCCTCTTCCGACAGCTACACTTGCACCTACGCGGGTGCCGCCCACGGCCACACCCTCGCCACTTCCTCCACCCACTGTGACACCCTACCCGACAGCCACGCCAGGAGCGTCGCCAACTCAGGAGCCTTCATCCACTTCAGGCGATGAGACGCCCCAAGCCACAGCCTTGGCTGAAACTGCGGCCACGCCATCAGCCGAGCCATCCCAGACCTCTCAGGGCATCGAGCGTGGAGAGGTCATCCTGACTTCGGATTTCTCGCGGGGATGGCCAACTTTAGAGGATGCCTCGGCCAAGATATACATCGAGAACGGCGGATACGTCTTCGATCTTGGCGTGAATGCACGGCGCTATGTGAACACCTCCAGCCTTAACCGGGATGACTTCTTGGCCCAGGTCCAGGTCACGCCACAGGCTTGCCCAGCCGGAGGCGGCTACGGCTTGTTTTTCCGTTTCCAGGATGAAGGCAACTATTATGCACTGACCGTGTTCTGTGATGGCCGAGTGACAGTTTTCGAACGCGCTGGCGGCAGGCTCAACACCACCCCCTTGCTGGATGCCTCGCTTCCTGACGGCCTCAGTGCTGTCGGGCCAGATACCCATATCGTAGGCGTCGCTGCCCAGGGTGAAAGCTTTACCATGTACTTTGATGGCCAGCCCATCGGTGCATTCACCAGTGAGACTCATGGCAGAGGCGGCCTGGCTATCTATGCTGTCAGCGCAGTGGATAGCCCGCTGCGCGTGGTCTTCGACAACCTGGAGGTCTGGACGATCCGCTGACGTGGCTGCTCAGGAACGTATCCGGCGCTTGAAGGTGCTCACCCTGCTGCTTGCGCTCGTGGCACTGGGCGCAGTGATCTTGCGCGCCATCCCACTGCTGCCTCCGGCGCTGACGACTGTGAACACCCCCCCGTTGCCCACAGAGTCGCCCGTTGTTCTGGCCACACTGATTGTCCCCCCAGCACCGTCGGACACACCTCCCCGCCGCACCCCTCCCCTGACCAGCACACCTGCTGACGAGTGGGCCAATGCTGTACTAGACTGTGTGCTTCCGGTTCTCACGAATGGCCTTCCCCCTGTTGCCAGCATGGCGTGGTGGCAGAGCAGCAGCGCTGCGGACAATTTATCTCTGACCGATGACAACAGACCAATTTTTGGAAACCAACCTCTCGAAATTGACACGCTGGCTGAGCTGGAGATCCTGATCCCCGATCTTGCCGATCCTACCCGCCTCAGCCATGTGGCAACAATGGAACAGTCGGACAGCACCTTGTCCCTGAGCGTGCTCAGGGGCGAATCCATTTTTGCTGAAACTCGCTGGGTGCTGATGGAAGCACGCCTGTCCCTCGCACTGAAAGCGCTCATTGTTCAGGCTAGGTTGCGCGGCTACATCCTGCGAGCGGCTTATGGCGAGGGCCAAGCTGGTCAGGCACAGCTTGTGCTGGTAGACACCATAGACATAGCCTCACTGACAACACCCACTCCACAGCCCACCCTTACTGCTACCAGTCCCAGGCCCACTAGGATCATCACACCCACTCCTACTCGCGTCCCTGAGGCTTACATGGGACGTGTCATGGCCGGAAAGATCGATCCGGTGATCGACGCCACAGCTTCTTTTGATCAGGGTGCTGTGTCACGATATACCAGTGCGCACCCCTGGGTGGGTCCACTGACATGGACCGAAACCGGACCGCAGATCGCTGGACGTCCAGTAGCTGTGGAAGAGGCCCAGGAGTTAAACTTCTACACTCTTCAGGCAAACGATCCAACCGGGGCAGCTCTGCGTTTTCTGAGCATCACCTTCGATGGAACAGTCACACGCTTCCCCGACGACCAGATTATGTTCCAGGATCAGCGCACGGAGGAAGTGCTCTTCTGGCTGGCGCGTCGCGCTGCCGAGCGCGGCGGCCAATTGATCGTTGCCTACGATGACTTTGGCCTTAAACAATCCATCACTGTGGTGGACTTCCGCCCATTCATCCCCTGATCCTCGCCAGTCGGTTGTGCTCCTGCTGTGAATCTCTTGTGAATTTTGCTCCCAGGTGGACAGATTCGGCTCACGAACTTCCGGTATAGATCAGGCACACACTTTACTCCGAGAGGCTGGAAGTATGGCCACCAATCGTTTCAACCAAGATTATCTGATCCTTAATCGCTTGCTGGGCAAGGCCCTGCTGGACGATGATATCCATGAGACCCTCCTTCGCCAGTCCACACGCATGCGACTGATTGCCACCCTTGATCTCTCACCGGAGGCCCAACAGTATCTGGCATCGTTGGCCGACCTACCGCAGCTCGATGAACTCGCAGCGCAGCTCGTCACGACGGAGTTCTATCGCTGGGAAGGTACCCGAACCAGCGGACATCATAGGGGCGAATAGCTCTCTCGCGCTTGCTCCGATTCTGCCAGGGCCAGGAGGCCCGCTCGCAGTGCACGCACCACTTCGGCAGTCTCCAAGCAGGGGTACTCCGGCTCTGTAGCCTCTGCTGGCAGATGCGGCACATGAACAAACCCTGCCCGAGTGCTCAACCGCTGCTCTGCGATGTAGTGAAGGGCGCTGAAAAGCACCTCGTTGCACAGGTAGCGCCCCGGATCGTCCGAGAGACGTGTTGAAACGCCAGTGGCCTGCATGGCCTCAAGCATTCTTGCCAGCGGCAGCGTCGATCCGTAAGCAGGCGGAGCGCCTGGCTGGACAGGTTGTCCTTCGACCATGTTCCCGGCGTTATCCGGAATCACGAATCGCCGCTCGTTATAGCCTACCTGTTCCAGGCAGATGCTGGGGCGTCCGGCTTCGCCCAGGCAGACAAGGTCATCAGGACACACCTCATCGAGCGCCTCGCGGATCATCTGCGAGGCGCGGCCTGTCTCAACCGGGATGATACACGTCACGAGGCTCAGCCCGGGCAACGGAGACGCAGCCGCATCTGGCAGTCCGCCCCCGTTCTGCGCTAGCAGCATCTTTAGGGCCTCCTGCGATGCATTTCGAGTCCGCCCCCCAAACGGTTCGAAGGCTGTGATCAGCACAGTCCTGGTTGGCTCCACCGGATTCCCTCCTCACGAGATGTACAAATCGGCAAGATGATCTTATCATCATCAAGGATTTACGGTAGAATTCATGCGGCATGACGCATTCAGTCTGCCGACCCTTAACCTCACGACATGATGGAGAAAGCAGCCATGTCATCCCAGGCACGTGCAACCTACCCGGTGGAGATTGCCGGCGTCAAACGAGACTTGCCGATCTTTGAAGTTGCGCCGGGTGTTAAGATTGCCATTGTCAACATCTTGGGTGACACAGAGCTTGTGCAGGCAGCTGCCAAAGAGCTTGCCAGACGGCTTAAGGACAAAGGTGGAGAAGTCATCGTGACGGCAGAGGCCAAAAGCATCCCTCTGCTCTACGCCCTGGCTGTTGAGATGGACATGCCATGGGTGGTGTTGCGCAAGAGCTACAAGCCTTACATGGGTGATGCGCTCCAGGCCGAGACAATGTCGATCACCACCGGCCAGCCGCAGATGCTTGTGCTTGATGAGAAAGACCGCAACATGTTGAGCGGCAGACGTGTTATACTGGTAGATGATGTTATCTCGACTGGCAGCACGCTTCAGAGCATGCAGTTGTTGATCCAAAGGGCCGGGGGCACTATCGTGGGCCAGGCCGCTCTCTTCACCGAGGGTGACCGCGCTAAGTGGCAGGACATCATTGCCCTGGGCCACCTGCCGGTCTTCATCGAAAGAGACTGAGCAGGGATAGTACTACAGTTAAGTAGCAGTTTTCTGTGTGATAGTCTATAGTTTTTAGAGTGACCTCAAACACAGGGGAAAACAATCGTGGCGCGCATCCTGGTGGTTGATGATGAACCCGATGTTCGGGAGCTTTTCAACATCACACTCAAAATGGCGGGGCACACCACCGACACTGCCAAAGACGGTCTTGAAGCTGTAGACCGGCTGGCAAAGGACATTCCCGATCTGATCCTGCTCGATCTGATGATGCCCCACCTGGACGGATTCGGGCTGCTCGATCACATTCGCAAGCAGATGGACAGCAAACCCGTGCGTGTTCTAGTCGCAACGGCCAAGGTGCTTGAGGACTCAGATCGCGAGAAGCTCAGCACGTGGCCAGTAGTAGGCGTTCTCAACAAGGGCGAGCTTGACATCGGAGCGATGGTCGGCATCATCAGCACGGCGCTCAGCAAGAATCCGCTCAAGAATGGCGGCGGTACCAAGTAATCCCATTCCCGAATCAAAACACGGGCTTGGCCCGTGTTTTATGTTGTCTCTCACAGCGGTAGGTCAACCATCAGCGGCCCACCATACTGCTGGATCGCAGCCTCGATGCGCCGCAGGTCCTCAGACTCATCTCCTGCCAGGGCCAATGCCCTTAGAGGGCGTTCGCTGCCCGTTGAGAGCATTACAGCGCCGTCACGGCAGGGGATCAGCAGATCAACCGTGAAGCAAGTTTGCCCCTCCCGAATCTCAACCGCTCGCTCCGGTTGGATTCCGCGTGCCTTGAGCGCATGGTATACCCGGTCGACAAAGACATTGTCACTGCTGAACAGATCGTTCACCTCTCGCGCCTTCACAAAGCGATCCCACGTGGTTTGGATGAAAGTGATGCGCCGCCAGCGCATGCTGACAATGGGTGGCACCTTTTGTTTCAGAGGACCCAGTTGGAGTTTGTAGTAACGTTCGTGGGCGCGAGGATGACCGGGATCGTCGGGCAACAGGTCCACGCGGCGTGCCAGCTCGTGGCCGGTGCGCCGTGCGTAGAAATGAATGGCCCAGCGCAGGTCTGGGCCGAAGGACTTGGTGAAGTAGAAGGCCACGTACTCGGCGTGAATGCCCTGCGGGGCGTGTCGAGCTGGCACACGGTACCAGTGCTGCTCTCGCGCAATCTCAAGGTCCCTGGGATGGGGCATTACGCCCACCAGTACACGGTCTTCGGGATACATAGCCTGCTGTGCCTACTCGCCGTGGATATGGTGCTCCTTACGAAAAGCCATGATCCGCCTGTCGATCTCCGGCACCTTCTGTTGGTGCTCCTGCCACCACGCAGGATCGCGCTGGGCGTCCAGTTCCTCGACGGTCTTGCCCTGCTGCTCGACCCAGGTGTAATACTTCAGGTTGTGCCAACGTGTCCGCGTCTCGCGGGTGCCTTCCAGCACGTAGTCGGTCTTCTGTCCGTGGAAGGTAGAAGCCATGCGCTGCACTGCCAGCGCCTCATCCATCTTGCCCTCCACGCTGTCCAGCCAGTCCATCACCGAGTAGTAACGGTCAATGGCATCGGTGCAGATGGTGACCACCACGTCGTCCGGCCCGAAGTTGTAGTACTTGGCGGCCTTGATCGCACCCAGCACATTGCACACTCCGGAGATGCCAAAGAAACCGCTCATGGCCTCTACGTCTGCTTCAGGCACCCCATAGCGACTAACCAGCACCTGTTTGCCGACGGGATTGGTCAGCAACGCCAAGCCACGTACACAGGACATGTCGTCGATGCACATCATGGCGTCCATGTTCCATACGTTGTGAATCCAGGTGACATGCTTGTCGCCAATGCCTTCAATGCGGTGCGAGCCATAGCCGTTGTTGTACAACGTCGGACACTGGATTGGTTCCAGACCGATGATCTTGTGCTCTGGCCACAGTTGCTTGAGACGATCGCCGGCGGCAATTGTGCCGCCCGATCCCATGGCTGACACGTAGGCCGCAACTCTACCGCTGCCGATCCCTTGTTGGTGCAGCACCTCTGCCAACTCGGCGATGGTATTCCCAGTCACGTGATAGTGAAAGCGGTAGTTGCCCATGACCTCAAACTGGTTGAGCACACGGACGTTGGGATCGGAGCGACGCAGTTCCCATGTCTTATCGTAGATTTCCTTAACGTTGCTCTCCGAACCTGGGGTAGCGATCACCCGCGCCCCTAACTTCCCAATATACTCAAAGCGTTCGCGACTCATGTCCTGAGGCAGCACCACCACGCTGTCGAAGCCCATGCGACAGCCCACAAATGCCCCGCCAATGCCGTAGTTGCCAGTCGAAGGCCACACCAGAGTGTGCACCTCCGGATCAACTTCCCCAAACATCTCCTTCTCGACCACCACAGAGTAGGCTGCACCTACCTTGTGGCTGCGGGTCGGGAAATGGACACTGTGCAGGACCACGATCGGGACCTCGACGCTCGTGAGCTGAGGGGGAAGTACGTAATATTGGATGGCGTTGTCGGCGTCCTTCCAGGTGATATTGAAGAGGTTGATCGGGTCGAGGGGGTCCTCCTTCATTTTACGCAACGCCTCAGCACGCACAGCAGGGGCGATCTTTTCAGGGTGTAGCATCTCCTCAAAAGTTGGCCCTGTGATGATCTTTCGTTTGGACATGGTAGAGTTGTGCTCCTATCTGTTAGTGGGCGTGATCGATCCTCACGTATGGTCAGCCCCAAGATCGTCTAAGCTTGGGCGTGCGAATTTGCCTGTAGAAGCGCCAGGGATGTCATCGAGCAGGAGACGTTCCAGGTGACGCATCCGATCATACGCAGCGTCACGACGATCAGCCACCTCACGATAGGCCTGCATGTCTTCCTGGCTCAGGTCCTTCACACGCCTGCCTTTGAGCAGCTGTTTGACCTTCTCATCCCACAGGTTGTACTCATTCAGAGCTGCTTTATGCTGTGCGAGGAGGTCCTCAACCTGGTGGTTCTCAGACATACGCTTATCCTCCTGGAGAGCTGCTGCGAGGCGCTAGTCAGCGCCTGCTCCCATGCGATGTCGCGGGCGGCTGTGTTACGCCCAACGTCTCACGAACGAGGTAGATCGGACGATCCTTGACCTCGTCATAGATGCGTCCCAGGTACTCACCGATGATGCCCAGGCTGATCAGTTGCACACTGCCTAGAAACAGCACCATCACCAGCGTGGTGGCTTGCCCTTCAAGGGGGTGTGCTCCAGTAAAGATGCGCAGATAGATCACGAGCAGGATGGCCAACACGCTCAGCGCCGCGATCCCAAATCCCAGATACGTTGCGATCTGCAGAGGGACGTATGAGAAACCGGTGATACCATCCCAGGCCAAGCGCAGCATCTTGCGCAACGGATATTTCGTCGCGCCGGAGTAGCGTTGATGGCGGACGTACTCGACGCCGCTCTGCCGGAAGCCCACCCAGCTCACCATGCCTCGCACAAATCGGTGATGCTCTCGCATCGACAAGACGGCATCCACGACCCGCCGGTCCATCAAGCGAAAATCACCTGTGTCCAGCGGTAGCTTGATGTCAGTAATGCGATACAACAGGCGGTAGAACAGCGACGCCGAGGCACGCTTGAACCAGCTCTCGCCCTCCCGTTTGGCTCGGACCGCATACACAACCTCGTATCCTTCCCGCCATTTGGCGATCAGGTCCAAAATCACTTCGGGGGGGTCCTGTAGATCAGCATCGATCAGAATCACGGCCTGCCCGACAGCGTAATCCATACCGGCGGTCACAGCGATCCCGTGGCCAAAATTACGAGCAAACTGGACCACCCGGACATGCTCAGGGTCTTCCTCATAGAGCGCCCGCATCAGGTCCGGCGACTCGTCGGTGCTCCCATCATCGACCATCACCAGCTCCCACGGCTCGCCTGTGCGGTCCATGACCTCGCTGACGCGACGGTGCAGCTCGCGGATGTTCCCCGCCTCGTTGTATATGGGCGTGACAATTGAAAAGACCGGTTGGTGTGTCATCCTGTGTGCAGCTTGTCTGACGCTGAGAGTTGATCAGTGCCCTATTGTACCCTCTTACGCCCCAAAAATCTCACTCACCACGCGGGCCACGTCCTCCAGATGCGGGGCAATCCTGGGAGCCTGCGGGACGGCTTTACGGGCCGAGGCAATATCTTTGAGGCCACTGCCGGTGCTCAATACGACGATTCGCTCCTCGGCAGTGAACAAGCCCGCCTGGGCAGCTTTAAGCAGCCCAGCATAGGCTGCCGAGGCTGCTGGCTCGGCAAACACGCCTGTGGCGCGAGCCAGCAGCGGGATTGCGTGCAGGATTTCCTCGTCATTCACGGTAAGATAGACTCCGCCAGTTTCCTGGACAGCGCGCATGGCCTTCACGCGGTCGCGGGGCAGCCCTGCCGAAATGCTATCGGCTACCGTGTGCGCCTCAATGGGGGTCATATGGGCCGGGTTGATCCCATCCTGCCAGGCTCTGTACATGGCTGCTGAGCCTTCCGCCTGCACTCCGATCAGGCGGGGCACGTGTTGAATCCAGCCAAGCGCCCGCAGGTCCTTGAGTCCCTTGTGCACCCCACTGATGATGTTTCCGTCGCCTACGCTGACCACGATTGTATCCGGTGCGGTGAACTTCCCTGGCTGCCCAGCCAACTGCTCGCAGATTTCGTATGAGACGGTCTTTTTGCCTTCGGCAGTATAGGGGTTGTAGCCCGTGTTGCGGCAGTACCAGCCATACTCGTCGGAGACCCTCACACATAGGTCGAAAGCATCATCATAGGTGCCTTCAACGAGCAACACATGCGCCCCATACACCAGAAGCTGCGCGATCTTGGCCTCTGGCGCGCTGGCTGGGACGAAGATCACGGTGGGCATATGGACACTCGCTGCCAATCCTGCCAGTGCTGCCGCTGCGTTGCCAGTGCTAGCCGTCGTCACCAGGCCGCGACGTTCAGCCTGGGCTTTGGCTACGATCAGCGCGCTGGCGCGGTCTTTTAGCGATGCAGTGGGGTTGCGCCCATCATCTTTGATCCACACCTCGCCCACGCCGATCTGCCGAGCAATGTTGTTGGCTTGATACAGGGGCGTGTCGCCAACGAGCAGCGGCGGCACCTGAGCATCATAGGGTAGGGGCAGCAGCGCTTTGTACCGCCAGATACCTCTCCCTTCTAGCAGACTCTCATCTTGCACACGCCGTGCGATCTGGTCGTAATCATACTGCACGTCGAGGTTGCCGTTGCTGCCGTGCTTGGGGCACACATACTCAACCTCGCCAGGAGCATAAACAGCGCCACACAAGGTGCACTCGAGTCCAATGACATGATTCATCTAGGCCTCAATTTGGCTGTTTTTTAGAGGTTGTCTGCCATGCCCAGAGCATCTGCCGACAACCTCAGCCGGGAATTACATCCCGAATGAGCCAGACCGGTAAAGGAACACGCGAACCCTACAACCCACGCTCACCACGCACATAGGGCAGACCTAGCGCAGCAGGCGCACCTAGACGTTTGCGTAACGCCTCGCGAGAGCCGATCACCAGCACCACAATGGTGAACAGATAGGGCACCATCTGCAGGAAGAAGCCCAGGTAGGGATTAAAGAAGAAGGGATTGCTGAACCCCAGCAGCGTTGTCGGACCTTGCAGGTCCAAGATCAGACGTCGCAGCGCACCGAACAAAAACGACCCCAACGCCGCCCGCAGAGGATTCCACTGAGCGAAGATCACCAGGCCGATGGCAATCCAGCCCAACCCAGCGGTCGTCTTCTCGCTGAACCAGCCCGGTGAGATCGCCAGACTGAGCGTCGCCCCAGCCAGTCCGCACAACATCCCCCCCACGACGACATACAGGTAACGCAGCCCATAAACATTGATGCCCAATGCATCGGCAGCCGCAGGATACTCTCCGACGGCACGCAGGTGCAGCCCGGGCCGGGTGTGGTTGATGTAATACCACACTGCCGGAATGAGCAGGTAACCCAGGTACGTGAGAATTGACTGCCGTGTAAAGAAGATCGGCCCGATGATGGGCAAGGCTGAAAGCAAAGGGATGTCGAACGCCGGGAGCAACGAAATTGCCCCTGCATCGCTCAGCCCCTCGCCCAGCACCAAGCTGACACCCGTCCCCAAGAAAGTCAGCGACAAGCCGCTCACCACCTGATCGGCTCGCAAGTGGATGGTAACCATGCCGTGGAGTACGGAGAGCAACCCACCAGCCAACATGGCCACGATCAGTGCCAGCCAAGGATTGCCAGTGTCCACCGCCACACTGAAGGCCGTCATAGCCCCGATCAGCATCATCCCTTCGACGCCCAGGTTGAGCACTCCCGATCGTTCCGTGATCAGCTCGCCCAGTGTCGCGTACAACAGCACCGTGCCGGTGGCAACACCCGCCTGCAACACAATAATGAGATCCATGGCCTATGCCTCCAGCCTGCGGATGATGAGCCGGTAGCGCACCAGTACCTCGCTGCTGATGATGCAGAACAGGATGATGCCCTGCAACATGGTCGGAATGCCCGACGGTTGAATCTCGCGTCCGGCCAGGATCAGGCCGCCGAACAGGATCGAGACAAGCACCACTGCAAAAGGGTTCAGCTTGGCCAGCCAGGCAATGATGATGCCGGTGAAACCGTACCCCGGTGAGATACGCTCCTGGAAACGGTGCACCACTCCTGCAATTTCAGCCATACCAGCCAGTCCGGCCAACCCTCCCGAAAGCATCATGACCAGCACAGTATTGCGCACAATGGGCAGCCCAGCGTACTGGGCCGCCTTGGGATTGTCACCGATCAGTCGGATTTCGTAGCCCCACTGACTGCGATACAGGATGAACCACACGACAACCACCATCACCAGGCTAAAGATCATCCCTGCATGCAGCGTCAGCCCAGAGAAAAAGGGCACCTGTTTGGCAAAGTCTGACAGACGCGGCAGCCAGGCGCTCCTGGGGAAGGTTGGTGACATCTGAAAGCCGCTCTCATTCCAGTGTGCAAAGATCCAATAGTTGTTCCACGACAGGGCTACATAGTTGAGCATCAACGTGGTGATGATCTCATTCACGTTGAGCCTGGCTTTCAGGTAGCCGGGCACGAATCCCCACAATGCTCCCGCCACGAACCCACCCAACATCATCGTAGGCAGCATGATCCAGGGTGAGGTCTCCGGTGGAAGCAGAGGCAGCAGCACCACAGCGCTCGCCCCGAACGCTCCGATGTACAATTGGCCCTCAGCACCGATGTTCCACAGCCGCATCCGGAAGGCCAACGAACACGCCAGACCGATCAGAATGAGTGGTGAGGCTTTGACTAACGTGTCGTTGAAGACCCCCACGCTGCCGAAGGCAGCCTTAAAGATGTGCTGGTAGGATCGGACGGGGTCGCCGCCAGACAGCCACAGGATCACCCCACCGATCAACAGCGCCACGATCACCGCGCCCACCGAAGTCACGACTGGCAGCCAGCCGGGGGTATCCATTCGCTGCTCTAGGCCCATTGTGAAGGGTAACTGTAGCCTGCGCCGGGAGGGAGAAGACTCCGATGTAGTCATTGCCTATCTCTTTCCTTACAGATCAGCCTGACGGGTGCCGGTCATCAATAAGCCGATTTCCTTAGTGCTGCCGTCGTGCACCTCGCCCATGACTTCGCCCTCGTAAAGCACATAAATCCGGTCGCTCAGGGCAATCAATTCCTCTAGTTCCTCTGAGACGAGCAGGATGGCCTTGCCAGCCTCTCGTTGAGCGAGCAGTAGGCGGCGGACATTTTCGATGGCGCCTACATCCAGCCCACGTGTGGGCTGCACAGCGATCATCAATGTGGGCCCCGCCGAGATCTCGCGGGCAAGGATCACCCGTTGCAAGTTGCCGCCCGAAAGCAGTCTCACGGGTGTCTGGACCCCTGGAGCCAAGATCTCGTACTGATCCTTGAGCTTCTCGGCCTGGCGCAGTGCTTCCACACGATCGATAGTCCATCCATGGGCGATAGGCGGCTGGCGATAGCTCTTCATGATCAGGTTTTCGGTGATGCTCAGGTTGGGGGCAGTGCCAACGTGGGTACGATCCTCGGGAATGTGCGATACACCCATGTCAATGGCCACTCGTGCGGAGCGGTTATGCACCTCCTGCCCATTGACCAACACCCGGCCCTGTGTGCAAGGACGCAGGCCAGTGATCACCTCCACCAGCTCACTCTGGCCATTCCCCGCAATCGCAGCCAGGCCCACGATCTCACCTGCACACACGTTCAGGGATACGCCACGCAATGCGGGCAAGCCCCGGTCGCTTTCTGCATATACGTCCTCGACCACCAGGACCCGCTCACCAGGCTGCTGTTGCTTCTTTTCAAGCGAGAACAGCACTTCATGCCCCACCATGAGGCGGGCAAGTTCGGCCCGATCAACCTGACCTCCGGGCAAACCGGCGGCTGTCACCTCTCCCCGCCGCAACACGGTGATGCGGTCGGCAATTGAGGTGACCTCATGCAGCTTGTGGCTGATGAAAACAATCGACTTGCCCTCAGCCGCCATCGCTCGTAACGTTTTGAATAACTCCTCGACCTCCTGAGGAGCCAAGACCGCAGTCGGCTCATCCATGATCAGCACGTCGGCTCCCCGGTACAGTATCTTCAGCAGCTCCACACGCTGCTGCTCGCCGACTGAAAGCTGCCATATCTTGGCCTTGGGATCCACTTTGAGGCCAAAGCGCCGCTGTAGCTCCGCAACTTGTCGTTCGTACTCTGGCAGACGCAGCCAGAAGCGCGGCTTCTCAAGACCAAGGAGAATGTTTTCGGTGACGGTGTGAGAGGGAACCAGCATAAAATGCTGATGCACCATGCCGATGCCGGCAGCGATAGCATCGCGCGGCGAGCCAAAAAAGACCCGCCGACCCTTCACCCAGATTTCGCCCTCGTCTGGCTTGTACAGACCGGTTAGGATATTCATCAGGGTGCTTTTGCCGGCGCCATTCTCGCCCAGCAGGGCATGGATCTCGCCCAGCCGCAGGTCAAAATCGATGTGGTTGTTGGCCAAAACGCCAGGGAAACGCCGTACAATGCCTTTCATTTGTACTGCAAGGGCTGATCCCGTCATGGCCTCCTATCCTGTCAAGCGTTTGATCGAAGACAGTTCCGGTCAAACCTGAGTTTCATCACAAGTTCCCTCGAAACTTCATCGATGGAACGCTGAGAATTAATAGGGAGTAGCCTGCTGAGTGCATCGGTGAAGAAGGGGTTCGTGTCGTATGTTTGGCGAAGCCGGGTCAGGGCCGTGCCCGGCTTCGCCGTCAATTCAGGTCGAGGGGAGGAGAGAAGCTCTCCCTCCCGCAGCAAGTCAGATTACTGTCCTAACTCCGGCAGCTCTGCTGTGATGCCGTCAGCCCACCAGTACATACAATACTGGCACTCCAGGCCAGGGGCTCCTGGCGGGAACTGATCCAGGTCAGCTTGCTGGAAGGAGCTGCCTTCCTCGATGATCAGGTTGCCCTTGTTGTCGTAGATCGGACCGCTGAACACGTCGAAGCGGGTAAACTCACCGGCCAGCATCTGGGCCAGCAGGTCGCGCACCATCTGGACATCGGCCTCCGGCAGGCTCGCCACGCCCGGCTGTACTGTCTCGCCCTCCATGAAACCGAACAGCCCCAAGCCGCCAGAGTCAGCGTCGAAGTACTCCCAGCCGCCAACGTACTCGTCGTTCATCGAGCGCCTGACGATGTCGGCATACACCGGACCCCAGTTCCAGTAGGGCGCCGTCAGGCAGGCGTCAATCTTGCAGGAGCCGAAGTAGTCGTATGTGACACCCCACTTGCCCTTCTCAGCGGCTACGTCAGCAACTGCCGGAGTATCAGCGCCAGTGAAGACCACCTGCGCACCGGCGTCAAACAGCGAGGCGGCGGCCTCCTTCTCGATCACCGGGTCGTGCCAAGTGTTGATCCAACGCACGTCCATCGTGCATTCCGGGCAGGTAACCTTCATGCCCAGTGCAATGGCGTTGCCCAGGCGAATCTCCTCTGGGATGGGGAAGGTAGCCATGTAGCCCAGTTTGGGATTGCCATCTTCCCGCGCTCTTGCACCGGCCAACATACCTGCCAGGTACTTCATGTCCTCCATAGCACCGAACAGGTTGCCGAAGTTCTCACCATTCGCCTTGTAACCTGAGATGTGGACGAAATCGATGTCGGGGAATTCGCCTGCCACAGTCTCGGTCGGATCCATGTAGCCAAACGAGGTCGTGATGATCAGATCAAAGCCCTTGCGCGCCAGCGAGCGGATCACCTGCTCACTATCCGCGCCCTCAGCCACCAACTCGACGTAAGCCGTGTGCACACCTTCAACGTTGTCCTGCACATACTGACGGCCAACGTCGTGCGCCTGGGTCCAGCCGCCATCGTCATGGGGGCCAATGTAGACGAAGGCCACGTTGAACTTGCCTTCTTCAATGTCGGGGATCTGGTACCCAGCCACCTCCTCCGGCGTGGCGGCCTCCTCGCCTGCCGCGGTTACGCAGGCCGCCATGAGCATGGCAGCGATCACAAGCACGACAAGCAGCGGTACACGTTTGGTTGACATAGCCTCTCCTTTTCTCCTCTGGGCACTGACTTGGTGGGTGAGCAGGCAGAAAAGCGGAAAGTCCATTCTTTCTCCCTATCCCACCCCTAGACCGACTTTACCGCACGCTGGCCCGCCGACAGGTTGCCACTCCCACCTGTAAGCGGGCTTCTCTTAAGGTTTGTCCGCAAACACACTGCGGACAAATCCCCAGAGCCTACCCATGCGTGATCCACGTTCCAGTTTCACCGGCCAGGGCGCGAGCAATATTCTCAGGGTTAGTGATCAGAGCTTGCTCCCCACCACTTTCCAGGAACGAGATCACCGCCTCTATTTTAGGCTTCATGCTGCCTTCGGCAAAGTGACCTTCGTCCAAATAGCGACGAGCCTCATCAACTGTCATCCGGTTGAGCCACTGCTGGTTCGGCTTGTTGAAATTGATGGCGACCTTCTCCACAGCAGTCGAGATCACAAACAAGTCGGCATGGATGCCGTTGGCCAGCAGCGCCGTACCCCGATCCTTGTCGATCACGGCGTAGGAACCCCGCAGGTCTCCTTCCTCCGTCTCAATGACGGGGATGCCGCCGCCACCCACCGCCACAACGATGAAACCCTGGTCGAGCAGGGCTTTGATCGCGTCCAGTTCGATAATTCGGATGGGAATCGGTGATGCAATGACGCGCCGCAACCCCCGACCCGCATCGTCGATTACCGTCCAGCCCTCCTGACGGAAATGCTCGGCAAGGTCTTCGGTCAGGTACCCGCCAATGGGCTTGGTCGGGTGCTGAAAGGCTGGATCGTTTCTATCAACCAGCACCTGGGTTACAAGCGAAACGATCTGCCGATTGATGTTACGTCTCTTGAACTCGTTTATCAGCGACTGTTGGAGCATGTACCCAATGGATCCCTGCGTGTCTGCTCCAATGATGTCAAGCGGAACGGTGTGCACCTCCTTGGCAGCCAGTTCTGAACGACGCAGGATGAAGCCGACCTGCGGCCCATTGCCATGCGTGATCACGATGTCCCACCCTTGCTCGACCATGGTTGCCAGATGGGAGCACGTCTCATGCACTGCCTCCCACTGATAGCGCATTTCGGCCTTGTCTTTGGCTTTGATCAGCGAGTTGCCGCCGATGGCGACGGCTGCCAGTTTACGCTTTGCCTTGCTCATTCTTTCCTCAAGATGATGTGTATTGTTCTGACTCTGCGTCTAGGGAATGGGGATGAGATTTCTAACGCATGGTGAGGGCCATCACGGCCTTCTGGACGTGCAACCGATTCTCGGCCTCATCATACACCGCACTCCACGGTCCGTCGATGACGGCATCTGTAACTTCAACGTTGCGGTCGGCAGGTAGACAGTGCATGTAGATGGCTTCACCGTTGCGCGTCAGCCCCATCCGGCGTTCGTCAGCGATCCAATCGGTGTATTTCTTGCCAATGGCAGCCGACTCCTTGTCGTCGGTCGTCGTCAGCATTGCTCCCCAACTCTTGGGATACACGATATCTGCTCCCCGGAAGCCTGCGTCGAAATCGTCCAGCACTTCAAAGCTGCCACCGTGTTTGCGGGCATTGTCATAGGCCTGCGCCTCGATATCCGGCATGATCTTGAACTCCGGCGGGCGGGTCAGGCGCACATGCATGCCGTAGCGCGTTGCCAACATAATCAGGCTCTGTGGGACCGACAGCGGCTTCTGATAGCTCTCAGCGTAGGCCCAGCTCACATTGAGCACCTTGCCGCGTGGGTCACGCCCAAAGCGCTCGAAGATCGTCATCATGTCGGCCAACGCCTGGAAGGGATGATAGTAGTCGCACTGCATGTTCAACACGGGCACACGGCTGGCCTCAGCCACACCACGGATGTAAGCGTTGCCGATCCCCCAGTCCACGTTGCGGATCGCAATGCCATCGCAGTAGCGCCCCACGATCTCCCCGATCTCCTTGGCCGTGTCGCCATGGGCGATCTGCGTGGTGCGGCTCTCAATAAACTGGGCGTGGCCACCGAGCTGCGCCATACCCGATTCGAAGCTGACACGGGTGCGTGTGCTGGAGAAGAAAAACAGCATTCCCAGCACCTTGTCGCGCAGATACGGATGCGGTTCGCCCAAGGCCCGCTTGCGCTTCAGGTCAAATGCCACGTCGAAAACGGTGTCAAGCTCGTCGCGGGCCCATTCCTGGCACGTGATCATATCACGCCCGGTGAGGTGTGTCTGCATAGAAATATCTCTCCTAGATAAAGGGGTGGCACTGCCGCCTATTCCATTGCTCCCAGGATCAGAGCCAGCAACGCCATGCGGCTCAGCACGCCGTTGTAGGCTTCGACCCAGTAGCGCTGATAACGAGTCGTGTCAACGTCGGTGCTCAGCTCATCTTGGCGGGGTAGGGAGTGCAGAACAATGGCATTGGGTCTAGCCTTCTCAAAGAGCAGCTTCTTGGTGACCTGGTAGTTGGCCGGAGTCATGCCTTTGTCAGCGGTAGCTTCCTGGCGAGCTTTAGTATAGTCAGGCTGAACAACCGGTTCCATGTAGATCACGTCGGCCTCGCCGATGACCTGTTCGATATGTTCCTTGCGCTCCCAGCGCAGGCCCATGTCGGTGATCTCCTGTGCAAACTCCGGCAGGAAATACATCTCATCTGGCGAGATCACGTATACCTGCGTGTCAAACTTGCTCAGCGCATAGCTGATGCTGTGCATGGTGCGCATCCGCATGTCGCCAATCAGCACCCACGTCAACCCGTCGAGCGTCCCACGCTCGCGGTAGATGGTCAGCAGGTCAGTAATGACCTGCGTGGGATGCTCCCCCCACCCATCACCACAGTTGATGATCGGCACGCTGGCATGCACGGCAGCTTCGGCAGGTGCGCCCTGCTGAAAGTGCCGCATGGCGATCACATCGCCATAGTATTCCAGCATCTTGACCGTGTCCTGGATGCCCTCCTGATAGAAGTCACCGGCGCGGGTCATCTTAAAATCTGCAAAACCGGTCACGTGTCCACCCAGGCGATGCATGGCCGCCTCAGTGGCCAGACGAGTGCGCGTGCTGGGCTGGTAGAAGGCTGTCACCAGCGTCTTGTGTTGCAACAGATCGCCATTGCGGCGATCTCGCGCATAAGGCTCCAGCCGAGCAGCCACTTCAAAAACACGGAAGTACTCGTGCCGCTCAAAATCTTTCAGCGAAAGAATGTCGCGACCCAGAAAACTACGCATAACTAAATCTCCTCAAAGTGTGCTTAAAGTTCTTGCAATACGCGCGGAGTATGTCCGAAAACGACTCCATGTGCACATGACAGCTCTTGTGATGATCACTCGACAAACAAGTCGACCATCTCGAAGCGGTCGACATCGACCAATCCCTTGTCTGTCAGCTTCAGGTGCGGAATCACCTCCAGCGCCATGAAGCTCATCGCCATGAACGGATCGTGCAGTGGCGAGCCAAGCTGGTGCGCCGCATGGAGCAATCGATCGGTGGCGGCCCGCACTTCACCGATCGGCTGGTCTGAGAGCAGCCCCGCAATCGGCAAGGGCAACTGAGCCAATACCTGATGGCCATCAACGACCACCAATCCGCCATCCATCTCGGCCACGGCTCGGGCTGCCATCAGCATACTCTCGTCATCCACCCCGATCACCACCAAGTTGTGGTGATCGTGGGCCACCGTCCCGGCAACAGCACCACGCTTCAGCCCGATCCCCTGGATGAAGCCCTTGCCAACCTGGCCCGTGGCTCGATGCCGTTCGATGACAGCTATTTTCAGGATATCACGTGCCACGTCCGAGACGGCGTATCCATCTTCACACCTGACTTCTGCGATGCGGTGATCGGTGATGAGCTGGTTGGGGATGCTGCCAATCACACGGGCGCGTGTACTCTGCGCCGGGATGGCAAAGTTGACAGCATCCCAGCGGATATTGATTGAACTGCGCAGTTGAGCTGGCCGACGCTGCTCCTGGATCGGCAGCATCTGTCCATTCTCGGCTACCAAGTATCCGCCCCGGTACACCTGCTCCGGAATCAGGTTGTTCAGGTCGGAGAAGACGATCAGATCGGCCCGCCGCCCCGGGGCGATTGCGCCGTGCTCGTGCAGCCGAAAGTACCGCGCAGTATTGATCGTGCCCATTCGGATGGCTATCACCGGGTCGATGCCTTCGGCAATCGCTGTGCGGACCATGTGGTCAATCGAACCCTGGTCGATCAGATCGGATGGCTGGCGATCATCTGTACAGAAGCAAATCTGGTGGTGATTTTCGGGTGTAATTGCTGGCAGCAGGCTGTGCAGGTTGTGCGCATTGGTCGCCTCACGGATGAAGACCATCATACCCAGGCGCAGCTTCTCCTGCACCTCCTCAACTGTAGTGCTTTCGTGGTCAGAGCGGATGCCGGCGGCAACATAAGCGTTCAACTGTTTGCCAGTCAGGCCGGGGCAATGACCATCGATGACAGTTCCCTCAAAGGCCTCCAACTTGTCAAGGACGATTTTATCGCCAAATATAACGCCAGGGTAATTCATCATCTCCGCCAGGCCCAGCACCCACGGATTGTTGCGCAGGTGGGCAATGTCGTAGGCTTCGAGTTGCGCTCCGGCAGTGCCCATGTGCGTGGCCGGAACGCACGACGAGGCCATCACATACATGCTCATCGGGCCGTACTTGGCCTGTTCCAGCATGAAGCTGATGCCTTCCAACCCTAGCACGTTGGCGATCTCGTGGGGATCAGTGACGACTGAGGTCACCCCATGAGGGATCACTGCCTTGGCAAACTCGCGCGGCACACACATTGAGCTTTCAATATGCACATGCGCATCGATGAAGCCCGGCGCAACGTACCGGCCCTGAAGATCGATGACCTGTTCGGCCTCGTAGTTATCCCCTACACCAACGATCCGCGAATGCCGGATCGCGATGTCTGTCTGGTAGATTTCACCTGTAAAGACGTTGACCAGATTGGCATTCTTGAGCAACACCGCAGCAGGTTCGTTGCCGCGCGCCGCCCGGATCAGCTTCTCCCGCTCCATATCTTAGCCTATAGCCTCATTCGTTCACAGGCCCCAGCGTGAATGGCGCACCAGGCACAAACCGCCCGCGGCCTGCTGCCCCTACGACCTTCCCATCACGGTAGATCACCTCACCCCGCGCGATTGTCGTGTGCACCTGACCCTTCACACGCATCCCCTCGTAGGGGCTATAGCCAGACAGAAAATGCAGGTCTGCATGGTGAATCTCCCGCTCGCTCTGGGGGTCATACAGCACCAGGTCAGCATCGCTGCCAGGGCGCAGGAATCCCTTGCGAGGGGCCAGCCCAAACAGTCGAGCTGGGTTCTCGCACAGCATCCGCACCAAATCTGTGATCTCGATACGCCCGGCGTCGACACCATAGGTGTAGACCAGCGGCAGCAGTGTCTCGATTCCCGGCAACCCGCCCGGTGTCCTGGTGAACTCGGTGTGCTCACGCTTCTGGTCGAGCGTATAGTCGCAACTGTCGGTCGAGATGACGCTCACCGCCCGCTTCGAGATCAGCTCCCACAGCTTGTCCGCCTCACCCACAGGCCGGATCGGCGGCTGGAGGATGTAGTGCTCTGGGTGTCCACTCAGGTATACACGCTCGTCCAGCAATAGGTACTGCGGGCAGGTTTCACACCATGCTGGCTGGCCGGCCCGCGCCGCTTGGTACACCAACTCCACCGACCGCCCTGTGGTGCAATGGACGACATATATAGGCGCACCTGCCATATCAGCTAGGAACAGCACCCGATTGACCGCCTCGATCTCAGCTTCGCGCGGACGCGCCAGCGGATGAAAGCGCCACGCTGTCCGGCTGGTATTGACCAGGTGGGTGGTTGCCTCGGTCACCATCGAGTCATTCTCAGCATGGACCATCACCAAACCACCAATCTGCCGCGCCTGTTTTAAAAGGCGCAGCAGCGCCGCATCGTCCATATAGTAGTTGGGACGGTATGTAGTGTAAACCTTGAAGCTGGGCACCCCCAGGTCGATCAGCGTCCGAAGCGAAAGCTCCATCCCGATGGGGAACTCGGTGATCATGCAATGCAGGGCGTAATCGACGATAGCGTCGTGAACCTCATCGATCCGGTTCTGCACCGCTTGGCTGAAGGTCTGGCCAGGGAATTGGGTGGCGAAATCGATCACCGTGGTTACGCCGCCCGCTGCGGCAGTTTGCGTTCCCACCAGCCAGTTGTCGGCAGTTTTGTAGATGCCAGTGTCGAGCATGATATGGGTGTGTGCATCGATCACCCCCGGCAGTACCAGCAAGCCACTGGCCTCAATCACCACATCGTCAGGTCCGGCCTGGGCCTGGGCGACGATCCCCGCGATCTGCTCCCCCTCGATCACTATGTCGGCCACCACTGACCCTTCTGAGCTGACCAGCGTGCCCCCTGTGATGACGGTTCGTGTCATGGTTCAGTTCTTCCTGAGATGCACTCAATGGCGCGACCGAATCGGTTCATGGTTCACCATGGCGCGTGCGATCTGATTGTGGCGTTCGAGGATAGGGGGCAGGTCGACCGTTGTCAATTGACCTTCGTCAACAACAACCCTGCCGTTGATCATGGACCAATCTACGCCTACCGACGCGCAGAACACCGTTGCCGCCGCCGGATCGTGCAGACCTCCGGCGTATTCCAGGCGGTCAAGTCTGATAGCGATCAGGTCGGCAACCTTGCCCGGCTCCAGTGCTCCGATGTCATCGCGGCGCAGCACATGGGCGCCGCCCACAGTCGCCAGCTCCAGCGCTCCACGGGCGCTCATCGCCTGTGGGTCGCCGCTGACACGCTGAAGCAGCATGGCCTGCCGTGCCTCGTTGAGCATGTGGCCCCCATCGTTGCTCGCTGATCCGTCCACCCCCAACCCGACAGGGGCATCTGCTGCCCGCAGCGCCCTGACTGGCGCGATGCCAGAGGCCAGCCGCATGTTGCTGGTGGGGCAGTGAGCCACGCCTGTGCCAGTCTTTCCGAACAGCTCGACCTCACGCTGGTTCATATGAACACAGTGTGCGTGCCACACGTTCCCACCGATCCAGCCCAAGTCTTCCATATACTCCACTGGCCGCCTGCCGAATACTTCAAGGCAGAATGCCTCCTCGTCCAGTGTCTCGGCCAGGTGGGTATGCAATGTGACGCCATACTGCTTCGCCATCTGCGCCGACTCGCGCATCAGGTCAGCAGTAACTGAGAACGGTGAGCATGGGGCTAGCACAACACGTAACATCGCGCCCGGCGCAGGGTCGTGATAAGCCTCGATCACCCGTCGGCAGTCGGCCAGGATAGCTTCCTCGTCCTCCACCACGCGATCGGGAGGCAGACCGCCCTGGCTTTCCCCCAGGCTCATCGATCCTCGCGCTGCGTGAAAGCGCAACCCGATCTCCTGGGCAGCCCGGATTTCGTCGTCAAGCGTGGCATCGTTGGGATAGATGTACAGGTGGTCACTCGACGTAGTGCAGCCCGACAACATCAATTCGGCCATTGCCACCAACGCTGAAATGTACACTGCCTCGCCTGTCAGGTTGGCCCAGATCGGGTATAGCGTCTTCAGCCAGTTGAACAGATTGGCATCCTGAGCAGCAGGCACCGCGCGTGTGAGCGTCTGGTACATATGATGGTGGGTGTTGATCAACCCTGGCAACACGACATGCCCGCTCAGGTCAATCACCTGCTCGGCCCGCTCTGGCAGATCGGCAGTGGGGCCAACCTGCTCAATCCAGTTGTTGCGGATGTACAGCCCTCCATCGGCAATCTCACGGCGCTGCCCATCCATGGTTACCAGGACATGCGCATGGCGCACAAGCGTTGTGGGCATAAATTGCACCTTTTTGAGTGTTTTTAGTGTAATATGGTTCAAGGCTCCTGACAACAGAAACAAAGACAAAAATGCCAGCATCCCCGGCGAGATGCTGGCAAGATTGCCGCTGAGCATTCAGACCTTGACGCCTTTGGCGACGGCCATTTCGGCGGCGTGCATGGTGTTCTGAAGCAGCATGGCGATGGTCATCGGGCCAACGCCGCCCGGTACCGGTGTGATCAACGCCACACGCTCCTTGGCCACCTCAAACTCGAAATCGCCCTTCCATGCATAGCCCTTAGGCGCTGATGGGTCCTCCACCTTCACGGTGGCAACGTCGATGCACACGGCGCCTTCCTTAAACCACTCCCCCTTGATCATCTCCGGCTGGCCCATAGCCCCGATCACGATGTCCGCTCGTTGGACAATGGAGGGAATATCCTTGGTGCGACTGTGGACCACCGTTACCGTGGCATTGGCGTGGATCAGCAGCAGCGCCATCGGCATCCCAACGATATTACTGCGCCCGCACACCACTGCATTGGAGCCTTCAATTTTGAACCCCGGCACTAGCTTCTCAGCTTCACGCAGCAGCACCATACACCCATAAGGCGTGGCAGGGATGAACAACGGTTCGCGGCCCTTCATCGCCAACCGGCCAATGTTGATTGGATGGAAACCATCCACGTCCTTCTGAAGACTGATCGTCTGGAGGACTGCATCGTCGTCCAGGTGCTTGGGTAGCGGCAGTTGGACCAGGATGCCGTGCACCTTCGGATCGGCGTTCAGGTCCCGGATGACCTTCTCCAGCTCCTCTTGCGAGATGTCACCAGGCAACTCGTAGCCAAACGACTGGATGCCTACCTCAGCGCAGCGATTGCGCTTCATCTTGACGTACATTTGAGAAGCAGGATTCTCGCCAACAAGGACGGCGGCCAGGCCGGGCGTCACGCCGTGCTCTTCTTTCATCTTCACAACTTTGTCAGCGACTTCCTGCTGGATGCGGCTGGCAACGACTTTGCCATCCAGGATAATGGCGGTCACCGGCGTACCTCCCTTGGGTATGAATGTGAGGATATCTGTGTCCCCCAGCATAGCACATCCCATATGCTACCCTATAGTGGCGAATGTCACGATTCAACCCCGCCAACGGTCCGATCAACGCGCCAGGTATCTCACTCCATTGCCTTTACGCCCGTTCCGTGAGTATACTGTGGCTCCATGAGCACTCGGCAGGTCCTGCTTCGAGGGGGTGATGTGGTCACGCCGGGCGGCGTGCGGCAACTCGACATCCTGATCGAGGGTGAGCGTATTGCCGCTGTCGGCCCCCACCTGGCTACAGACACATCCAGCGCCATCCAGGTCGATATCGGCGGACTGACCGTTCTCCCCGGCCTGATCGATGTGCACGTCCACCTGCGTGAGCCTGGAGGCGAGCACAAGGAAGACTTCTACACCGGCACCTGCGCGGCCCTGGCTGGTGGTGTGACCACCGTGTGCGCCATGCCTAATACTACTCCTCCTATCACCACCCGCGCCGCCTTCAACGATGCGCTGACGCGGGCTGCCGCCCGCGCCGTGTGTGACTACGGATTATATGTGGGCGCGACACCCGACAACGCCAGCGAAGCTGCTGCGCTCAGCCGCCAAGCTGTTGGGTTGAAGATGTACATTGGTTCTAGCACTGGCACTCTGCTCGTTGACCAATTCGCAGCCCAGATCGCCCATTTCGAGCAATATCCCAGAGATCGCATCATCGCCGTGCACGCCGAAGATGAGGCCGCCGTGCAACACTACGCCGCACGTGGGCAGCACCGCCCGCCCATCTGCGCTGCGCTGGCGACCGCTCACGTTCTGGCGCTCGCCCAGCATACGGGTCGGCGGCTGCACATTTGCCACGTCTCGACTGGCTATGAGCTAGACTTGATCGCTGACGCCCGGCGGCGCGGTCTGGACGTGACGTGTGAGGTCACCCCCCATCATCTGTTCATGACAACCGACGACCAGCAGCGCCTTGGGCCACTGTCGAAGGTTAATCCGCCAGTGCGCGACGCGGAGGAGGTCATGGCCCTGTGGGCGCGTCGCGAGGTGATCGACCTGGTAGCCACCGATCACGCACCACATACGCTTGGAGAGAAACACAGCAGTTCGCCGCCTTCCGGCATGCCTGGCCTTGAAACAGCGCTCCCGCTCTTGCTAACCGCCTTTCACGAAGGGCGACTATCATTGCCTGACATCGCCCGTTGGACCTCAGTCCGTCCCGCGCAGGTCTTCGGGTTCCGTCGTAAAGGACGCATTGCCGTAGGCTGCGACGGCGACTTAACATTGGTCGACCTCGGTGCTGAATGGACGCTGGGCCAGGCTGGGCTATACACCCGTTGCGGTTGGACTCCCTTCGCAGGGCGAACCGTGCGTGGTCGCGTCGAACGGGTATACTTGCGAGGGCAGCAGGTGTTCTCCGAGGGCTGTGTGCTCGCCGAACCCGGTTTCGGGCAGGGTGTTTTTTCTGATGATCCAAGCTGAATGCGCCGTCTTCTTGCTATGGCCCTATCCAAACTCCAACCAGAAATTCTCGTGATCGGAGCTGGTCCAGCTGGCTCGGCAGCAGCCTGGGCGCTGGCGCAGGCCGGGCACGATGTGCTACTGGTCGACCAGGCCCAGTTTCCACGCGACAAGACCTGCGGCGACGGTCTGACCCCCATGGCTGTGAAGAAGCTGGACGAGATGGGGGTGCTCTCTCAAGTCGAGTCTGCGGGCGCTGTACGCATCGACACTGTGCGCCTCACCAGCCCATTTGGCATAACAACAACCGCGCCCTTTGCTGCTCATCAGCCCGATCACCCTTACGCTCTGGTTCTGCCTCGTTTCACGTTTGACGATATCATGCGACAACACGCCGTGAACGGCGGGGCTGAGTATGTGGGCCAAGTGCGCGTTGAACACATCGTCCGCGACGGCGACCATATTGTGGCGGTCAAGGCCATCAGTTCAGCCGGACCACTGGAGTTCAGACCAGGCCAGGTCGTGATCGCCACCGGCGCAAACATGGGGCTGCTTGTTCGCGAAGGCTTTATCCGGCACAGACCACGCCTCATCCGAGCCTCGCGGGCCTACTACATCCATACCTCAGCAGGCCATCGTCTTTACGACTTCTTCTTCGATCTGGAGCTGCTGCCGGGCTATGGTTGGATCTTTCCTACAGGCGATGGGAAGGCCAACGTTGGCATCGGTGTCCTGCCGGTCTTCTGGTCTACCCATAGACCGCCTCGCGCTCTGCTGGACGAATTTGTGCAGCGCCGCTTACGAGACGGCACTCTCAGCAGCGCCGAGCGCCACGGGCCAGTCAAAGGCTATCCACTCCGGATCGACTTTCCGGCCCAGCGCGTCGCGGGCAAGAATTGGGTGACCGTCGGTGAGGCAGCCGGGCTGGTTAACCCCGTCTCGGGCGAGGGCATCGATTTGGCTCTGGAAAGCGGCCTGCTCGCAGCTCGAATCCTGCACAGCGACATCCAGGCTGGGCGGCCCGATCACATCGCCTACCAACGTGAGCTGTGGGACCGCTTCGGGCCTATGTTCACAGGCGTGCGGGTACTGCGCGACATCATGATCTTGCCCTTCTTTGCGGATTACACATTCTGGTTGATGCGCCAGCACCGCCATCTAGCTCGTACCGCAATGGGTATCGTGCAGGGAATGACACCGCCACAGGACATCTTCCATCCATTGTTCATTCTGCAGTTCTTCACACCGATCTCACCGCACCTGATCAGCAGTGAGATCAAGAAGCTGCGCCGCAACGGCAGGCCAACATGGCAGAACCCTCCATCTCAATCCTGATCACCGCGCACCATGAAGCGGCGACGATAGGGCAGGCACTCGAAGCGCTGCTGCCGCAGTCAGGCGGAGCCGAGATTCTGGTGGTCTGCCCTGACGACGAAACGGCTCAGGCTGCCGGGGCCTATCCAGGCGTCACGGTGCTGCGCGACCCTGGTCGGGGCAAACCGACCGCTTTGAACCTGGGTCTGGCCCATGCCGCCGGTCAGCTTGTCGTGATGACGGATGGCGACGTGCTCGTCGGGCCAGGTGCGCTCAGTGCATTGCTGGCTCCGTTGGCCGATCCCGCTGTAGGGGCTGTGAGTGGCCGTCCTGTCTCGACCAGCCCGCGCAGCACGATGCTGGGTTACTGGTCGCACCTGCTCACCGACGCTGGGGCACACGCTGAGCGCCTGAAACGCGATGCCGCTGGGCAGTTTTTTGTCTGCTCCGGCTACCTGTATGCCATCCGCGCCGGGCTGATCGACCATGTTCCAGAGGATGCACTGGCCGAAGATGCTGTGGTCTCCCACCTGATCGGCCAGCAGGGCCGACGGATCCGCTACGCGCCGGAGGCCCAAGTCCTGGTCAAGTACCCCACTACTTATCGCGACTGGTTGAAGCAGCGAGTGCGCAGCGCGGGCGGCTATGCCCAACCAATCATCGCCCGCTCACCGCTGCGTATGCGCAGTTTCTGGCACGAGATCGTAGCCGGAACTGGGCGTGCGCTGCGTTACCCACGTACATTGCGCGAGTTCTTCTGGACACTGGTGTTGTTCGCTGCCCGTCTTCACCTGTGGTTGTTGATCTTCTGGCGGGTGCAGGTTCTACGGCAACCGCTTAGCAAGCTGTGGCAACGTGTCGAGAGCACCAAGTAACCCACGCTGACTTAGCACCTCACACAGAGCGGTGTATAATCGGCAGCTATCTGGTCTGAATGGACTCGGGACGGCCTTGCCTGACAACGTAACGGAGAGATTCCATGACACGCGCACTCGTCACCGGTAGCACAGGCGGTGTCGGTGCCAATCTGATCGCGGCGCTGAACGAGCGCGGCATTGAGGTTGTCGGGCTGCGCCGCCGCACCTCGCCGGACGACGCCATTGGAGGACTCGCGTTGACGCCGGTGATCGGCGACATTCTGGAACCGGAGTCACTGCGCCAGGCCATGCGGGGCATCGACTGGGTTTTCCATGCTGCCGCGATTGCCGACGATTGGCATTACTCTGCCCGCCAAGTCTACCAGGTCAACGTTGAGGGAACCCGCAACGTTCTGGCAGCGGCCTATGAAGCAGGTGTCCAACGCTTTGTGTTGACCGGTTCCGCTGCGGCCCTGGGAGTACCTGTGCCCGGCAAAGACCTGATCGACGAGACTCATCAGTTCAACCTCAAGCCAGACCTGTGGCCCTATGGCCATAGCAAACATCTCGCCTTGCAGGTCTTGGCCGAATTCGTCGACAGAGGGCTACACGCTGTCAGCGTCCTGCCCACGGCTGTCATGGGACCCCGCGACGTGAAATTCATCTCTGGTGAGCTGATCGTTCGTGCTGTCAAACGGCAGGTCTTCCCGTTTCCTGATGGCGGCCTGAATTTCATAGACATACGCGATGTGGCGCAGGGCCACATCGCAGCTGCTGAGCGAGGAAAACCTGGCGAGCGTTACTTATTGGGAGGTCACAACCTGACCCACACTCAGACATTGGAAACCATAGCCGGGGTGCTCAGAATACCGATAAAGCATGTGCGCATCCCTCGTTGGCTCCTGCCACTCATGGCTGGCGCTGTAACTCTACTTGAGAAGTGGGGGGTTGAACTGCCAATTGAGCGTGCGCGGGTGCTGCTGAGCGGTAAGTACATGTACTACGACAGCAGTAAAGCTCAGCGAGAACTAGGGCTGGCTGTACGTCCCTTTGTAGAGACTGTTCGTGACACGTATCTGTGGTATGCACAGCATCACTTTTTCGAAAGGCGAGGAGTCCCCAGCGAACTGCTGCCACGCCTTGCGGATTGATCAGGCGCAGTGGGGTATATCCTAGCCAGTAGAGTCCGAGCGCTGACAACCATTCCTAGGAGAGCAGCGCCATGATCAACGACATTGAGGAGTTCATCAAATACTTCCATGGCCAGCGGCGACGCACCCAATGGGTCATTGACGTCATGCCGCCCGAAAAAGCAGATTGGCGACCCTGGGCCGGTGAGCCATCCCCAGCAGAGATTGTCCGCCGCATCGGAGCTGGCCATCTGATGTATGCCACAGTCGTCGCTTATGATTACTGGGTGGTAGATGACTATGAGCAGAAGGCGCTTTCGTGGGAGGAGTCGTTGACCTACTTCCACAATTGTACCGAGGAAGCGCTCGATCTCCTGCGTCCATTGCCCGACTCAGTGCTGGCGCAAAAGCGCCGCAGGCCGGACGACAACCCCCCTACAGCCGCCTGGCGCTTTCTAATGGCTATGATTGAGCACGAGATCGAGCATCGCGCCCAACTCAATTCGTACCTGATGCTGATGAACGTGCGAAAGCCCAGTCTGGGTGGCACGACGATCGAAGCAGTGCGTGCAGCACTCAAGGCGAAGTAGGGTCGTTTCTTGATGTTCACGTCGTTGGAGAAGCTGAGTGTTTTGCAAAAGTAATTCAGGTTACTCCGAAACACTAGTGAAGAAAGGATAGGTCGCAATGGCTGACGAACCGAGATTTAGCTGGCCAACCATCCTACGCGGAACGGCTATCATTGTCGGCGTTACAGCCGCTGTGGGGTTCATTGTGCCGATCGTGGCGACCCTGGCTCTGGGCTTGGTCAACACTGGTCGTGTCTCTGGCAACGAGATCTACCGTTGGGGCTACTGGGTGATCGCTTGGGGGATGACTTTCTGGCTGGGATCGCAGATGATCAAGAAGGTGAGCGACCGCATCATCGACGACATGTTGGCTGCCTCAGTTGTGATTGCCCTCCTGTTGCTGGTGCTCAAATTCGTAGTGTGGATCGTCTTCGAGCCAGTCGATGCCGATGGCAAGTCATTGTTTGCCATTACCGGCATTGATGTGTTCGGGGCAATTGGAATGGTGCTCGTCGGGCTGATTGCCGCACGGATCAACCGTTATTAATGAGCTGTCCCATAAACGCCGCTGGCAGAGGACAAGCGAGGTATCGCTATGCAGCGCAGTGAACACGTCCCACCCCTGACCAAGTTCATGTACGGCTTCGGAGATATCACCAATTCGCTGCTGAATACCATTGTCGCAGTTTATTTCCTGTTCTTCTTGACCGACGTCGTGAAGCTCAGTCCCGGCCTCGCGGCAGTGGCGATTTTTGTCGGCAAGAGCTTCGACTGGATCAACGACCCGCTCATTGGCCATCTCTCAGACCGGACTCGTTCCAGGTGGGGCAGACGTCGCCCATTCCTGCTGTTCGGGCTGGCTCCACTGGCCGTGGCATTTGCTCTCTTCTTCTGGGTACCTCCCCTGCAGAGTGAGATCTGGCTGGCCGTGTACTATAGCTTTCTGTATATGATCTATGACACGGCAGCGACGTTCGTCTATATGCCCTACTACGCCCTGACGCCTGAGCTTACCCTGGACTACGATGAACGAACGTCACTCACCACCGTGCGGATGCTGTTCTCGATTGCGGGCGGGCTGATCGCGTTTACAACGCCGTCTCTGATCACCGACTCCTTCGCAGACACGCGCATGGGATACTTCGTCATGGCGATGGTTTTCGGCAGCGTGGGTGTCATCCCCCTGCTGGCAACATTTTGGGGGACCCGTGAGCGCCCAGAGCACATTGCCCAGCCACAGCCCAGCCTACGCGAGTCCCTGACCGCAGCCAGCGCCAACCGGCCCTTCATTTTCGGACTTTTCATCTTCCTGTTCACGTGGGCTACTATTGACCTAATCCAGGCCGTGCTGTTGTATTTCATCATCCACTGGCTGCAAATGGGCCATATCAAAGAGATCATCATGGGATCGGTGTTCATCAGCGCGGCGGCGTTCCTGCCGCTCTGGAGCTGGGTCCCAGGTCGGTGGGACAAGCGGCGGGCTTACATCGTGGGTATGGCATTTCTGGCTGCTACGATGATGGTCCTGATCTTCATCCAGCCAGGGACGCCTCTGCCGATTGTGCTGGCCATCACCATCCTGGCCGGTGTAGGCGTGTCAGCGGCGCATGTCATCCCGCAGGCTATTCTTCCGGATGCCATCGAGGTAGACGAGCTTCGCACTGGTCAGCGTCATGAAGGCATGTTCTACAGCCTGGTGATGCTGGCGCAAAAGGTAGCGTCTTCTATCGCAGTCCCGCTGGCAGGGGCAGCGCTCGAGATCGCACAGTACAACCCGGATGTTGCCGTGCAGCCCGAGTCAGCACTGTGGGCCATCCGGGGGCTGACAGGCATCGTGCCAACCATCCTGTTGGCTGTTGGCATTATCTTCGCATGGCGCTATCCGCTGTCGCGCGAGGAGCACACCAACATCCGACAAAGGCTCACCGAGCGACATGTCGAGATCGTCGCCGATAAGTAGCCCAAAGGGCTTACAGGGGATCCATGACAGAACCTTTGCTGATCACCAATGGGATAGTCGTCACCTGGGAACCAGATGCTGACCTGATCGACCAGGGAGCTGTGTACCTCGAAGATGGCAGAATCGTCGAGGTTGGAAGCGCCGCCGATCTGGGATCGCGCTATCCGCACGCTCCTCATCTGGATGCACGGGGCCAGCTAATCATGCCCGGCAACATCTGCGCCCACACCCATTTCTACGGCGCATTCGCCCGCGGCCTGGCTATCCCTGGCGCGCCTCCCAAGGATTTCCCCGACATTCTCAAACGCTTGTGGTGGCCGCTCGACCAAGCGCTTGACCAGGAGGCTGTGCGTTACAGCGCGCTGGTTTGCCTAATCGATGCCATTAAGCACGGCACGACGACGCTTTTCGATCACCATGCCAGCCCCAATGCGCTCGACGGCTCGCTAGATGTGATCGCCGACGCTGTGGACGAGGCTGGGCTGCGGGCTGTTTTGTGCTATGAAGTGACCGACCGATATGGATCGGAGAGTACCAGAGCAGGCATCGCCGAGAATGTACGCTTCCTGAAAGCAGTCCAGAGCCGCCCCAACCTCGCCGCAGCTTTTGGGCTGCACGCCTCGCTGACTGTCTCCGAGGAGACGCTGGCGAAGTGTGTCGAAGCGGCAGCGGGATCGGGAATCGGTTTCCACATCCACGTCGCAGAGCATGAAGAAGACGAATATGACAGCCTTCAGAAATCGGGAAAGCGTGTGGTGGATCGTCTGCACAGCGCGGGCATTCTGGGGGAGAAATCTATCGTTGCCCACTGCGTTCACATCGACCTGGGCGAGGCCGAGGTCCTGCGGGACACGGGGACATGGGTCACACACCAGCCACGCTCGAACATGAATAACGGCGTTGGCGTGGCCAACATCGACGGAATGCTGCGGGCTGGGCTACGGGTCTGCCTGGGTAACGATGGCTTCAGCAATAACATGTGGGAAGAGTGGAAGACAGCCTATCTGGTGCACAAGGTATGGAATCGCGATCCGCGCCGCGCCAACGGAATGAACATTGTCGCGATGGCAATCACCCACAATGCCGCACTGGCCAACGTGTACTTTCCGCAGACACCGCCAGGCCTGCTCGTACCGGGTGGAGCAGCTGACGTGATTCTGGTGGACTACCACCCTACCACACCGCTGACGGCAGGCAACCTGCCCTGGCATATCATTTTCGGGTTCGAGGCTTCGATGGTCACGACCACTATCTGCGCCGGGCGTGTGTTGATGCGCGACCGCAAGCTCCTGACATTGGATGAGGCGGCGATCACCGCCCGCTCGCGCCAGATCGCTCCCGCCGTATGGGAACGCTACAATGCCATCGCCAGCAAGCTGGCCTAACCTGCTAAGCGCCTGGTCAGAAACGCCTTCGGCAGACACTTGAGTCGTAACCCTCGTTTTGAAAAACACATGGCCCACCAGTTATAATCACTCTCCCGCTTAGAGAGGAATTCTCTTGCTGTTTAACAGAGGAGAAGAGATGTGCCTGATCAATCCAGGCCCTCCAAGATCATTGCCGTGTTAGGTGGCACTGGCAAAGAAGGCAGTGGGCTGGCCTATCGCTGGGCTAGACATGGCTATAACGTCATCATTGGGTCGCGCACGCTAGACAAAGCCAAACGCATCGCCGACGAGTTGAACGACTTGTTGGGCCAGGAGCTTATCCGGGGCATGACCAACGCAGATGCGGCCCATGAAGCCGATCTAGTGGTGCTGACAGTGCCCTACGAGGCTCACCATGCCACGCTGGCGGGCATCCGTGAATTAGTGCACGGCAAAGTGCTGGTTGATGTTACAGTACCTCTCAAACCGCCCAGGGTTACTGTGGTGACTCTGCCGCCGGGTCGAACTGCTGCTGAAGAAGCTCAGGCGCTCCTGGGTGCGAATGTACGCGTGGTCTCGGCCTTTCAGAACATCTCAGCCATCCATCTGAAGGATGCCGAACACCTGCCCGACTGCGACGTGTTGGTATGTGGTGACGATCAGAGTGCCCGGCAGGAAGTCATAACACTGGTTGAGGCTGCCGGGATGCGCGGCATCGACGCCGGCCCACTGGCCAACGCCATCGTCGCTGAAAGCCTGACACCCGTGCTGTTGGGCATCAACAAGCGCTACGGTGTCAAGGGTGCAGGAATCCGCATCACTGGGATTGAGTGATGACCACTCAGAAAGTCGAGTTGATCGGCATCGCTGGCATCCCCCTGATCCAGACCGGGGATGACCTGGCAGGAATCCTGGCCGAGGCCATTCGAAAGAATGGGTTGACACTCCAGGATAACGATGTGGTGGTGATCACATCGAAGGTGGTTTCGAAAGCCGAAGGCCGTTGGGTAGACCTTTCGACTGTTGTACCCGATGAAGAGGCAATGCGCACCGCAGCCCGGTGCGGAAAAGACCCGCGCGAAGTGGCCGTGATCCTGGGTGAGTCAACCCGCGTGTCACGGATGCGACAGGGTGTGTTGATCGTCGAACACCGACTGGGTTTTGTGTGTGCCAACGCGGGCATGGATCACTCGAACACCCGGCCTGGCAGCGAATGGCGATTGCTGCTGCCCTCCGATCCTGACGCCTCGGCCCGTACTCTGCGCGAGCGGCTTGGCACCATGTTTGGCGTGCGGCTGGCTGTCGTGATCAGTGACAGCCACGGACGGCCATTCCGAATGGGCACAGTCGGTGTGGCAATTGGCTCGGCAGGGTTGCCCGCTTTGTGGAATCTGCGGGGCCGACCGGACCTATTTGGCACAGCTCTTCAGGTGACCGAGGTAGGTTTTGCCGACGAGCTGGCGGCAGCAGCCGGGCTGGTGCTGGGCCAGGCTGCCGAAGGCATCCCGGCGGTCATCATCCGAGGGATGGAATTTCCCGTCGACGAGCTGGCTCGGGCAGCCGATCTGGTGCGGCCGCGTGAGTTAGACCTGTACCGCTAGAGACTAGCCACAGCACAGGCATTTCGGATGGGACTACGCGACCACGTTGTGATGTTGGTGGGAGGAGTCGGCGGGGCCAAAATGGCCCTGGGTATGGCACACGTCTTGCCAGCCGGCGCACTGAGCTTTGTGGTCAACACGGGGGACGATTTTGAACACTTAGGGCTGTATGTCTGTCCAGACCTGGACACTGTCACCTACACGCTGGCGGGTCTGGCGAATCCGGCCACAGGCTGGGGGGTCTCCGACGATACTCTCCATGCAATGGAGATGGTCAAACAGCTAGGCGGGCCAGCATGGTTCCGGCTGGGAGACAGGGACCTGGGCACCAACCTGATGCGCACCATGCTGCTGAGGCAGGGCCACACCCTGACTGAGGTCGAGCATCTCTTCTGTGCTCGTCTGGGCCTTCCGCACCCGATTCTGCCCATGTCTGATGAGCCGGTGAGAACCGTCCTGGATACCGACCGAGGCACACTCGCCTTTCAGGAGTACTTTGTCCGTGAGCGATGGCAGCCAAAGGTGCATCGGATTCGCTTTGAAGGCAGCGCGGCGGCTCATCCCAGCGAGGCCGTTGTGCAGGCCCTGGAAGCCGCCACATTGATCGTGTTTGCCCCCTCCAACCCGTTTCTGAGCATTGATCCCATCCTGTCGATCTCTGGCATCCGAGAGCGGATCGAGCAGTCAAGTGCACCCCGTGTAGCTGTCACCCCTATCATTGGTGGGCAGGCAGTCAAAGGCCCAACAGCCAAACTCATGGTCGAACTAGGAATGAGCGCTTCACCCCTTGAAGTAGTCAATCACTACCAGAATTTGTTGGATGGCATTATACTGGATAAGGTGGACAGTGAATTATGCGATGTAGTTGAAGCATTGAACGTGCGGACCACAGCACAACCCACATTAATGGAAACCCTGGCTGACAAGACTCGCCTCGCAGGATTGTTGTTAGATTGGGCAGAGGAAACCTTCCAGTGAAGAACATCTGGGCAATTATCCCGGTGAAGCCACTGAATCGATCCAAGAGCCGGTTGGCCCCTGTCCTGGACATCAAACAGCGCGAAGCGCTGAGCCGCGAGATGCTAGAGCAGACACTCGTGACGCTCAAAAAGGCAAAGAGCATTGGCGGAATCCTCGTTGTGAGCCGCGACAGTGCAGCCCTGGCCCTGGCCCGCCGCTATGACGCTCAGACTCTCCAAGAGAGTGGCGCACCCGAACTCAACGCCAGCCTTACTCGTGCAACCAAGGTCATTTCGACCTGGAATGCAAGTGGGGCACTGGTTTTGGCTTCTGACATCCCCCTGATGCAGGTGGATGACATCGAGGCCATGATCGCACTGGCTAAGTATCCCCCCGTCGTGGTAATCGCCCCTGACCGGCGACATGTCGGTACCAATGGGCTGCTGATGTGCCCACCGGCGCTTTTCCCCTACGCCTTCGGTGAGGATAGCTTCAGCAGACACACTGCCAAAGCTCAGGAGGCTGGGGCCGAGGTGCACGTTTACGAGTCGCTCACCATGGGCCTGGACGTGGACCTGCCTGCCGACCTGGACTTGTACCGCGAGATGCTCATGGAACGCAACCTCAACGAGCCTGCTTGGCTGGGAAACGCCTAGACTAGCTGGCACCCGTCTCAGAATCTCGCTACCCCGAAAGGAGTCTCCAGGTGGCTAATCGTGTTGCACTGTACCTGCAAGACGCACATCCCATCCGGGATGGCATTGAATACGTCCGGTATGCTGAACAGCGGGGCTTTGAAGCCGTTTGGCAGGCCGAATCGCGACTGGTGCGCGACGCCATTGTGCCGATGGCCGCCTTTGCTGCAACAACCGAGCGCATCAAGGTTGGCTCCGGTGTCATCAACAACTGGACGCGCAATGCAGCGCTGATTGCCGCTACCTTCCTGACGCTCGACGACCTGGCGCCGGACCGCTGCCTCCTGGGCATTGGGGCCTGGTGGGACCCTCTGGCAAAAAACGTCGGCATTGACCGCAAGAATCCGCTGCAGGCTATGCGCGAGGTCGTGACGGTCGTCCGCGCTCTGCTCAATGCCGAGACGGTGACTTTTCACGGCGAGTTTGTCAACGTGACGGGCATCGAGCTGGACGTGGTCCACGGGCGCAAGGGGCCGCGCAACGTGCCGATTTACATCGGCGCGACTGGCCCCAAGATGCTCGAACTGACGGGGGAGATCGCAGATGGAGTGGTGCTGAACTACCTCGTCAAGCCAGAGTACAACGTCGAGGCCATGGAACATTTGGAAGAAGGCGCCCGGCGTGCCGGGCGTAGCGTTGATGACATCGACCGCCCACAGTTGATTGTGTGCTCAATGGATCCTGATCGCAGGCGCGGGCTTGACGGCGCCCGCAAGCTGATCACGCAGTATTTGGCTCAGCAACCCCACTTTGCCAAGGCGCTGGGCGCCGACGAGGGCATGGTTGCCGAGATCAAAAAGCGACTGGGCTGGCCTGCCACCGAAGAGCAGATCGAGGCGGCCATGGAGTTTGTGCCGGACGAGATGGTCCAGATGGTGGCTGCGGCGGGTACGCCTGAGGAGTGTCGCGCCAAGGTCCAGGAGTACATTGATACAGGCTGTACTTGTCCGATCCTGTACCCGCTGGGACCGGACGTCAAGATGATGATCGATGCTTTTGCAGCTAAGTAATTGTCCTATGAACACATCAGATGATCACAAGGGTGAGTTTCTGCCACAGCCAAACTCTCGACATTGTTTTGTTTGCGGAGTGGAAAGCCCTGTCGGACTCAAGTTGCGCTTTGCCGACAACGGAGTCGACGAGGTACGGGCCACGTATGTAGTCGCAGGCAAGTACCAGGGGTACCCTGGCATTGTGCATGGTGGGATTATCGCTGCCATGCTGGACGAGACTGCGGGGCGGACAGTTATGATTGGCCATCCTAATCGTTTCTTCATGACGGCTAAAATGGAGATCAGGTACCGTCAGCCCGTGCCAACGGACACTCAGCTTACACTGGTCGGCCACATGATCAAGGATCGCGGTCGGCTGGCTCAGACGCATGGCGAGGTCCAGCTGCCAGATGGGACCATTGCTGCCGAGGCTGACATCACTCTGATCGAGATTCCGCCCAAATACGTGGATGGCGCTGACTTTGAGATCCTGGGGTGGAGAGTATACCCAGAAGACAATCCTGCTCCGTAGATACACATCCGTGGCGGGCTTAGTCCACTGCACAAGCAAGGAGAGCCTCCATGTTGTATAACCTGCGAGAGTACCACCGACCCACCGACCTGGGCGAGGCGCTGCGACTGATCGGACGCACTGAGGTGCGCACCGTGCCTCTGTCAGGCGGTACATGCCTGGTCGGCGAGGGCGCATCCCAAATCGAGGCCGTCGTCGATCTGGCCGGGCTGGGGTTAGATTTCATTGAACGCAAAGACAGCATCCTGCGCGTGGGCGCAATGGTACGCCTGCAGACCCTTGTCGAAGAGCTGAGGGATGTGGCTGACGGTCTGCTGGCCAAGACGGCTCATCGCATGGCTGGGCTGCACGTACGCAATGCCATGACTATCGGAGGCGTGTTGGCAGGGAGGGACCTGCACACACCGCTGAGCGCTGCCCTGGCGGCCCTCCAGGCCAGGGTCGCCATCACCGGCCAGGGTGAGGAGCAGCCTGTGTGGCCCGCCATCCCCCCTGAGAGAATCGAGGGGCAGATCATCACTGCCGTGGAAATCGATCTACCTCAAGGTCAGGTTGGCGCTGCCTACGAGCAGGTTGGACGAACTCCTGCCGATCACCCTATTGTGTGTTCAGCAGCCATTGCCTGCGCCAACGGTGGGCAGATCGTGGCGCGGACAGCTATCGGCGGCCTGCTATCTGACGACCTCGTGCTGATCGGCGACACGTTCAGAGGCAGCAATGCCAGCTTTGAGGCCATCGAACAACTAGTGAATGCCATCCCCGAAGCGATGCTCCTGGACAATTTCCTGGGCAGCTCCGCCTATCGCCGAGGTGTGGCACCGGTGCTGGCGCGGCGTGCCCTGACGGCTGCCCTGGACAAGGTCAGGGCGCAGGAGGAGGCATAAGCCATGCTCATCACCTTCAGGCTCAACGGAAAAGACACAACCTGCGACGTGCAACCCAGCCAGACGCTGCTCTCAGTGCTGCGCAAGAATGGGGTGTGGGGTGTCAAGCACGGCTGTGAGACCGGTGAGTGCGGCGCGTGTGCCGTCCTGATCGATGGGAAACCAGTAAACAGCTGCACGCTGCTCGCAGCGCAGGCTGCCGGACATGAGATCACGACCATCGAAGGAGTAGGAGGGGCACAGCAGCGCGGCTGGCGCGGTTCAGCCCCCCTCCACGCCTTGCAGACGGCCTTTGTCGAGACTGGGGCCATCCAATGCGGTTACTGCACCCCCGCCTTTATCCTAGCCGCATTGGTGCTGCTGGGGCAGGAGCCAGATCCCACCGAGGATCAGGTGCGCGAGGCGTTGAGTGGCGTTCTGTGCCGCTGCACTGGCTATCTTAAGCCGGTGCAGGCCGTATTACGGGCCGCTGCCGTCTTACGCGGGGAAGAGGTCCCGCCGATTTCAGAGGAGGGGAGCATCTCTGCACAGCTGAGCCTGTTCTGGCCATCTCGCCCGGAGTTCCAGGAGCCGCCCAGCATGCTAGGGGAAGGCGGTACGCTGGTCAAGACTACGCCCATGCCAACCATCATTGTCTCCGAGGAGAGAACACACCAGTACGTTGGCAAGCCAGAGCCAAAGGTCGATGCCATGAAGCTGGTGCAGGGCCACGCGGCTTACGCTGACGACATCGAGATGCGTGGTATGCTGGTTGGCAAACTGCTTTTAAGCCCACACGCTCACGCCATTATCAAGAACATCGATGTCAGCAAAGCGCGGGCGCTGCCTGGCGTACACGCTGTCCTGACCCACCAAGACCTGCCGCGTGTGGCTTACACTACTGCTGGGCAGTCTCATCCGGAGCCTGGACCGCACGACAATTTCAGTCTCGATTACAAGGTGCGCTGGGTGGGCGATCGTGTGGCTGCCGTCGCCGCCGAGACAGAAGAGATCGCGAGGCAAGCACTCGATCTGATCGAGGTCGAGTACGAGATTCTGCCAGCGATCCTCGATCCACGCGATGCCATGAAACCTGGGGCACCCATCATCCATGACGAGCCGGAAAGCTGGCACATCGAAGACAAACAGCGCAACCTAGCCGCTGTCATCGAGTGGGAGCTGGGCGATGTAGAAGCTGCTTTCGAACAGGCCGACCACATTTTCGAAGATACCTATTACAGCCCCAAAGTCCAGCAGGCCCCCATTGAGCCGCATGTGGTCGTGACATGGTGGGACGAAGATGACCGGCTGGTGATCCGCACCAGCACGCAAGTGCCTTTCCACGTACGGCGCATCCTGGCTCCGGTCCTTGGCCTGCCTGAGAAGCGCATCCGCGTGATCAAGCCGCGCATCGGTGGAGGATTCGGTGTCAAACAGGAGGTGCTGCTCGAAGACATCTGCGCTCACCTGACCATTGTCACAGGTCGTCCTGTGCGTATGGAATACACCCGCGAGGAGGAGTTCACTGCTAGCCGGACACGTCACAACATGATCCTGACACTCAAGACCGGTGTGATGAAAGACGGGACAATCGTCGCCAATGCAATGTACGTTCTCTCAGACACAGGGGGCAGCGGCACACATGCCATGACGGTTGCGGGAAACACCGGTCACAAAGCTATGGCACTCTACAACGCCCCTAATATTCGCTTCCACGCCGATGTAGTCTACACCAACAAAGTGCCCTCAGGAGCATATCGCGGCTACGGCGTGCCGCAGGGTTTCTGGGCACTCGAGACTCACATGGAACATATCGCTCGCTCGTTGGGCCTTGATCCCCTGGAATTTCGACTCAAAAACGCCATCAAAGCTGGAGATGAGCACCCGGTCAGCAAGATATGGAGCGAGGGGCGCGAAGGGGCTGCCGAATACATCCATACTTGTGGGTTGCCCCAGTGTGTCGAGCAGGGGGCGGCAGCCATTCGCTGGCATGAACGCTACAACAATCCAGAGTGGCATCAGGTACCTGGCAAGCCACACCTGCGGCGTGGGATCGGTGTGGCGACTGTGATGCAGGGCACCGCCATACCCAATCTGGACATGGGGGCGGCGAGCATCAAAATGAACGACGATGGATCGTTCAATCTGCTGGTGGGTGCCACCGACTTGGGCACCGGCTCAGACACGGTGCTGACGCAAATGGCCGCCGAAGTTCTGGGCTGTCCACCGGAGGACTTCATCACCTACTCATCCGATACAGACTTCACGCCTTTTGACAAGGGGGCCTATGCCAGCAGCACTACCTATGTCTCGGGCCGCGCCGTGGTGATCGCCGCTGAAAAGGTCGCTGCGCAGATCAAGGCCGTCGCGGCGGAGTTGCTAAGCAAGGGCGGCAGCGACATCAGCCCGGATGAGCTTGAACTGCGGGAACGAGCTGCCTGGGCGCCCGATGGCCGCTCGGTGGCCCTGCGCGAGGTTGCCATGCATTCCCTGCACCATGCCAAACAACATCAGATTATGGCTGTGGGCAGCTATGTATCGCCTGAGTCGCCGCCGCCATTCGCAGCTCAGTTTGCCACCGTGACCGTCGATACCGAGACCGGCCAAGTGACGGTGGACGAATTGGTCATGGCCGTCGACTCCGGTGTTATAATCAACCCAGTGACGGCCAGCGGCCAGATCGAAGGTGGCATGGTGCAAGCCGCAGGTTATGCCGTGTGCGAAGAGCTGGCCTACGACGATCAGGGGCGCGTGCTCAACCCGCGTTTTGGCCCTTACTGGATTTTCCGCTCGGATGACGCGCCCAGGTTGACCACCATTTTCGTTGAGACCTACGAGCAGAGCGGCCCCTTCGGAGCCAAAGCTGTCGCTGAGATTCCGCTCGACGGAGCAGGCCCGGCCATTGCCAATGCCGTCTACGATGCTGTCGGTGTGCGCATCAAGGAGGCACCCCTATACCCAGAAAAGGTGTGGCGTGCGATCCAGGAGAAAAGGCGCAGCGAACAGGAGTGTTAAGAAACAGGCAGCAGATGTCCGACAGTGAGATCTACGAAGCACTGCTGGAAGCCAAACGTGGAGGTCGGCCTGCTGTCCTAGCGACTGTGATCCGCGATCAGGGATCGGTGCCACGTCACGCCGGGGCCAAGATGCTGATCTTTCCAGACGGCAGGAGCATCGGCACGGTGGGAGGCGGGGAGCTTGAGAGCCGAGTGATCGCAGCAGCGCCCAACCTGATCAAAAGCGACCGTCCGGCCATCTTACACATCGAGTTGGTTGACCCAGAACGCGGCGATGCCGGTGTCTGCGGCGGGCAGGTAGATATCTTCGTGGAACCAATCATGCCCGACCCCACTATTCTCATCATTGGCTGTGGCCACTGTGGACAGGCGCTGGCCGAACTGGCTCACTGGCTGGGCTACCGGGTGATCGTCACTGATGACCGCCCTGAGCTGTGCAACCCGAAAGTCATTCCTCACGCCAATGAGCATATCGTGGCTTTGCCGAGCGAGATCGCCCATACCATCCCTATCCACGAGCGGACTTATGTCGCGGCAGTGACTCGCGGTGTTCCGCTCGACGTAGCTCTCCTGCCCTACCTCCTCCGGTCGCCCGCACCGTTCATCGGCGTGATGGGCAGCCAGCGGCGCTGGGCAGCAGCCGCCAAGCAACTGCGTGAGCAGGGTTTCACCGAAGCTGATCTGGCACGCATCCACGCCCCAATCGGGTTGGAGCTTAACGCCGAGACGCCCCGCGAGATCGCGATCAGCATCATGGCCGAGATCATTGCTTTCCAGCGCGGCGGCACAGGCGAGCCGATGAAACAGGGGGGAACACCAGAGGAGACACACTCCCGTCGGGAGTGAGGGGGATCGAATGGCAGCAGAACGCTATCCATTGGTGCTGGTCCCGGGATCGATGGCCTCTGAGCTTTACCTGGGTGACGATCGAATCTGGCCACCTGACCAGTTCAGCGATCTGGCCAAGTTGCGCCACCTAAAGGATGGCACATTCAGGGTCGGGAATCTGGTGAGAGCAGCACAGCCCATTCCCCGGATCGGTCTGAGCCGGATGGATCTGTGGGAGTCTTTCATTGCCCAATTTCTGATTAAGGAGTTGGGCTACGTTGAAGGCGAGGACCTGTTCTTCTTCCCTTACGACTGGCGGCAAGACATCCGCATTGTGGCCTGCCAGTTACGTGAGGCCATGGGAGGCTTCGCTCAAATTGTGCAGCAGAAACGCAGCCTGGACCCGGCTGCACCGGTGAAGTTCTATATCCTGGGCCACAGCCTGGGATCGCTTGTCTGCCGCTGGTATGTCGATCAGGAGGGCGGGCGCGAGAACGTAGCCCATATGATGTTACTCGGAGCAGTTGACCGAGGTGTGCCCAGCAGCTTTATTGCACTCCTCACAGGCGATCCGGGGGAGGTTATGCACCCCCAACCTATCGTTGACTTCATCTTAGAGCGCATTCTGCCATCCCTGTTGGGCGGCATGGCTGACATTCTGCGCAGCATACACTGCATCTATCAAGCCCTGCCCGGCAGCCCCTTTGTGTATAGCCCTGGCGGCTCGGTCGACATTTTCGACGACATATCCTGGTTGGGCGACCCGGGAGCCGGGGACTATGCCCACTGGGTATCCAATCTGGCCGATGGCAAGGCTGTGCAGCACATGATGGCTCGCCCTTCTACTGTTCCTACAACATACGTCTATGGACAGAGGCAAGAGACGCCTGAGAGTGTCTATGTCGAACCTGCTGCTGGCGGCGGCTATGATTGGTCCACAGTCCGCGTGGACTGGGGACGAGGCGATGGCCTCGTCCTCTCACGGTCGGCTTGGCCCGGTGACCTGGAAGCTGGCATCCAGGTGGTATGGGTTGAGATGGGACACAACAGTCTGCATCACACCGACGAGGTACATGCTCTCCTTGAAGATCAAACACGCCTTCCTCGTAGAGAAGCCACCGTCACAGGAGCGACCGGGCTGTCCAGCGAAGAGATCAAAGAATACCTGGAGACGATCGTTCACAGCGATCGCTACATCGCTGCCTCGCAGGCCGAGCGGGGCCACCTGGTTGTTGCGCTACCCGCCGACCCAAGCCGCCCCATGGAGGATGCCAGGGCGGTGATCGCGTCAGTGCAGCCTGGCAGGCCAGTTCTTATTCTGGGCCGGGCAGGGGCGGGCAAAAGCGAGGCTGTGTACAGTGTTATGTGGCACACTGCTCAAGCCAGCCTGGACCCTCAGGGGCACATGCTGGTACCAATCTACGTTGATCTGCGCCGATATCGGGGAGAGGACAACCTACTAACCCTGGTGTGGTCCACTCTGGCCGAGACCGGGACCAGGACCTTCCTCACACGGCAGGTGAAGCTTTTATTGGAGAATGTGCCCTGCTTGGTCTTTTTTGATGACTTTGACCAACTGCTCAGACGTCATAGGGCCGAAGGCATAGAGGTGCTTAACCAGTTCCTCCGCAGCTATCCCAACGTTCGCGCGGTGTTCACCGCTGAGAGCGGCCTCTACGAGGGGCAATTGCCGCAGGCGCGTGTCTACATGCTGCTCTCGAAGGAACTGGAGCAAGCGACCGCAGCCCTACCTCCCCAGGTAGGTGACGTGATCGTCGCCATCATCGGCGACAACGCTTCCAATATTGCTATCGGGCGAGAGAGCAGCGCCAAGACCATCGAGGTCGCTGCCCAAGCGATCACTGCGGCTCAGTCAAAGCGGGGCGAGACATCTATTGTCGACTATGCCCAGCTTGGCGAGCTGATCGAAGCTGCACGCAGTCAGAAGTGGGATAAGGTAGAATCTATCGCGCAGGCAATGTCGAGCACCCTAGGAAGGAAGGGAAATTAGAACACCATGTGGCACGAGTACTACACCCCAGCCACCCTCGACGAAGCGCTCGACTTACTGGGTGGGTATCGCCAGTCAGGGCGTATCATCGCCGGGGGTACCGATCTCATTATCGAGCTTGACCGTGGACTGCGACCAGACGTACATGCCCTGATCGACATCACGCGCATCCCAGGGCTGGATGAGATTCGCCTGGCCGATGATGGCCTGATTCATATTGGGCCACTGGCGACTCACAACCATGTCGCTGGCTCGCGCCTGCTCGTCGAGCGGGCATTGCCGTTAGCCCAGGCCTCGTGGTGGGAGGCATCGCCGCAGATTCGCAATCGAGCGACAGTGGCGGGCAATCTGATCACCGCTTCACCAGCCAACGACACCATCACTCCCCTCGTAGCGCTCAAGGCGCAGGTGACGCTGCGCTCCATCTCAGGCGAGCGCACGATACCGCTCCAAGACTTCTATGTTGGTGTGCGCAAAACCGTGATGCAGCCAGACGAGATCCTGACCGACATCAGTTTCAGACCTCTAGACATACCCCATGAGCGGGGCATGTTCATCAAGCTGGGGCTGCGCAAGGCACAGGCTATCTCGGTCGTCAACGTTGCTGTGATCGTGCGCTGTGAAGGGGATCAGGTAGTCGAGGCATGTATTGCTCAGGGAGCAGTTGCACCGAAGATCATCACCACGCCGCAGGCCGAGTCTTTCCTCATCGGCAAGCCCTTGACATCAGAGGTGATCGGACATGCCGCCGAGCTGGCAGCGCAGGCTTGTACGCCAATCGACGATATACGCGGCACGGCAGCCTACCGTCGCGAAATGATCCGAGTGCTAACCCGCCGCGCCCTGACAGCCCTGCACGATGGAGCTGAGCGCGGTGAGTTACCGGATGAACCTGTCATGTTGTGGGGCAGCCATCAGGGGCGCGTGACACAACAGCTGCCGCGCAGCTTCGTCCACCGCAATGACGAGCCAATCGAAACGGTCGTCAACGGCCAGCACATGACCGTCCGCGGAGCCAATCACAAAACATTGCTCCGTATGCTGCGCGAGGAGGTCGGCCTGACTGGCACCAAGGAGGGCTGCGCCGAGGGCGAGTGCGGGGCCTGCACTGTGTTCCTGGATGGTATGGCGGTGATGTCGTGCATGGTAGCTGCTCCACGTGCACACCACGCTGAGATCGTCACTATCGAAGGGCTTGCCCAGGGCGAGCAGCTCCATCCGATCCAGGAGGCTTTTATCGAAGAGGGAGCTGTCCAGTGCGGCTACTGCACGCCTGGCTTTCTGATGGCCGGAGCCAAGTTGCTTGAAGAACGTCCTGTCCCATCGCTGTGGGAGATCAAGCAGAGCATTACCGGCAACCTATGCCGTTGCACTGGCTACTATTCGATCCTGAGGGCAGTCGAGCGCGCTGCTGAGATTGCAGAAGAAAGGAGGACATTATGAGCTTTCAGAGACAGGAAGAAAAGAAAAAATCGGATCCCCTCCAGCCATTGCTCGGTTTCATTCTGCTGATTGTGATAGGCGGCTTGTCCTATCTGGCATCACCTTTCGTCCTGAACTGGTTGCAGACGACCAATCTGAGTCTGGGGATGCTGGGTCCAATTCTGCCCATGACCCTCCCCCCTGAATGGCCGGAGATCGTAAAGCAAGGTCTGGTGACGGTCCTTCTCTTCATGGTAGGGTTCACAGTAGCTATGATCGTGCTGTTCTCCATAACAAAGCCCCCTAAGGGAGAGACCGACGTGTCAATGGCCGAGGTGAGGGCACGCAAAGGCACGAAGAGGCGCTGAGCATCTCAAATGGTAGGCAGTCATGGAACGAACAGTCCCCAGAACCGACAGCGACGAGATCGACCTCTACATCCGCACGTACTACTCGCTGTTGCGCAGTAGCGGCGAGGTGGCCATTGATGCGTTGATCGAGTCGCACACAGGTATGGACTCGCTGCTGCACAATCGGGCGCGCATCCCTGGCCTGGATGCCCCGGCGCTGATCTACGCCTCATTGCGATTGCCAGACTGCCTCCGCAGCACCCGGTTGATCCTGCTAGGGCAGCGCAGCGCAGTCTTTGAGCGCTGGGGGTATCCTATCACCGCTTGGCAGCAGGTCTCGGCAAGCGCCCGGCGGCGGCGTGCTTACTACGATGGGGACAAGACACTGGCGCTGTACATCGCCAGCCGCTCTGACATTGACGACATCATTCCCTGCCTGGCGGCGTACCAAATCGAGTGGAACAAGCTCCATCGCCAGTTGTCTACACCACAAGGGTTGCGCTTCGTGGAGCATCTGCCGACTGATCGTCCGTTGAATGAAGATGAGCGAGCCACCCTTGCTGCCGCAGCCGAGGCAAGTCTGGACGATATTGACCGGCTATGCGCTGCCTGGAGCAGCTCTTTGGTCCCGACTCTGCAGGCTATCGCCGCTCATCCCAAGCGGTTCAGTGTCCGGCTGCTGGCCGGCTCATTGACCGACTACCGCAAAGCAACCCGTCACTGGTGGCTGCACCTTCAGGATCGCACCCCCGGCATCGACTATGAGACGCGCCGTGTGTACTTTGTCAGCAGCAACACCCACAGTCTCGTCAATCTATGGTCAGGCTATGCACTGCGCCAGCGTGACGTGTTGACCGCTTACATGCGCGAAGTTGGCCACCGTGACCTGCTCGCCGAGTATGAGGACATTGAAGCCAGCGCTGTCCCCAGCAGCCGCGAGAACTTCTTCTACTACATCCTGAAAAAATACCTCCAGGTCGACGGCAGCGGGATTCGGTCTGAGCGTACCCGTGAGGAACAATCCGTAGGCATCCACCGCGTGACCCATGAACATGGCTTCGACCTCGATGCGCAGGTCATTGTCCTCAAGCAGGTCAACCCTGCTTGGATCGATCCACGCCTCTGTCTGCCAGAGATCGAGCTGCTGAGCCGCAGCGATGCCATCATCGTCAACATCGACTATCCCCTCGGTTTGGCGGCCTATGAGTTCCTGACCCGCATCGCCGAAGGCGTGGGACAAATCGAGGGCGTGTATGTCATGGGTAAGTCGGCCACCCTCAATGGACGGGTCGGAGACATCATGATCCCAACCGTGGTGCACGACGAGCATTCGCGTAACACCTACATGTTCGACAACTGTTTCGCAGCGAGCGATGTAGCGCCCTACCTGATATACGGCACTGTGCTCGACAACCAGAAAGCGGTCTCAGTGCGCGGCACTTTCCTGCAGAATGCTCGTTATATGAGTGTCTTCTATCGAGAAGGCTACACGGACATCGAGATGGAAGCCGGGCCATATCTTTCGGCCATCTATGAGCTGATCCGGCCCAAGCGACATCCCTACGATGAGATTGTCTCCCTGCATCAGGCCAATTTCGACATCGGCATCATTCACTACGCCTCCGACAAGCCGCTGGGCAAGGGGCGCAGCCTGGGTGCAGGGAGCCTGTCCTATCGCGGTATGGATCCTACGTATGCCGCAGCCGTTGCCATCTTGCGGCGGATCATCAGCCAGGAGATCGCTCGCATACGCCAGACACATTCCGACACCCAACCTCAGCCAATTCCATGAGGAGTGATTCTATCATGGCCACCCGGATCGTCGGACGAAACGTGAAGCGTGTCGATGCATTGGGCAAGGTCACAGGGAGCACCATGTACCCCGGCGACCTCCGGCGTGAAGGCATGCTGCACATGAAGATTCTGTTCTCTGAACGCGCCCACGCGCGTATCCTCTCCATCGACACCAGCCAGGCAGAGGCCCACCCTGGCGTCGTGGCCGTGTTCACTGCCAAGGATGTGCCGCTCAACGAATACGGATTGATCATGCCTGACCAGCCAGTGCTGTGCGGGCCGAATAGCGCCAAAGAGGACGCAGATATTGTCCGCACCACGATGGACAATGTGGCGCTGATCGTGGCTGAGACCGAAGAAGCTGCCACGGCTGCCCGCGCCCTCATCCGCGTTGAGTATCAGGACCTGCCTGCCGTCTTTGATCCATTAGAGGCTATGCAGGAAAACGCGCCCCAACTCCACCGCAGTAAGCCCAACAACATCCTGACCCACTATCAGGTCCGTAAGGGCAACATGACAGCCGGCTGGCGCGAAGCCGAGGTGATTGTTGAGGGTGTCTACACCACCTCGTGGCAGGAGCACGCCTATCTACAGCCCGAAGCCGGACTGGCTTATGTCGATGAGCAGGGCCGCGTTACCGTCGAAGTCGCTGGGCAGTGGACCCATGAAGACCAGGAACAGATTTGTCATGCCCTCGGTCTGCCGTCTGAGCAGGTACGTGTGATCTACCCTGCCATCGGCGGGGCGTTTGGGGGGCGTGAGGACATGTCAGTTCAGATCGTGCTTGCCCTGGCTGCCTGGAAGCTCAAGCGCCCGGTCAAGATCGTCTGGAGCCGCGAGGAGTCGATCAGAGGGCACCACAAGCGTCATCCAACCACGATCAAGGCCCGCTGGGGGGCTACCCGCGATGGCAAGCTAACTGCCGCCGAGGTCACCATTGTAGGCGATGCAGGAGCTTACGCCTACACCTCGACCAAAGTGATGGGTAACGCCACCGTGATGTCGGTTGGTCCCTACTTTATCCCCAACGTCAGTGTCGATACTTACGCGGTGTTCACCAACAACCTGCCGTCAGGAGCATTCCGAGGTTTCGGCGGCCCACAAGCCTGCTTTGCCGCCGAAGGTCAGATGAACAAACTGGCCGATGCGCTCGGCATGGATCCAGTGGAGCTACGCCTCAGGAATGTGCTGCACGATGGCGATCTGACCCACCTCAGTACGCCGCTGCCCCAGGGCGTCACGATTGAGCAGGTGGTTGAGGAATGTGCGCTCCAGAGCGGCTGGCAGAAGAGGAATCGCTCGTGGAAGCGCAACCATGACGCTCCTCCTGCCGATCCCGCCAAGAGGCGAGGGGTCGGCTTTGCCTGTGGTTTCAAGAACGTGGGGTTTAGTTTTGGCGCGCCAGAGCGCTGTGATGCGATCATCGAACTGCACGGCCACAGCGAAATTGAGGAGGTGGTTCTGCGCCACGCCGGCGCTGAAGTGGGACAGGGCGCACACACTGCCATGGCTCAGATGGCCGCCGAGGCAATCGGTGTGCCGCTGGAGAAGGTCCGGCTGGTAATGTCCGATACGGCAACAACGGGCAACTCCGGCAGCGCCTCAGCTTCCCGCATGACCTTCATGGCAGGCCATGCCATCCGGGGTGCGGCGGAGGCCGCCCTCCAGGCGTGGCATGACGAGGAGCGCCCGGCCATCGGCCAGTACACTTATCGACCACCCCAGACTACCGCGTTCGATCCGCAGACTGGCCAGAGCAACCCCAATTTTGCCTATGGCTATGTGGCGGAGACGGTCGAAGTTGAGGTGGACCTGGCCACCGGGCTGATCGAGATCCTCAATGTGGTATGCGCCGACGATGTAGGGCACGCCGTCAACCCGCTGCTGGTGCAGGGACAGATCGAGGGGGGAGTAGTGCAGGCTCAGGGCTACGCTGCGATGGAGCATTTCCAGATGCGCGAGGGCCATGTCCAGACGCCACTGCTGAGCACTTACCTGATTCCAGGTGTGCTAGATGTCCCACGCCAGGTTAAGTCGGTCATTCTGGAACACGCCGACCCGATTGGTCCCTGGGGCGTGCGAGGCATGGGTGAGATGCCCTTTATCCCATTTGCACCTGCGCTCGCAGCAGCGGTCCACGACGCCACCGGCATCTGGTTCGACAGCATCCCGCTGATCCCCGACAAGCTCGTGGCGTGCTTCCGCGAAGCTGGCCTGGGCGTTTGACCGAAGCTGTGAAGAACAACAGCCTGTTCAGCCACACCCGAATCGCCATTCGTGGCGGAGGCGACCTTGCCAGTGGGGTCGCCTATCGTCTTTTCAGGGCTGGGTTCCCAGTGTTGATCACCGAACTGCCATGCCCTCTGCTTGTACGCCGCGCTGTCGCCTTTGGCTCAGCAGTCATCGAGGGAGCGATCACGGTCGAAGGTGTGACAGCACACCTAGCCAACAGCTTAGCCGAGGCGTTGGACATCCAGGCTCACGACGAGATCGCCGTGCTGGTTGATCCCGAAGGGGCTATGCTGGCTGAATATACCCCTGTGGTATTGGTCGATGCCCGTATGCTCAAGCGCGACCCTGGTCTCCATCCGGTACGGGCGCCGTTGATCATCGGCCTGGGACCAGGGTTCAGCGCTCCCCTGAACTGCGACGCTGTGGTAGAGACCAACCGCGGCCACAATCTGGGTCGCGTGATCTGGGAAGGCGCTGCTGAACCGGATACGATGATCCCCGGCCACACCCTGAACAGGGCTTCGGACCGAGTGTTGCGTGCACCCATCGATGGCGTGGTGCACGGGCTGGCGCCCATCGGAACGGTGGTCGAGACGGGACAACCCGTCGCCCGTGTGAACGATCAGACAGTTGTCGCGCCATTCAGAGGCGTGGTGCGTGGGCTGGCTCACGATGGTCTGAAAGTCCAGGCCGGTGTTAAAATTGGTGATGTAGACCCTCGCGCTGAGCCGGCCTATTGTTTCTCTATCTCCGAGAAAGCTCTGGCAGTGGGGGGTGGAGTTATGGAGGCAATTTTCTTCCATCCGGCGGTGCGCGAACAGATGCGGCGGAAGTAATGAACCTAGCACAGGCGCTGGCAGTCCAGCCCGGTGATGTTGTCGCGTTTGTGGGAGCGGGCGGCAAGACGCACGCTATGTTTCGCCTTGCCAGCGAACTGGTAGCGCAAGGGCTACGTGTCTTGACCACGACGACGACTCGGATCGCCCAGTCTGAGCTGAGCCACGCGCCGTACACCGAAGCTCTTGGAGAGAGCATCCGGCCACCTGAAATGCTGTCCTCGCTGCTTGAGCAACACCGCCATGTCTTTCTCTTCACCCGGCTAGAAGACCGGCAACGCAAGGTACGCGGCATGCCGCCAGCATGGCTGGACGAAAACCTGGTTGGATATCCAGGCGTAGATGTGCTGCTGGTGGAGTCCGACGGGTCGAGACGGTTGCCCATGAAGGCCCCACTGCCGCACGAACCAGCCGTTCCGCTCTCCGCTAACGTGGTTGTGCCGGTCATTGGCTTGGACGTGTTGGGCAAACCCCTGGATGAGAAGCACGTCTATGGTGCGGACCATATTCGCAAACTGACCGGGCACCCGCTGGATGTGCCTGTCACCCCTGCCCTGGTGGCTGCTGCGCTGATGCATCCTCGCCTCAGCCTCAAAGGAGTGCCGCCCGGTGCGCGCATCATGCCGCTGCTGAACAAAGTAACAGCCAAGACGTTGCCCCAAGCGCAAGACATCGCCCGCCGGGTTCTGACCGATCTGAACATCGAGCGTGTGCTGATTGGCGCAGTAAAGGAAAATGACCCTGTGTGGGAAGTACGGCGCAGGGTGGGAGCCATAATCTTGGGCGCCGGGCAGTCACGTCGCATGGGTCAACCCAAACTGCTGATGCCCTGGGGTGACGGCTTGACGATGATTCGCCAGGTCTGCCAGCAGGTTGCTGCTTCTGGCCTGCACGAGATCGTCGTTGTGGCAGGGGAGGAGCGAGAGGCCATCCGCCAGCAGGTCGAGGGCCTCCCGGCGCGGGTTGTCTATAACCCGGACTATGCCGAAAGTGAGATGCTGTCTTCGCTCAAGGTGGGCCTGGCAGCGATCTGGTACACTAGCGATGCCTGTTTGGTCGTCCTGGGCGATCAGCCTTCCATCCAACAGACAGTTATTGCCGATCTACTCCAGGCTTATGCGCAGGGACGCGGGCGAATCGTGGCGCCGACCTACTATGGACAGCGAGGTCATCCTGTTATCTTCGACCGGACCTTGTGGTCCGCGATCCTGGACCTGCCTAGCAGTGCAGCCCCACGCGACGTGTTTCGTGTCAACCCAGACGAAGTTTATCACCTGGCCGTGGAGACCGACTCGGTGCTGCGCGATATTGATACGCCTGACGATTATCGCCGCGAGCACAGTCGGTGGGAGAGTCCTAATCCGGGGTGACATTGTTTTCTTGAAGTGGGGGAAGGGAGGGAGATAATGGCTCAACGTTGGCAGCGTATGGTGATGATCGCCCTGGGCGCAGCCCTGGGAACTGTGGGAACTGTTGTTCTGGTGAGATGGCTTCGTGACCGTCAACAGGCAGTAGGGGGCGAGTCGAGGCTGACGGCTCTTCCCGTGCAGGCTATCACGCTACGGCCCGTAGGCCAACACGCGATCCAGACTGTATCGCTGCCCCTCACCATCTCTGCGGACCCTGTGAAGTTCACCCGCCGTCAAAGAGGCACAATTCGCGTTGAGACGCTGCCAGGAGCCAGCTGCACTATCCACGCCCTGTATTCCACCGGAGCCAGTCCCGCTTCGCTGAACACCGAGCCTGTCACCGCTGACGGTCAAGGGCATTGCGAATGGTCGTGGCTGATCGGGACCAGCGGCAAGTACGTCGAAATCGAGGTGCGGGCCTGGCTGGAAGGCTATGATCGAAATACAGTCCGGCTGCAAGTCCCCATTAAAGACTAGCGATCACCTTCCATCGGGCCAGCGGTTGTGCACGCTGAACGGCAGGAAAATAGCATCTGTGCCGTCAGCCAAGAGCAGGCGCTCATTTGTATGCCAATCGTACCAGCCGACTGCCAGTCGATAGTCTCCCTCCGGCAGGTCAGGGGGAAGCAATACCCGCCGCACGTCCACGATGGTCTCGCCGGCCTGCCAGGCAGTCGTCGGGCGGCTGCCGGCGCGCGGGTAGCCATCATCCTGCGCGACAACCAGCCCGTTGGAGTCGAGCAGATGGATAAACACGCTATAGTCCACTCCTGCTGTCCCTAGGGCCTCCCAATCCAACGCCAGCGCCAGCGAACCTCCGGACCACACTTCTGCTCCTTCCGGGAGGATCGCCCCCCGCAGGCGGGCCATGCTGTCCCATCGAGCGTTCGAAACAGGCGTGTAACCGGCAGCCTGCTCGATAGGCAGCACCGTCACATCGCCATGCAGCATTTCGTCATGGCAATCCATCTCCCAAGCATATGCGCCCGGCTCGACCTCAAGCGGTATTCCCACCTGCTCGATCAGCCTTTCTGGCGCAATGGCTCTGCCAGCAGGATACTGCCCCGCCAGGAAAGGCTGCACAACCTCAACCACCACTTCCCCTGCTGGGGACAGCAGGCGAGCCTGGGTCTCAGTCGGGACAGGCTCGTTCTGGGCCAGCTCTGCTATGCAGGTCAGAGGCAAATCAAAACCCTGTATAGCCCGCACTGGCGTATCCAGCGGCAAACGCCGCTGATAGACAGCCATCGGGCTGAAGTCATCACCTACTACACTGATCTGCATGAGGGGGAAATAATACTGGTGAAACCAATCCTGCTCAACCAGCCGCACCCACGTCCAGTATTGTGTCGTGACAACATAGCTTGGCTTATATTTGGCGACAGCGTATTCTTCCTGCTTATAGAACATGTCGGGGGTAATCAACCCTGGCACGTCGAGTGTATGTCGCTGAGCATAGTAGCCCACAATACCCAGGTCGCCGACCAGCAGCCTGCCTTCAGGATTGGTATTTTCTGCGATCCACTCACCGAGCAACCGGTAGGTCTCCACCCGCGGCGGTGGCACAGCATAGCGCAGCGCACTGGCGACGGCCAACCCACTACAGGCCACGACCAACGCCGATGCCCCCCCTATTACTGCCTGGCGGGAAACGCCGACGCGCAACAGCTCGCGTGCGATCCATTCGCCGCCAAACCCTGCCAGCACTATCAGCGTCACGACAAGCGGCGTGTAGTACCAGAACGCCGTGACGTTCAGCACCGTGTAGCCCAAAGTATAGAGGACAGCCCACAGCACTACCGGGCGCAGATTCGAGTGTATCCAGGTGCGCCACATGCCCAGCCCAATCAAAGGGACGGCAAGCAGCGAGAGCCAGTTGTTCCCGTAGAACCAACGCCAGCGCTCCCAGCCATCCACCCAGAATTGAATCCCGTGCAGGATCTCCTGTTTGGCGCTAAAAGTATTGGGGAGCGGCGTCCCGAAGTACAGCCAAGCAAACGCGAACCAGATCAGACTCCCCAGGAAGTAGATCGCTGCCAGCCTCCACGGCAAAGTGCGCCAACGCGATAGCACATGGCCGGATGGACGCAAAGCCCAAGCTTCCCACAGTGCCAGCAGCCCCAGCGCCCCGCCCAGCACCACGCCATCGGCCCGCGTCCAGGTCAGCGCCACTGCAACCAGCACAGCCCATTCCCGCTGCCCACGCGCCCACAAGTAGAAGGCAAGCATGAGCAACGCCGTGTAGAGCAACGTCTCCATCCCAAAACTGACGTAGATCAGCGGAGAGGTCACCAAGGTGAGCAGGATAGCGGATCGGGCATAGAACGAAAGATATGGGCGCGTTAGAGAGAAGATCAGGCCACCGGCGGCCAGCAGGGACAGCGCACTGATCAGATTCCCGGCATGGAGCAGATCGGGGGTGAGAAGATGTACTCCTGCCATCAGCAACGCATACAGTGGAGTCGTGGTGCCTTGGATAGGTTCACCAGGGTTAAACACGAAGCCTTTGCCCTGGGCAAGGTTGCGGCTGTAGGTGTAGGTGATATAAACGTCATCCTGGGTGTAAGCCCAAAATGCCGCTGTAAGCGCTGCGACGATGACTAAGGTGGCCAAGACAATCACCAGGTTGCGGTAGTCTATTCTTGTCATAGGCTGCTTGCTCTGGATTCTAAGCTATCGACTTAAGCCCGCACTTATGGGCCAGCGGGGGAAGGTGTGCCTTCACGCCCTGCAATCACGATGGGCACTTCACAGGGGAGCACGAAGGTGCCGTCCCGGCTGAACACGACTAACCGCAGGGTGTAATTGCCCGGCACGAACGAAGTGCTGTCCCACACGCCTAGCTGACCAGTGACCACCGGCACGTTGTAAGTCTGGACCACAACCCATGTTCCAGCAGTGGAGGGGCCATTTACCTCAAACTTGTACAGCGCGAAGTTGAGAATGTTGGCCTCGCCCTGGACACGCACCTGCCCAGAGACAGTCTCGCCAGGCAAGGGGCTGGTAATGGTCGCCCCAATGATTCCACACCCCCCAGTGGTTCCTTCTCCGGACGCAGATTCCTGCGTCGTGGTATCGACAGGAGGCAGACCGATCACAGGTGTGACCGTCGGGAACAGGAGTAAGGCAGGAGTTGCCGTTGCAGACTGCGTCACAAACACGATTGGAGTGGGGGTGGGAGCCTGAGCTGTTTCACCGAGATTGGGAACTACGATACGCTCGACGACATAGATGACGCTAGCCAACAGAAGTAAGGTGATGAGCGTGCTAATCAGCCGCCGCCGCTGTAGGGCGACAGCCTCGCGCTCCAACCCAAACACAGCCACCCGCCGCGCCTGGCTAACCTGAACCAAACCCCGGATCGAGAAGAAGATTCCCGCTGCAACGAGGATGTACAAGACTATCGAGATGCGTGCGATGAATTGTAGCAGCGTAGTCATGAGTGCTGACTGGTGCAGTCTCTGAAGAAGGCTGCTCAACTGCCTACAGGCAGACGGCGCAGCACGCCGCGCAGCAGCAACTCTAGTCGGGGTGCAATGATCTGCCCGGCTCTTAAGACCTCCTCGTGTGTGGTCTTAACATCGCTGGACTCATGGTCGACTGCGACGTTGCTGATGCCCGACACTCCCAACACGCGCATACCGCCATGCCGCGCGACAGTCGCTTCTGGCACGGTGGACATACCGACGGCATCCGCGCCAATGATCCGCAGAAAGCGGATGTCGGCAGGCGTTTCAAAGGCAGGCCCAGCCAAGCAGATATAGACCCCCTGTTGCAGCGGAATGTCGCTCTCAGCGGCGGCCTCAACAGCCAGAGAACGCAATTCGCTGCTGTAGACCTGACTCATATCTGGGAAGCGCTCGCCCAATGACGCATCGTTGGGGCCACGCAGTGGGCTTGCCCCCGCCATGCCAATCAGATTGATGTGATCGGTGATCAGCATCAGGTCGCCAGCACGGAAGGTCTTGTTCAGGCCACCAGCGGCGTTGGTCAGAATGACGATCTGGACGCCCAGGAGCTGCATCACACGGATTGGAAGAGTGACCTGCGACATGGGATAGCCCTCGTAATAGTGGGCCCGCCCACGCATGATCATGACGGTCTGGCCTTCCAGCCTGCCGATATGAAGCTGGCCCTGATGCCCTTGTACCCCTGGCAATGGCCAGTAGGGAATCTCGGCGTAAGGAATGATATCGGCTTCAGTGACAGCTTCCGCCAGGCCACCCAAGCCGGACCCCAACACCACACCCACACGTGGCTGATGGCGTGTACGCTTTCTGACGGCAGCAGTAGCGGCTTCGAACTCAGCCCGCGAGCAGATCTCCATGCAGTTCATCTCTCCAAAGCAGAATGCGATGTGTGTGACAGTGCGGCTGCTCAAAATGCTCTTGGGTTGATTATACCCCTCCCAGCGAGGCCCTCAAAAACCCCTTCGATCCCTGTGTCTCGGCCCAAATGGCCCTTTCATTCGTCCTGTGTTACAATTACGGGCAGATTAGCCGGAACTCATCTGCTGGATAGTTCGCCTTAAGTGTTTCTCTGAAAGTCTTTTTAAAACTTTCAGAGAAACCTCAGGTTGTGCGAAAAGCAATCGAATCACTTTTCGCACAATACTCAACCATCGTTGTTAGTGCAAGCCAATCCCGGAACGCCAGGGCTGTATTCTGACGTAGGTTCGGCTGGCTGCCTGGAGGCAATGGCAAAAGGAGTTGGGGCTGATGGCTAAATCGCGGACGGAACAGATGGTGCAGCGCCTGCGTGACCTCCATCAAACTGAGGGCGTTGAGGCTTCAGCAGTGGTCAGCGTAGATGGCCTGACGATGGCTTCTGCGTTGCCTACTGGTGTTGAGGAGGATCGTGTGTCTGCGATGTCCGCAGCCATGTTGTCTTTGGGTGAGCGAATCGCAGGTGAATTAAGGCGCGGGACGTTGGAGCAAGTGTACATCCGTGGGAAAGAGGGACACGTGCTTGTGATGGCCGTTGGCGAAGAAGCTGTGCTCACTCTGCTGGCCCGTGAGGATGCCAAACTAGGCTTGGTTCTGCTTGACATGCGTCGGGCAGCTGAAGATCTGGCCAAGCTCCTATGATATGTTGGAGACTGGCTCTGACTTGAAATGGCAGCGGGGAGGTAGCACGGCGCTCTAACCTCCCCGCCTCTCTTTTAGTAACGTCTACATTGTACGAGCATGGAGGCAAACAGGAGACTCTATGCCCAAATACATCTTCTGCACAGGGGGCGTAGTCAGTAGTGTGGGAAAGGGGGTTTCGGCGGCAGCTCTGGGCCGCATCTTGAAGGCACGCGGCGTCAAGGTCACCCTGCAAAAGATCGACCCTTACATCAACGTAGACCCCGGCACGATGTCTCCGTACCAGCACGGCGAGGTTTACGTCACCATTGACGGCGCCGAGACCGATCTGGACCTCGGCCACTACGAGCGTTTTGTTGACATCGACCTGACGCGAGCCAGCAACTTCACCACCGGGCAGGTCTACAATGCCGTGATCGCCAAGGAACGACGCGGCGACTTCCTGGGTGCGACTATCCAGACGATTCCGCATATCACCAACGAGATCAAGCAGCGCATCGTTCAGGTGGGCAAAGAGACAGGCGCAGATGTGGTGATCGTGGAGATTGGCGGCACTGTCGGAGACATTGAGAGCCAGCCATTTCTCGAAGCCATCCGCCAGATGCGCACCGACGTGGGTTCGGAGAACGTGATCTACATTCATGTGACATTTCTGCCGTACATTGGAGCCACTGGCGAACTGAAGACCAAACCCACACAGCACAGCGTCCGCGAGTTGCGGGGGATTGGCATCCAACCCCACGTTATCATTGCTCGCTCTGATTACCCCGTCTCACGTGATATGATCCACAAGATTGCGCTGTTCTGCGACGTGGAGCCTCGCGGCGTGATCCCCTTGGAGACCACCTCCTATCTGTACGAGGTGCCCTTGCTGTTGGAAGATGCAGGGTTGGGTGAGTACCTGGCCGAGCGTCTGGGACTGAACGGTCGGCCAGTCGATTTGGAAGACTGGCGAGAACTTGTTGCACGCCTCAAGGCCCCTAAGCCTCGCCTACGAGTCGCCATTGTCGGCAAGTACACCACCCTACACGATGCTTACATGAGCGTCCGCGAGGCGCTTTACCATGCCGGGGTTGCCAATGGCTATGACATTGACATTGAGTGGATTTACTCTGGCGACCTGGAGAAAGACAAGGGTTGGGATCGGTTGGAGGCCGTGGACGGCATCATCGTTCCTGGTGGTTTTGGATATCGTGGCATCGAGGGCAAAATCCTGGCTGCCAGGTGGGCGCGCGAGCACAAGACGCCCTATCTGGGTCTGTGCCTGGGGATGCAGATCATGGTTGTCGAGTATGCCCGCCATGTGCTGAACTGGGAAGATGCCAACAGCACTGAGTTTGACAACGCAACCCAGCACCCTGTGATTGACCTGATGCCAGACCAAAAATCGCTCACTGGCATGGGAGGCACCATGCGCCTGGGGCACTATCCCTGTGTATTGCTGCCAGGAACAAAAGCCGGTCGGGCCTATCCAACGCCGGAGACCAACGAGAGACATCGGCACCGCTTTGAAGTCAACAATGCCTTTCGCAGCGAGCTTGAGGCCGCCGGCTTGCGCTTCAGCGGCTTGTCACCCGATGGGCGCCTGGTGGAGATCGCGGAGATCGCTGATCATCCCTTCATGGTTGGCAGTCAGTTCCACCCCGAGTTCCAGAGCCGCCCTAACAAACCTCAGCCCCTGTTTAACGCTTTCGTGCAGGCAGCTATCATCCATCATAGCCAGCGGTCTGCTACGTCAGCGCCAACACCAGCATTGGTTGGCACGAGCGAGGATAACCGATGAGGAGCGACCCCTCGATCCGTCGCGTCGCTGCGGCAGTCATTCAGCGGTCTGATGGCAAGCTGCTGCTGCTCAAGCGAGCACCCACCCATATGACCTTTCCAGGTCAATGGTGCTTCGTCACCGGCTATGTGGAGAGCAACGAGCAGCCACGCAGCGCGGCCATCCGCGAGTTACGCGAGGAACTGGGCGTGGACGCTCTGCCGGTGCAGGAGGGGAGAATTGTCATAGTCCACACAGAACGGGGCACGATACATGTCTATCCATTCCTGTTCCGGGTGGATGACTTCGTTGTCAAGCTGGATTGGGAGCATGTCGACTACCGCTGGATCGAGGCGCGGGAAATTCACAATTACGATCACGTCCCGCAGATCGACGAAGACTTGGCTGCGCTGGGGCTGTTATAATGCCAGGGGCCGTCACACGCAATGGACTAACAACTGACTCAAGGAGGCATGCCGGTCGCCTTTGTGACTGGTTGGCTGCCGGGCCGCTTGCACCGACTACTATGTCTGTGGCGGGTTCACTCTTCTTGCTGCTTACGAAAATCAACAAAACGATAACCGATGCCGCGCTCTGTCAGGATGTACTTGGGATCAGACGGGTTTTCTTCGATCTTCTCACGAAGGTAGTTGACGTACAGACGGACATAGTGTGTCTCGTCGCGGTACTCATATCCCCACACCTTGGCGAGCAGCTGATCGTGTGGCACGGTCCATCCCGCATTCTCTATGAGGTGATAGAGCAGGCGGTATTCGGTGGGCCGCAGCTTAATGTGCTCGCCAGCAACGATCACCTCGCGACGGTTAAAGTCCACACTCAGTCGATCATCGATCCGGAGGGTGGCCTGGCCCGGTTCGAGCACGCCCTGAGTGCGGCGTAGCACGGCCTTGACCCGGCTGACCAACTCTCGTGCGCCAAAGGGCTTGGTCACGTAGTCATCTGCTCCAAGCTCTAGACCGCGCACTTTGTCGTCCTCCTCACCCTTGGCAGTGAGCATGATCACCGGGACAGTGGAGAACTCACGCAACATCCTCAGAGTTTCAAAGCCATCGAGTTGTGGCATCATAACATCCAGGATAATCAAGTCCAGGATGTGTTTGCGTACCATGTCGAGAGCCTCAATGCCGTTGCTGGCCGCCAGGACATGGAATCCCTCAACTTCGAGGTTCATGCGAATGAAGTCAATCATGCGGCCTTCGTCGTCTACCACCAGGATGTTCATCCCAGCGTAGTCGGTATCGGTGTGACGTGGCTGCATTCTACTCACGGACAAAGGTGGGAACCTCTTCTTCCGCCTCACTGGGCAGAACTTGGACGAAGTTGATGCGCCACCAGGGGAAGATAACCTGGTTGACCTCACGTAGCAGATAGGGGACATCCTTGCCGTCACGACGCTGCGGATTCATGCCCATAATAAACTGGTCACCTGGTTGGGGCAGTTCCTCGACATCGAGGACTACCGGGTCGTCATTGGCAATGTGAACCTGAATCCGATAGGGCATCTCGACCTACCTTATAAAATAAAGAAAGATATACTGAGAGACTCATGTGAAGATTACTTAAAGTAAATGCGCATCACCAGCTTGCCCAAGCGAATCTCGTCGCCATCGCGCAGCAGGCGCGGCTGGTGAGCAGCCAGACGCTGGCCGTTCAGGAATGTGCCGTTGGCACTATCCAGGTCAACAATCGAGAGTACCTCCTCACCGCGCCGCAGCGCCGCATGGATCCGGGAGACGCCCTTCTCCAGCGCTCCAAAGGGCGTCATATCCAGGTCGGGGACAATTCCGCTGGCGCTATCGTGGCGTCCGATCAGAAATTCGGCGCCGGGATAGATGGTCACTGGCTCTGCCGTGTCGCGAATGTGGATGATGACTTCGTTCCGATCCTGGAAGGTGGCAGTCCCCCAGCCTGACTTGACGCTGAACTCATTCGACTCCTCGTCGAGCTTGCGGGTCGAGACCTCGCCCTGAGCGTCTCCCCACAGGCTGAGGCCACACTCCTCGCAGAATAGTGCTCCTTCAAGATTGTCACGTTGACAATTTGGACATTTGATCATTCTTTGTCTCCCAACGTTGGCATCAGCGCGCGCGTGCCGTAGTTCAGTTGTTTTGCTCCTTCTTCAGAGAACTTCTGCGTCAGCGCCACGCGCCGGGCTTCGTACAGTGCTGCCTGGCCAAGTTGCTCTTCACCACATTCAAAAAGCCGTGTAGCAAGCGCCTCCAGCTTACGCGTAGCTTCGGCAACATCACCAGCCTCAAGCGCCTCACGGGCGCGATCCTGCAGGCGATAGAGCGTCAGCCGACTCAGGGCATCCAGTAGCTCGGGCGGCGGGTCTTCGTCGACATTGCCATCAGTAAGCTCGACAGTCAGATCTTGTAGTATGCGCTCCGACCGATGTCTTGAGCCTAGAACTTCGCCGCCCACATCGATCCGGCCAACGTAAAACTCCCCTAGTTCGGCCCCCTCGGTGTGAAGGTGAAATTGCAGCATTATTTTAACACCTGCCAAGCCATCGAGGGTGCCCAGTGGGATAGGCTGTGGATCAATATCAAGCTTCATCGCGTCGGGGGCGATACGTACAACCGACTCGAGTTCCACCCCTACCGAAGGAGCCATGATGATTCGGGAACGTTCCGCGTAGGCAGTCGCCAAGCTGCGAATACGGCCCTGCAAGAACCGGGTGACCGCCTCGACAGAACTGATGTAAGCCGAAGCTCCCCCAGTCGTCGAGGCCAGCTTGTCGAGGAAGGCATCGTTCCAATCGTCCCCAATGCCCATGCCACTGATGCCAATCCCGTGCTCACGGGCCTGTGCAGCCAGCGCTAGGCACTCCTTCTCATCCCCATAGGTTCGCCCGTCGGTGATCAACACAATGTGGTTCACGTAGCGAGTGTCACGGTTGCGCTCGATCTGGCCCATAGCAGACCGCAGCCCGGCCAGGATCGCGGTTGCGCCATCGGCGCGGATAGTGCCCAGCAGGGCTTTCATATTGCGGGGATCCGTGACATGTTGGGCCGGGATGATGACCTCGGCATAATCGCTGAACGACACTATGGAGATAATGTCTTCGGGTTTACACTCGTCGATGATGCGCTGGGCCGCCACCTTAACCTGTTGCAGGCGGGGTCCTTTCATTGATGTGCTGCGGTCCACAACCAGGCACAGATTGAGCGGAGCACTGGTTGACATACTCATTTCGAGCCGCGGCTGAATCTTGACCAGAACATACAGGAGCTGCGGTTCCGCAAGCGGTTTAACACGTCGCCGGCTGTAAAACATCTCGACTGCCAGCCCAGGCATGCCGCCGGCCTGATCCTGCCAGATGACGTCGTACTCAGCACGCCGTTGTCGATCCGCCAGAACTTCGTAGGCAGCATTGATCTCTCTGAAAATCAATGCTGCCCCAGGCGACTTATTCACGTCTGGGTGGAAACGCCGCGCTGCCCATCGGTAGGATTGGCGTAGCTCGTCCTCAGCAGCGTCGGGAGAGACCCCCATGATGGCGTAGTAGTCAACAAACTCCATAACTTCGACACCTGGCAGACCAGTTGCCGCATCTAATTGGGCATCTGGACCAGAACGACAGTAATGTTATCAGGACCTCCGCTGGCATTGGCCGCGGCGACCAGATGATCACAGGCATCTTGTGGGTCGGGATACTGTCTCAGAATCTCGGCAATCTTCTCATCACCAACTACGCCCCACAGCCCGTCACTGCACAACAGCAGCTTGGACGATGGCGGCAACCGACGTGTTGCTGCGTCGATCTCCAGACTTTCACCCTGACCAATAGCCCGGTACAGTACATTGCGCTGGGGATGCACTTCAGCCTCTTCGGGTGTCAACTGGCCAAGCTCCAGAAGGCGTCGAACCAGTGAGTGGTCACGGGTGATCAATTCCATATTGCCATCTGAGATCAGATAGGCACGGCTGTCGCCTACATGGGCGATATAGGTGAGGTCGCCCCGGATCACCGCGCAGGTAGCCGTGGTGCCGCCGTTTGGGACTCGTTCCTGGACGGCCTCGTTAGCAGCTGCCATAGAATCAGACAGCACTTCTGGGATCGTCATTTGATCGGCATTGCGGTCACGCCCGTCGATATGGGGCAAGATAATCTCGTCGATCACGTGATGGGCGAGCGTTTGGACGGCAATCGCGCTGGCTAGCTCGCCGTCGTGATGACCGCCCATGCCATCGGCAACCACAAAAAAGCCTATCGGTGGAGGGTTGCCAGTGAGTTCTGTGCTTGAGAGCAGCACTAGACATGAGTCTTGGTTATTGCTGCGAGCCTGGCCCACATCGCTCACCATTCCAAACTGAATGCGGCGCGTAGAACTGGTATAAGCCTTGGGCGGCGGCAGGGGGCGTGTTTGCAGCGGCCCCACAGGTTGATCCTGATCGGCCACACCTGGCAAGGGCATCTCCATTGGAGCCGTGTCCTGAACAGAAGGGGGGGCGAGCGACTCTTCTTTGCCACCACGCGAGCCAAACAGGCGACGAAATAGATCCATCGTTCGTACCTTTCGCAATCACCTGCCTTGCCTATGCCTGAAGAGCATAGACATGGCGGTCGTCGGAGCCAACATATACTACATCATCCACCACGCGGGCTGAGGAGATGATCGGCCCCTCACTTTGGAAATACCACAGCAGTTCGCCGGTCTTGGCATGCAGGCAGTAGAAGATGCCGTTGGTTGCCCCCATGTAAACCGCATCACGATAAATCGTGGGTGATGACGTGACACTAGCTCCAGTATCGAACTTCCAAACCTCTTTTCCACTCAGCGCTTCAACAGCATAGATACAGCCGTCCGCCGAGCCAAAATAGATCAATTTGTCCGCGTAGGCGGGCGATGACACAACCGCGCCTTTGGTGCGGAAGCGCCAGATGGGATACCCCTGTTCCACATCCAGACCGTACATATACCAATCATCCGATCCGACGTAGACCAGATTCTCGTGAGAGCAGGCGCTGGACATGACACGCCGTCGAGTCTGGAAGCGCCAGCGCATCTCTCCTGACACGTCCAGGCAAGAGAACTCACCTGCATCTGATCCAAAGAAGATACGGTCATCAACCACCAATGGTGAGGAACGGATGGCTGACATGATATTATAAGACCACGCCTCGCGGGCGCTGGTAGGGCCGGGTTTGATGGCATACAGCTTGCCGTCATCAGAGCCAAAGAAGACCAGCCCAACCGCTGTCGCGGGCGTCGAGAAGATTTTGCCGTCGGTTTTAAAGAACCACTTGCGGTTGCCAGTGCGTGCGTCGATAGCATGAAGTCGCCGATCTGACGATCCCACATATATCACTCCCCCACTGTAGGCTGGGGAAGATCCAATTCCACCTTCTGTGGCAAATTTCCAGATCAGGCTGCCATCTTGAGCGCCCAGCGCCCACAAGTTGTTGTCATAAGCCCCAACGTAAACCACCCCATTGTAGACAAACGGTGTGGAACGGACAACATCTTCAACCTTAAATGACCAGATTGGCAGGACCTCCCCCCCGCCAGTGACGATGGACGGCAGCGGCTCCCTGGAACTGGGAACGGCCGCAGCGGCCGGCAGCGGTGTCTGCAACTGGGAGCCACTGAGGGGCGGCGTGGCAAAACTGCCTGCCTGGGGCTGAGCTGGAGCCACAATGGCTTGGGGGCCTACCGCCTCAAGCGACTGCTTCATGGCATCTGCGCTGGAATAGCGCTCCTCAGGGTTGTAGCTCAAGGCACGCATCACGACCTGCGCCAGTGCCTCTGGCACTGCGGGGTTGGCCTCACGAATGGGACGTTTGTTGAATGAAAATGGCGGCTCAAGGCGCGGATCGCGGTGAGTCAGCAGATGATGCAGCGTAGCACCAAGGGCATAAAGGTCCGCTGCGGGTGAAGCCAGACCCTTGTACTGCTCTGGCGCTGCATAGCCGTCGGTGCCGATCATCGTGCCAGGCTGGCCCATCTGGAAGGTCTTGGCAATGCCAAAGTCGATCAGCCGCACACGCTTGTGATGATCGATCATCACGTTGCTAGGCTTCATATCGCGGAACACGATCGGTTCCGGCTTGTGGTTATGCAGATAACTCAGAACATCGCATATCTCAACGCCCCACTGACGCACTTGTTCGACCGGCAGGAAGTCCTCGGTACTGTTGAGAATAGCTTCCAGGTCCTTCCCTTGGATAAACTCCATGACCAAATAGGCGCGGTCACCGAAGCTGAAGTAGTCATAAATCTGAGGAATGGCGGGATGGTTCAGCGTTGCCAGAATCTCAGCTTCACGTTCGAAGTTCCTGATGGTTGTCTCACGAAGCTGTTGATCCTGGGCCAGATTGATCATCTCTTTGACCGCCACCAACTTTGTCACTGTGGGAAAGTGGAGGTCACGCGCCTGATAAACCGCCCCCATGCCGCCCATGCCGATGATGCCGAGGATGCGGTAGCGGCTCTGCAAGACCTGGCCAGGCTGCAAAGATCCATCCGGCACTGGGAGTGGCGCCGGTTCGCTCTCGATGTGTCTTGTCTCTTTAGGATCAGGTATGCTCGACATAGTCTATGTCACCCAATGAATACCATAATAGGTGCATGAGTTATCAAATGATGACGTGTTATGACAAGCGCCTATCGTGATCTATAAAACGACAGGAAGACATATCCTGGAATTCATTATAGTTTCTACAAGATAAACGTGCAAAGGTAGCAAGGCAATAGAAGCGTAATTCTTGTTGGGGGCCAGTAGGGTAGGGGTAGGACAAACAGAGAATAAAGGAATGGTCAATAGGTGAACAAGGGACGAGCATCAGCATCATGCCTGGTATGTGGTTCCGTCTCCCATAACTTTATCCTCTTCTGGTCTTGTTGTTTCGCCTCTCGCAGCGTGATACTATTGCGGCATGATCGTTCAGCACATTACCGTGCGCCCAGTCGCTCAGGTTGACCGACAAGCTTTCGTACAGGCACTGAACGACGCCTACTCAGACTACTATGTTCCGATCCACCTCACCGCGCAGTCCTTTGAAAGCCTGGCGACGCGCGAGGGGGTCGATCTTGAGGCATCAGCCGCAGCCCTTGTCGGCAATCGCATTGTAGGCATGGGGTTGCTTGCCATCCGAGATTCCCGGGGCTGGATCGGCGGCATGGGGGTGATCCCAGCGTTCCGGCGGAGGAAGATCGCGCGGCAGGTCATGGAATATCTGATCGATCAGGCTCGCAGGCGCAGCCTAACTGGCATCCAGCTTGAGGTGATCACTCAGAACATACACGCTTACCACCTCTACCAAACGTGTGGCTTCGAAACCCTACGTGAATTGTTGGTGCTATCTTACATACCTCGCGGCACATCAACCCAGTCTCGCATCACAGCGTCGGATTATGTGATCGAGCCGGAACAGGCTGTAAACCTGTTTGAACGGATAGCAGACTTTTCCTCTGTACGACGCCCCTGGCAACGTGAGCGAGCTGTGCTTGAGACATTAACTGACCGTCTGCGGGCACTTGTGATCCGTAGCCGCTCAAAGGGGCGCTTGGCTGGACTGTGCATCTATGTCAATAACGGCAATTCCAAAAACCTGCTCGACTTTGTCGCAAATACGCCAGAAAGCGGGAGTGCGCTGCTGACAGCTCTGTTGGAGCGAACCCACCCGTCTAGCTTCTCCTACCTGAACGTGGATGCAGGCGATCCCCTGCTGCCAGTGCTGATCGACGCCGGCTTCACCGAGACATTGCGCCAGTTCGAGATGTTCCTGCCATTGGGCCAGGGGCAGGAAATTCCGGGAGGCTGACACGCCAGGAGTCAGATGCAGAATGCCATGCCCTCCTCTCGTCATTCGCCGTTATGCCGCCATTCTTAGCACTGTAGTCGGGCTGGCTCTATTGTGTGTCACAGCCTGTACTCCTATGCCCTCTTCTGCCGCAGCCCCTACTGTGCTCGTGCTGTCCACCCTTGACCCAGCAGCCCTGTCCGATTCGCCTGCCAATGTTGGTGTACAGGCGCGCGAACCGGGAATGGTTCGGGTCAACCTGGGCCTCGTGCCCGGCGCCCTCGATCCGGCACATGTTGGCCCGTTGGACGCCAGCGGCAGCGACTTAGTGGCGAATCTATTTGCCGGCCTGGCCTCTATCGACTCTGATGACGGGCATGTGGAACCTATGCTGGCGCAACGATGGGAGCAGCTGGACGATGGCCGAACATGGTATGTCTACCTGCGCGACGACATATTCTGGACCAGAGTAGACCCACAGAGCGGCAGTGTGCAGCAACTGCGCCCTGTGACCGCGGCAGACGTTGTTTTTGCAGTCCGGCGGACTTGTCGCGCCCAAACAGGCGCCCCGCTCGGTGCACGACCTCTGATCTTCCTGATCGAGGGCTGCCGCGATATCTACGAGCAGGATACGGAAGCGCTGACGCTGGAGTACATCGACCACACGCTCGGCGTGCGGGCGCTCAACGACATTGTAGTTGAATTCAAGCTCGTAGCAGACAGCGCCCTTTTCCCCACGCTCCTTGCCATGCCAATGCTCTTCCCCGTGCCGCCCGAACTGATCGAGGCACAGGGCACCCAATGGACCGATTGGGGCACGATCTGGACCAGCGGCCCCTACGCTGTCCAGCCCACAGCGCTGCCGGAAGGGGGAATCAGGCTGGTAGCCAACCCTTTCTGGCCGCTGGAACGCAACGGCAATGTCGAAGTAGTGCAGATCAGCTTTGACTCTGAGGGCGAGGAGGCATTTCGTGCTTGGCAATCGGGCAGCCTCGATCTGACCGTGATATCTGAGCACCAGCTTGCTACAGCGCCCTTCGGCAGCGACCCAGCCTACCGGTTGCTTGCACTACCGGCCACTGTGTTCCTGGCTGCTCAGTATGATGCCCCGCCGCTGAACAATGCTGACCTGCGCCGGGCGCTGTCTCTTGCCCTCGACCGTGAGGAGATCGTCCAGGAGGTGCTGCTACCCAACGGATACGCTGCTCTACCGGCGTATACGGTGATCCCACCAGGGATGGTCGCTGCATCAGACCAAGGCGATGCCAGCACTGGCTTTGACCCAGCGGCAGCACGAGCCGCGCTGGAACGAGCAGGTTACCCGGGATGCAACGGCTTGCCGCCTATGACATTGCTTGTTGGAGACGCATCTAGTTTGCCATCGCAGCTGGCGCTGGCTCTGGTGAATAGGTGGGAGGAAGTGCTCGGCTGTCATGACGTGTTCACCATCACACGGCAGCCACTCTTCGACCTGTATGCCACCTTGCAAAACCCGCCACCTACAGGTCTGACCCGACCCGGCCTGGTTGTCCTGGGTTGGGAGGCCGACTATCCTGACACGCATCACTGGCTGGGCGACCTTCTGGGCTGTCATGAGTTTTTCCCCACAGCCTATCTTGATCAGGCTCGCCCCTGCCTCGAAGCCGATGGGCAGGTACTTGATGCTATGATCCTGCATGACGAGGCTGAGCGTGCCGCTCGTTACGCCACTGCCGAAGCAACATTCTTTGGCCCAACCGGGGAAATGCCCGTAATTCCGGTTTATTTCTATGCGCGTCCGCTCGCTGTCCATCCCTGGGTGGCAGTTTCCCCTCGGCAAGCAGGACCGCTACGCTTTGATCGCTGGGTAATCTCAGAAGAGTAGTGCTCAGGAATTATGCATATCGATGTCTTCACCCTGTTCCCAGAAATGTTCACTGGCCCGCTGACTGAGTCCATGCTCAAGCGCGCCCAGGAGATGGGGGCACTATCGATAACATTGCACAACATCCGGGACTATGCCACCGACAAACACCACACCACTGACGACATGCCCTACGGTGGGGGGGGTGGCATGGTCATGAAGCCAGAACCCATCGTTGCTGCGGTGGAGGATGTGGTGCCGCCGGGCCAGGGCATTCCCATAATCCTGCTGACGCCGCAGGGGCGTCTGTTCAGCCAGGCAGTCGCATCTGAACTGGCAGCACTGCCACGCCTGGCATTAGTGTGTGGCCACTACGAGGGTGTCGACGAGCGAGTCCGGCAGATCCTTATTACAGACGAGATTTCCATTGGTGACTACGTGCTGACAGGCGGCGAGCTGGCTGCCATGGTGATCATCGATGCTGTGGCCCGGCTTCTGCCTGGCGTGCTGGGCGATCCTACTGGCGCTCAGGATGACAGCCACGCTATGGGGCTACTTGAATATCCCCACTACACCCGCCCACCGGCGTTTCGTGGGCGGCAGGTGCCAGAGGTGCTGATCTCGGGCCATGCGATGAATATCGCCCGTTGGCGGCGCGAGCAAGCTCTGCGCCGCACCTGGCAACGCCGCCCTGAACTGCTCCTGACAGCCCAACTTTCCGAGCAGGAGCGTTTGCTCCTGCTGACATTGGCCGAGGAAGAGATCGAACAACGGATGAGCAGGGTGGGCGATCAAAGGTCGGAGAATGAGCAAAAAGCAAACTGACCCCCAGCTTCGCCCCAAGACTCCCAAAGTCCCCGCTAAGCCGCAGGTTCAGCCACCTGTCACGAGTTGGAGTCCGATCCGGAAGCCGAAAATGGTGGTGAGGCACGGTGAGGAAGCCCGCCAAGCCATTGAGGAACAGAGGCAGCGCTCGCTGACCCCCCTAGGAATCATGGTCCGTCTCCTGCCCGTGTGGGTCCTGTTAATCGCTATTCTCATCCTAGAGCCGTCACTCCCGGTGCGGGCCATTGGTGCAGCGATCCAGTGGACGGGCGACTTGATCGCGCGTCCTACCCCCCAGCCTGCGGCTGAGCCAGTTTTCATCATCGAGGGGGCGCAGAGCAGTTCTGTCGAGAGCGATCTACCGCCACCCAACTGGAGCCTCGAACTCTCGCCGGTGTTCACCCCGGAGGTTCAGTACTGGTCCGGTTCGATAGCCAACTGGTCGGTGATATATCGGGTCAAGCCCAATCTGATCGCCACGTTGGTGCAGATCGAGTCGTGTGGCAACCCCACTGCTGTGTCAGAAGCCGGCGCACAGGGCTTGTTCCAGGTGCTGCCAACCCACTTCTCCGAAGGTGAGAATCCACAAGACCCAGACATCAACGCGCAGCGAGGTCTGGAGTACCTGGCGGAGATGTACGCCCTTGCCCATGGCGACATTGGGTTGACCTTTGCTGCGTACAACGGTGGTCCTTTGGTGATCGGGATGTCTCCTTCGGAATGGCCCGAAGAGACCCAATACTACCAGTTCTGGGGCAGTGGAATCTATGAGGAAGCCGAGCAGGGTCTTCAGGAAAGCCCTACCCTGATCGAGTGGCTAGAGGCAGGCGGACTGGACCTGTGCATTCAGGCAGCCGAGGTGCTGGGCATTTCGCATGATGCGGAGGGGGGCAGATAGCACCTGACCAAAGTTGTAGTTTCCTTCTTCAACTGGTAATCTATAAAAATTAAATCTTTGGCGTTGGTCAGAAAGGTGCCCGCGAGTTTCCTTCTATTCTATTTGCCTTAAGGAGGAGGTAATCCCTACAGTACGCTCCCGGCGCACGGCATCAGAACGCATCCGAACCTCTTGCTTCCTCAACAACATTAATATGCCCTACTTTGCCCCGCTGCTTGCAGGAAGGAGGGTCTATCTGAATCCTCAGAGAAAGATGCTCAGACATGCGGCTATTTCATTGGCCGGTCAATGGCCCCGAAGGAGAGAAGATATTCATGTCCCACAATAGAGTCATCACGACGATCCTGGTGCTGGCGGTTGTCACTAGCCTGTTAATGGCGGGTTGTGCGACCCAGCCCAAAGAAAGTAAGGTGGCGACATTCATTTTTACCCAGGAGTTCGACACATTAAACCCGCTTTACACTAACATGTGGTTTGTGTCGATCACCGAACAGATATGGAACTGCTGGGCCTGGGATTTTGACGAGTCGAATCTGCCGCGTCCTGTACTCGTCACTGAACTACCCACAGTTGAAAATGGAGGCATCTCCCAGGATGGCAAGGTGATTACCATGCATCTGCGGGATGATCTGGTCTGGTCAGATGGCGAACCTCTCACCTCGGCAGACTTTGCCTTTACCTATAATATGGTCATGGATCCGGCCAACACGGTGGCCTCGACATATCCCTACGACCAGATTGCCAGCATTGACACCCCAGACGAATACACCGTGGTGATCACCTTCAACGAAACATTCGTCCCCTGGCAAGCCGCGCTGTGGCATGGCATTTTGCCAGAGCACATCTTGGGCCCCGTCTATGAAGATGAAGGGACCATCGACAATGCCGATTGGAACAGCGCTCCAACCGTCGGCTGCGGCCCCTTTGTCTTTGCAGAGTGGGAATCGGGCAGCTTTGCGCGATTCACAGCCAATGAGAAATACTGGCTTGGCCGTCCCAAGCTGGATGAGATCTTCATTCGTTTCGTGCCCGATGACGCCGCTCAGATTAACGCGCTTGTCGCTGGCGAGGGCGATCTGGGCACCTTCTTTGGCTACTCGGATGTCCAGACGCTACGGGATGCCAACATTGAGGTTATCGTCGTCGACTCAGGGTACAAAGAGGGCTGGTACATGCTGATCGACGGCGAAACTGCTCACCCTGCACTGAAGGATGTGCGTGTCCGCCAGGCCATCGCCATGGCCATCGATCGTGAGACGCTCATCAATGACCTAACACTTGGCCTGACGGTTCCCGTTTCCACCTACTGGGATAACTCCCCCTGGACAGACCCCAGCATTGAACCCTGGCCGTTTGACCCCGAACGCGCCAAGCAACTGCTGGACGAGGCAGGCTGGACTGACTCGAACGGCGACGGCACGCGCGACAAGGACGGCGTTGAATTGGTGCTTGATCTGGGATCCAACCAGAGGCAGATGCGCCTGGATGCACAGGTAGTCTTCCAGGAGCAGTTAGCTGATGTAGGAATCGGGTTGGAGCTGCACAACTACGAGTCGGACCTCTTCTTCGACATCCAGGGACCGGCAGCTAGGGGCGAGTTGGACATCATGGAATGGTCAGATACAAGCTACTATCCAGACCCCGACTGGTACTATTGGCTGTGCAGCGAAATACCTTCTGAGGAGAATCCCCAAGGTTCGAACTGGCAGCGTTTCTGTGATGAGGAGCTGGATGCTCTCTTCAAGTTGCAGCTCACTCAGGGCAACCCAGAGGAGCGCCAGCAGACTTTCTGGCAGATCAGCCGGATTATGTTTGAGAAGGTATACTGGATGGGCCTGTGGAGCGATCCTGACCTGTGGGGGGTCAGCAGCCGTCTGACAGGCGTCAAAATCTCCGGCGTGACGCCATTCTTCAACATCATGGAGTGGGACTTGGTTCAGGAGACGCAATAAACTCAGACCAACAAGCTATGAGCCGGGGTAGGAATTGCCTGCCCCGGCCCGTTTACCTCGGACACGAAAGACTGCCATCTCTGGTGTTAGACAGATATCTTGCACATGCAAGGCCGCAATGATGTCCTTTTCCCCATGATGGTGAAGGGGCTGAGGAACAGGGGGTTAAGATGACCCGTTATATCATCCGGCGTCTTTTGCAGGCACTCCCACTGCTTTTTTTTATAAGCATAGTGTTGTTTGTCCTCATGATGAACATGGGGGATCCCTTGGCGACACTAGGGGGGCGCAGGGCCACCCGTCCCCAGGATCGTGAGCGACTCACACGCCAGCTTGGCCTCGACAAGCCTCTTGCTGTCCAGTATCTGTATTGGCTAGCTGGCAATGATTGGGACAGGCTAGACCTGGATGGCGACGGCGTAGCCGAGACCCCCGGCCAGCGCCTGGGGGTCATTCGCGGCGATTTTGGCACCTCGCTGGTCAATCGGGGCCGCCCAGCTATGGAAGTCATCGCAGACCGCCTTCCTAACACCCTGCTGCTCATGATTCCTGCCGAGATCGTCATAGTGGCTGGGGCATTGCTGATCGGAGTCTACTCGGCATTACACCAGTACACGCTGGTGGACCACATCATCACGACGCTGGCATTTATCGGCTACTCGATGCCAATCTTCTTCATCGCCCTAATGTCGATGTACATCTTCGCTGTATTGTTCAGGCGTTGGGGACTGCCCTATCTGCCGACGGTAGGCATGTTCGATTCATCTGTTGGCAAGACGCCCCTTCAGGTGATGTGGCACATGGTCCTCCCCATATTTAGCATTGCCACCATCAGTCTCGCTGGTTACAGTCGCTATATCCGCAGTACCATGCTCGAGGTACTGAACCAGGATTATATCCGTACAGCACACTCAAAAGGACTGCCGCGCAGAGATGTCATCTTCGTCCATGCCCTGAAGAATGCCTCCCTCCCGATTGTGACGCTGGTCGGCCTCGACTTGCCCCTGTTGCTGGGTGGAGCGCTGGTGACAGAGAGCATCTTTGCATGGCCGGGCATGGGACGCCTGTTTCTCGATCATCTGGAACGCACGGATGTGTCGGTGGTGATGGGCATCCTGCTGATCAGCTCGACGGCAGTGATTGTTTTCCAGATCATCACTGACGTCACCTATGCATGGCTCGATCCACGCATCCGCTACAATTAACAAGGAGAAGCGCGGTGGACGCGACCATTGCCCCCCCACTGTCCTCTGTCGATGAGTTGGAAGCTCCTCCTCTGTCGCTATCCCAGCTGTTCTGGCGTCGCTTCCGGCGACACCGGATGGCCGTCTTGGGTGCTGTGATTCTATCGCTGCTGTTTATCTACTCCTTTGGAGGAGCTGCCATCTTCTCCGAGGCCTACGCCAACGCTACCGACACTGGCTTACGCCTTCAGCCACCCTCTGCCGAGCACCCCTTCGGCACCGATCCGGTGGGGCGGGACATCTTGGCCCGCACCATCTACGGTGGGCAGATCTCGCTGCTGATAGGTCTGCTGGCCATGCTGGTCGAGCTATTTATCGGCATCACCATTGGTGCTCTAGCAGGCTACTATGGTGGTATCCTCGACAGCCTGTTGATGCGCTTCACTGAGGCCTGGCTGAATATTCCCACCCTCTTCCTGTTGCTGATTATGGCGAAGTATTTCGGTGGGCGCATCCCCGACGCCACCCTGCTGGGCCGAACGTTCAGTGGCAGTGTGGTTGTCATCATTCTCATCATCGGCCTGACGAGCTGGATGTACCTAGCTCGCATCGTCCGCGCCGAGTTTTTGTCTACCAAGGAGGAGGAGTTTATCCTCGCTGCTCGGGCTATTGGAACATCGAACTGGGAGATCATTGCTAAACACATCCTGCCCAACTGCATCGCCCCGATAGTAGTTTCAGCAACGCTCAGTGTGGCCAATGCTATTCTGCTGGAGTCTTACATCAGCTTCCTGGGGCTGGGCGTCCAGCCGCCAACTGCCACGTGGGGTAACATGCTGCAACGCGCAGCATCCAATGAAGTGATCCAGAATGCCCCCTGGATGTGGGCTTTCCCTGGCATGTTTATCCTGCTTACTGTCCTGAGCATCAACTTTCTCGGCGATGGTTTGCGAGACGCACTCGACCCGCATAGCAGGGCAGCCTGATAGTGACGAGGCCTCCTATGAGCAGACTACTTGAAGTCAAGGATCTTGCCGTCCGCTTCCACACCCCTGAAGGTACTGTGCACGCGGTGAGCGGGATTTCCTACACGTTGGACGAAGGCGAGACACTGGCCGTGGTAGGAGAAAGCGGCTGTGGCAAGTCGGTTAGTATGATGGCCATCTTGGGCCTGATCCCAATCCCGCCGGGAGAGATCGTCAGCGGAAGCGCCATATATCGGAATGTTGACCTGCTCCAGATGACAGATCACGAGATGAGGCACACCCGGGGCAAGGAGATCGCGATGATCTTCCAAGACCCCATGACGTCACTAAATCCTGTGTTGACCATTGGGCGTCAGATCACTGAGTCATTGCGAGTGCACATGGCCATGGATCAGAAGCAGGCTGAAGAGCGAGCTGTGACGCTGCTCGATTGGGTGGGCATCCCTGAAGCTCGCAATCGCCTGGGCGACTACCCTCACCAGTTTTCGGGCGGCATGCGCCAACGTGTCATGATCGCAATGGCATTGTCCTGCAATCCCGGCCTGCTCATCGCTGATGAGCCGACTACTGCTCTAGACGTGACAATCCAGGCGCAGATCGTCGAATTGGTGCAAAGGTTGCGCCGCCAGATGGGGATGGCCATCATCTGGATCACCCATGACCTGGGGGTAGTGGCTGGGTTGGCGAGCCGCGTCATCGTGATGTATGCCGGTTATATTGTTGAAGAAGCCTTTGTCACTGACCTGTACTCTGATCCCCGCCACCCTTACACGCTTGCCCTGCTAGGGGCGCTGCCGCGTGCCGACCGTCGCCGCGATCGCCGGTTGAAATCAATCCCTGGTGCGCCGCCAAGCATGCTGATCAAACCACGTGGCTGTCCATTCGTCCCTCGCTGTGAGTACGCCATCGAGCGCTGTCTTACTGAAAATCCTTCACTGACAACTGTGCTGCCCGGACACAAGATCGCCTGCTGGGTCGATGTGAAGACAGGAGGTTCTCGATGACCGAAGCGGAGCCATTGGTCAGAGTAGCTAACCTCAAGAAATACTTTCCAATCACACGTGGGATTGTGATACAGCGCACCGTCGGTTATGTACGGGCTGTAGACGGCATTTCTTTCTCTATTGCACGCGGTGAGACCTTAGGTCTGGTTGGTGAGAGCGGCTGTGGAAAGACCACCGCTGGGCGGACATTGCTTGGGCTGTATCCCGCTACGGATGGCGTCCTCCAGATCGATGGCGTGGATGTTCGGAAGGCCAAAGGGAGCCAACTGCTGGCTATACGGCGCAAGACTCAGATGATCTTCCAGGATCCTTTTGCTTCACTCAACCCACGCTGGACAGTCAGAGCCATCGTCGGCGAGCCGTTGCACGTCCATAAACTGTATGACAACGAAAAGGCCCGGCTGGAACGTATCAAAGAGCTGTTGGAACTGGTCGGGCTGAGCGCCCGTTACATCAATCGCTTTCCTCATGAGTTTTCCGGCGGGCAACGGCAGCGCATCGGTGTGGCGCGAGCTCTGGCCTCTGACCCAGCCTTTATTGTCTGCGATGAGCCGATCTCCGCGCTCGATGTGTCGATTCAGGCTCAGGTGGTGAATCTGCTTGAAGATTTGCAGGATCGTCTCAACCTGACATACCTGTTCATTGCGCACGATCTGGCGATGGTACGGCACATCTGTGACCGCGTGGCCGTGATGTACTTAGGAATCATCGTCGAGATGGCAGAGCGCAATGAGCTTTACGAGCAGCCGCTGCACCCATACACCAAAGCGCTGCTGTCAGCAGCCCCCATTCCTGACCCGCTCCAGGAACGCGAGCGTCAGCGCATCATCCTGACCGGTGATGTCCCCAGCCCGATTAATCCACCGAGCGGTTGTCGCTTTCATCCGCGTTGCCCCATTGCCAAAGAACACTGTCGGCATGTTGTGCCAGAGTGGCGGGAAATCAGCCACGGTCGATGGGTGGCGTGTCACGAAGTATAAGATCTGCCTATCCCCAGATACGGAGTCTACAACAGCTTCTTCCACTTCCAACAGGGACGCGAACATGGATAGTATGACGATTCTAGCCATCGCCATCGGGCTGGCCATGGATGCCTTTACCGTCTCACTCGGAGCCGGAACCTCGGAGCAGGTCTCTGCTCACAGATCGGTGTTCCGGCTCTCGTTTCACCTCGGCCTGTTTCAGGCCATGATGCCGGTGATTGGGTGGCTGTTAGGCACCACTATAGCGCCTGTCATTGCTCCTATTGACCACTGGGTTGCCTTTGTCCTGTTGGCTTTCGTCGGCGGTAGGATGATCCGTTCGGGTCTCAGCTCTGGGGAAGAGAACTTCAGCACCGATCCATCGCGCGGGCTCACCCTTGTCGTTCTATGCATGGCTACCAGTATTGATGCGCTGGCAATTGGCCTGAGCATTGCTATGCTGCGCCTGTCCATCTGGTACCCCAGTGCCGTCATTGGCGTGATCACCACATTGCTGTCTTTGCTGGGTCTGTCTCTGGGCCGGCGGTTGGGAAGTCAGTTTGGCAAACGGATGGAGATCGTGGGTGGCTTGTTTCTGGTTCTCATCGGCGTCCGAATCGTGGCAATGCATATCCTGGACTAGGTTGTGGCATCGCCTCCTGGCTTAACTGGCATCCATGCGCCGGCAGCACGCAACAGATCCGCATAGTCATCTTGCGGATAGCTGCCGTCACGCACAGGTGGAAAGTGACGGCGAAACGCCTCAACAGTGCGCAACACCTCACGAATAGCCTTGCCTGGGTAACGTCTTCGGAACATATCGTGCTGAGTCCGATGGCACATCGCCGCCGCTTCCTTCGCATCCAGCCACGGACGGACATCCAGCGCCAGGTGTGCAGGGTCGCTCCGATTCCAGATCCGGTCCTCGATGCCGGGGACTTGCGCAGCGAAAGTATATAGCAGCAGCCCAGACGGGGAACGCAGCACCGCGGCTCTGGCCGCCTGGTGAAGCAGCTGATGGGCCGGGTGCCCGTATTCACCATCTGTGCCGTGCGTTAGGATGGCATCGGCCTGGACGCGGCGGGTCGCCGCCAGAATCTGGGCCGAGAGCGTATCAAGGTCAGCCTCAAAGGGATAGAGGGTCTCACCTGGGCCAACCACTGGATCGACATAGCCCAGGATATGCACACTGGCTGCCCCCAGCTGGTCAGCGGCGCAGCGTAGCTCCTGTTCACGGATCGCGCCAAGCTCTGAGCGCTCACACAGTGGTGGATCGCCAACCTCACCTCCTTCACCGCGCGTGGCGCACACGATGTGTACCTGCACTCCCTGGCTGCTCAATAGCGCTAGCGTGCCGCCAGTCAGCATCGTTTCATCGTCAGGATGGGCGCCTATCACCACGATGGACTTCATGTCACTCTCTCAAGACTGCCATTTTGGTGTAGGATTGATTATACTCAATGTAACATCCGCAAAAGTTAAGGCCAGCACGAATGATAGAGGAGGCTGCAAAGGCAGAAGCGTCTATGAGCGACCTACCGCAATACACACCGGACGAGAGTCAAGACGAGTATGCCCGGATGAAAGGGCTGGTCGAATTTTTGAGCGCCTACATCGAGCAGTATCATGGGGGCTGGGTGAGGATGGTCGACTTTGACGGCAAGACCCTCAAGGTTGAGATGGGTGGGGCATGTGTGGGCTGCCCACTTTCCCCTCACACCCTGCGAGGCTGGGTGGAAGGCACTGCTCGGCAATTCTTCCCTGATCTCAAAGAGGTCGTTGAGATTACCACCCTGGACAACTGAGCCAGGGATGTACCGAGCCGGCTACCCAGTTCTTCTATTATGGAAACTGGCCACATATCATCTTTGTGGCCGATTTGAGTGGATTCGTTCTCCGGCGTATGAATGGAGCGCCAAGTCGCACCCAGGCAAAGCCTAGCCCCGGCGATCGGTGTCCAGCCGACGAGTGGCCAAGCCCACTGACGCCCTACGGGGGACCTCAACGCGCGGCGGAGGCCCATAGCGGAACAGTGGACTGTCAGGTTTGCCCGTAAGCCACAGCCGGATCAGCAGATCACACTCCTCATCGACGGTCAGGTGGGTGGTGTCAAGTTGAAGCAACCTGGCGTCATTGACCACACCAAGCTCGCGGCGTAGACGGCTCAGCATACGTCGCCGGATGGTCTTATCGCGGTAGTGCTGCTCACTGCTGAGATGTAGCCGCCGCAGAGCCTCACCCAGCTCACACGCCAGCACCACCACCTGCCCGGTCTCAGTCAGTGGGATAAAGTTACGCTCGTCCAGCATTGCTGCGCCTGCTACAACAATCACAGCCTGGCGCATGAGCGCCGCCTGACGGCACAGGTCGTACTCTATCCCGCGCAGGTGCGAGTCGCCATAAAGCTCGCGGATTTTGGCGATGCTCATCACCTCGCGCAGTTCGATTTCTTCATCAACATCAAAATAGTTGAGGCTTAGCCTGCGTGCGATCTGACGCCCTACCGTCGACTTCCCCACCCCCAGAAACCCGGTCAGAACCAGGTTTTTGTAGGGCAGGTCTAGCCGTGAGATCGAGGCTAAGTCAAGGAGGGGAGCTGACATCTCAACCTTCTTAGCTCGATCGCGTCTCGATGCGATGGACCGTCATACCCCCCCGATCGACGCGCCGAACTGCTACAATCTCGAGATCGCCAGGATTGCCCAGTGTAGTCACGTGCTGCTGGACCTGCATCCCCAACGACTGGCCAAAGAGAGCAGCGATCATCAAACCGGCGATGATCAACGGGATGCGTTGGAGCCTGCCAAAACGCTCACGCTCAGAGCCAATCAAAGCCACCATCGTTGCCACTGTACCGAGCAACGCCACCGTCACCAGATTGGTGCCACAGTTAGGATGGACCGCCAGTTGATGCTCGCCACGGCGCATCCGTTCCAGCGCTTGAGATGCACACTGGCTCACTTCCTCGGTGGGCACGCTGCCATAGAGCCAGAATCCTCCCATGTCAGAGCGTCCCACGACCCGCAGGTGAGGAATACGCCGGGAGAGCAAGTGGATGGTGGCATGTTCAAGACCATGATTGCGCCGCACGCGGCGGATCAGCGGAATGTCGAGAGCTGGCTGCAGAACTTCGAGCTGTCTTTCCATAGTTTCCCTACCACAAACCGAGCCGATCCAGATTGACCCAAGCACAGTCACCGTCAAAGTCACGACGATCCAATCGAAGCAAGCTACGCACAGGCTTCTCAGGTTTTGGCCTGGCCGCAGATTTCCTCGTATTCCTTGATCATCGCCAGTAACAGGCTGTCCGTCATTCGGTTGACCTGCTGCAGCCGAGCACCCCAGTCAAGCGGGGTGTGCAGACCCAATGTCTCGGCAAGCTGAATCACGCTGTCGATCACCAAATCACGGAAGAAGAGAAAGGCCCGTACCGAATCAGTCATGCTGATGCCCTGCTTGTAAGACAGCTGGGCATACTCGGCTCCAAGCCGGCGAACTTCCTCCAATTGGCCTTCAGTATCGGCGGGAGACACCAGATAGTCGGTCAGAATTTCCAGCAGGTGGCGACCCAGCGCACGGTGAGCCGCGCGAGCCTGCTCATCAAACCGCTCATACCAGGGCAATCCCTTCATCTGCCCGCTGCTCAGCTCCAAGCGGGTGCGCCCCAGGGTGCTTTGCAGCACTAACTGCGCTTCGGCAGGCGCCATCTCTCGGCCACGAGCACTGGCCCACTGATCCAGGTCGCGGCGACGGAAACGTCGGTGCCCGCCAGGCGTTCGATGCGAGGGAAGCTCGCCGCTGTCGGCCCAATGCCGTACCGTGGAGGGATGTACCCCCAGGATCTCGGCAGCTTCGCCCAGGCTGACCCACTCAGTTCGATCCGACACAGCCTTCCCCATATCCGGCACTGGTCGAAGTCCATCGAGGCAGTGAGGCTCACGGCGGTTGACTGCGTAAGCCCTGCCTGAAACCGATTCTACTGGCAGGCTTCAAGGGCGTCAATCCAAAAAAGCGGGGCCGACTCTCCGGCCCCGTGTTCTCGTTCTGCCTATCTAGGAATGTGAAGCTTGTCAGAAGCAGTCTTCCATTTTGGCCAAGCATGGTTGAGGGGCGTTGCCAGGTGATTGGCAGTTCCCTCCATCCCTAGCCCATGGGTGTCGCCTCGACCTCACTCTCCTTCTGCGTGAAGGTCAGCTCGCCGTCCACACAGTCCACGAGGATCGTGCTGCCTTTTTCAAAGCGTCCAGCCAGAATCATGTCTGACAGTGCATCCTCGATCTGGTTTTGGATCACCCGGCGCAGAGGGCGCGCCCCATATTCGGGATCGTATCCCTCATCTGCCAGATATTCCTTGGCCGCCTGAGTCGCTTCGAGTTGGACGTTATGCTCGACCAGACGCTCGCGGACTTTGTCGAGCAGCAGATCGACGATCTGGGTGATCTCACTTTTGTTCAACGCACGGAAGACGATGGTCCCATCCACCCGATTGAGAAACTCGGGCCGGAAGGATCGGCGCAGGCTGTCCATGAGCTTCTTGCGCATCTCATCGTATTCCGCGTCCTCAGCTTGCTGTTCATCGTGAGGAATGTCAAAGCCCAATTGGGTGCCACGCCGGATCACATCCGCGCCAATGTTGCTGGTCATGATGACGATGGTGTTGCGGAAGTCAACCAGACGACCACGTGCGTCGGATAGGTGGCCCTCCTCCATGATCTGAAGCAGCATGTTGAAAGCTTCTGGGTGAGCTTTTTCGATCTCGTCAAACACAACAATTGAGTAAGGACGGCGGCGGATCGCCTCGGTCAATTGACCAGCGTCCTCGTAGCCCACATACCCTGGCGGAGCGCCAACCAGGCGAGCGACCGAGTGTCTTTCCATGAACTCGCTCATGTCAAGCTGTACGAGCGCATCCTCACTGCCAAACAGAAACTCGGCCAGGGCCTTGGTCAGTTCAGTCTTGCCAACCCCTGTCGGCCCCAGGAAGATAAATGACCCGATGGGGCGACGTGGATCCTTCATACCAGCACGAGCGCGGCGCACCGCCTTGCTGATCGCCGCAATCGCTTCCTCCTGGCCAATGATGCGCTTACGCAGGGCATCTTCCATCTGCAGCAGGCGCTCGCTCTCCTCACCCGCAATGCGTGTCACCGGGATGCCCGTCCACATCGACACGACTTCGGCCACATCTTCGGCCACAACCTGAGCTTCCTGGCTGTCATTCCAGTGCAGACGCACTGACTCGATGAAGGCTTCCAGCTCGGCCAGACGTGCACGCAGCGAGTCTTCCGTATCGCCTTCATCCAAGATGTGGGTCTCGAGCTTGTATTTGATGTCCTCGATCTCTTCCTGAGCCCTGCGTACCCGGATCGACTCGGGTGATTTGTACATCCGCACCCGAGCTGCGCTCTCATCGATCAGGTCAATGGCCTTGTCTGGTAGGAAACGGTCGGGCACGTAGCGCGCTGAGAGATGGGCCGCTGCATGAATAGCTTCGTCGGTGATTCGCAGAGCATGATGCTGCTCATACGGAGCACGTATGCCCAGCAATATCTCAATCGTTTGCTCGACGGTTGGCTCCTCAACCATGATCGGCTGAAAACGGCGTTCCAGCGCAGCATCCGACTCAATATGCTTGCGATACTCATCCAGCGTGGTTGCGCCGATGCACTGCAACTCTCCGCGGGCCAGGGCGGGTTTGAGGATGTTGGCCGCATCCACTGAACTCCCTGCCGAGCCCGCACCAACCAGCATATGAACCTCGTCGATGAACAGGATGCTCTCAGAGGAGGTTAGCTCCTCGATGACGCGCTTGAGGCGCTCTTCGAACTGGCCCCGGTACATCGTGCCAGCGACCAATGAGCCTACATCCAACTGGAGCAGACGTTTGCCCAGCAGAGGACCGGGAGCCTCCCCTGCCACGATGCGCTGGGCAAGCCCTTCGACAATAGCCGTCTTGCCGACACCTGGCTCGCCGATCAGGGCGGGGTTGTTTTTGGTACGGCGGCTCAGGATCTGAATCACGCGCTCGATCTCATCCTCACGCCCAATGATGGGATCAAGTTTGCCTTCTTCAGCCATCTGTGTCAGGTCCGTAGCCAGCTGATCGACCAGAGGGGTCTTCTGGCTGCCGCTGCTGCTTGGCCGAGCTTCGCGTTTGCGCGGCTCCGGCGCGGGTGGGCGCGAGACAGCAGGGCTTTCCTGCAGCGCCCGCCGTGTCTGCTTGCGGATCTGTTCGGGCGAGATGCCCAGCTCATTGAAGATGTCAATAGCGATGCCTTCATTGTGCCGCACAAGCGCGAGGAGCAGATGCTCGGTGCCAATGTAGTGGTGTCCCATCCGGCGGGCCTCGTCTACTGCCAACTCAAGCACTTTCTTGGTGCCAGGAGAAAGGTCCAATTTGGCAAACGGGGCACGCTGGCCGGAACTTGTCTTGCGCTCAACGAGAGCCTCAACTCGCTCTGTCTCAAGGCCAAGCTCACGCAACACACGCCCTGCAACCCCTCCATCCTCTCGGAGCAAGCCTAGAAGCAGGTGTTCGGTGCCAATGTAGCCATGCTGCATCCGCTCGGCCTCTTCCTGCGCCAGGCTCAGAACGCGGCGCGCACGTTGGGTGAAACGCTGCATCTTATCGGGCATAGGCGTCAGCCCTCCATCCTGTCCAATGCCCCAAAATCTGGATCATAACACTAAACCATCGTTTCAATGGGCTTGATCGTACCGTATTCAAGATAAAACTGCTACTCATCGCAGTGTGTCATGTCAAATGCGACTCCGCGAAAACCTGAGCGGGGGTTCTCATGTCCAGGGCGAGATGAGGGCGCTGGTGATGATAGTAGGCGAGAAAGGTGTCAGCCCTGGACTGAGCGAGTGGCAAGTCTGCTGCTTTGAAAGGGGTCTTGCCAAACTCCTCCCGGCGCAGCGTGCCATTAAAGCACTCAATAAAAGCCTGGTCATTCTTGCGATAAGGGCGGGCGATGACGTGCTGCCTGGCGTACTGGTCCACAACTTCCAGAAACTGGGCCTCGAATTCGGAGCCACCATCGGTTTGCAGGGTCTGGATGGGACCGAAGCGTCTGGCCAGTTCCTCAAGGGCGGCCTGGCCATCGGCGGAAGTCAGGCCGGGGCGCATGAGGATGAAGCCCTCGCGGGTGTAGGTATCGATGGCGGTGAAGGCGAAGACCTCGCCCAGGTCGAGGGTGTCCATCTGCACGACCTGGCGCGGCGCCTGACCCCGCCGGGCGGGCTGTCCTCTCGCTGTGCGCGTGTGCTTGCGCAGCTGCCTGTTTTGCC
>DAOTXR010000012.1:0-4786 GCA_034435375.1 Anaerolineae bacterium
GCGAACTCTATGAGCCAGACTTCAGCCGCCTGGTCGAGCCGACCCCGCTGACCCTGGCTCCTGTTCGTTGAGCTAACGTTTTTGCGCACAGAGAGGTGCATCCGATTTTACACCACTTGACAAGACACTATCAGTGTACGTAAGGCGGCTGAACAAGAACACCAGCTCGAAGGGCAGGAATCTGTTCCTTCGGGAGAGGTACAATCAGGGAGATAGTCTCTCCTGTTGAGTTCCACCGACAGCCGTCTAGGCGGCTCTAGGCTGGTGTGCGCTATACTCCGGCCAATCCATGAGACAGGAGAAGGGCGACAGGGGTGGGTCCGCATCCTAGAGCCATGACCGAGGACGCGGCGTCCTCAGACACTCCTCAGATAACGGAGGCATTCATGCAGGGTACCGGCTTCAGCAGGCGAATCTTCAGCTTCCCGACCTTTTCCGCCGCGCTCGACGATGTAACCGGGCATCTGGACGATCTCAAGGCCGCCGCGCGGTCGCAGCGTGTGAGCCGCGCCTTTGCCGAGCGGATCATGCTGGCCGTGACGCAGGTCAACGGTTGCCGCTACTGCGATTACGGGCACACGCTGGCGGCGCTCAGGACAGGGGTAACGCAGGACGAATTGCGCGCCCTACGCGAGGGGAATCTCGACGCGCTACCAGAAGGCGAGGTGGTGGCGCTGCTGTTCGCCCAGCACTACGCGGAGCGGAACGGCCATCCCGACCCGGCGGCGTGGGAGCGCGTGGTCGAGACCTACGAGCCGGATGCCGCCCGCGACATCATGGCCTACATCCGCATGATCATGATGGGCAACCTGCTGGGCAACACGTTCGACGCATTCTGGAGCCGGCTGGCGGGGCGCCCCGCGCCGGGGAGTAGCATCCTCGACGAGATCGGCGTGCTGGCGGGGATGTTCGTGCTGGCACCGGTGAAGCTGGCAGGTCGGCTGGTCGGACGCGCATAGGCATCGGGGTCAGGTCAGAAGGGGCCGACGCGCGGGTCGGCCCCTTTGCGATTCTATCCTCTGCCAGCAATAGGGGTGAGAGTCACGGGCCGGTATGGATCGTCGCTGAGACGCTTGGCGTGTCGATCATCACCTACTAGTCCAGTGGCCGGAGGCCCTGCATCTATCGCGTCCGCTGGCAGGGACAGAGCAACTGTCTGCCCCTGCTTATTGAGCTTGAGCGCAAGCCCGCTCAGTGGTTAATCTCGACAGTCCCGCAATCATCGTCGTCCGCCTCTGCCTTCTTGAGAGGGCGACCCGGCTTGGTCTCTGCTTGGTTTGGGCGGACCGGTATCGTGCTTCCGTCCTCAGGCGGCGCATCCAGGGCTATCTCGATCTGTCCACCCCTCTCAATAGGGATGGTCGTTCCATCATCCATTGCCCTTCCCTGGACAGTGTCAGGGGGTTCGGCCAACACATTTCCCGGTTCGGTCGGGACGTCCATCGTCAGATCGCCAGGGCTGGCACCCCGCGGTGGGCGCAGGACGGCGAATCGCAACGACGTGTGCGTGCCTAGGCGCAGTAGATCGCCGTCCATGATCTCAAGCCCACGCTCGGTCACCTTCTTGCTACCGACGAACGTGCCATACGTACTGCCGAGGTCATAGACGCGGAAACTCTTGCCTTCACGACGGATCTCGGCCTGATGCCGGGAGACCGGCGCATCTGGCACAGCCACGTCATTGTCTGCCCCGCGCCCGATGCGCACCACATCCCCACTCAGGACGAACAGGTGGCCCGCGTCGAGTGATAGGCTCTCCTCCACCATCAGGGTCGCAAACCCTTCCCCTACATTCATCGTCATGGCATCGGCAGGGGCCGCGACCCGGCGCCTGGCGACCGGAGTGCCGCCCCTCGCAGGAATGCCCGTCTGGCGGCGGATCACCAGGAAGACCCCTAGGGCCAGTACCACCACCGCGAGGGCCGCGCCCCCCAGTGCGAGCGGATTGCCGAGAATCGATCCGGTCGCTGGCACAGCTTCCGCTTCGACCGTGGTTGCTGGCCGGGCCTCCTGGGTAGCAGGCAGGCCGCTGACCTCAAAGCTCAGCTGTTCTTCCAGGATCGAGCCGTCACTCAGCGTGGCACTGGCGACCAGCTCGTGTCGGCCCGGCGCGATCTCGGCGCTATCTAGAGTAGCTTCGAATGGCGCTATGCTATCCTCGACCAGTTCTTGCCCATCAAGTAAGAAGGTGACCATTGTGATCTGGGTATTTCCATTGGCCGTGGCGCGGATCGTGCCCCTGCCAGTGAGTAGCGCGCCCTCGTCCAGCCCGCTCAGGCTTAACAGAGGCGGCAACTCCGGCGCGAGGAATGAGCGGGTCGCCACGGCAGTCGTCCCGTTGTGGGTAACGGTCACAGTCAGGGTATGCTCGCCGCTGGTGGTTTCTGTGCGATAAGTCAGTGCGAGTTGGTTCTTGATCTGCGCGGCGAGGGCCTCAAACAGCGACGCGATTTCCGCCGAAGTCGGCGCGAGCCACGAGCCGCCGCCGGTGCTGGCGGCGATGGTCGCCAGATCGTCGGCATTCACCCGGTCTCCGACGCCAATAGTGTAGACCGGGACGCGGGTTGCGCCGCCGCTTGCCAGAGCGATCACGTCGGCGCTGTCGTGCGTGCTGCACGGGCCGGACAGATCGGGCAACTCGTCAATCCCATCGGTCAGTAGCAGGACAGCGCGCTGGCCGGGTGGCGCGCCCGTTGCCAGGGTGATGCCGGAGTAGGCCGCATCGTACAGGCATGTGCCGGACTGCGGCTTGGCTTCCAGCAAGGCAATGATGGTTGCCGCCGCCTGGCGATCTTCGGAGAAGTTCTGTCCAACAACAACCTCGTCGTTGAAGTAGATCACCGCCACTTGATCGCCCTGCTCCATGCTGTCCAAGAAACGGATCGCCGCCTCCCTGGCCGCCTCCATCTTGCCCTGAGAGGCCATGCTACCGCTGATGTCCATCACGAGGACGATTGCGGCATAGCGCTCGGCGATAGCCACCGAGTCAAGGGTCACGCCTATCCCATCCTGGCTAACGGCGAAGTTCTCCGCAGCCAGGCCGGTCACCAGCTGCCCCGCGGAGTCCGTCACGGTGACGTAGGCGGTGACGGTGTAAGCGGCTTCACCCGGTACAGGCTGCGCCGTCACCTCGTTGACGATCAGTATCAGACCGTCCTGCGCCGCCGCCGGGGCGGGCAACGCGACAATAAGCACCGCCATGACGGATAGAAGTATCAGGTGTGCAGGAGCACGCTGCATAGTGTGTTCTCCAGTGAAAAGGTGAGGATCTCAGGGGTTGAATAGCCCGATCCACACGTTGTCGAAGTAGCCGGTCATCGGGTTAGTTGCGTCGGTACAGATTCCAACCACGAATCTGAACCAATCATCTCTGACATCGTCCGCGTTGGCCGGGATGTGCGAACCGACCATCCGGCCATCCACGTAATAGGTGATCATCCACGTGGCTGGTTCAATCTCCATCCGTAACGTGTGCCAGACACCAACCCCCGCCAGTGCAGGCATCGGGGCGGAATACTGAGCTATCCACGACCCATCCACCTCGACCCGGTTCAGCCGATTCCAGCAGTAGAAGTTGGCCGCTGGCTCGTATGTGCCGTCAATCCCGCACTGGACTTCCTCGAATTCGACCCCGGTCACGCCCACGTCGTTTTGCACCCCCATGAGTGAGCTACCAAAGCGCGCAACCGGGTCAATCATCATATCGACCTGGAAGAACATGGGCTGGGTGATGTGGAATGCTGTGTAGCCCAGCGGGCTCACGTCACGGCACATGTCTTGCTCGCCGCCCTGTATCGCCAGCACGCCGTCCGCCACCGTGACGTAGCTTACATCTGGCGGGCTGACAACCCACCAGACGGGGTCCAAGCTCCCGTTGTACCTCTCGAAATCATCCACCAGCGTCGGATCGGAGGGGTCCAGCGCAAGCGCGGTCTGAGCAACGGCGCGGCCCTCTCTGCCGGGGAAGATGCGGACGTTGTCGGCGTAGCTGATCCCCTCGCCGCTGATGGTTTCTCGTGTACTCCACCGCCATGTTTGCAGCACTCGCTGGAAGCGTGCAGCACGCAGCGCGTCGGCCTCGTTGCTGCGGGTCACCGAGCCGATCAACACACCATCTACCGAGCAGCTGAAGGTCGCCGTCTCCGGGTCAGCGGCCATCTGGTAGGTGTACCACGTGTCAGGGGAGGCCGGTAGATTGGTGGCGACGAAGTCGTGTGCCCAGTCACCATAGTTCTGGATGGAGAAGAAGCTGTACAGGTTCCCATCCGCCGCACTCACAAGCCCGCATTCGGCCCTCCAGACTCCGCCTTCAAGGTCGTGGGTCACGAACATAATACTCTGGAAATCGGCGATTCCCTGGAAGCCGCTGGCGACCCGCATCTGCGCCTCGAAGACTCCTAGCTCGTCGAGCGCTACGCTGGCCGGGTTCGCCACGCTCAGCCAACAGCTTCCGCTGTTTCCCCCGCCGATGCCCGTCAGCACGCCGTTTTGCTGGAAAACGTCCTCCTGGCAGTCGGGGGTGGTCGTCCACAGCGCCGGGTTCAACCGCCCCACGTAGGCCGGATTGTCGAAGCTGTCATAGGGTGCGGGATCGATAGGCGTACCCGTTGCCAGAGGGTTGGCAGGTATCTGTGGCCGTACCGTAGCCGCCTGGGTAGCCGGCGTGGTCGGGTTGGTGCTGACCTGACTCGGCATCGCCCCGCTCGGTGACTCACCCGCTGGGAAACCACCCCACAGCGCGAAGCCGACCATGCCCGTCACGATGACCAGCGCAACAGCGATGCCT
>DAOTXR010000013.1:0-32119 GCA_034435375.1 Anaerolineae bacterium
GCGAACTCTATGAGCCAGACTTCAGCCGCCTGGTCGAGCCGACCCCGCTGACCCTGGCTCCTGTTCGTTGAGCTAACGTTTTTGCGCACAGAGAGGTGCATCCGATTTTACACCACTTGACAAGACACTATCAAAATATCCTTTTCCGATTTAGGAGAGATACATTTTCTTCCTCCATTGGGAATAGGCGCATTGTTTCTTTGGGTATTAACTTTTGGTATAGGGGAAGAAATCGGCTGGCGGGGATACGCACTGCCTCGTTTACAAAAAGACCGCAACGCACTTTATGCAACAATTATATTGGCATTTTTCTGGGCGCTATGGCATTTGCCGCAATTCTTTTATTTATTTGACATTTCAATAGCCATTGGATGGATCATCGGACTGTTTGCTGGTGCAATTGTATTCACATGGCTGTTTAATAGTGCAGAAGGAAGTATCCTTGTTGTTGCAATTTTTCACGGCTGTTTCAATTACATATCCGCCTCCAGTGCGGGCAATGGTTTGCTTGCAGCAATCGTAAGCACAATGGTAATGATTTGGGCAGTGGTAGTAATTTTCCTTTACAAGCCCCAAACCTTATCAAGTAAAGGTAAGTTTGTGGTTTAACTTTGTCATCACTAGCACATTCTGCCCAACACGTGCTGGGATTTCCTTGAGAGCCGGAGCACCCACGATTGGGTGCCGGGAGCAACGGCCATGACGAGAATCAATGGTGCCATGCCTTTCCGGTCACTAACAGCGCCGATCTATACCACCCGGCGTGGCACGTGCTACCTCAGCGATTCTCTTGGACTCCTTAAGTGCCTTCCGGACGATTGCATTGACCTTGTTGTCATCTCTCCTCCGTTTGCTCTCTTGCGACAGAAGACATACGGCGATAAGGATCAACCCAAATACGTCGAGTGGCTCTGTCGGTTTGGCGCTGAAGTGCGTCGTGTGCTTCGCGAAACGTGCAGCTTCGTTGCAGGGTCAAACAGGACGGGGAGAGTAGCAGGGCAACTTGGACGAAGGTGGATTGCAATGGAGACAGATGCGGGCTACGTGGCCAACTCGGCACTCCAGTTCGTGGATCACCTTCCGGAGAGTGAAGTGGCGGCATGCTTCGCCCGACTTGTCCACGAGTTCAAGGAGCACCCGGTTGACCTAGCCGGACCGCCCACGTTGTTCGATCAAGCAAAGGTGGAAGGTGACGCCTAACAACCGGTTGCAGCGGCCCGCCGCTGAACCGAAGGGTTGGGCGGCCCCCGTTTCCCTTATCGATCAGGACTGACATAGACTGGCGCTATACAAGCCGCCATAACAGAAGAGCCTAGCGAGCGTGAGCTCAGATGGACCAGCTTATCTTACAATAATCAAACGGTCTTGAAATGAGGAAATGATGAAGGTACGAAGCGAGTTTAGATTTTTCGGCAAAGGATTGTTGGTTGCCTTAGTCGTAGGTGGCTTGTTGATATACTTCATATACTATAGTGATATGCGCGCAGCGAAAGCGCGTGTAACTGCTGGGCGACAGTTAGTCGAGACTGTGTGTGGGTCAGTCGAATATGGTGAGCAAGGGGATGGATTTCCGGTGCTTGTGATCCATGGTGCGGGTGGTGGCTATGACCAGGGTTTGTTTATCGGTGAACTGTTATTCGGCGAAGACTATCGCATTATTGCTCCGTCACGCTTTGGCTACCTGGGGGCTGATATTCCCGTTGATTCATCCATCGAAGCACAAGCGGATGTTTACGCCTGTCTGCTGGATGCGTTGGGCGTGGAGCGAGCAGTGGTGCTTGGATTCTCCGCTGGTGGGCCTTCGGCGCTCCAGTTTGCTTTGCGTCACCCGCAACGGATACACGCCTTGATCATGGCCTCTGCCATCAGTTACACCGAACCGTTGAGCGATGAAGGTCGTCGTCGCCTTGAATCTGGGATCAACCGCATCATCGGTTCGGACTTTTTTTACTGGGCGATTGAAAATGTTGCGCCGGGCGAATTCCTGGCGCTGATTGGTGTTCCCAGAGATGTTCAGCGTACACTTAGCGAAGAAGATGCCAACACTGCCTTTCAGACGCTGGAACTGATGCACCCGATGAGCCGCCGCTTCCCCGGCATTCTGCTTGACCAGGCTCACCATGTCCCAAGAGAATGGCCGCTCAATCAGATTTCGGCGTCGACCTTGGTCATTCATTCCCGCGACGATACGCTTGTTCCTTTTCCCAACGGTGAGCGCAGCGCAACAGAGATTCCTGCTGCTGAGCTCCTGTCGTTTGAGACCGGCGGTCATCTCCTTCTTGGCCACAGTGATGAAATCCGCCGTCAGATTGATGGTTTTCTTGCAGGCAGAAGGTGAGAGATGAATTGATGAATTGAAACGGGCCATAGCGGTCTACCATGGATGACAGGATCACACGCCTGGCCCTGAAGAAAACCCGCCCAACGGCTGGCGTTTCCACCTGACGCTGGCCGTTGGGCAGCCCTGACCTCCACAGGAGGATGTGGACGATGAAACGCACGTTGGTTGTGTTTTTACTGGTCAACCTAATTTTGTCTGCCTGCCTGTCCCCCTCGGGGAACACTACTCCCGCACCGCCGACCGCACCGCCCGCGGAAACCCTGCCAACCGAGGCTCCGCCCGCGCCGACCGAATCCCGCCTCATCCCCACTGCCACCCCTGCCCCCTTCACCGGCCTGCCCATCCTTGCCGATGCCAGCCAGACCTATGGCAATGCGGCAGACATCGAGAACTTTATCGCCGTTCAGGGCGGCCTCTCCATCGTCGGGCTGGGCTACCCCGGCGATGACTATATTTATCAGGCTTGGCGCGATGTGACCCCCGGCGTGGGCGATGTCTACCTCTTCGGCGATGGACTCATTCAGGTTACTCGCAATGCCGCCGGCGCGCTCGATTTGGACTTCACCAACTTCGATGCCTTTGTGCGGGGCTACCACCGCGACTTTCTCGGCACGCGCCATTTTTATTTCTCCGTCATCGGGATGCCCCGCGCCCTCTCTCTTCGTCCTGACAAGGATGACGCCTACATGTACTACGCGCCCGCCGATTACACCGAGTGGTACGAGGTGGTCTATCGCGCCGTTCTACACATCAAGAACGACTTGGAGATGCCAGGCGCATCCTACATGGTGTGGAATGAGCCAGAGACGTATTTCTACTGGCGCGGGCGTGACCGGGCAACGGGCGCGGAAACGCTGGACGACTACATCGAGATGTACGTCAACACCTGGGCAGCCGTCAAAGCCGCCGACCCCGACGCAAAAGTGGGCGGGCCGATGACCATCGCCGCCTCCAAAGAGCACGTCAAACAGTACGGCGAGACATGGGGCATGGAAGATTTCCTGGCGGCGCTCGCCAGGCACAACGCCGCCTACCCTGACTTACAGGTGACGCTGGATGAAGTCGTCTGGCAGGAGTATGACTACACGGGCAACCTGCGGCTTCTGACCAGCGCGGCGCTGGTGCGCGACATGCTCGCCGAAAACGGCTTTCCTCCCGATACCCCACAGGTCGTGCTGGGTTGGACCAAGCAGTTCGATAATGACCCCATGCCCTGCGCCGAAATCTCGCGCCAGCAATTTGCTGCTTACATCGCTTCCAACATCGTCGAGCAGTTCGGCCCGCCGGAGAGCATGCGCGGCGTGACGCGGGGTTACCTCTACGACTTCGACTACGACGGTGTCTGTCCCAACATGTCCCTCGTCAGCGCTCCGGTGCCGGAGCGTCCCGGCGAATGGCAGTTCGGCGGGACGTACTGGGTCCCTGGCTCACCCGCCATCACCGAATACTGCCGCCGCCCATCCTACGCCGTCTTCGAGATGCTGCGCCGGATGAGCGACGCCGGCGGACAGTTCATCCGCATGGAGGGGGCTTTCGACTCGCTTCCGCCCTACATGATGGCGACGAGCAATGGGCAGCAGGTGATGGCGATGCTGGTCAACGAAACGGACGCGGAACGGGCTTTCACCCTCACCTTTCACAACCTGCCGTTTGCAGGCAACTCAATCGTCGGGACGCTTCAACTCATAGATGACATTCACAGCGCGGATTGCAATGGGCTGGAGAACGGCAGCCTCAGCCGTCTGCCCGTCAGCGATGGCATCGCGGAAGTCACCGTGCAGATGCGTCCCTATTCCGTCGCGCTGATTACGTTTGTTGAAGAAGGAGGTCTTCTATGAACCGCGCACTCCATCTGCTGCTCACCTTATCTCTCGTCCTTGCCGCCTGCTCGTCCCCGCCGGAGAGCGCTCCCCCCACCTCCACGCCGACGGCGGCGCCGCCGACCGAGCAGGCGACCGCAACCACGCCGCCGACCGAACCGCCCACGGAAACCCTGCCAACCGAGGCCCCGCCCGCGCCAACTGCAACCCCGCGCCCCGACGACGGCATCCTGCTTGGCGCAATCCGCTGGGACGGCTGGTTTGGCGGTTCGCACTATGTCAAAAACCTCTTCCCAGAAGAATGGCGCTACCGCCTGCCGTTTTACGCCAGCGTACTGCCCGATGGACAGGTAGACATGGCCTCCGATTCGCAGGCGGTGATGGATCAGGAAATCGCCTACGCCGCCGCCAACGGCATTGATTACTGGATTTTCCTCATGTACATCGTGCGCGACGAGCAGGGAAATCCGCTGGTGGATGAGACAGGATGGAAAGCGGATGATATGAATCTCAGCCGCCAGTATTATCTCTCCAGCCCTTACAACCAGATGGTCAATTTCGCGTTGATGCTGCAAGTGCAGGGCTATGTTGATGCGGACGGCAGCGGACACAACTTCGGCGAACACAACTGGAACTTTCAGGTGGAGGAAGCTGTGACGCAGATGCAGGAGCCGTCGTATCAAACCGTGCTGGATGGACGCCCGCTCGTTTATTTCTTCCTGTGGGGGCAGGACGTGGGAAAGATTTGGGGCAGTTGGGATGCCATGCGGCAAAAGCTGGACGGTTTTCGTCAATACGCGCAGGAGCGGGGCTTGAAGAACCCCTACATCGTTGCGATGGTATTTTCGGCGGAGGAAGGCGGGCGCGCCGTCACGGAACTCGGCGTGGACGCGGTCACTTCCTATTCAGGAGGTTTCATTCCGGGCAGTTACGATAACACCGCCGACTACACCTACTACGACTACGACGCGCAGGCCCAAGCTGACCGTGACCTGTGGGAGAGTTTCCGCGCTGCAGGCTTGAAAGTCGTCCCCGTCGCCAGCATGGGCTGGGACCCGCGTCCGCACCGGGACGACATCTTTGGCTACGGCGGCTACACCTTCGGGCCCGTGGTGGAACGCGCCGCGCCCGAACAACTTGCCGCTCATGTTCTGGAAGCTGTCGAATGGATGTGGACCTACCCCGATGCCGCCGAACCGCAGACGGTCATCGTCTATGCCTGGAATGAACTCTCGGAGGGTGGCTGGCTGGTTCCCACGCTGGAAGAGGGCGACGCGCGGCTGCGCGCCGTTGGCGAAGCGCTGCTGAACCGCTGAACCCGAAAGCCACCCGACAAGCGCATCCAGCCGACATCGCGCCACTGAGCTTCGCGGCGCAGGTGAAGCGCAGGCCGTTGGACGGCCACCACGAGGTGAAGGTGAAACCAAGACGAATTGAGGTCAATGACTTGATGCAACAGGGCTACGTATATTGGGTGACGGAGCCTATGGGTCAGAACTTCCACCCGGACTTCCGCCCCGAACTCACCCCTAAGCAGATGTTAGAGCTTGGCGTCTTCGGCGGCAAATACATGACTGACTGTGCCGCAGAGTACCCTGAAGACTGGTTCGCGAACGCCAAGCTGTGCCGTGAAAGACACGATCCCAAGATGAACTTCTTCGGCGTGAATGCGTCGCAGCCCCTTTCAGTGTGGAGGGCCAAGGGATGGATTTACTATGAAGACCCACGAGGTTGGTTTCAATGGTACTGCCGTTACTTCTTGGGAAGGCGCTGTCCCGACGATGAGCGGCAGATTCGACGGTGGCAGGCCATTCGACGGCACGTGATTCAACTGGCCAAGAACTGCCGACCGCGTGATTTAAATTGTCGCCGCAAGCAGCGACAGGCGCTCCTCCACTGGGCCTACGATTCGCGTAAGATATGAGTGAGAATAAGCACATCCTATGATCAAACACAAGGCCGGATTGTGTAGCGGAACCGCCTAACAACCGATTGCAACGGATAGCGCTCTGCAACGCGGCCGACGCCGATCCTCAGGTGCACCGATAGGAAGATGAATAAGCGATGGGAACAGTTGTTGCAGCAGCGTTAGGAGAATGTGTCCACGTAGCGGGTGTAGTGAATTTCTTAAGACTGGCCGAAGCCGCCGGCTGGCGGACAGTATTTCTTGGCCCGGCAGTGCCAGTCGCTGATGTTCTGGAAGCGGCCAGACGCGAGAAAGCCGACATGGTTGGTGTTTCTTACCGATTGACGCCGGAAACAGGCGAACGTCTGGCAGCCGAATTTGCAGAAGCCGCCGACGACCTGCGTGCCGCCGGCGTGCGTTTTGTCTTCGGCAGCACTCCGCCAGTGGCCGAACGTGTGCGTGCCCTTGGTTTCTTTGAGCGCATTTTTGACGGCAGCGAGCCACCTGAGGTGGTATTGGCTTACCTGAAGGGACAGTCCCAGGTTGGTCTGAGTGAAGTTGACTTTCCGCAAACGGCCGTCGAACGCATCGTCTGGAAATCTCCATTCCCTATCATCCGTCACCATTTTGGTTTACCTGCAATGGAGGCCACCATAGAGGGAATCGCCCGTATCGCCGAGACTCAGCTATTGGACGTGGTGTCATTGGGCATTGACCAAGATGCTCAGGCTAATTTTTTCCGTCCAGAGCGGCAGGACCCGCGCCGTAGAGGGGCAGGCGGTGTGCCAGTATGCAGTCCTGACGATTACCGCGCCCTTTACGCCGCCAGCCGACGCGGTAATTATCCATTGCTGCGCACCTACTCTGGCACGGATGACTTTATCCGCCTGGCTGAAATGTACGTGGAAACCATCAACATTGCCTGGTGCGCTATTCCTCTCTTTTGGTTCAACCTGATGGATGGGCGTGGGCCGTGGGACCTGGAAGGTTCCATCCGCGAACACCAAAAGGTCATGGCTTGGTACGGCCAGCGGAATATTCCCGTGGAACTGAACGAGCCACACCACTGGGGCATGCGCGATGCGCCTGATGTGATTTTTGTCGTCTCTGCCTACCTCTCGGCCTGCAATGCCCGTGCCTTTGGCGTGCGCGATTACATTGCCCAACTTATGTTCAACAGTCCGCCTGGCCTTTCGGATGCGATGGACCTGGCGAAGATGCTGGCGGTGCTTGAGCTAATCGCACCGTTGGCCGGGCCGGACTTTCGCATCTGGCGTCAGACGCGCACAGGATTGCTTAGCTATCCACTGGATGTAGATGCGGCGCGTGCTCACCTGGCAGCCAGCGTCTATCTGCAAATGGCCCTCCGACCGCACATTTTGCACATCGTGGGCCACTCTGAGGCGCATCATGCAGCTACTGCTGAAGATGTTATCGAAGCATGCAAACTAGCCCGGCGAGCCATCGAGAACGCCCTGCACGGTCAGGCGGATATGACTATCGATCCCGCTGTGCAGCAGCGCAAAGAGGAACTCATCGGTGAGGCCCACGTTACTTTGGATGCTATCCGCACATTGGCCGGGCCGAATGTGGCCGATCCGTTGACCGATCCTGCTACTCTGACACGAGCGGTAACTACGGGAATACTGGATGCCCCTCATTTGCGCAACAACCCATTTGCGCGCGGGCAGGTCGCTGTTCGCATCGACGCACGCGGCGCTTGCATCGCAGTAGACCCATCTACAGGACGAGCCTTGTCTGAGCGGGAGCGGATCAGCAATTTGATTTAGAGGAGGCGCGAGTGAATAACAAGAAGACCCAGTACACGGTCATCGGTGCTGGTCATGGCGGCAAGGCTATGGCGGCTCACCTGGCTCTGATGGGCTTTCCTGTCACTTTGTATAATCGCACGCTAGAAAACGTCAGTGTCATCCAAAAGCGAGGTGGCATCGAACTGGAGAGTTACGAGGGTGGGCCGCATGGCTTTGGACGATTGGAAAGAGTCACATCCAATATGAGGGAGGCTTTAGAGTACGCTGAGGTCATCATGGTCGTTGTGCCTTCCTCAGCTCATGCCGACATCGCCAGGGTTGCTGCGCCCTATTTACGAGATGGTCAGATCGTTGTACTGCACCCTGGCCGCACGTGCGGTGCTATCGAGTTTCTTAAAGTGCTACAAGACAACAGTTGCAAGGCCGATGTGATTGTGGCCGAAACAGAGACGCTCATTTATGCCAGCCGCTCCGACGGACCTGCCCAGGCGCGCATCTTCCGCATTAAAGACAGTGTGCCGCTCGCGGCGCTGCCGGCAACGCGGACGGCGCAGGTGCTGGCAGCGATAACGCCGGCTTATCCCCAGTTTATTGACGGCGTGAGCGTGCTCCACACTGGCCTGAATAATATGGGGGCTATCTTTCATCCTGCGCTGACCATCCTCAACGCGGGACGCATTGAATCTACCGGGGGCGAGTTCCAATTTTACATTGACGGCGTGACACCTTCTGTGGCTCACGTTTTGGAGGTTTTGGATCGGGAGAGGGTGACGGTTGCTGCAGCGTTGGGTATTCGCGCCCAGACAGCTCAAGAGTGGTTGAAAAGAGCTTATGACGCCGCTGGTGCGGACCTCTACCAAGCAATTCACAACCAGTCGGGGTATTATGGCATTCTCGCACCCAAAACCTTGAATCATCGTTACATCTTTGAGGACGTACCAATGAGCCTGGTACCCATGGCTGCTCTAGGAGAGGCTCATGGTGTTTCGGTACGTGGCATGGAGAGCATCATACGCCTGGCGTCCATTATCCACTGCACCGATTACTGGCGACGCGGCCGGACATTGGACAAATTGGGTATCGAGGGCTTGAGTGTCAGTGAGTTTGTACGTTTTGTCAATGAGGATGTACGTGACTGACAAGCAGAGCTTCGAATGGTAGGATCGTTGGGCTACACAGGAGTTCGCGCCTATGGGGTTCAATACAGCGATTTTCTACGATATTGAGAATCTGCTCAAGGGATACAGCTTCTCGCAACAGATGATAGCAAATCTGTCCCTCAGTGAGATCCTAGAAGCGATACGGGAAACCGGTAAAATCGGTCAGATTGCTGTTCAACGGGCCTACGCTAATTGGAGCGATCCTCGCCTTGCCATCATGCGGGGTGAAATCAATGAGCTTGGTATTGATCCAATTCAGGTTTTTGGTTTCTCCAAGGAGCAGAAGAAGAATGCCGCAGATATTCAGCTTGCAATCGAGGCAGTCGATTTGGCCCATGTTCGCCCTGCACTCGAAGTGTTTGTTATAGTATCTGGAGATGGAGGCTTCGCGTCACTCGCAAAAAAACTCCACGAGTATGGAAAGACAGTTATCGGTTGCGCATACCGGTTGGCTGCCAACAAGACGTTTCAATCGGTTTGCGACGATTTCGTTTGGATCGCCGATCCAGAAGAGGAGGAGCGCCAGGATAGACCAAGCTCACAAGTTCATGGATCAGGCCAACTTGAAGTCACTGACCCTAGAAATGTCCGCCTTGCCGGACGTGTGAAAAAGGCAACCGCGCTTACTCCCGAAAGCATTATTACGAAAACGAAAGAAATACTTAACTGGTACGCCAAGGATTCGATAAGTCGTGCTGACTTGCTACAGAATGGAATATACCTGTCTGTAGTACAAGAAGCTGTCAAGTACGCCATTCCTGGGTTTCAGCCAATTAGATTGGGGTTCGCGAAGTTCATCGAGTATATGCAGTTCGTATGTAAAGAATCGGAGTTCTGCATTGCGCGTCCCCTAAATTCCCAAGTGGTACTCACCCTCCGCAGTTCGATTCGCAGCAGCATTGAAGTCCTCCCAGATTTGGATGTCAGGGATGTGCATTCTGTTGACACCTACAGATCTGTCTTGGCGACGGGAAGCCCGATCTTTCGATTTCCCTCTCCGACCGATCTTTATGCGGTTGTGACCTGGATTTCACAGAATCCTACCGAGGGGGTTGATCTCGGCACCGCAATCGAGGGTGCTGTACTGGGATTGGGCGGAACAGTATCATCCGAATCGGTGAAATTGGCATTACTTAGCCTTTTGTCAGCCGGTTTATTCGAGCGTGAGCCTGAAGGAGTTCCACTGTCCGAGCAAAAGCTTTCGCTCCGGAGTGACATCCGTTCCCCCTCAGAAATCATGGATTTGTTAAAAACCGCAATACGGCAAAAATTGATGGCTGCTTTGTCAGTGTCAGATATTAGAGAGGATGTATTATCGCTAATAATTCCAACATAGCCCAACCCGCGCATCCAGCCGATGACGCTCCGCTGCACTTCGCGGCGCAGGTGAGGATGCGCGAGCCGTCAGGTGACGTGCCAAATCGAGTAACTCTCGGATTCAATGGAAGGAGACAATCACTGTGTTGGTTTTCATTCTGTTATCTTTCGGAATTTCTTGGTTGCTGTGGGGATTAGTTGCCCTAACGGGTTTGAACATAAATGGAAGTCTCGTAGTGGGACTTGCCTACGTGTTGGGGGGCTTTGGCCCAGCTATAGCAGGTATTATCTTGGCACAACGTAACCCTACATCCTCGTTGGATTTTTGGCCACGCCTGCTTCAAATAAGGCGCATCCGGCCTATATGGTGGGGCGTTATCTTACTGCTTTACCCAGCAACACTCATGTTGGCGTACTTGATCGTGAAGTTTACAGCGTTAGGCACTACCAGTTTAGAACCCTTAGGCAATTTTGTTGGGCGCTCTCCTGCTTTTATCTTGCTCAACTTTCTATTCATTGCAATTCTTGGTCCGATTTCCGAAGAACCTGGTTGGCGTGGCTATGCATTGGGTCGACTACAAGCGCATTACTCACCGCTGGTCGCCAGTCTCATTCTAGGAGTAATCTGGTGGGGATGGCATCTACCCTTAACCTTCGTTCAGGGATCTTTCTTGCAAGGTAGCGGTGCCTCTCCTGCATTTCTAGCTGGGTATCTTGGTACAGTCATCCTATACAGCATTCTGTTTACCTGGGTGTATAACCATACTGAACAGAGTACTCTCGCCACAATCGTCTTTCATTTTTCCATCAATTTGACCACTGGCATACTAGCTCCTCCTTATGAAGTATTTATGGTAACAACGTTTGTGCTAATTGCGATTGTGGCTGTAGTAGTAGTTCGTTGGAAAATGTGGCGGCGCATTCTTCCGTAGAAGCACTCAACAGGCGCTTCCAGCCGACACGCTCCACAGCGCGTCTGAAGCGCCTACCGTTGGGCTGTTCCTTGCACAATTATGCTTCGGAAAATGGTTTGTGTGGAGAAATAAGTCCTGCCTAAAGTTCAAGAAAAAGATGGCGAGATTGCTTTTATTGAAAAAATCTCGGATGGGGTAAGAGTTTTTCTGGCTATTGTCGGTTTATGTGTAATGTTGGTTGTGCCTTATGAGATGCTGATTCGTTCTAAGTGGAATGGATTTAGCGTCTTTTTGATGATTTCCATTCTCCTTTCTGTCGGCGCAATTTTGGTAGGTGGTTTATTTGTTGCGGCTGGGCTTTTTGGCTTAAATAAAACTCTGGTGTTTATCAAAAAGTCCGAGACCATTGATTATTCCTACGAATCTGCGCTTATGCCTTTTCGCAAAAAACTTATCAGTTCAGCGATGTTGCCAGCATTTCAATAAACACACACGACTGGTCTGACGGACCATCATCTTATAGTCTGAAATTAATTTTCAAAGATGGTCAAGAAATTGAGACTGGTAGTTTTGGTAAAAGAGTTGAAGCTGAGCAGTCTTTGAGCAGGATTGAAGAAATGACTGGGTTAAAAACGGAAAGATAGCTCAACAAAGCGTACACCTGCGTTGGGGATTCTGTGCACATCCCAAGCAGTTTTTTACGCCTCAGCATTTTCCCAGTTAGACGGCTGCGCTGTCCCCACCCCAGCGCAGGTAACGCAGACCGTTGGGCGGCTGTTTCGTCACACAGTAGGTGCAAGTACAGGCAACGAAATATAATCATAGCATCCGCGAGTTGTTCGCAGGGGGTAATCGAGTGATTGATCGTCTAGGTGCCACACGTCTTGGTGTGTGGGTGATCAAACACATTGTCGCGCCCACTCAGCGCTTACTTTATCGTGCATCAGGGGGCAGGATATTTACATCTTCTGGCGCAGGCAGGGAAGTGTTGCTCTTGACAACAAAGGGGCGCCTCACTGGCAAGGATCGAACGACTCCTCTTTACTATCTTCGTGATGGAGATCGTATTATCATTTGCAATGTAAACCCAGGTTTCGAGCGAACAAATCCTTGGGTCATTAACCTTCGCGCACATCCGATAGCCAAGTTGCAGATTGGATCTGAGATCGCAGAGTATCACGCTCGCGAGGCCACTGAAGCTGAGAGCGACTTTTACTGGCCACGTTTAGTAGACATCTGGCCGGCGTATAAATTGCATTTCGAAAAGAGCCACCAGAGAGCTATATTCGTGCTGGAGCGTCGTTGAATTGGCAAGACGTCAGAATCAGCCGCCAATACTGCGTGAACCGGGCGGTTTGTGTTTTAGAAGCAAGACAGGAGCCTCCTAATCTCGTTCGGGGTGACACACCTCATACCAAACAGATGTTGATTTATTGAGGTTGCAGGAGAGTAGCCATGAGAGATCCCCACATCGTTGTCATTGGAGCAGGTATCGCAGGCTTAACTGCAGCGTATCGCCTGCAACAGGCAGGCGCCCGAGTCACCGTGTATGAGGCGCGCGACTATGTTGGCGGTCGTATGACCTCGCTTGACTGGGAAGGTTTCACCATCAACCCTGGCGCACAGTACTTTACAGGTGTAGATCGCTACTTGCTTAAAATGGTGGCTGATCTGGGTTTGTCTGACCAGTTGCGCACTCGTGCTCAGGGGCTGATGCTGGCAATCTACCGAGATGGACGCATTCATCCGGTAAATTTTCTTTCGATCGGATCTTACTTGCGCTGGAGCGGCGTTTCGCTGAGCGGTCGTTTAGCCATGCTGCGCCTAGCGCCTCACATCCTGCGCTTCCGGAAAGTGAATGTTTACCATATGGAGCGCAGCCCCGAACCGGATGATCTTTCGTATGCCGAATTTTTCTGTCGCTTCATATCCCAAGAGATGTTTGACTACTGGGCATATCCAACGTTTGAGACTAACTGCTCTTATCAAGAAGACGACTTATCTCGAAAAGCCTTCCTCTCTTTGATGGGAGGATACCTGAATGCCAATACATACTATTTTGCCAATGGCATTGGCACACTGACCGCCGCCTTCGGTAAGTTGCTAGATGTGCGTACTAGCTCAACCGTGCGCTCGATAGAATTAGCACCAGATAGTGTGCGTCTAGCGGTTGAGCGAGCTGATCAAGTTGAGACCCTCCAAGCAGACCGTGTCGTGATTGCTATTCCGGGCAATCGAGTTCTGTCTCTTTTCAGAGAACCCCGCGCGGCGTGGACGCACTTCTTTCCCCAGGTGGCTTATACCAGCATAGCTACACAGTTCCACATCTTTCAGCATGAGTCCTTTGACCCAGGAGTTGCGCCAGCAGATGGCGTGATGATTCCCAGATCGGACCGTAACATTGGAATCGCCTTTATCTATTTTCAACAGCGCCAAGGTCCTCGTTGGCTAGTACTCACTGAGCCGCGAGCAGGCAACTATAACCCTGCTGAGCCAGATGAAATTCAACTCGAACGCGCTTGGGGGGAGGTGGCTAAAGTGTATCCGGAACTGCGCACCCGGCGTGTAGCCGCACGCCAGTTTCGGTGGCCAGAGAAAGTGCCTACCTTTCGGGTGGGCTACTTGGATGCGGTGCGTCAGTTTTTTGCTGATCCTCAGGAGAATCCTGTTTTCTTCTGCGGTGACTACTTGGCAGGTCCTGGCACGGGAGCAGCCTTATTCACTGGCTGGGAGTGCGCCGATCGTGTCTTAGCGTCCTTGTAGGCAGTTCTGAAATCACACTGAAAACCCGATTTGCTCCTACGAACCTTTTGTTTGCCACTCTACTGGGTTTGGGTGCCTAACAAGTGCTGGCAGGCCGACCGCCTTTGGCGCGGGGATGCGGCGGCCTTAGGGGTCAAAACAAGAAAGGAGCAAGCAAAATGGCTTCAGAATCAAGCACACCACTTGAGTTTGCGGATGCACAACAGAGGACATTCAGAGGATTGCGCCGCTTCAACCTGATTATGGGCTTCCTGCACCTGATTCAGGGCGTCTTCATGTGGGCGGTCAGCAACGATAAGACCTACCCCATCTTCACCAACTACCTCACTTTTGATCGGACCACCTTTACGCTAAAGCCCAACCCGCAACTGCTTTACGAATTGCGTTTTGGGCCGGCAGTGGCCCTCTTCTTGCTCGTCTCGGCTGTGGCTCACTTCTACCTCTCTACCATTGGCTACAGGCGCTATGTTGAGAATCTGAAGAAGCGCATGAACTCCGCTCGTTTCTACGAATATGCTCTTAGTTCCTCGCTGATGGTGGTGCTGATCGGCATGTTGGTCGGCGTGTGGGATCTGGGGACGCTCATCGCGATGTTTGGCATTAATGCGATGATGAACCTATTCGGCATTATGATGGAGGTTCACAATCAAACGACGGCGCAGACGAGTTGGCGGGCCTTTGTCTACGGTTGTCTGGCAGGCATCGTGCCCTGGATCGTGATCTTTCTGTACTTTATGGGGGCGGTCAGCTCAGGAGAGGCCAAGCCTCCGGCCTTCGTCTACGCCATTGTCCCTACGCTCTTCGTCATGTTCAATATTTTTGCTATCAACATGGTGCTGCAGTACAAGAAGGTAGGGCCTTGGCGCGATTATCTCTTCGGTGAGCGGGTGTATATCATTCTGAGCTTGGTGGCCAAGACAGTGCTGGCCTGGCTGATCTGGTTCGGCACGCTGGCACCGGTGTAGAAGGACGCGGCCCAACACTGCGTCCAGCCGACGCGTTTCGCTGTGCTTGGCTCGCCCCAGGTGATGCGTAGGCCATTGGGCGGCCTTAGGGGTCAAAACAAGAAAGGAGCAAGCGAAATGGCTTATTACCTCAAGCTCTACATTGCTACACTTATGGCCTTCTTTGCCATTGATATGCTCTGGCTTGGCCTTGTGGCGCGCACATTCTACCAGAGATATCTTGACTTTCTTATGGCTCCCCATCCCAACTGGCTTCCAGCCATAGCTTTCTATTTGCTGTTCGTTGTTGGCATTGTGGTCTTTGTTGTTACGCCTGGCTTGAAAGCTGATTCGCTTAAAACGACTGTGCTGCTTGCGGCACTGTTTGGGTTGATCACTTATGCCACCTATGATCTAACCAACCTTGCCACTATCAAAAACTGGCCTGTGCTTGTCACTGTTGTGGATATGATCTGGGGAATAGTTCTGAGTGTGATAGTCAGCCTTGCCAGTTTTATGGCAGGCAAGTGGCTCAGTTAGCGCAATAGCAAAGCTCGGTATGACCCGGAATCTCTGTCGCCTGGCATGGCGTTGGTCATGCCAGGCCCAGACCAGGCAACGACCTGGGCCTCACCGGAGTAGCGCTGGAATGCCCGGTATGGCTGGGAGAAGGCCACAATGGATACGGGCCGTCGGAAATGCACGATGGGGGAAAAGGCAGCCTAACACGCGGCTGGAATGTTGTGTTTACTGGATTGAATGACTGCAAAGAGTAGAATGTGGAACTAACACCTGCCAAGAAGTATTTCCTGCTCGCTTTGCCCATTCTGTTGACCTCAAGCACCGCACTTGTGTTTAGCGCAATGGCTCAATGGCTGGGGAATGACAAAGGGTATCTTCTGGGCTTTGGCTTCTATTGGGTCTGGTGTTTGAGCGTCCCTCTGATTTGCTGGGGCAAGCACGGGTTTCGCTGGATATTCGTAGAAGAAGTCCCGTTATTTAAGAAGGATAACTGGCTAGTCATTGGCCTCTTGTGCTTGACTGTCGTTGGTGCGGTCTGGATGTATTTCATCCCTAATCTTGCCACAGTCTCCATCTGGGTTGTGTTGTTTTCGCCAGTTACCATCATAAACGGAACTTGCGAAGAAATCCTGTGGCGCGGGGTGTATGTGAAGGGGTTTGGGAAGAATGTGTTTTTGGGGTACATTTACCCCGCTATTGGCTTTGCTCTTTCACACATCTCATCGGAACTGGTATTTCCAGCCGCAGGCGGGATATTCACCTTTGTCATTTCCACGTTCTTTTTAGGATTGGTTTATGGTTGGGTGGCTTATAAGACCGGCTCTGCCAAGTGGACGGCCATAACCCACAGTTTGATAGGTCTATTGGCTTTTGGAGAACCAATCTCTACGAGTATTGCTCGGCTTGTCTTTCCGTAAGTTGTAGCACGCTGCCCAACCTGCGCTTCCAGCCGACCGCTTGGCCTCGCTGCGCTCGGCTCGCTGCAGGTGAAGCGCAGGCCGTTGGGCAGAATACTAGGATTGGAAACTATAAGATGGGAAAAATCACGGGAGGCGCTAAATGGCCTCGTTGGTTAGTGACTTTGGGCCTCATCTGGGGGCAGCTATTCTTGATCATCTCAACAATATCCGACCCAACACCTCGCAACCTTACTCTTCTGCTCTCTATCCAGGGCAGTGGGTTTTATACGTTGCTTCTTTGGATCACTCGGCGATTTTGGTTGCCAAGATTGTCAGATCGTCCGATGCGTAATGCGGTTTTGCTTGGCAGTTTCAATGCAGCTGTGGTGGAAATGTTGTTTTGGGTGATGCAAACGATCATTGGTGTGGAAGGAGTAGCTGCCCATACCAACCCTCTGCTCGATCTTGTGCTTACGATGCCATGGTATATCGGGATGGTCTATATTTTTGTACGAGTACAAAGACAGCGGCGCTATTCGCCGGCCATCGTGCTACTGTTGGGAGCAATCTATGAGACTGGGGCCGATGGGGTGATTGGGGGACAAATCATTCCAATGTTGATTGGGCAGAAGGTTGCTTTGCTTGAGAGCTGGATATTTTTAGCCCTCATAGCTTTTTGGCAATTCATTCCGGTTTATAGTTCAATGGTACTGCCGCCAGCCTGGATACTAGAAGCAGATGGGGTTGCTGAGCTGCAGGCGCGGTCCGGGAGGTGGGCTGGCTTGAAGCCGCTTTTATGGCTGGTACCCTACACGGTCTATCTGGTGGGGATGCTGGTGGTGTTATCTCAGTAAACCTAACAAGCCGCGCCCTGCCCAACACGCGCCTCCACCTGACGGCTGCGGCTCACTAACGCGGCTGACGCGCATACTGTGCATTGGGTGGCTGCCTATCCATCTATCTATCCCGCTTTGATACTCAGTTTTTACTGGACCTGAGATATGGATTCTGATACCACAGCAGTTGATAAGCAAAACAGCCTTGCTGCGCTGCGCCAAGAATGGTCACTACTTGTCAGCGTGGTGACGGCTGGACTGTTTCTTTTGTTCGGCGGCGGTTGGTTAGCAGATTTTACCAATGCCGCTTGGTTTGCTTTTGTTTTTGTTTGGCTATTCAGCGTAATTCTATTGTCAGCTTTTGCCATCGTGCGCCATGCAGAAAGTCTGGCGATAATCTTGGGCGAACCACTCGGAACGTTGATTTTGACGCTTTCGGTAATTGGGGTTGAGGTGTTGATGATTTCGGCAGTGATGTTGTTTACAAGCAAAGAGACGCCAACAATTGCCCGTGATACGATGTTTTCTGTCGTGATGATTCTGCTGGGTGGAATACTTGGGCTTTCTCTCTTATTCGGCGGCTTGCGACATCACGAGCAAACCTATAATCTTCAAGGCGCCAAAGCTTACCTGGCTTTGATCATACCGCTTGCGGCCCTGGGTTTAGTGCTGCCGAATTTTACAACCACAACAACGGGACCGACCCTTTCGCCATTTCAGAGCGTGTTCCTGAGTCTGATGTCCGTTGGCATTTATAGCGTCTTCCTTGCCGTACAAACCAGCCGTCACCGCGAGTACTTCACCTCGCCGAACCCCGATGAAGCGGACGAGCATCTACACGGCGAATACGAAGTCAAATCAACACCGTACCATGCTTTGCTTCTCGTGCTCTATATTCTGCCACTCGTTATTCTTGCCAAACAGTTTGCTACACCGCTTGAGTATGGAACTCGCGTCTTAGGCGCGCCCGAAGCTCTGAGCGGTTTCTTGGTTGCGGTGCTCATTCTCTCACCCGAAGCGATGAGTGCAGTTCGCGCTGCCGTCCACAACCAATTGCAGCGTTCGGTTAATATCTTGTTGGGTTCCGCGCTGGCAACCATTGGGCTAACGATTCCTGCCATATTGACTATCGGCCTGATAACTGGCAAGACGATCCAGTTGGGCCTCGATGCGGTCAACATTATCCTACTCTTGACCCTCTTGGCATTAAGTACGATCACCTTTTCCAAGAGCCGAACCAATGTGCTGCTCGGCGCAGTGCATCTGTTGTTGTTTCTGGCGTATTTGATGTTGATGTTCGAAAATTAAGGCGATCTTGCTTTTTATCCAAAGCGCCTAACATGCCCACCGGCTGAGCCGCTGTCAACTGTGTAGGGCTATTCCATCAAGTTGCTGCATATGCCAAGGGTTGGCGCGAGGTTCAAGAAACGAGAGGAGGCACAAGCCGTGAGGCTTATCGCACTTCACGGCTTGTGCACGAACAGATAGTCGCATTGAAGGCTGGTTCAAAGCCGAGTTGCTACCCGTGATGCTCTCCACTCCTCCCCCGGACTTTCTCTTTACACTTGCTTTTATGTGTGCTATTATAATGGCTGGTCACTAACCCAGTTTTGAGCAAACTCAGCACCAAGTGTTTGGCTGGAAGTTTTCCGGCCAATATGGGGTTTCACCGAAGGAGCCTCCTGACACTCTTTCTGTGGAACATGGGGCTTGGGTGTCTCTGTTCTTGAGATACTGTATTGCGGGATCGCCCGTCGGGGCGGTCTTTTTTAACTTTCGAGAATCGTGTGAGGATTGGCGTGATGGCCGAGGATGTTGTCCGTTTAACAAGAGATGGCTTTCACAAATTTGAGGCTGAGTTGAACTACCTGCGGACGGTGCGTCGCAGTGAGGTTGCCGACCGCCTGCGGCTGGCGTTAGAAGAGGGCGGCGACCTCGTTGAGAACGCTGAGTACGAGGATGCCAAAAATGAGCAAGCCTTTGTCGAGGGGCGCATCCAACACCTGGAGATGCTCCTGAGCCGGGCACGCATTATCGAAGACGAAGAAATGCTTGTCCACGACGACACCGTGCATCTCAACTGTGTGGTCACTGTTCAGGAAGAGGGTCTTGAGCCAGAGACCTACCATATTGTCGGTCCCGCCGAGGTGGAACCACGGCAGCGGAAGATCAGCGACGCCTCTCCGTTAGGCCGCGCCCTGCTAGGCAAGCGTGTAGGTGACCAGGTACGCGTGCAAGCTCCAGACGGTGAGTTCATCTACCATATCATCGCCATTGCCGACAAGGAAGCATAACACCGGAACGGATAATATCGCCTGTGTGGGAACCTAACGACCTCGAAAAACAACGCCTTGAAAAGCTCGAACGCATCCGCCAGCGAGGACTTGACGCTTTTCCCCACCGCGTCGAGCGTACTCATACGATTGCTGATGCTGTGGCTGCCTTCCAAGCGGCAGAAACTGCCGCTGACGGTCGACCGCCTGAGCCGATTGCCGTGTCAGTGTGCGGCAGGATGGTCGCCCATCGGCCCCAGGGCAAGTCATCGTGGGGCCATCTAGAGGACGGCACAGGCCGTGTTCAAATCTGGATCAAGGTCGATCTGGTCGGCGAGGAGATGCAGACCCTTTTTAACGACGAGCTGGACCTGTTCGATTTTCTCCAGGTCGACGGCATCCTGATGCGCACTCGCCGCGGCGAGATCACGGTCCAGGCCGAATCATTTCGACTGATCGCCAAGACGCTCAGCCCGCTGCCAGTCGTCAAGGAGCGCCGTCTGGACGATGGCACGGTTGAAAGGTATGGTGGCTTCACCGACCCGGAGGAACGCTACCGCCAGCGCTACGCTGACCTCGCGGTTAATCCCCAAGTGCGCGAGGTTTTCCGCATTCGGGCCAAGACAGTCAGCGCCGTGCGCCGCTTCCTTGACAATGAAGGCTTTCTCGAAGTCGAGACTCCCATTCTCCAGCCGATCTACGGCGGGGCGGCGGCCCGGCCTTTCATTACGCACCACAACCAACTCCACCAAGACCTGTACCTGCGTATCAGCTTTGAGCTGTACTTGAAGCGGTTGCTGGTAGGCATGTACGATGCCGTGTACGAGATCGGGCGTGACTTCCGCAACGAGGGCGTATCGCGCAAACACAATCCGGAATTCACCCAGATCGAGTGGTACAAGGCATACATCGATTACAATGAAGTGATGAACATCACTGAGCGGATGATCGCCTACGTCGCTCAGGAGGTGCTAGGTACGACCACGATTACTTTCCAGGGCCACCTGATCAACCTGGCTCCGCCCTGGCGACGCGTCACCCTGCGCGAGGCCATTGTGGAGTGCGCCGGGATCGACTATGTGCAGTATCCCGACGCCGCACAGTTGGCGGCGGCGATGCGCAACAAGGGCAAGAATCCCAGCCCTGGCAGCACGTGGGGCAGGCTGGTCGACTCGCTGCTGGGCACAGATGTAGAGCCTACGCTGATCCAGCCCACATTCGTCATGGACTATCCACGAGACATCAGCCCGCTCGCCAAGATGCGCCCCGATGACCCGACCCACGTGGAGCGCTTTGAGTTTTTTATCGGCGGCCTGGAGATGGGCAATGCCTTCACCGAGATCAACGATCCCCTCGATCAGGAGCAGCGCTTCCTGGATATGGGTCAACTGTACGGTGAGGATAGCGAACAGGGCCATCCAGTCGATGAGGACTACCTGCGCGCTATGCGCTATGGAATGCCGCCCAACGGCGGTTTCGGCATGGGTATCGACCGGCTGGTCATGTTGCTCGCCGATCAGCCCAACATCCGCGAGGTGCTCCTCTATCCGCATCTGCGCACCCGTGAGGATTGATACGGCTCTCGGTGCCTCGGCCAATGGAGCTTGATTGATGCTCCCTGAGCGACGGTCTCTTTTCCCCCTCTCACAGGCCGCCATCGCAACGGTCCTGTCGATTGCCGTGACGGTCTGCTCGGCCTGTCAACCGCTCATGCCTGTCGTCTCACCTACTGCTGAGCCGTCGGCCACGCTCGCGCCCACCCCAAGACCCACCGCCACGCCAACGCCGCTTCCCACGCTCACCGCCACTCCCTCCCCATCGCCCACCGCCACCCTGCTTCCGCCAGTGCAGGTGGGACCAGACAGCTACCCAGAGAACACTAACCCGCTCACCGGCCTGCCCGCCGATGACTCCACAGCGCTGGATCGCCGCCCACTGCTGATCAAAATCTCCAATTCGCCGCCCATCGTCCGCCCCCAGAGCGGCATCAGTTTCGCCGACCTGATCTTTGAGTACTATGTTGAAGGCGGCTGGACGCGCTTCGCCGCTCTTTTTTACAGCCAGGGGGCCGATCACATTGGCTCGGTGCGCAGCGCCCGGCTGATCGATCTTCAGTTAGCCCCGGCCTACGATGCGCTGTTGGTCTTTTCGGGCGGCAGCCGGGGTGTGATCGATACTATCCGCGAGTCCGACCTGTACCCGTGGAACGTGATCTCGCCGCAGTTCGGCTATGGCGAACCGTACTTCGTGCGCTTCTATCGCGACGATCTACCCTTAGAGCACACGCTGTTCACCGACACGGCCCAGCTATGGCAGTGGGCCGCTGACCGCAATGTCCGCCACCCGCCGACTTTCGGCACACCGGGCATGGCTTTTAGGGTCGGTCCCCCAGATGGCGGCATCCCTGCCCGCACAGTCCGCATCGACTATGCCCGCACGACCGCCGAGTGGCGTTTCGACCCTGTGAGCGGCGCTTACTTGCGCTGGACAGATGGCATTCCGCACACCGATGCGTTGACCGGCCAGCAGCTTGCCTTTGATAACGTGGTCGTGATCAGCGCCTACCACGACGAGGTCGATCTGTTCCCTGAAAAGTACCACGGCGCTGAAAAATCGATCGCCATCGAGGTGACGGGAGAAGGGCCAGCTATGTTGCTGCGCGATGGCCAAGCCTTTGACGGTCGATGGGTGCGCGTGGGCGAGAAGGATATGTTCTCGTTCGTGGGGCCAGATGGCGAGCCGCTGCTCTTCAGGCCAGGACAGACGTTCTTCCAGGTCATCCGGGGGGGATTCGAGCAGGTGACGATTGAGCCGTGATGGGCCAAGCGAGCAGGCGAAAAGTTTGACGCCCTGGCCCTCACTGCGTATAATTCCTGTTAAATGGGCGGTTAGCTCAGTCGGCCAGAGCACTACGTTGACATCGTAGGGGTCACAAGTTCAAGTCTTGTACCGCCCACTGAACACAGGAGCGCCGATCTGCACGGGTCGGCGCTCCCTCTTCCATCGCACACTCGGATCGCAATCGACAGGGGCGCTCCCGCTGGCCCCCCGTTTGTCACTGGATGGCGATCTGTTGTCATATGGACAAGGTGAGCTGGGGAGGAAGGACTCGAACCTTCGATTAACGGCTCCAAAGGCCGCTGCCTTGCCACTTGGCCACTCCCCAATGCGAGGCTGATTGTACCACAGGCCCGTTGCCGATTGCCAATGCGAGTTGCTACTTCAGGAAGGGTGCTATGACAACGTTGCCCGTCTTCGAGGCCATTCGAACCAAGCGCGATGTGCGTGTCTTCACCGAACAACCCCTGCCTGACGAGTTGGCCGAGCGCATACTCAATGCCGGACGGCTGGCCGGCAGCGCCAAAAACATGCAACCCTGGCACTTTGTCGCCGTGCGTAATCGCGACACTCTCAAAGCCCTCTCGACATGCGGCGCGTGGGCTGGACACCTGGCCAGTGCGGCGCTGGGGGTGGCGCTCGTCACTGCTGACCCCTATTACAAACTGACCATCCCCTTTGACCTGGGTCGCGCCACGCAAAACATGATGCTGGCGGCGTGGGAGGCAGGCGTTGCCTCGGTCATGGCGACCCTTTACCAACCCGATCGGGCGCGCGAGATTCTGGGGGTGCCGCCAGAGTTCACCATCCCGTGGTGCATCTCATTTGGCTATCCTGCCGAGCCGCCCCACCCACCGCGCAAAGCTGGACGCAGGCCCTTTGGTGAGGTTGTGCACTGGGAGAAGTGGTAACCAGATGCACAAGCTAAATGCTAGGTGTCTTGCGAAAAGCGATTCGTGCTATTTTTCGCAAAGCCTGGGGCTTCAGAGAAATGCTCAACTGGCTGTATCTCCGACCGGATTCCTGGATTACTCCATTCGCGACTGGTATAATCAAAACCGTCGGCGATAAGGTCATCCTCGCCTAATGTCCATTAGCGCTTTCCCTCAAAGGGAAGGAGATGCTTTCCATGTCCGGGACCGTCCTCGCTCCGCAGCTCATGCACGCACCCGACGGCTTTTTTGCAGTGTGGCTGTCGGTCGTCGGTTGGATCGTCACGATTGTGATGGTGGCGTTGGCCATCCGCAACACACGCGACCAGCTTGGCGAGCGCCAAATCCCGCTGATGGGCATTCTCGCCGCTGCCATCTTTGCCGGACAGATGCTTAACTTCACCATTCCTGGCGGCACGTCGGGCCACCTGCTGGGTGGCACACTGGCCGCGGTGATGCTCGGCCCCTGGGCCGGTGTGTTGATCATGACGGCAGTGGTCGCCATCCAGGGGTTGCTCTTCCAGGATGGCGGGCTGGTAGTGATGGGCCTGAACATTATCAACATGGGGGTGGTGACCTCTTTCGTTGGCTATTTTGTTTACCGTCTGGTCACCCGCTTCGTCAAGGACAAAGCCGGCATCGTCGCCGGAGGATTCGTGGGCGCGTGGCTGTCGCTGGTCGTCACATCGGCCTTTGCCGCGATTGAGCTGGCAGTGTCCGGCTCGTCTCCGCTGGGGATTGCCCTGCCAGCCATGGTTGGCGTACATGTTCTGATCGGCGTCGGGGAGGGCTTGCTGACCGTCTCTGCGCTGCTCTTTGTCCTGGCCACCCGCCCCGACCTGGTTACAGGCGAGGAAGCCCCCGGCCAACGGGGTGCCCGCTGGGTGACAGTCGGGCTGCTGCTGGCGCTGGCCATCACGCTGTTTGCGCCGCTGGCTTCGCCTTACTCTGACGGCATGGAACGCGTTGCCGAGGCGCTCTATGCCCCAGAAGGAGTCGAGATTGCGCCGGTCGGCTTTGTAGTTCCGGAAACGCGCCAGTTCTTCGGCGAGTTCCGCGATGCACCCTACCAGATTCTCCCCGATTACACCATACCCTTCCTGGGCGAGACCAGCCTGAGCACCATCCTGGCGGGCATGATTGGCGTGTTGGTTGTGTTTGGCATCGCCTACGGCACTGCATGGGTCGCTCGACGGACGCGGCGTACACCTCAGGAGGCCAACCCGTCCTCTTGAGGCTCCGAACTGTCCCGTTGCAATTCATTCCGACACAGTTCCTGAGAGGTCGCGGACCTCTCAGGACACTTTTGAAGTTGTGAGCGAGCCATGCACTTTCATCTGGCCGATGCCTACCAAAACACCGACAGCCCTCTTCACCGGCTGGATGCGCGGGTGAAGGTAGTATTGACCTTTGTGATGATCCTGCTGATCGGTCTCACCCCGATGGGGGCCTTTGGCGCCTATCTTGGTTTCTTTGCGATCATGATGACCGGGGCGCTCATCTCACGTGTCGATCCCTGGATGGTCGTCCAGCGATCCCTGGTGGCGCTGCCCTTTGCCGCCGCAGCCGTTACGCTGGTCTTCACTGTGCCAGGCCCCACGCTGGGTGTCGTCCCTCTGGTCGGCTGGCCGGTTAGCGAGCCGGGGTTGATTCGTTTTGCCAGCATCCTTTTCAAAAGCACGATCTCAGTGCAGGCTGCCGTGCTGCTGGTGATCAGCACGCACTTCACCGACATGCTGTGGGCGCTGACTGAATTGCGCGTTCCGAAGGTGCTGGTGTCGATTGTGTCGTTTATGTACCGCTATATTTTTTTGCTGGCCGAAGAAGCCCTCCGCCTGGCTCGCGCACGCGACTCGCGCAGCGCTGTCATCCGCGGCAATCCAGCTTATGGAGGATCGCTGATGTTCCGCGCCCGCGCCACCGGACGGATGATCGGCAACCTGCTCACGCGCAGCTTCGCCCGCAGTGAACGTGTTTACCAAGCGATGTTGTCTCGCGGTTACCAGGGGGAGCTGCGGCATCTATCCTCCCCACCGCTGCACGCACGCGATGTGCTGGTTGGGCTGATCCCTGCTGGACTGGGCCTGGGGTTGCTGGTGGCCAGTATCTTGTTTGGAGTGTAGCCTTGCATCACACACTGGAAGTGGAAGGGGTCTCGTTTACCTACCCAGACGGCCATCAGGCCCTGCGCAACCTGTGGTTCAGAGTTGGCCCAGACGAGAAGGTCGCGCTGGTTGGGCCAAACGGGGCGGGCAAATCGACGCTGATGCTACATCTCAATGGCTTGCTGCGTGCTACTCAAGGCAAGATTTGCGTGGGCGGGCTGCCGGTGTGCGATCAGAATCTGGGGCAGATCCGCGCCTGGGTGGGTTTGGTGTTTCAGAACCCAGACGACCAGTTGTTTAACCCCCGTGTGATTGACGACGTGGCTTTTGGCCCGCTGCACATGGGCCTGCCCGACTCCGAAGTGCTCCAACGCTCGCTGGATGCGCTGCACGCCGTTGGCATGGCCGACTATGCCGATCATCTCTCCCATCATCTCAGCATCGGCCAGAAGAAGCGGGTGTCCATTGCAACGGTGCTAAGCATGGACCCCAAGATTCTTGTGCTCGACGAGCCGACCTCCGGTCTGGATCCGCGTGCACGGCGCAGCCTGATCAATCTGCTGAAGAACATGCAGCGCACTATGCTGGTCGCCACGCACGACATCCGCATGGTTCTTGAACTGTTCCCACGCACTATCGTGTTGGACGAGGGATGCATTGTAGCCGACGGCCCCACGGCGGACATTCTGAACGACGAGTCGTTGCTTGCCATGCACGGGTTAGAGAAACCCTGACCCCCTCAGTGCGAGGGGGATTCGCCCAACTCGCTTTTGGCAGCCTCTGGTGCAGCGAGCAGGGCAGCAATGTCAACTTGCGTTTCCAGAGTGATGATCCCCTGGATATAGGCCCCTTCCTCTGTTGAAAGCTGCTCCATGCGCAGATCGCCCAGGACGCGCCCACTGCCCAGCACGGTGACCCGTCGGGCGGTGATGTTGCCCTCCACCACACCACCCACGACCGCAGTCTGACAGATAAGATCGCCTTGCAGGTGGCCCCCCTCCATTACCAACACGGCCCCCAGCGCGGAGATGTCGCCCTCAAACGTTCCGCCGATCTGGATGCCGCCTTCGCTGCGCAACATGCCAACAATGCGTGTATGGGTCCCGATGACTGTCTCAAGCGATGCCTGAGAGCGGGCAGGCCCAGCCTGCCCGTCAGAGGCAGAAGCGCCCGGTTTTGGCTCGCCAAACAAGCCCCGCAACATAGATCGGCTCCTTATGGTGAGCGGCAGACTGCCGCTGGCAGGTTAGGGCCACTATAGCGTGCGGAAAAGGGCATGTCAATCAGCGTCTCTCTTTATGCCAGGCGTTGGACGTGTATAATGGAGACAGACACCCAGACCAGGAGGAACTGCCATGGACACGTGGTACGATCAGGACTGGTGGTGGGAAGGGACAGCCCGATTCCTGTTTGGAGCGCGTTCCTGGGAAGCCGCTCCACAGCAGGTCGAGCAGACGCTGGCCCTGGCGGGTCTAGAGCCGCCAATTCGTGTGCTGGACCTCCCCTGTGGGGTAGGGCGGCATGCCCTGGAGTTCGCCCGGCTGGGCTGCACCGTCACTGCAGTCGACCGCACAGCCCCCTATCTGATCCAGGCTCAGGCCCGCGCCGAGGAGCTTGGCCTGGAGATCGAATTCGTGCAGGATGACATGCGTGAGTTCTGTCGCCCAGCCGCTTTTGACCTGGCCGTCAACCTGTTTACGTCGTTCGGATACTTCGAGGATCCGGCTGACGACCTGAAGGTGTTAGCCAACTTCCATGTTTCACTGCGCCCCGGCGGCGTGTTGGTAATGGACATGACAGGCAAAGAGATTCTTGCCCGCGAGTTCCAACCCCGCGACTGGTCGATGCTGGAGGATGGCACCCTGCGGCTGGAGGAGCGCAAGATCACCCGTGACTGGTCCTGGATTGAGACCCGTTGGATTCTGATCCGTGACGGCGAGCAACGCGAGTTTCCGCTCTCGCACCGCATCTATGGCGCTTCGGACCTACGACACATTCTGGCCCAAGCCGGGTTCGATCCCATCCGCATCTATGGAGACCTATCGGGCGGACCGTATGATCACACAGCCCACCGGCTGGTAGCCGTGGCCCGCAAACCCGAAGGATAGCCAGCCCGGAGCCGCCCAGACAACACAACGGGCCTTCGCATCCGCGAGGCCCGTTCGGTGTGTGTAAGGATGTGGAGCAGCTTACTTCACTTCGACCACAGCGCCTTCGGCTTCGAGCTTGGCCTTGGCGTCCGCAGCGACTTCCTTCGAGACGCCCTCCAGCACCGTGCTGGGGGCGCTCTCGACGAGGTCCTTGGCCTCTTTCAGACCCAGATCGGTCAGGCCACGCACAGCCTTAATGACCTGGATCTTCTTGGGGCCAACGTCCTTGATGATAACCGTGAACTCGGTCTGCTCCTCTACGGCTTCGGCAGGCGCTGCCGCGCCGGCGGCCATCATGCCAGGCATGGCAGCCATAGCCACAGGAGCCGCCGCAGTGACGCCCCACTTTTCTTCCAGCATCTGCTTAAGCTGTGAAGCCTCCAGCAGCGTCAGTCCACTCAGTTCCTCAACTAGTTTCTCCAGATCTGCCATCTCGTCTTTATCCTCCTGATGTCAACCTGCGATGGTTGTTTGATGGAATGATATTGGTCGGATAGCCAGGGGGATGTGTACACCCCTGTGGCTCTCCAATGCGCTTTGCGAAAAGTGACGCCCATGACCTTTTGCAAAACCTCGGCCACCTAAGCGCCTGGCCAAAAGTGTGGCCAGCCCAACCTGAGGTTTCCTCGAGACGCTTAAGCGGCGGCTGCGCCGTCCTCGCCCTCCTTGACATAGGCGTGGATCACGTTGACCACCTGCGCTACACCAGCCTGAATGACGCCCACCAAGTTGGCAGCCGGCGCGTCGAGCAGGCCCAAAATCTGGGCACGCAGTACCTCCAACGGCGGCAGGTGGGCAATGGCCTCAACCTGCGCGGTGGCCAAGAAGGTCTCATCCATCAGGCCGCCTCGCACGATCACCAAGGGGGCCTCCTCGGCATACTTGGTGATGGCCTTGGCTACACCCGGAACGTCGTCCAGGCAGAAGCCAACTGCTAGCGGTGCGCCCAAAACGTCCTCCGGCAGGGTCGGGTAGCCGACCTGGCGCAACGCGATGTTGAACAGCGTGACCTTGACGACCCGGTACACACCGTTCACGTCGCGCAACGTTCGACGCAATGCATGCATCTCCTTGTTGCTCAGGCCACGATACTCAGTGAAGATGATGGCCTTGCTCCGCTGGAGGAGGTCAACGTACTCGGCGACGATCTCTCTTTTGCGCTCCTTTGAAAGTGCCACTTACACTCGCCTCCTTACACACAAAATGAAAGGTCTTCGTCCCTAGACGAAGACCAGCACACCCCACAGGCGCTGATCCGGCACATACAGCACTGACCAGCAACCTGAGAGCGCGTTCTTCGCCTCGGCGGGCAGATCTTAGCCCCAGGCACAGATGCCGACGGGCACCAGCTTTCTACGGCTAGAACAGACTCTATTCAGTTAAGGGCCGTCCTATCGACCGGCGTGGCGAGATTGTACCATGCCGGTGGCCGGCCTGCCAGCTTTCTGAGCAGAACCGACCGGGAAGCATCTCCGACAAACTTCCAAGCCGGAAGGCTCACGATGGGGCTTCGACCTGCAAAGCCAGGTTTGGATCGACCTTGATCCCTGGCCCCATCGTCGAGGTCAAGACAACCTTGCGCACAAACGTCCCCTTGGCCGACGCGGGCCTGGCCCGGCGCACGGCATCCATCAGCGCGGCGAAGTTGGCCATCAGCGCATCTACTTCAAAGCTGGCCTTGCCGATCTGGACATGCAGGTTGCCAGTGCGGTCGTTGCGGAACTCAACACGGCCAGAGCGCGCCTCGTTAATCACGCGCGGAATGTCCTCTGCGGGAACTACTGTTCCACCCTTAGGGCTGGGCATCAGACCGCGCGGACCGAGCACTTTGCCCAAGCGACCGACCTTACGCATCATGTCGGGCACAGCAATGGCAATGTCGAAATCGGTGAAGCCCTGGTCGGCAATACGAGCAATCATCTCATCGTCGCCGATCAGGTCTGCCCCTGCCTGTTCGGCAATGCGGGCTGCGTCACCTTCGGCGAAGACCAGAATGCGCACCTGTTTGCCCAACCCAGCGGGCATCACGATGGCATCCCGGATCTGCTGATCTGATTTGCGGGGGTCAATGCCCAACCGCATGTGAACCTCGACGGTCTCGTCAAACTTGGCGGTTGCCATCTTCTTGACCAGTTCTATTGCCTCACGAGGCGTGTAGACCCGGTCCCGGTCATACTGTCTGGCGGTCTCTATATAACGTTTTCCGCGCTTAGGCATGATCAATTCTCCTTGTGGTTCCAGCAGAGTGGCTCATCAGGGCCTCTCCTCCCACCCAGTAGCCCATCGTCCAATTCCAACGGGGGAAAGAACTCCTGGCACAGTGTCGTGGAAAATCAAAAGAGCCTTCTGAGATCTCTATGCAGCCCATCTAGTCAACGATCTCAACCCCCATGCTGCGGGCCGTCCCTTCGACTTGCAACATGGCAGCCTCAAGGTCATTGGCGTTCAGGTCTGGCATCTTGATCTCGGCAATCTCGCGAATCTGGGCGCGAGTCAGCCGCCCCACCTTATCCCGGTTTGGCGTTGCTGAACCTTTCTCAAGGCCAAGCGCCTTGCGGATCAGCGACGCGGTGGGCGGAGTCTTCAGGACAAATCTGAAGGATTGGTCCGAGAAGATGGTGATCTCTGCCGGGATGATGTCGCCAATACGATTGGCGGTGCGTGCGTTGTACTCCTTGCAGAACTGCATCAGGTTGATGCCGTGCTGGGCAAGGGCTGGGCCAATGGGTGGGGCAGGGTTCGCTTTGCCTGCCTCGATCTCCACCTTGACAACAGCGACTATTTTCTTTGCCATGACGTGACTATCTCCTTGACATAATCTGCGGCGAGCGTCCCATCTCCGTCTCTAACGACAGGCACTCGCCGTTGCAGCCAGGAAACCCTGGCCTGCTCTCGTCGGCCTGAGGAGTTGCCGCAAACAATGGGGGGCTGTCTCTCAGGACTGATCTCCCGCAGCCAGCGCGAGCTGCCCAATATGGACAGGCAAGCCTTATACCTTCTCAACCTGCAAGAAGTCAAGCTCGACGGGCGTCTCTCGACCGAAGAACGACACCAGCACACGCACCTTAGACCGTTCCATGTCGATGTCGCCCACAACGCCTACGATGTCGTTAAACGGGCCGTCGATGATACGCACTTTCTGGCCAGGCTTGAAAGTCACTTTGACTACCGGGGCCTCGGCCTCCATGCGCCTCATGATCTGATTGACTTCCTGCTCGGTCAGAGGTGTGGGTTTGTTGCCCATCCCCACAAACCCCGTGACGCCTGGCGTGTTACGGACCACGTACCAGGAGTCTTCATCCATGATCATCTGCACCAGGATGTAGCCCGGAAAGACGCGGCGCTCGACCACACGGCGTTTGCCATCTTTGATTTCGATCTCTTCTTCGGTGGGAACGATCACCTCGAAGATCTTGTCCTCCATGCCCATCGTCTCAATCCTCTGTTCGATGGCATGGCGGACTTTGTTCTCGTATCCCGAATAGCAATGGATGACGTACCAGCGGCGGTCATCAGCCGGCCCCTCGCCGGACACATCTTGCACGCCACGCACTTCCTCCGGCGCCTCGGACACAAATCGGCTCGTCTGCCGAGACACCTCTGCCTCATCCGGCAGATCGATCTCGAGAGGCTCCTCGTCCTCTTCGGGTTCCAGATAATCTGCTACCACGACTCTCGTCTCCCTCGCCCGTGGGCGAACATTCAAATGACCACCTGTCACGGCCCTGAGCCAGGACGTCAGACGAGAAGGCCGGCGAGCTGCTGGAAGAGCAGGTCAAGCAACCCAAAGATGATGGCGAAAGCGAGAGTAGCGCCCAGCACAATGAGCGTCAGACGCACAGCCTCCTGACGGGTCGGCCAGGCTACCTTGCGCAGCTCCTCGCGCGTTTCCTGAAAGTAGCGGATGATCTTGTTCTGGCTCTTCGGACTCTTGCGCACGACATCCTGTCTCTTCCCAACAGGACGTCGCTTCTCAACTTTGTCTCGTCGAGGCTGCCGCTCTTCGCGTTCTTCCTCGTCTTCGTAGGCCTCGATCTCGTCTTCAATCATTTCCTGTTTGCGTGCCACGGTGTTCCCCTATTGATGAAAACCGGCTACAGTTCAAGACACCGCCAGAGTGACGGTGTCTTGAGTGCGCGCTATAGGCAGGCGAGGCAGGACTTGAACCCGCAACCTACGGTTTTGGAGACCGTTGCTCTGCCAAATTGAGCTACTCGCCTACGTTCGACGTACCGTGTTGATATTATACCACAGGGTACGTCGGACCGACTACTTAGTCTCCCGATGCAGGGTGTGCTTCCGGCACCGTGGGCAATATTTGCTCAATTCAATGCGCTGCGGGTCGTTGCGCCGATTCTTCTCGGAGGTGTAGTTGCGCTCACGACACTCAGTACATTCCAGCGTAATGATCGCGCGGATTTCTTTCTTGGCCATACCTTGCTTAAACCCATTCAACCAGGGGGCAGGTTACCAGCTTACCCCCTGCTTGCATCCTATTCCAAGATCTCGGTGATAACGCCTGCGCCGACGGTGAGGCCGCCCTCCCGGATGGCGAACTTGGACCCCTTTTCGAGCGCGACGGGGGTGATCAGTTCGACCGCCAGGTTGACGTTGTCACCGGGCATGA
>DAOTXR010000014.1:0-8068 GCA_034435375.1 Anaerolineae bacterium
AAATGCGATTGCATGCGTGGGGAAAGATGCTGTACAATACTGGCAGCATACCCGGCAGACCTGTTCGGGTGCTGAGAGCCGCGCGAGGTGTTCCACGACGCCGTGCGGCTCTTGCTTTTTGGATGAGTCAAGATGGTTGTCTCCTTTCCTGGTCGGATAAGAATCAGTTTCCTACATGATCCCTATGATAGACCATCTGTTCTGGTAAATGCAAGCAAAAAGACCACAAGTTTTCGTGGAACACGAATACTTGTAGCTGGTTGATGAGGTTCCTCAACTCGCCATGAGAGTCCTGAGGCAAATCGTAGCCGGGGAGATGGAATGGAACGTGAGCGTGCAGCGCCTGCTGCAATGTGGTCTAGGTCCCGGCTACAGATGTCTGTCCCAACAACAGATGCTCAGCCCTCGACCCAATTTGCGGCGAGCAGCTCCGCCTGTTCCAGAACTGTGTTTGTGGCTTCTTCCTCCAAATCTGGAGGATAGCCATATTTTCTCAGAATACGCTTAACCATCACACGTATCTTGGCCCGCGCGTTTTGCTTGACAGTCCAGTCGATAGTGACATTCGCTTTGACAGCTTTCACCAGTTCAAGAGCAATAGCGGCAAGTTGCTTGTTACCCATGACCTGAACAGCACTCTCGTTGGCTGCAAGCGCATCATAGAAAGCCATCTCTTCTTCGTTCAAGCCGAGGTCTTCACCGCGTTGTCTGGCATCGCGCATATCCTTCGCGATCCCGATCAATTCACCGATGACCTCGGCAGCGTCAATACTGCGGTTCTGGTAACGCCGGATCGTCTCTTCAAGCATGGCTGAGAAAGAGCGGGCCTGCACCGTATTGGTTCGAGAGCGGGTCCTGATCTCATCATTGAGTAGCTTCCGGAGCAGCTCCAGCGCCAGATTGCGCTGAGGCATGTGACGCACATCTTCCAGAAATTCATCGGAAAGGATCGAGACATCCGGCACTCTCAGCCCTGCGGCCTCGAATATGCTAACCACATCATCAGAGGCGACTGCCGCCGAGACAAGCTGCTTCACAGCAGTGTCCAGGGCTTCCTCAGATCGTCCCACAATAGGTGTAGTTTTGATGAGAGCCGACCTTACCGCCTGAAAGAACGCCACTTCATCACGGATTGTGAAAGCCTCATCAGAAGGCATTGACAGTGCGAACGCCTGTGAAAGCGTTGCCACGGTGTCTATGAAACGCTTTTTCCCGTCGGGCTGGCCCAGGATGTGCTCCATCGCAGCAGGGATGATTGAAAGACGTTCGGCAGCAGTACCGGTGAAGAACCTGTTCGTATCAAAACCCCGGAAGAAGGCTTGAGCAATCTCAAACTGTGTCTGCATGATACCAATAGCCTCTTCCTGAGGGTGCGCCGGTTCTCCGCTTCCCGATGCGGTATAGGCACTGACTGCCTCCTGCAGGTCGGTGGCGATGCCGAGATAGTCCACAATCAGGCCACCCGGCTTATCTCTGAACACCCGATTGACCCGGGCAATAGCCTGCATGAGACCGTGACCGCGCATGGGTTTGTCCACGTACATGGTGTGCAGGGGTGGAGCATCAAAGCCCGTGAGCCACATGTCCCGAACGATCACCAACCTGAGCGAGTCGCCGGGGTCTTTGAAGCGATCCGCAATAGCCTGGCGGCGCGCCTTGTTGCGAATATGCTGCTGATAGGAGGCCGGATCGCTGGCGCTACCAGTCATCACAACCTTGATGACTCCGGCGGCGTCTGAATCGCCATGCCATTCAGGGCGAAGATCGATAATCGCCTCGTATAGCTCAACGCAGATGCGGCGGCTCATGCAGACAATCATGCCCTTGCCATCAAGTGCCTCGAGTCGAGCCTCGAAGTGCCCGATAATATCCTCAGCGATCTCCCACAGCCGCTCTGATGTACCAACCATAGCTTCAAGCTGCGTCCAGCGTGTCTTGAGCTTTTCTCTGATATACTCCTCTTCGCCTTCGGTGATTTCGTCGAAACTCGGATCGATTTCGGGGCGCATTTCCTCCTTGATGTGAAGCCGGGCCAGGCGCGCCTGGTAGTAGATCGGCACGGTCGCCCCGTCATCAATCGCGCGTTGAATGTCGTAGATGTCGATGTATTCACCGAAGACCTGACGGGTGTTGGCATCGGTGCTTTCAACTGGCGTGCCGGTGAAGCCGATAAATGAGGCATTCGGCAGCGCGTCACGGACGTACTTGGCGAACCCGTAGCTGATGTAGGCTTCGCTGCCTTCAGCGCTGCGGACGATCCGGGCGTCAAATCCATACTGGCTGCGGTGCGCTTCATCGGCAATGAACACGATGTTGTGCCGATCCGAAAGAAGCGGGTACTCTCCTTCATGACCTTCTGGCCGGAACTTCTGGATAGTCGTGAACACAACCCCTCCGGAGGCTACTTGCAGCAACTCCTTGAGATGAGCGCGATCCTGGGCCTGGACCGGCGTCTGGCGAAGCAGCTCCTGCCCGGCGGCGAAAGTGCCAAAGAGCTGATCATCAAGGTCGTTCCGGTCGGTCAGCACCACCAGCGTGGGATTTTGCATGGCCTCGTGCTGGATGATCTTCCCGGCATAGAACAGCATCGAGAGGCTCTTGCCGCTGCCCTGTGTATGCCAGATCACACCCACACGCCCATCGCCTCCCGGGCTGGTCGCCCGAATCGTGCTCTCGACCGCGCGGTTGACTGCATGGTACTGGTGATAGGCAGCGACTTTCTTCTCCAGCTTTGAGTTGACCTGCTCAAACACGATGAAGAAGCGAATCAGGTCCAGCAGGCGCGTTTGCTCAAACACGCCCCGGATGAGCGTCTCAAGCTGCGTCTGGCCGGGTGGGTCGAGCGTCACTCCGTCCACCGTGCGCCAGGGCTTGAACCACTCCCAGCCAGCCGTGAGCGTCCCCAGGCGAGCCTCTGTGCCATCTGAAACGACCAGCAGGGCGTTGAAGGTGAACAGCGAGGGGATGTCATCCTTATAGGTCTGAAGCTGGTTGTACGCCCTGTGGATTGTTGCAGCCTCGTCAGCAGGGTTCTTGAGTTCAATCACAACCAGCGGGAGACCGTTGACAAAGAGGATGATGTCCGGGCGGCGGTTGGTTCTCACCCGGGTGATCGGGTTGATGTCAGTGACGGTGAACTGGTTGACCGCCAGCCAGTCGTTGTTGTCCGAATTCCAGAAGTCGACCAGCCACACCTTGTCGTGGCGAAGCTGACCGCCGACGTGATAGGACACATCCACGCCTTCAACAAGCAGGCGGTGAAAAGCATGGTTGTTGGTGACGGTGCTCTGGCTCTGAGGCCGGGTTGCTTTGCGGATCGCCTCGTCAATCGCGTTGGCGCGAGCTTCAAACGGGATGTGCGTGTTGATTCGCTCAAGAGTTGCCCGCAGCCGATCCACGAGCACGACCTCGCTGTAATCGGCGCGCTCGGCGGCAGGTTCGCCGGGGGCGATGTCGCCGCCGAAAGCGGGGACATACCCGATCTGCGCCAGCCATTCCAGCGCCGCCTGCTCGACGACATCCTCGGTGAAATGCATCATCGCAACTACCAGATTGTCTGGATGGCGGACAGCCTGATCCGCCCGTCCCGGCTGATGACGGGCACGCCGAAGTACAGCGCGGTGGCAGCGATGGTACGGTCGGGCAAGTCCGGCACCTGCCCGGCGTCCACGCGCGCGAGGGCGCGGGCTACGGCCAGATCCACGGGCACTTCGACCAGTGCACTCTCCGGGTCTTCGAGTGCGGCTGCCAGTCTGGAGAAAGCCTCGGCGGCGATTTTGCCCTTCTCAATCAGGTAGACTATCTCTAACAGCGTCATCGAAGAGACGCCTATCTGCTCGCCGCGCCCCGCCGCATCATCGATCAGCCGTCTGGCGGTTGCAGACAGCCGCGCATCCGCGAAGATGTACCAGATGGCTGTGTGCGTATCGGCAATAGCGGCGATCATGCAATGTCATCTCGTGGGAAGCCCGCCAGCATCTCACGGCGCGCCTCTTCAATATCTTCGGCAGATGGCGCGGGGCCGAGGTCGGCGCACAGCCCGTACAGCGAGCGTTTGGGCTGCGGTTGGCCCTGCTGCCACTCGCCTGCCAGTTTCCGCATCACGTATTCCACCAGCCGGATTTTCTCCAGCGCCGACAGCCGCTCGACCAACGTTGTGATTTCATGAAACGGTGCTGGGTCCACCCCTTTACTCCTCCCGTAAACTCGTCGTTACCTGATTATACCCCCACTTCCCCCACCCGAATTTCCCCCGAAATGAGCTTTGGCAGCAGCGTGTCGCGCAGAGCGGCCAGTGTGCTTATCTGGTTCGTGTTCGCTCTAATCTGTGCAAAGAGTGGATCGATCACGCTTTGAAAGGCGCTGTTGATACTATCTGATGCCTGTATTACAGGAATCTGATTCATGTTTCCTTGATTCAGCTTAGGCTGGACTGCGCCCGTGACATATGGGCCAATTTGCACATGCTGAAGAGCAAGAAATAGCTGCTCTGTACTAAATCCCCTTGTTCCCTGTAAAACGTGGGCGTGATTATTCACCCAAAACTGGCCCCAGACATATTGCAGTGCCGGATTCCCAAAATCGTCAATGACCGATCCATCTTCACCGACAAGTAAATAAATCCCGTCGAAAAGATAGTCATCGACGTAATCCATGATTGAAGTTGCCCCGTAGTAAGGATATTTGCCCGGTCGTTTCTCTCTTACCCTGCGTGATAGTGGGATACGTTTTGAGTCGTAGTTTTCACTCACCTGTGCAAGCGTCGCAACCTCCCACCCCGCCGGTATCCACCCCAACTCCGACTCCTCGAAGCTATCCGGGAACAGCGCGGCGATCTCCTCCGGCAGGCCGGGGTCGCGGCCCTCGGCTTTGGCCCGCACCGGGTCGAAGTCCACGAACCATGAGCGGAAGATCGCGCGAGCGATGGCCTCCAGCGTGGCGTTCATGCGGCGGTTCAGCTCGATCTTGTCGTCAAGCGTGCCGAGGATGTGGGCGATGGCGCGCTGTTCGGGAAGAGGCGGGGTGAGGATCGGTATCCGGTTCATATTGCCCTGTGTTAGCTTAGGCATAGTAGAGCCGGTTAGGTATCCGCTGATGTCAGTTACCGCTAATGCGTACATTAAGAACCGAGTATCGGCTTCACGGTTACCACGCACGATATGAGCGTGATTGTTGACCCAGAACTTCCCGTTAGCTAAGAAAGCCACTGGAGTATGTCGGGTGCGCAGGTTTTCTCCATCCTCGGCAATGAGCAGATATTCGCCATCAAACAGATATCCGTCCACATAATCTACTATGCCTGACGCCCCGTAATAGGGATAAGGACCAACTCGACGATCTGCCTCCTTGACTGGAATGCGAACACTGTCATGGTTATCGGTTAGCTCCCCAAGAGTTCGAACCGTCCACTCACCCGCCATAATCCAACCCCCGCAGGTTCTCCGCGCTGGCCGCATCTCGCCGGGCGGCCTGCATGCTCGCACGCCCGGCGTTCATGCCGCGCTTGCATCCAGCACCGCGACAGACTCCATACGGACGGGTTCCGCGCCGCCGGTCACCAGATCGATCACCCGGTCGTGGGCTTCCGGCGTGAAATACTGCTCACCACACTGCCGGCAGACCAGCGCGGGCAGATTCTCAATGATGAACCACTGCCCCTCGTACTCTTGCATTCGTGTGACGCGCTTTTCTTCCAGCTTCCCTTTACAGTACAGACAGGTATGCTCAGTCATCGCTTTTCCTCGTTTTCCAATCAGATTCCCAGTCATCCGGTGATGGTTCATACACGGTGATGACTTTCGTCGGGGCCGGGTAACTCACCTGAATGTGCAATGGACGCCCACTATCAGTATAGCCGAGTATCAGGCAGCTTGGCCCGTATCTGTCATCAGGATAATCTTCGATGACCTCACCTGAGGCAACAGCTTCTTCGATCTCACGGCTGCGTATCTTCCGCTTCGCTGCCCGGTCAGATCCATGTATGGTCATGATGTACGACCTGGTCTGAAAGACTCGTTTCAACGCTTCATAATCAGGTGGCATCGTCATCATACCCCAGTTGGGCGAGATTCTGCCGTATGGCAGCATCGAGCCGGGCGGCCTCGGCCTGCTGTTCCCGTAACGCCGCTGTGAGCCGCTGCATCTCCTCCTCAAACGGCTCACTGTCCCCCTCGACTTCGGGCGCACCCACGTAGCGGCCCGGCGTCAGCACATAACCGTGCCCGGCGATCTCCTCCAGTGTAGCGCTGTAGCAGAAGCCCGGCACGTCGGCGTAGCCATTATCCGCTACTCGCCAGTTGTGGTAGGTGCGAGCAATCGCAGCGACCTCCTCGTCCGATAGCTCACGCTGGGTGCGAGTCACCAGAGTGCCCATTGCCCGCGCGTCAACGAACAGCGTCTGTCCGCGCCGGAGGGCTGGCTTGGCCCGGTTGAGGAACCACAGGCAGGCGGGGATCTGCGTGTTGTAGAAGAGCTGCGGCGGCAGAGCAACCATGCAGTCCACCAGGTCAGCCTCAATCAGCCGCCGGCGGATTTCCCCTTCGCCGCCCGTCTGGGTGGACATGGAGCCGTTGGACAGCACGATGCCAGCCCGCCCACGGGCGCTCAGGTGGAAGATGATGTGCTGCACCCAGGCGAAGTTGGCGTTACCTGCTGGCGGCGTACCGAACTGCCAGCGGGCGTCGTCCTGAAGCAGCTCGCCGCCCCAGTCGCTCATGTTGAAGGGCGGATTGGCGAGGATGAAGTCAGCACGCAGATCGGGGTGCAGGTCTTCGTGAAAACTGTCGGCAGCCCTTCTTCCGAGATTCCCCTCGATTCCACGAATAGCCAGGTTCATCTTGCACAGCCGCCAGGTGGTCGCATTAGATTCCTGACCGAAGATCGAGACATCGCCAATACGGCCACCATGCTGCTCAACAAACCTCTCGGATTGCACAAACATCCCGCCGGAGCCGCAGCATGGGTCATAGATACGCCCCTGGTAAGGCTCCAGCATCTCCACCAGCACGCGCACTACTGACCGGGGAGTGTAGAACTGGCCGCCCTTCTTCCCCTCCGCGCTGGCAAACTGGCCGAGGAAGTACTCGTAAACCCGCCCCAGCACATCCTGCGAGCGGCTGGCCTGATCGCCCAGAGCAATTGTGCCAATCAGGTCGATCAGCTCGCCAAGGCGGCGTTTGTCCAGGTCTTCGCTCCCGTAGTCTTGAGGGAGGACGCCCTTCAGGGTCGGGTTGACCCGCTCAATGGCGCGCATGGCACTATCAACCAGCTTGCCGATCTCCGGGGTTTTCGCTCTGGCCTGCAGGAAGTGCCAGCGTGCCTCCTCAGGCACAAAGAAGATATTCTCAGCGAGATATTCATCCGCGTCTTCCGGATCAGCGTACTCGTCCTCAACCAGCCGGTCGTAAAGCTGCTGGAAAGCATCGGAGATGTATTTGAGGAATATCAGACCCAGGACCACGTGCTTGTATTCGGCGGGGTCTACGTTCCCGCGCAGCTTGTCAGCCGCTGCCCAGAGCCTGGATTCAAGCTCGGGCGGGATTCCGTTGTTGTTCTTTTGCATGGCTTGTTTACCTCAAGAAGCTCAGGCGTTGAGGTTCCGACATACCCATTATAATCCAGCCCGTGTTCAGCCGAAACTTGCGAACGAAACAGCGCGACGGATGCTGGTGATCTCAGCCTCCGTGTCCGGGTACTGCCAGATCATGTCGCACCGCATGAGCGCGCCCACAGCATGAGAATGACCACAGGTTTTCGTATGGCACCACCTGCATAGCTGAAGTTTCAGGCGGATATGGAGAAATGGTGCCGCTGATTCGGGTGATGGCGTCACACAGGAGACTGAACGAGCAGGGGAAAACGGCCAAAAGGTGCCATGGCGTATACCTCGCTACCCCGGCGCAGCCGGGGCCCCCGCCTGCCAGCAACGAACGTTGTGGTGCCGCGCAGCGGCAGGCGCGTGGTAGAAAACGCCCGGCTCGAGGCCGGGCGGGGGCCACCACCTGATCCAGCATCGGGGAATGTCTGACACCCGGAACGCTGATCTATCAAGCGCAGGGTGCAGGATGTC
>DAOTXR010000015.1:0-2623 GCA_034435375.1 Anaerolineae bacterium
GTGTTGAACATTGGCGGGAATCAGAGCGACACGCAGCGCGTCAACTCCTTCGACGTGATGGTGGGTGGAACGGTCAGGGCCACCTCCAACACAGTGAACATTCGCATTGCCGAGCCGTCCCTCAGCCTTACCAAGGCCGTCACCACCGCCCCGACCGACGCCGGCGACCCGATTACCTATACCCTGACCATCACGAACAACTCCAGCGGCGACAATCGCGCTACCGCCTTCGACCTGAATTTGACCGACACCTTCGATCCCTATTTAGTAGGGCTCACAGTGACGAATGTTACCACCACCCAGGGCTTATTCTGTGTTGGCCCTAGCGGTGCAGGAGATACGCTCTTTTCGATTTCCTCTTTGGTCGCTGGACAGACTGTTACCGTCACTGCCACCTGCCTCGATCCGGGGCAGACCATCACGGTGACCATCAACGCCACCGTCAACGCCACTGCTCCGGCAGGTTACACCATCCCCAACACCGCCAACCTGGTTTATACCTCCCTGCCAGGGACTAACGGCGCCTCCCCCAACCCCACGGGCTCAGTAACCCCTGGTGGGAGTGGTTCTGGCACTGGTGAGCGGAACGGAAATGATGGTGTTGGCGGCGCGCTCAACGACTATGCCGCCTCTGCCAGCGCAAACGCCCCCCTGGCTGCGCCGCAAATTGACAAACGCACTCCTACCCCGGCCAGCGCTCCCATAGGCGCGACCGTCACTTTCCCCATCCTGGTCACCCTGCCCGAAGGCGTGACTCAGTCCCTGGTCGTGAGCGACAACCTGCCCATCGGTCTGGTCTATGTCAGCCACAGCGTGGTCACAAGCGCGGCGGGCAGTGGCGGCCTGCTGGCAGCCGATTACAACGGCAGTTTCACCAACGATCCGCCGACCTTCACCTGTGCTGGCACCTGTGGCTCCGGCGACGATATCAACCTAGACTTTGGTAATACCACCACCGCCGCTGATAACGATGCCACTAACAACGCCTTCGTCATTTTCGTCACCGCCCGCGTCAACAACGAATTGGGCAATCAGAACGGCACGGTGCTGCCCAACACCGCTTCGCTCACCTACACCGACCCCGATAGCGGGACGACCACCATCTCCGATCCCAACCCTGAAAACGTCACCGTCGTCGAACCCGAACTCGACATCCAAAAATCCGCTGACGATACCACCCCGGCCTACGGTCAGACCCTCACCTACACCCTGACCGTCAGCCATCTGGCGACCAGCACCTCCACTGCCTACGACATCGTCGTCACCGATACCATCCCGGCTGGCCTGACCTACGTTGCCGGTTCCATCTCTGCCCCTGCCGGCTGGACGGTCAATGATGCCGGCGCGCCCACCCTGACCTGGACCTGTTCCAATCCCTGCTCGCTGCTGGTGGGCAACACCGCCAACCTGTCCTACCAGGTCACGGTCAACGGTCCACCCGGCCCGCCGAACCCCGGCGACGTGCTGACCAACACTGCCTCGATGACCTGGACCTCGCTGGATGGCGCTGACCCCAACGAGCGTACCGGCGCCGACGGCGTGGGCGGCCTCAATGACTATGCCGATAGCGACCCCGAAAACGTCACCTTGACCGCCATTGATTTGACTATCAATAAGGATGATGGTGGCATTACCAGCAGCTCCGGCGGGGTCGTTCAATATACGCTTTCTTATAGCAATGCCGGCAACAGCCCTGCCAGCGGTGTGACCATCACCGAAACCGTTCCGGCCAATACGACTTTCAACGCTGGTGCCAGCACCTCTGGCTGGAGTTGCGCCGATGGCAGTCCGGCGGGTACAATCTGCACCTTCAACCTTGGTACGCTCAATCCTGGAGACAGCGGTTCTGTAACCTTTGCCGTGACGGTGGACAACCCTCTGCCTGCTGGTGTAACGCAAATTTCTAACTCAGCCTCCATTGCCGATGACGGCACGCATGGTCTGGATGCTGATTCAAGCAATAACAGCGATGGCGATACCACGCCGGTGGATGCCGCGCCCGATTTGGTCATCACCAAAGATGACGGCTTTACCGTTGTCTCGCCCGGGCAGGTCATCACTTATACCTTGACCATTGCCAATGTCGGCACGCAGGAGGCCACCGGCGTGGTGGTCACCGATACGCTGCCTGCCAATACCGCTTTCGTTTCTGCCAGCGATAGCGGTACCTACAACTCCATCACCGGGGTTGTCACCTGGCCTGCCTTTGACCTGGCTGCTGGTGCATCTGTGACGCGCACGGTCACGATTCAGGTCAACGATCCCTTCCCTGGCGCCTCCATCCTCAACCAGGCGCATGTAGAGGATGATGGGTCGAACGGCGCTGATCCAACCCCAGCCAACAACGATGCCAGCGATACTGATAGTGTCATTACCTTACCTAGCAGCGACCTGACCAAATCCATTATCGCCACCAATCAGGGCTTCACGCCCAATCCGGTCGTCGCCATTGGTGAGATACTCACCTATGAAGTCGTTTTCACCGTCCCGGCCGGCGGCACGATGACCAACCTGACCCTGACCGACACCCTCGACCGCGGCCTGGCCTTCGTGGACTGCGTGAGCGTGACTGCATCCGATCCAGCCATCACCACCACCCTGCCCGGCGGTTTCGCCGCTGCCT
>DAOTXR010000016.1:0-11013 GCA_034435375.1 Anaerolineae bacterium
GGGGCGCAGCGACGCTGCGCCCCTCCGATTCTGCCCACGATCTGTGAGTGAAGCGTTAGCTCGTGTTCAGAACAAGCTACACAAAGCGCCTACTGTGCGCTTGAGCCTCACCCCCATCTCCCTCTCTCCACCCCCCTCAGCTCCACAAGTGGAGAGGGGGAGTCGAGCGCAGCAAGGCGGGGATGAGGCTTGGGTCTGCCGCGAAACATCTAATCCTGGTACGGGATCGGGATCGGCCCACTCATCAGGCCGTTCACGACGAAATCGCTGAACACCCGATTGCCGTCGGTGTAGGTTTCAGGAGTATTGGTCACGTCGCCAATCGCCGTGAAGGTCGTCCCGTTGATCTTGCCAACTACCCAGAACTGATCCGGGTCGCCAGGGGGGAGACAGTTCCGGTAGGTGAGCACGCCGGCGTTCCACACATGGGCGCACACCCCCGTGATGTTGGCGATGGTAGTGGGTACGCCGCCGCCGCTGGTCCAGTTGTTGGCCGCAATAAGCACGTAGTTGCCGACATAGTACATGGTGCTCACGTTCTTCTGGATGGCCAGCGTGTCGGCCCCAAAGTACCAATTACTGGGCGCCAGGTCCAGCGCGTCGTCGTATGGCGGCTCCACCGGCGGGGTGGGCAGGGCCCACGATTTGTAGTACCCGTTGTCGTACATCAGGCGCGCCCGCGGCTCGGTCGATAGGTCGCCGATTGTGCCTGTGGTGTTAGGACCGCTGTCTCCATACGGTCGCTGGGCGCCCACCCAGCCCACGCCGGAGGGCACCGTCGTCGGCAGGAAGACATAGCCGTCTATCTCGTGCTGGTCTGGGTCAAACCACGTCACAATGAAGCTCCAGCGCGCGCCAGTGGGGGGCAACATGGCCCGGTCCACGTTCAGGTTGATGCCCAGATAGCCCGGCGTGCTAATGGTCAGGTTGGTATAGTACTTCTGATAGGAGGAAGTATACCCGGCGCGGTAGAACCAGATGTCAACCGGCTTGGTGAGATCCACCTTGATGGCCCGCAGCCAGTACTCAGCGCAGTCGGCTGTCTTGCACACCACATCGCTGGCCACGACGGTCGCTCCCCGCCGGGCCTGCACGGTGGTGGAGGGCAGCGGCGCGCCGCTGTAGGCGTCATACACGAAGCCTTGAATGGCCGCCTCCTGCATGGCGCCGGCCAGCCACAGGTAGGGCGGTTCGGCGCCCGGCCACGGCGATGCGCCGCACTCCACGTCAACCATCGACGAGAGGGCTCTGGTTATCAGCTCGTTTTTCACGTTGACGTTGGTGAGCGTCGGGGTCTCGGCCCACACGCGGGCCGCCGCCGCCGCCACGTGCGGCGCGGCCATCGATGTGCCGGTCAGCGTCCCGTAGCCGGTGGTGCTGTAGAAGGGGCTGCTGGAACCGCCGTCCACCGGCGTGAGGGGCAGCGTCGAGTAGATCATCGTGCCCGGCGCGGCGATGTCTACAAAATTCTCACTGTAGTTGCTCGTGTCGGACTTGCAGCGCTGCTCTTCCTCAAAGTTGTCTGCCGGGAAGCGCGCGATCTGGCCGTTGCTGTCCAGGTCGAAGCCGGCCCCGGCCACCACGATCATCTTCTGATCAAAGGGCGACGTAGCCCGGAAGCAGGCCGGATACACGTCATAGCCCGCGCCGGTGTCGTCGCACATCAACTGCTGATCGTCGTTGCCGGCGGCCACCACCACCAACTTGCCTTTGTCCACGACCGCGTACTGAAGAGCGTTCTGCAACACCGCGGGGGGCGAGCCGGTGGTCGTGCTGTATCCAGCGCTGATGTTGATGACCTTGACTGTGGATCGGTTGGCCGAGTCGTAGATGCCCTGCGCCACATCCCACAGCGAGCCGCGCCCCTGCGCGTCGAGCACCTTGATGACGAAAATCCTGCCGTTGCTGACCCCGGCGATGCCCTTATTGTTGTTGATGATGGCCGCGATGATGCCTGCCACATGCGTGCCATGCCCGTGGTCGTCGATGGGTAAGGTGTCGTTGTTCACGTAGTCCTTGCCCATCGTAAAGCGGGCCGCCAGATCGGGGTGCGTGTTGGCGATGCCCGTGTCAAGCACGGCCACCTCGTAGGCCACCGTGGTATCCTTCCACACCACGTCGGCCTGGATGGCGAACCAGCCCCACTGAGTGGCGGCATCGTTGGGCAGCGTGGTCGAGAGAATCTCGATTGGCTCGCCCGTCTCGGCGGCCAGGGCTGCCACCACCTCGGGATCGCGCTCCTCGTCCGGCGCAGGCAGAGGGATTTCCATGGGGAACTGCTGCCCGGTCGTCACATCGGTGGCCTGCACCATGATGCTGGTCGGGCGCTCCGGCTCCTCAAACGACCCCACCGGCGTATCCCCCAGCGCCATGATGTAGTTTGGCTCGGCGGTCAGCACCGCCGCGCTGGCATCCATGGCCTGGAAGGCCGCCTCCTCAGTCACCCGGGCCTGAGGCGCTCCCAGCAGGAACAGGGCCGCGCCCATCTCCGGATTGTACTCGCCGACCGTCGCCCCCATCTGCGCCGCGGCCCGTTCAACCTCTGTCAGGGGCGTGCCGGCCTGGAACATGACGATCATCTCGCCGGGGACGGCAGGCGCGTTCTCGTCGATCAGCGGCCTGACGCGCGTCCCGGCCATCACAGGGGATGCCGCGCTGAGGGCCACCATCAGCGCCAGCACCATGCCCACCCTAAAAAGTGCCTTCAAAAACATACTAGACATTCCTTTCTTCTGTACTTTTCTCACCACGTCACACCCCTGCCCCTGCAACAACGACATGAGTCGCACGCTGTGTCAGGCGCTCCCCACATCGGGTTGTACTGTTTGTCGGGCAACCCCGCCACCTCCGCAGGGCTGCCCCTGCTTAGTCATCCTCAGCCATCTCGCCCATCCTCACTCCCCGGTTGTGAAACTCCACGCAATGTCGAAGGGCTGGCCGTTGTAGCTGCCCCGGATTCGCACAATGTACGTCGTCCACGGCGAGAGTGCGCTGATGGGTCTCAGGAAGATGGCATTCCCATACAGCCGCATATACTCATCTGTGGACGGATCAAACTGATCGTAGGTCACGGCGCGACCGTCCTGATCGGTCCACGTCACCGCCGTGAAGGTCGGGGTGGACGTGTACACCGGGAATTGCAAACTTACCCCGAATCGGCGGGCCGGAACTCCCGCCTGGCCGCTGGCTGGATACTTCAGCGGCGCATCGAACGGCAGGTTGCGGTTCCAGGCCCCGAACACTTCTAGAACTGCTGCGGTTGCCAGCGTCGTCGTATCCTCGGTGAAGCCAAACCCGAATCGCTCCGCCTGCGGATACAGCACCCACAGCCGGTGGTAGGGCGAATTCATCCAGCTATCCACCGCATCAGCAGGCATCCACAAGCCGATGCCGTTGCCATACCACAGGTTGCCACGCTGGGCCGCCCGGTCGCCCTCTGGCGTATACAGCGGGTCGGCAGAGTCCTCGCTCGAACTGAGCTGGCGATGCGCCGCCATGTATACGGCGTGCTTCTGCGAGCCGTCGTTCATGACGGCATCAGCCGTGATGAGCGGTACGCCTGCCAGCGCACGGTAGTAGTTCACCCGCTCGATAGGGTCCTCCGGCGGGGGAGGCGGCGGCGTCGAGGTCTCGGTGGGCGTGAGGGTGATGGTCGGCGTCAGCGTCTCGGTGGGCGTCAGCGTGATGGTCGGCGTCAGGGTGGGCGTTGGGGTCCAAGCGCGCGTAGCCGTGGCCGTGGGCACGATGCCTGTGACGGTGGGCGCTCGCGTCGAAGTCGGTGTGAACGTAGGCGTGACTCGCGCCGTCGGCGTGACGGTGGGCGTGCTGGTCGGGCGGCGTGTCGACGTCGGCATCGGCGTGGGCGGCGGCAGCGTCTGAGTGACCTCAGGCGCAACAGCTTCGACGGTGGCCGTGCTGGTCTCGCTCATGCTGGCGCTCTCCACGGCGGCGGTTGCATCGGCAGTGGGAGTGACAGTTCCCATCTGGGCTGGCTGCGCTCCTGGCACCTCGGCGACCTCCGACGTTGAGGCCGGCTCGCCTTCCAGCGGGGTGGGCAGCACCGGCGGCTCTCCCACCTGGCTCCCCTCGTCCTCCTGTGATTCGCTCATGGCAGGGACGTTGCTGGCCGTCGCGCCGCGTCCCAGCAGGACCCCCAGGGTGATGCCCATCAGGAACACCAGCGCGATTAGGAGCAGCACAATAGCCAGCAACAGACGCTCTGTCGTCGATTTCACCGGTCCGTTCCCATCTCCCTTTCGCCAGTGGAGGCCACAACCCTCATAGCCTGCCTGACCAACAGCGAAACACAACCCTCTCTAGCCAACGCCCGATCCCGTGGGGCAGAGCTACCGGGTTGTATTTTGCCGTCTTGTCCGCCTGGTGGAACCTGACTGGTGTTGCCTGCCGATCCCACACCTTCAGGCCAGTTGACGCGAACCACGTCCCACCGCCGTGAATCGACCAAGCCCCAGGGTTCCCCCATAGTTATTGTCACCGGGGGATGCAGCGCCCGTCAATGGCCCCCTGGTACTGATGGCCTATCGGGTCAGCGTTGATCTCATTATCTATCCTGGGGATAACCGTAGCAACCAGGTTGGAAGCACCGTAACGATTTTGTATGGTCGCCTGAGGGGATTCAACATGGCCAGCCAGCCTTGCAGCGTCCCCTTAGCGCAGGTCGATTATTTTGTCCGATCCGCGCACCACCACCGCTAGCGTGTAGTAATGCCACGCGCCCATCTCGCGCCGCGCCTGGGCGTAGAGCGTCCCCCGTCCCTCCGGCCCGTGGATCGGGATGCGCAGGTCGGCTTCGCCCGAAAGCCCACCCGTGCTGATCTCGCCCCAGATCAACAGCCCTGGTTCGATAGGTTCGCCCAACGCCTCGATCACCTGCCGGTTCGAGCGCGCCCGCGCCATCGCTTCCTCATACACCGCCGACGACCGGAACGCGACGTTGATGATTCCCAGGATGGAGCCGATGCACAGGGCAATCGCACCCACGACCAACAGCCCCATGATCAGCGAGCTGATGCCGCCCAACGTCACGGCTCGCCTGGTCGTCTTCTCCCAGTCATCGCCCGTCGGATCGTAGGTCTGCATAGGATTACCTCCCGCAAATCGAATACAGACAATGCCGCGTAGCATACACGAAAACGCCCGGTCGCGGTAGCCGGGCGCCCTTCGCGCCTCAGCCCACTACCCGCCCCATCTCCCGCACATCGTATCCCGGCAGCGCCGCGACGGCTGTCCGGAAGGGACCGTCTTCCAACAATGCCAGCAGCGGCGCAAGCAGGTCGCTCTCAGCGTGCTCGCGCGGGATCACCAAGTCGTAGCGCTCCCAGCCCACCGGCACGAAGTCCAGACCCAGCGCCTGTGCGGCGGCCCGCACTCCCAGCCCACACGAGGCAGCTCCGCTGGCCACCGCCGCGGCCACTGCCAGGTGGGTAAACTCCTCTCGCTCATAGCCATGCACCTGCTCCGCCGCAATTCCCCGCCGACTTAGCTCATAATCGAGCAGCAGGCGCGTCCCGGCCCCTCGCTGCCGGTTGGCAAACGTCACATCTTCTCGCGCCAGGTCCTCAAAGCCGCCGATGCGCTGCGGGTTGCCCGCCGGGACGATCAGCCCTTGCTCGCGGTGCACCAGCGTAACGAGCACGATCTCCCGTCCTGCCAGATATTGGTCAACATACCGTCGGTTATACTCGCCAGTCTCCGGATCGAGCAGATGCGACCCGGCCAGGTGGGCTTCGCCGCGCTTCAGCGCGATCAACCCGCCCAGGCTGCCCACATTGGCCGAGGCCAGCCGAGCGCCTGGCGCGCGCTCAGCCAGAAACTGGGCCAGCAGATCGAGCGTCAGGTCATGCGATCCAATCGCCACAATCGTCCGGGCGATCTCCCTGGGCGTGCGGTACAGGTGCACTGTCACTGGCGCACCAGCATCCAGCCCTTCCGAAAAGCGGGGAATGCGCACGATGCCATCGGCTCGCACCAGCGACGTAATCACTCCGGCCCCGCGCGACAGGGGTGTGGCGATGACCCGCTGACCCACCTGCCCCACCGTCACTCGCACATAGTCGTCGTCGCCTGTCGGCGATACCACCTTGCGGCTGATGACGGCCTGCAGAGTGGGTGGCTCGGCAGGCAGACGGCCCAACCAGCGGCTGATCAGCGGCTCGACAAACATCTCGCCGGTCAGCGCCGCTGAAACGGGATAGCCCGGCACGCCGATCACCGGCACACGCCGGGCAGCCCCGCCTTCCCTCTCCGGCGATGCTGGGGCGCGCCTCATCCCCTTCCGAGCCGCCTGCGGCGGCTCTCCTTCCCCCTCTTCATTGAATGGAGAGGGGGAAGGTCGGGATGGGGGTGAGGCGGCCATCCGCGCCGCGTCGAGGATGCGTGCCAGTGCTCCCTCCAGGTTGTTCATCACGTCCTCATCGGTCAGGCGCACCACACGCATCCCCAGGCTTTCGAGATACTCCTGTCGAATGGCATCCTCGTTGGGGGTGTACTGATGAACCGGCCCGTCCACCTCGACCACAAGCCCCAAGTCTGCACAGTAGAAGTCTACAATAAACCGGCCAATGACATGCTGGCGGCGGAACTTCAGCCTTTCCAAGCGACGACCTCGTAAGGACTGCCAGAGCCGATCCTCTGAGGGTGTTGGCTTATGCCGCTTCTGCCGAGCAAGAGGTTTGAGCGTCGCCCAAAGGGCGCCGATCTGCGGAATATGAGCAGCCTCACCCCCTCTCCCCCTCTCCACCTGTGGAGAGGAAGGTCGGGAGGAGGGTGAGGCCCTCACCATCCCAAACACCACCGGATGTCCCGGCCTCACCGCGATCCCGTGCACCAGCACCTCCCCTAGCTCCTCAACCACGTGCACGGTGTAATCCTCGCTCCCCGCGCTCGATCCGGCGTTCACCAGCACCAGGTCGTGATCGCAGGCCGCCTCGGCCACCGCCGCCCGGATCGCCGCGTAGTTGTCAGGCACGATAGGCCAGCGGGTGGCGACCCCGCCCCACTGTTCGACCTGCGCCGCCAGCACCAGGCTGTTGAACTCAATGACCTGCCCCGGTCGAGGCGCTCCCCGGCCCTCTCCGGCCTCCTCGATGCGGATCAGCTCGCTCCCCGTGGGGAGGATCGCCACGCGCGGCTTCCTGCGCACCCACACGCCTGCATGCCCGCTCCCGGCCACCGCCCCCAGATCGATCGGGCGCAGGGTGTGATTGGCTGGGAGCACCAGCTCGGTCGCCACCATGTCCTCGCCCATCGGGCGGACATGGTGCCAGGGCGCTACCGGCGCATGGATGATCAACTCGCCGGGGGTTTCACCGGCCTGCACATGCTCGACCATGATCACCGCATCAGCCCAGGGCGGCAGCGGGTGGCCAGTGTTGACGGGCTGGGCAGGTCTGGTCACACGATCTAGGTCGGCAACCTCAGGTCCCACCAGCGCCATGGTCAGCGGGTTGGTCTCCGAGGCTCCCTGCGTGTCACGCGCCCGGACGGCGTAGCCATCCATGGCGCTGGCGTGGTAGTGCGGAGACGACATCGCCGCCCATACCGGTTCCGCTGTGACGCGCCCCAGGGCCTCACCGAGCGGCACCCACTCGCCAGGCAGAGGCTGCCACAGCCCAGCTTCCTTCAGCGCTTCCACCAGCCGCGCCCAGGCTTCGTCTTTTGGAATGTCCTGTAGATAGACGCTGCGTTTAGGCATCACATTCTCCATCACCACCCCCGACGTGCATTTCCCCACACTCGATGGGCGTTCTCTGCGTGCATCACGGCTGACGATCCTGGATTCGCGTTGCCCCGGCCCACACCCACGCCTCCGCCCCCCGCAGCAGCCACGCCGACAGGATCAGCGGATAGGCATGGGCACTGAGACAGGCTCCGTAACAGTAACAGTCCGGGCACATCAGATAGTTAAGGTACATGCGGGCCGTCGCTAGGGCTAGGCCCAGCGGCGCGATCACCCACACCAGCGGCGTCCCGATCAGGGCCAAGGTGGCCTGACCCCAGCGCAGGGCTGCGTACACGCCCAACGCTGCCGCCGACAGATTCACGGCCAACAGTCCGGCAGCTACAACCAGGACGTTCACTGCCGCCATCGGGTCATACAATGTACGCCGCAGCAGCGGATCCCACAGGCGGGGATCGAGGCTGCATGCCACCAGCAGGGGGATCAGCCCACCCAGGAGCATGTACATCAGCCGCAGCCGGTATAGCACCGCGCGGTAGTACACCCGCACGATCTGCCGCTCTGGCACCTGCGTGAGGCTGATCAGGCGGGTCTGCGGGACGCTGTGGACCGTCGTCGTGAAGATCAGCGCATACAGCGCCGTCACAGGCGGAGCGCCCATCAGGCCCAAAATCGCCGCGACCTGCACCAGGTAGTACAGCGCTCTGACGCCGGGCGACACGGGCGGCAGCAGCGTAAACACGATCAGGCTGGCCAGCGCCAGGCCGGCGCCCGCAGCCGTCGATGCCAGCATGGACGGGCCTCGTGACGTGCGCGTCAGGTAGCGGTAAAGCTGATCGGACACACGCCTCACCCTGGGCCTGCGGCCCCGATCCGTTCAGGATCGAGCGCACGCGCCGCCTGCGCGAAGAAGGCCACGCCAAAAGCGACGGGAAGAGCCGCCAGCGCCACCAACGTAAACGACCCGAAGCCTACGATGGCGATTTGCGCCACAACCACCGCGACCATCCCCAGCACCCACGCCAAAGCTGGACCGATCCGCTGCCTCCACAGCAACGGCGGTCGGGCGCGGCAGGTGAGGTGCGCCCCAACTGGATTGCTGCTCATGGCACGGTTCACTGCCGATGCTCCATGACATCCACCTGGGCCAAAAACAGCCGGATGGCCCCCACAAAGCGCCGAGAGTCGGGCATCCATAACACGTGTCCCGACCCCTCAAACACGGTCAACAGCGCCATCGGCAGGCTCCGCAGGTAGCGCTGCGCGTCAGCTTCCGAAAGCAGCGAGTCAGGTTGGTCGCCGCGCATGATCAGCACGGGGCAGGTAATCCGGCCCAGGCTGTCCCACAGCAGAACCTCGCACGACTCACGCTGGATGGCTTGCGCAGCGCCAGGCTGGAGGGCATCCATCCCGCCCGCCAACGCCCGCTCGACCCATTCTGCCGTGAAGGCCGGGTAGCGGGCTGGATAGTCCCCCACGATCAGCCCGGCCACGCGCTGGGGGTGCCGAAGGGCGTACCCCAGCGCAAACGCCGCCCCCAGCGAATAGCCCATCAGACACAGGCGATCTAGCCCCGCCGACTCAGCCACCGCTTCCACATCTGAGACCTGATCCTCGAAGGTGTAGCCAGCGGGTGGCGCATCACTCCGGCCCCGCCCACGCAAGCTCAGCGACAGACAGCGACGCGGGGCCAGCGCTTCGAAATGAGCGCTGTACATCTCGGCGGCGCCTGCCGCGCCCGGCACACACAACAGCGGCAGACCCGATTCCGGCGGAGCATCAGCTCCGTAGTCCACAAAATGTAGGCGTACACCACGATTCTCGGCCCAACGGTCAGCCATCATGGCGATCTTGCTCCTCCAGGCTGTCACGAACCCTCACTCTCGATCATAGTGAGATTGGCCCAAACGCCAAACCAGACAGGCGCAGCTCAAGCGCCTGTTGACAGAGGCGCGCGCGGGAGGTAGAATGGACCTATCGAATAACGATTCTCAACAGAGAGAAAGTCGCACTTTCTGGGCAGATGAAGGACCCTCAGAGCAGGCTGGCTGAACTGGTTGAGAGGTTGAGAGAACGCGGTTGCCGTATCACGCCCCAGCGTCTCGCCATCCTCAGGATTCTGGCCGCCAGCGCAGGGCACCCCACAGCTGAACACATCTTCGACCAGATCAGAAGCGAGTTCCCCACCACCAGCCTGGCCACGGTCTACAAGACAATCGCAACGCTCAAGGAGTTGGGGGAAGTGCTCGAGTTGGAGTTCAGCAACGAAAGCAATCGCTACGATGGGAACAAGCCCTACCCTCACACCCACCTGATTTGCGTGAAGTGTCATGACATTGTCGATCCAGACATAGATATTCTGGATGGCCTGCCCCAGCAGATGGCTGCACGCGCCGGCTATCAACTGATCTCCCACCGCTTTGACATCTATGGCATCTGCCCAAGATGTCAGCGCGAGGCGACGCAATGCTGAGCAGTCGCCTTTTTTTTTGGCCACCTTGTGGCGAGCCATTATCCAATAATATTGATCCGCAAATAGAAGGAAATTTCAATTCAAAGGAGGGAGTAACGGGCATTCTGATCAGCAATCTAGGCCAAAGCTGCTCTCACGTTCGGTTCACAGTCCAGGCAAGGATCACTGGCATTAGGAGGATATGACCCATGGCCCACGTAGCGAGAGAAATGGTTGAGCAGGCAGGCATCGATGTCGATCATCTGTTGGACCTGCTCATCAAAAATGCATCGGCAGAGCTGACCACTTACTACTACTACACTATCCTGCGCGTCAACCTGATCGGGTTGGAAGGCGAAGGTCTCAAAGCCATCACGGAAGATGCCCGCATCGAGGATCGCAACCACTTTGAAGCCCTGGTTCCACGCATCTATGAGCTGGGCGGCGCGCTGCCACGCAACATGAACGATTTTCACGACATTTCGGCCTGCCCGCCAGCCTATCTACCTGACGACCCAACAGACATCCACGCCATGCTCACCGTGCTGGTCAACGCTGAGCGTTGTGCGGTCAAAGGCTACACTGAAATCTGCCATTTGACGGCGGGCAAGGATCACCGGACCTACGAGCTGGCGCTGGCGATCCTGAATGAGGAAGTTGAGCACGAGTCATGGTTCGCCGAATTCCTGGGAGAAGGCCCTTCTGGACATGGCGGGGTGCGCCGTGAGGGACATTCTCCCCACGTCTCCAAATTCCTGACGTGATGAGCGGGGAGCCTCTGATCTGATCAGCCTCACCCCCGACCTCGCTGTGCTCGGTCTGCCCCCTCTCCACATTGTGGAGAGGGGGAGGGAGAGCCGCC
>DAOTXR010000017.1:0-41444 GCA_034435375.1 Anaerolineae bacterium
GGCGTGGACACCCTCCAGGTGGATGCTCGCCCCGGCCAGACCGTGTATCTGACCCTCTACTGGCGGGCGCTGCGCCCCTCCTCCACCCCCCTGCTGGCCTATCTGCACAGCATCGACTCGCCCCTCGTCCGGCGCGACAGCCACCCCGCCACCGGCAACCTGCTCTCGACCGACTGGCAGCCCGGCCAGACCTGGGCCGAGCGCTACGTGCTGCCCATCCCTGCCGACGCCGAGCCGCAGACCGTCTACCCCCTCATCGCCGGCCTGTACGACCCCCTGGCCGCCGCCACCCTGCCCACCACCGCCCCCGATGGCTCCTCCCTCACCCCCTTCGTCGGACGCCTCGCCATCCACGGCTCCCCCTCCCACAGCTTCCAGGCCGCCTACCGCTTCGGCGACGCCATCGGCCTGGCTCAGCCACGCCTCGAACGCAATGGCTCCCGCCTCTCCCTGTGCCTGCATTGGCTGCCCCTCCAGCCCATCCCCACCGACTATCAGGTCTTCGTCCACCTGCGCGCCCCAGACGGCCACATCATCACCCAGCACGATGGCTCGCCCAGAAATGGCCGCTACCCCACCACCGCCTGGTCCCCCGGCGAGGCGATCCACGACTGCCTCTCCCTCGACGCCTCCCTCGCCCCCGCCCAGGGCTGGAGCGTCGCCCTCGGCCTCTACTCCCTGGCCGACAACGCCCGCCTGCCTGTCTCCGACGCCCTCGGCTCCCCCCTCGGCGACATGCTCGTGCTGCAACCGTGAATGGAAGGGCCTGTCTTCGACCACATTGGGGAGGAATAATGCCAGAGCGCCTCTGTAGACTCCCCTTTGCCGCCCGTCCCGAATGTGAGCCTTGTCTTTTTGCCAACATCGGGCCAATGGGCTATAAGCAGTATGGTGTAATGACCTTTGACGCCTGTCTGAAGCACAATAGACATCAGCGAGGGCAAACCGCACCTGTCGGAGACGCTGCCCACGCCCTGCATCATCTGTACCGACTACAAACTGTCTACAATTGGCCCATCATCATTGGGAGGCCCCATGACCATCCGCTTTGGCACCGACGGCTGGCGAGCCGTCATCTCAGAGACCTTCACGTTTGCCAATCTGCGCCTGCTCGCCCAGGCCATCGCCGATCTGATTCTTGAGGAGAACGGCGCTACACCGCCGCACGCTGTGGTCGGCTTCGACACGCGCTTCCTGTCCGACCGCTACGCCATCGAGGTGGCCCGCGTGCTGGCCGGAAACGGCATCAAAGTGCTGCTCACCAACTCCGACGCGCCTACCCCGGCGGTGTCGTTTGCCGTGCGGCACACCGGGGCCGCCGCCGGGGTGATGATCACTGCCAGCCACAACGCGCCGCGCTACAACGGCGTCAAGCTCAAGGCCGCTTTTGGCGGATCGGCGCTGCCAGCCCAGAGCCAGCGCGTCGAGATGCACCTGAGGGACAACGAGGAACGGGCGCGCGGCCCCAATCTGCACGAGTATGACGCTGCTGTTGATGAAGGACTGATCGAGCGTTTCAATCCGGCCCCTGCCTACTACGCCCATCTGCGCACCCTGATCGATCTGGATGCGATCTGCAACGCCAACTTGGGCGTGATCCACGACCCGATGTTCGGGTCAGGGCGCGGGTACATCAAGTCGCTGCTGGGCGGCGCAGGCTGCCAGGTGCACGAGATTCGGGGCGAGATGAACCCCGGCTTTGGCGGCATCCATCCAGAGCCGCTGGGCAAGTACTTGGCCGCGCTGGCCGCCGCCATTCAGTCGGGTTACGGCAGAGTAGGCATCGCCACCGACGGCGACGCGGACCGCATCGGCGCGATGGACGGCAACGGGCGCTTCGTTGACCCTCACCGCATCTTCGCGCTGGCGCTGCGCTACCTGGTGGAGCAGCGCGGCATGACGGGCACAGTGGTGCGCACCGTCTCGACCACGCGCATGATCGACCGGCTGTGCCGCCGTTACGGCCTGCCGCTCAAAGAGACGCCGGTTGGCTTCAACCACATTGCCGACCTCATGTTGGCCGAAGATGTGTTGATCGGCGGTGAGGAGTCAGGCGGGATCAGCATCCAGGGCCACATCCCCGAAGGCGATGGCATCCTGATGGGACTGTTGCTGTTGGAGGTGATCGCCAAAGCGGGCCAGCCGCTTGAGGCGCTGGTCGATGAGCTGGAGGCAGATGTTGGCCCCGCCCACTACGCCCGCACCGACCTGCGGCTGCGCCGCCCGGTAGACAAGAAAGAGATGACCGCCCGGCTGCGCGACGGCGCGCCGAAGGCCATCGCCGGGGTGAAGGTGGCCGAAGTAGTCACAGTGGACGGCGTAAAGTACATCATGGAGGATGAGAGCTGGCTGCTGATCCGCCCCAGCGGGACGGAGCCGGTGCTGCGCGTGTACACTGAGGCGACCAGTGAAGCGCTGCGGACCGGGCTGCTGAAGTATGGGGAGGAGATCGCCGAGGGAGTATAGCTGCCCGGCGGTCATGGTTGCTCCAGCGCCAGTAGCTGTGCGGGCCAGAGGATGTTCTCAATGGGAGGAACCCCATGACCTCTTTCATCGACCTCAGCCACGACTTTGAGGACGGCATGCCCGGCTTCCGCTTGCGCAATGAAGATGGGACTGTCACGCCGTTCACCGCCCACATTCGCCCCTTCATGACACACGCCCAATCTGCGCCGCACTACCACGGCCTGGCCGCTTTCGAAGTGACCGAGATCACTTTCCAGACCTCGGTGGGCACCTACCTCGACTCGCCTTACCACCGCTATCCCGACCGGCGCGACATCGCCGCATTGCGCCTGGAGGAGGTCATCCTGCCCGGCCTCGTCATCGACGTGCGTGGGCGCGGCCCGTTCGAGCCAGTCGGCGCGGACGTGCTGCCCAGCGCCCTCGACTTGGCGGGCCGGGCGGTGCTGTTCAACTTTGGCTGGGATCAGCATTGGGGCACCGAGCTGTATCACAGCTACCCCTTCATCAGCCGCGACCTGATCGCCGCGCTGGTCACACGGGGGGTAAAACTGGTCGGCGTCGATACGATCAACATCGATGACTCGCACGATCCGGAGCGCCCGGCTCACTCCGAGCTGCTCAAGCGAGACGTGCTGATCGTGGAGAACCTGGCCCACCTGGACCGGCTGCACGGGCGGGTTTTTCGCTTCTTCGCTGTGCCGATCAAGGGAAAGCGCGTGGCCGCCATGCCAGTGCGGGCCTTTGCCGAGGTGACCGAGTGACGGGCTGGTCCGTCGTGCGTCGCCTGCGGATCGCACTGCTGGGGATGGCGCTCGCGCTGGCCGCTGCGGGCATCGCGCTGGCGGTCTTCGTGGTTGTCTCGTCAGACCAGCTGGCGCGGAATGCCCAAACTCCGCCCCGCCTGCCCCTCGACCAGTCGCCGCGCGACTATGGCATCGACATCTACCAGGAAGTCGTCTTCACCGCCAGCGACGGAGTCGTGCTGCATGGGTGGGCTGCGCCCACCCAGAACGGCGCAGCGATCGTGTTGGCGCACGGCTACGCCGCCAATCGCGCCCAACTTCTGCCTGAAGCTGGGCTACTGGCCCAGGCGGGGTTTGGCGTGCTGCTGTTTGATTTCCGGGGCCACGGCGAGAGCGATGCTGCCCGCGTGACGCTGGGCGACCACGAACGGCGCGACCTGCGAGCAGCCATTGACTTTCTGGCCGGTCAGCCTGGCGTCGATCCAGACCGCCTGGGGGCAGTGGGTTTCTCGATGGGTGGGGCCACGCTGGCTCAGGTGGCCGCCGAGGACGGGCGGCTGGCAGCGGTGGTGATCGAGGGAACCTACCCCGCCCTGGAGGACCTGATCCGCTACCGGATGCGCCTGTTCGGTCCGCTGGGCATCGTTCCAGCCCTGCGCGTGGCGCGTCAGGCGGGAGATGTGGACGACGTGCGCCCGGTGGACGATCTGTGCGCCATCAGCCCGCGCCCGCTGCTGCTGATCTACGGCGCACTCGACAGGGATATGCCGGATGGAACAGCGCAGAGGATGGCCGCTGCTGCATGTGAGCCGTCTGCGCTGTGGGTGATCGAGGGGGCAAGGCACGGCGACTACCTGGAGGCTGCGCCGGACGAGTATCCGACCCGGCTGATCGAGTTCTTCACGCCGCTGGCAGAAGCTGCGCCACAGGAGGACTGAGACATCCCAAGGCAGCGCCCCTGCCAGGCCCTCCTTTCCTCATCTGGCGCGATCCTTACCCGATCCTGCCATCCCTCTGACAGCGCGAGCCGGATAGGTCGGTTCGCCGTTATAATTGAGGCAGGCGTTTCAACGCAGGTCTTAAACACAGGCGCAACCGGCATGCGAGAATCCGCGCAAGAGAGGTTTTCCGAGGCATCCTCTATGGCTCACCCTGCCCACCGCGTCCAGCGCGTTCGCCGCGCCCGTCATCGCCGCCGCTCGTGGCGCAGCATCCTGCCCACCTGGCGCGACGCTCGCGCCGTGCTGGTCGGTGTAGCGATTGGCCTGGCGGCCTTCACGCTGATCGCCCTCACCGCTGTGGCGAGCCTGTCAGCCATCGCGCAGGGATCGCGCCGTGTGCTGCCAGGTGTGACGGTGGCCGGAGTGTCGCTCGGCGGGATGCGGCCCGAGGAGGCCGCCCAGGCCATCGACGCGGCCTGGGTCAGCGGTCAGACGACTCTGCTGCTCAGCGACGGCGAGCACAACTGGCAGGTTGCCCCGTCGCAGTTCGGCTTTGCTCTCGACGCGCCAGCGACCGCCCAGCGTGCGCTCGAAGCCGGGCGCGGACAGGGCTTGCTGGCGCTCTATCGCACGCTGCTGGATGGCGTGGCCGTTGCCCCTGTCGTCACGCTCGACCCTGCCCAGGCCCGCCTGGCGCTGGAGACCTGGGCGCTGACGGTCAACCAGCCCGCGCAGGACGCTACGGTCCGCATCGAGAACGGCCAGGCGGTGGCCGTGCCCGGCGTGCCGGGCCGCACGCTCAACGTGGAGGCCACGCTGGCGGCGCTGTCCATCGACCCCGGCGCAGTGCTGCACGGCGGCAGCCTGCCGCTGGTGCTCACTCCGGTGCAACCGCGCATCGCCGACGCCTCCAGCGCCCTGGTCGAGGCCCAGGCGCTGCTCGACGCACCGCTGACGCTCACCGCCTACGACCCCATCACCGACGAGGATTTTGCATGGACCGCATCGCCGGAGGTGATCGCCGCCTGGCTCCAGGTGCAGGCGACCGCCGATGGGGCGCACGTGGTGGTCAGTGAGGAGGCTCTGGCCGCCTATCTGGACTCGCTCGACGAGGGGTTGGGCAGCCAGCGCCGCCTCGACCCATCCGCCAGCGCCGCCTCGGTGTTGGAGGCGCTGCGCGACAATACGCCTGCCATGTTGGCCCTCACCTACCATCCAACCACCTACACCGTCCAGCCGGGCGACACGCTGGTGCGCATCGCGTGGAAGGTCGGCATGCCGCTGTGGCGCGTCCAGGCAGCCAATCCCGGCCTCAACCCCGACACGCTATCAGTCGGTCAGACCCTCACCATCCCGGCCAAAACCGATCTGCTGCCGCTGCCGGTGGTGCCGGGCAAGCGGATCGTCGTCAACATCACCGATCAGCGGCTGCGGGTCTACGAGAACCGGCAGTTGATCCGGGAGTTTGTGATCAGCACCGGCATCGACCGTTCGCCAACGCAGCCGGGCGTCTTCCAGGTGCAGACGCACGAACTGAACGCCTACGCCTCGCTGTGGGACCTGTGGATGCCGCACTTCATGGGCATCTACGAAGCATGGCCGGGCTTCATGAACGGCTTCCACGGCCTGCCCACGCTGTCGGGCGGGGGCGTGCTGTGGGCCGATGTGCTGGGCCGTCCGGCCTCGTTCGGATGCATCATCCTCGATCTGGACGACGCGGAGTGGCTATATACGTGGGCCGAGGACGGCGTGGTGGCGGAGATCGAAGAATGACAGAAAGACGCCCCATCCTCGCCGTGGGATGTACTTCCTGCCCCGGATTCGCTATCATTACTCCATGGCTCACCGCACTCCTGTCACTGTCATTAAAGCCGATCACACCGGCGCCGAAGTGTGGCGCTACGAAGGGGTGATCCTCAAGCGCACCCCCACCAGCATCACGCTTGAGGCCCGTTTCAACCGCGACGACCTCGATCTGGGCTACACCGTCTTCCGACGCGGCGACCGCTTTGTTGAGCACTTCTACAGCGACCGTTGGTACAACATCTTTGAGGTCTACGACGCGGACACCGGCCTTTTGAAAGGCTGGTACTGCAACTTCACCCGCCCGGCCCACCTCGACAGTAATACCGTCCGCGCCGACGATCTGGCCCTCGACCTGTGGATCGATCCTGGCCGCCGGATGCTAGTGCTCGACCGCGAGGAGTTCGACGCGCTGCCGCTCACCGATCAGGAGCGCCAGGCGGTGCTTGCGGCATTGGACGAGCTTCAGAAGGGGGTATGACGGTCTGGGCTGCCTCCGCGCTCTCCCTGCGTTGCCGAGTGTCGTACCACAACGCGAACCCGGCCAGCGCCGTGGAGGCCAGGATGAACATCGCTGCAATGCGGAAGGCGCCCGTGACGCCCGCCACCAGCACCTCCGGGGGGGCAGCAGTCACATCGGCCCCGGCAGGCAGGCCGCCGTGTGCTGTCACCAGCGCCGAGAAGATCGCCCCGGCCAGCGGCAGCCCGGAAGTCTGGCCCAGCGTGCGCGACAGCGCCAGCAGGCCCGACGCCACCCCCAGCCGTTCGCGCGGAGCTGCACCCATGATGGCGCTGTTGTTGGGCGAGTTGAACATCCCCATGCCGATCCCCAGCGGGGCCATCCGCGCCACAAAGCCCCACACGCCGACCTCTATGTGCAACGTGCTTAACAGCAGGCAGCCAGCAGCGATCATCACCAGCCCGATCAGGCTGATCACACGCGAGCCGAAACGGTCCGAAAGCGCCCCGGAGATGGGCGCAAACAGCCCCATTGACACGGGCAACACGGCCATCATCAGCCCTACCTGCTCGGTAGGATAGCCTTTCACCAGCTCCAAGAAGAAGGGCACGATGAACTGCCCGCCCATCATGATGAACACCAGCAGCCCCATCGCCAGGTTGACGCCGAACAGCACGTTGCGGAACAGCGACAGGTCGATCATCGGCTGACGGACGCGCCTCTCGACCCCCAGGAAGGAGGCCAGCCCCACCCCGGCCACGGCCAGCAATCCCATCGTCAGCGGCTCGCCAAAGCCGCTGCGCTGCCCCAGCGTCATGCCCAGCGCGTAACAGGCCAGGGCGCCAAACAGGATGCCCGCCCCGGCAGCGTCGAAGCGCTGGCCGCGCGGGCCGCGCGGCAGCGGCGGGATGACCTTTGACACAATGAAGGCCGCCAGGATGCCGAGTGGCACATTGACCAGAAACACCGAGCGCCACCCCACGGTGCCGATCAACACGCCGCCGATGGTCGGGCCGAGCGCGATGCCCACCGACACGATCGCGCCGTTAATGCCCAGCGCCCGGCCCCGCTCCGAGGCTGGGAAGACCTCGGTGATGATGGCAGTGCCCAGCGCGGTAGTCATCACTGCGCCGGTGCCTTGCAGGGCGCGGAAAGCGATCAGCCAGCCAACGTTAGGGGAAAGCCCGCACAACAGCGAGCCCACTGTGAACAGCACCAGCCCGGCGTTGTAGAGCATCTTCTTGCCCAGCATATCGCCCAAGCGGGCCACGCTGAGCATCAGCGACGTAATGACTAGCAGGTAGCCCAGCACCACCCACTGAACGGTAGCAAAGTCGGTATGCAGCTCCTCGACCAGCGTGGGCAGCGAGATGTTGACGATGCTGCTGTCGAGCGTGCCCATCAGCACGCCCATGCCGATCCCGGTCAGCGCCCACCATTTGCGTGACGAAGGTTGATCAGATGTCATGAGTCCTCGTGTGATCGTTCCATTTGAGAGTGCGGATCGGCGGCGACCGACCTCTCATGGCATGGGCGGGACAAACCCTGCCCATGTGCCGAAGGCCGCGTAGCGCATGGCATCGATCGCGCCGACCATCAAGATGGCGAGCGCCGCCCCCATCAGGATCAGCGGCAGCGCATCCGCCAGCGTTCGGGCAGTGTTTTCGCGCCCGAAGAGCGTCAGCAGGACCACCAGGTTGACAATGGTCAGCATCGACAGCGCCCCCAAGGCGCTCAGCAGCGCCAGGGGATACAAAAACACGCCCAGTCCGCTCAGCACCAGCCCCATCAGCGCCGCGCCGATCCCGTACAGCACAGGCAAGTGCCACCACCGGTTGAGCGTCGGGGCGTTGATCGCGTCGATCCACAGGGTGGCGTTGACCACCGGCAGCACCAGGCTGCCCATCGTGATGCCATGCAGCATCCCAGTGAGCAGGCGCAGGAAATTGGTCGGCGGGTACAGACGCGGGATGCGGTCATAGGGCAGCAGGTGCGCGAACGAGTTTGCGCCGTCAAAAGCCCACAGCAGGCTCATCGCCAGCAGCGCCGCCAGGATCGCAGGCGAAGGAAAAGACGCAGCGCGACCTCGCCGCAGAAGCAGCCCTGGTCCCAGCAGCCCCACCAGCACGCCCAGAAACGTGCCAGAGCAGCGGGCGCACATTGGCAGCGGCCTGCCGTCTGGGAACAGAAACGAGCGAGCCTGGATGCGATGGCACACGGCATAACCCACTGCATCGGCCTTGCCAAGCAGCCCAGCAGGCGTGAAATACGCCCACGCGCCGACCACCACGATCAGAAATGCGGCGCTGATCCACAGCAGACAGCGGTTCGAAGCGCGGCCTGAGGTCGGTGTGGCGGTGACAGTGGAGGGTGGATCGATCATCGTGTAGTCGCCGGTCAGCTCACGCTAACTCACCTGTCGCGTATCCGCAGATTATAGGGGGAGACAGCAGACGCGGCAAACATGCCATGCGCTCTGAGGGGGCCGGCAGACGGTTCGGCTGTGTAGGGCGCTCCCGTTCAGCGGGCCGGGTTGACCCCCGCCTCGCTCTGGCGTAAGCTGGGATCATCCATCGACCACGCACCGCCCTGAGGAGACACGCCATGTTCGAGAATAGCACCGTGACTTTCGTGCAGCCAGCCAGCTTTATCCTGTTCGAGGCGCTCGTCAGTTTGCTGTTTGTCATGTGTCTGGCAGCCGCCACCTCGCAGCGCAGGGTCGATCCCACATCGAGCGTCTTTGAGCTGCTGGCCATCACGCTGTACGGTCTGGCCATTGAGGAGTTGAGCGTGCTGCGAGGGTTGTATGACTACGGCGACTTCGGGCTGATGGCCTACCATGCCCCCCTGGTGATCGGCATGGGCTGGGGGGTGATCGTCTTTGCTGCCATGCGGCTTTCCGACCAACTGGCCATGCCAGAGTGGGCGCGGCCTTTTCTCGACGCGCTGCTGGCGCTGCTGGTCGATTTTGGCATGGATGTGGTCGCCATTCGCGACCTGCACTGGATCAACGGGCGACTGACGGGGATGTGGAACTGGGGGATCGGCTTCGATCAGGGGTGGTTCGGGGTGCCGCTGTGGAACTTCGCCGGGTGGTGGCTGATCGTGCTGTACATCTCAGCCTGCCTGCGGGTGGGTCGGTGGGCGGCCCGTCGGACGGGTCGCTGGGCGGTCGGAGTCGCATACCCCTGGCTGGCGGCAGTGGCGGCGGTGCTGATGGGTGGTCTGCACGTCATCCGGCTGCTGCCAGAGCAGGTGCTGCTGATCGTCTTCCTGGCGCTGTCGGTGGGAGTGACGGCGGCCACGTGGCGAGGGGTGCGCCCATCTGTCTCCCCCGGCAGTGACCTGCCAGCCTGGCTGACGCCGCTGAGCTTTCACGTCTTCTTTTTGTCGCTGATGCTGGCGCGTGGGTTGTGGCGCGGGGCACCCGCCCTGCTGCCAATCGGGGTGGGTGTGCTGGGGATCACCCTGGGGCTGCATGGAGCAGTGTGGTGGATGGGCCGCCGGTCGCAATCGACCCCACACAAGACATAGGGGCGCAGGGTCGCTGCGCCCCTTTTCAATGCCAACCCCCATCGCCGAGTTCACGCTATGGCGGGCTGCCGCTCCCCGCGCATCAGCGCCTCGAACTGGGCGCGATCCACCGTCTCGACCTCCAGCAACAGCTCGGCCAGGCGCACCAGCTTGTCGCGGTGCTCCTTCAGGATCGCCTTGGCCCGCTTGTAGGCCTGGTTGACGATGCGCGCCACTTCTTCGTCGATCTCGCGGGCCGTTTGCTCGCTGTAGTCGCGCTGCTCGGTGATGCTGCGGCCCAGGAAGACCAGGTCGGGTTCCTCGCCGTAGACGCGCAGCCCCAATCGCTCGCTCATGCCATAGCGGGTCACCATCGCCCGCGCAATGGAAGTGGACCGCTCCAGGTCATTGCTGGCGCCGGTGGTGATGCGGTCGAAGGTCAGCTCCTCGGCAGCGCGTCCGCCCAACAGCCCCACGATCAGGTCCTCAAGCTGGTCCTGGCGCATCAGGCCGCTGTCCATGCTCTCTGGCAGCGGCATGGTGTAGCCGCCCGCCTGTCCGCGCGGAATGATGGTGATCTTGTGCACCGGGTCGGCGGCGGGCAGGTGATACATCACCACGGCGTGGCCCGCCTCGTGGAAGGCGACGATTTGCTTCTCCTCTGGCTTGACGACCCGCGAGCGGCGTTCCGGCCCGGCGACGATCTTCTCCATGGCGTCTTGCATCTCGGCCATGCCGATGCCGTTCCGTCCACGCTGGGCAGCCAGGATGGCTGCTTCGTTGACCAGGTTCTCGATGTCCGCGCCAGCGAAGCCCGGCGTCAGCTTGGCCAGGGTGGTCAGGTTCACATCGGGCAGCAGCGGCTTGCCGCGCGTGTGCACGGCCAGGATTTGCTCGCGCTCCTTCACGTCGGGCCGCGAGATGTATACCTTGCGGTCGAAGCGGCCCGGACGCATCAGAGCCGGGTCGAGCACATCGGCGCGGTTGGTGGCAGCGATGACAATGATGTTTGTCTCATTGTCAAAGCCATCCATCTCAACCAGAATCTGGTTGAGGGTCTGCTCGCGCTCATCGTGGCCGCCGCCCAGGCCAGTGCCGCGCATCCGGCCCACGGCGTCCAGTTCATCCACGAACACAATGCATGGGGCGACCTGCCGCGCCTTGTCGAACAGGTCGCGCACACGGCTGGCCCCCACGCCAACGAACATCTCGACGAACTCCGAGCCGGAGATGCTCATAAAGGGCACTCCGGCCTCGCCTGCGATGGCGCGCGCCAGCAGGGTCTTGCCGGTGCCGGGGGGGCCGATCATCAGCACGCCCTTGGGAATGCGCGCCCCCAGCCGCAGAAACTTCTCCGGGTCCTTGAGGAACTCGACGATCTCCTGGACTTCATGCTTGGACTCCTCCATCCCGGCCACGTCGTCAAAGGTAACCATTGGCTGGTCGATGTTGATTGGCTTGGCGCGGGTGCGCCCGAAGCTGAGCGCCTGATCGGGGCCGCTGCGCATCGAACGCATAAACGAGAAGAAAATCCAGCCCAGGAACAGCAACGGCAGCAGTGTGACCAACAGGTTGCCCAGCGATGCGCCGAGGCCTGGCCCGACGACGTTCACGTCAATGCTGTTCAAGCCCTCACGATCCACGCCCAGCAGATCGAGGGTCTGATACAGGCTAATATCTGGCTCTTTGCGGGCACGCAGCAAAGAGCCGTCAGCCAGCTCCACGGTCAGATCGTCGCCGCGCACGGTGATCGCCTGCACCTCGCCAGCCCCAACCTTCTGGGCCAACTCGGCCAGGCTGATGCGGCTGGCCGAGGAGAGCATTTGGTTGGCGATCAACTGCCCGCCGATTACCACGGCGGCAATGACGCTGACGATCACCAGGATGCGGGTCCAGTTAAAAGTATTGTCCGGTTGATTGTTCACCAGTCCACCCCAACCATCAATCAGGTAGTGTGCTGCAAAATCGATACATCTGCACGTAGTGTACCTCAAAAAGGCACACTGATACACGCTGGCAGGCAGAATGAGACGAAGTTTACGGATTTCTTACGAGAGCAAGCCTATCGGCTGTGCGTCTTACCTCCTTTCCGAACACCCCTCCTGGCAAGATGCAACTATTCCGTAAGATTCGTTGCCACACATCGGGTTTATAATATAGTCAGCCATCTCAACACCCCACAGAAAGGAGTGACTCCTATGCCTGCTATAGTAGAGAGAGTGCCCGATGAGCCGATCATCACCATCACCTTTGTCGATGAGATAGGGTCACGCAGTGACGTACACCAGACGCTCCACGAGATAGGCCGTTACATGGAGGAGATCAACGCCCCCCTGTACCTGCTCTACGACACGCGGACGCTGAAGATCACGTTCGGCGGGATGGTCGCCAGTCTGGCCGAGTTCACCACAGAGGGTCTGAAGATTCTGCCCGACCTGCCCGTCCGCACCGTGGTGATCGGCACCAACGAACTGGTCCGGCTGGCTTCCAAAGCTGCCGGGCAGGATCAGTATGGCGGCCACAAGGTCGTGATGGTGGAGACGATGGAGGAGGCGCTGGCCCACATCCGCGCGGAACTGGCTGGCGGACAATAGTACACAACAGGGTCTATCAAGCTGAAGATAGGAGAGCGGACGGGGCGCACCCTCAACGTCCTATATATCAGCACATCACGAATCCCAGCGATCTCTCGACCTCTGCCTACACCCGCTCCAGGATGGTCGCGGTGGCCTGACCGTGCCCGATGCACATCGTCTGAAGCCCATACCGGACGCCACAGCGCTCCATGGCGTGGACCAGCGTCGTCATCAACTTGGCTCCGGTAGCGCCCAGCGGGTGCCCATTGGCAATTGCGCCGCCGCTGACGTTGACCCGCTCCATGTCTGGCTCGATGTCATGCGCCCAGGCCAGCACCACCGAGGCGAATGCCTCGTTGATCTCGATCAGGCCGATGTCTGCCAGCGTCAGCCCGGCTTTGGCTAGCACTCGGCGCGTGGCTGGGATGGGCGCAGTGAGCATGATCTCGGGGTCGTCGGCAGCGACCACCCGGGCCACGATCCGGGCGCGGGGCGTCAGGCCGTGGCGACGCACGGCCTCCTCGGAGGCCAGCACCAGCGCCGCCGCCCCATCGCTGATCTGCGACGAGTTCCCGGCGGTGATCACACCGTCCTCCTTGAACACTGGCTTGAGCGTGCGCATCTTCTCGCGGTCGGGGTTCATACGCACGCCCTCATCCACCTTCGCTGTGACTTCCTGCCCGTCCAGCCGAACGGTGAGCGGCAGGATCTCACGTTCAAAGTGACCAGCCCGGATCGCGTCAGCCGCCTTGAGGTGCGAGCGGAAGGCGAAGTCGTCCAGCGCATCGCGGGTAAGCCCCCACCGCTCGGCCACCATCTCTGCTGAAACCCCCTGGTGAATCCAGCGAGCCGGCCACTCAGGGATGCCCTCTTTGGGCCAGTCCGAGCCGATGGGCACCCGTGTCATGTGCTCGACGCCCCCGGCCAGCGCCACGTCCATGTCGCCTGCCAGGATGGCCTGAGCGGCAAAGTGGACGGCCTGCTGGCTGGAGCCGCACATGCGGTTGATCTGCACGCCTGGCACCGTCACAGGCAACCCGGCGTGGATGGCGGCAATGCGCCCGATGTTGCCCCCCTGCTCGCCAATGGGCGACACGCACCCCAGGATCACGTCTTCGATCAGCACCGGCTCGATCCCTGCCCGGCGGACCGCCTCCGCCAGCACCGGCGCAGCCAGGTGCACAGGGTGGGTGTCTTTGTAGACGCCCTCTCGCCTGCCGGTGGCAGATCGAACGGCAGACACGATGAACACGTCGCGCATAGCTCCTCCTCAAGCTCCTCAAGCTGCCGGAGGCCAACGCCTCCGGCGACATCTCATGCGCCTGCTGAAGCAGGCCCTCTCCGCGCTGAGGCACGCTTTAGCGTGCCCATGACCCTGTCGCCGGGCGGTTTACCGTCCGGCTGTCATGCCTCGCCTCGCCGGGTGGACCGGCGACCGGCGTCGGCGTCAGCCGGAGGCCAACGCCTCCGGCGACATCTCATGCGCCTGCTAAAGCAGGCCCTCTCCGCGCTGAGGCACGCTTTAGCGTGCCCATGACCCTGTCGCCGGGCGGTTTACCGTCCGGCGACAGGAAGCCCCACCTCAGTCGTCCACTCCCCGCAGCTCCTCCACCGTTGCCACCGGGAACGGCGCTCTGTGGCGCGTCAGAGCGGGCGCAGCAAGGGGGTAATGTGCAACGCCCCCTTGCGCCTCGGCATGAGGGTTGGCCCGATTACCGCCTGAAAAAGTTGCTGACGAAAAACCACAGGTTGGCCGGGCGCTCGGCCAGGCGGCGCATGAAGTACGGGTACCACTGGGTCCCGAACGGCACATACACGCGCATCCGGTATCCTTCGGCAACCAGCTGCTCCTGGAGCTGGCTACGCACGCCGTGCAACATCTGAAACTCATAGTTCGTGCGCGGCACGCCAGTGCTGTCGGCGTAGGCTTTGGCCTGCTCGATGATGGCCTCGTCGTGGGTGGCCAGGCCAGGGTAGCCCCGCCCCTCTTTGGCTGCATCGAGCAGGACTTTCATCTGCCGCACGTAGGCGGCATCGACATCCCGCTTTTTAGGGTAGGCCACCTGGGGCGGCTCCCGGTACGCGCCCTTACATAGCCGGATGCAGGCCCCCTCCTGCGCCAGCGCCTCGATGTCGGCGTCGCTGCGGTAGAGGTAGGACTGAATCACGGTGTGGACGTTGTCCAGGCCATCCTCGCGCCAGAGCGCATGGAACAAGTCGAGCGTGCGCTGGGTGTAGGTGTGGTCCTCCATATCGATAGTGACTGTCAGGCCACGCTCGCGGGCATGGGTGAGGATGCGACGCAGGTTGTCGCGGCACAGCGCCGGGTCGATGTCCAACCCCAGCGCCGTCAGCTTGAGCGATACCGAGGCGTTGAGCTTATGGCGACAGATGGCATCGAGCAGGCTGAGGTAGGCGTCTCTGGCAGCATGGGCCTGGTCGGGCTGGGTGACGCTCTCCCCCAGCACATCGATGGTGGCCGTGAGACCCCTGGCATTCAACTTCTTGACAGCCTCGATAGCTTCCTGCTCCGTCTCGCCGGAGATGAAACGCCGCGCCACACGCCGCGCCAGCCCCCAGCGCATCACGATGTTGCGGGCCCAGGCGGCCCGTGAAAGATAGAGAAGCAAGGCACGCAGCATGGAGAGTCAATCCTTTGTGTAGATGCCAGTCAAAGCGCTGGCTCGCACCTCGATCCCCCTCCCTAGTGGTGTGAGCCACAAGATCAAACTGCCGCCGTCTCCCCTGGAGCAGCCACTGACCAGCCTACCTGCGTTTCATGAGAGGCCAGGCCAAGCAGCGCGCCAAGCATTACCTGGACATAGAACATCCAGGCAGCCAACGCGAACGGATACAGACATGACAGGCAGACGCTGTCGTTCAGGATCATTGAGACCAGCAAGCCGGCGAAGTTCAGGCCGTACAGCGCCAGGTCGACGCCTTGTCTTTCCAACGGGCCTCTTTGAAGAGATAAGCAAACAGGTCGGCGTCGATCCTCATCGGCTTCGCTCCCCAGCAGAGGAGCGAGCCGCTCATCTAGCGCCGGTTCCATTGTAGCACACTCGAAGGAGAATCAGATGGGCCGAGTATCCTGAGATTCGGCTCCGAATGGCATGAGGCGGTGAACCACACGTTGCACAATCGGCGCGAATGGGAAACAATGGGCGCATCTTGTGAGAGGGATGCAGGCCAATGGACACCCGCCGCACACTGCACCTGCTAGGCATCGACCCCAAAAGGAGTCTGGGCCAGAACTTCATGGTCGAACCGACTGCCTTGTCCCGGCTGGCCGATGCCGCCGAGGTTGGCCCGGCGGACACTGTGCTGGAGGTCGGGGCAGGGCTGGGCGCACTGACCGACGTGCTGGCCGAGCGGGCGCGGCGCGTGGTGGCGTTGGAGATCGACATCCGCCTGATCGCCTTCCTGCGCCAGCGCTATGCCGCCCAGCCCCACGTGGAGGTGGTGCTGGCCGATGTGTTGCAGATGGACCCCGGCGCATTGTTGGGCGCTGACGCCGCGATGTACAAAGTGGTCGCCAACCTGCCGTACTACATCACCACTGCCATCCTGCGCCACCTGCTGGAAAATCCCACCCCGCCACGGCTGCTGGCGCTGACCATGCAGCGCGAGGTGGCCGAACGCATCACGGCGCGGCCCGGCGCGATGAGCCTGCTGGCGGTGAGCGTGCAGTTCTACGGCGCGGCGCGGATCGTGGCGCGGCTAAAGCCCGGCCACTTCTTTCCCCGTCCAGAGGTCGAGTCGGCCATCGTGCGTATCGAGCCACACCCAGCGGGGCCGCCCCTCCCCCTCGACGAAGCGCCGCGCTTCTTCGAGATGGTGCGGGCGGGGTTTAGTCAGCCGCGCAAGCAGGTGAAAAACAGCCTGGCAGCAGGGCTGGGCCTGAGCGTAGAGGCAGCCACGGGCTGGCTGGAAGCGGCGGGTATTGCGCCCACCCGTCGGGCCGAGACGCTGGCGCTGGACGAGTGGCTGGCGCTGTACGCGGCGCATCGGTGAGGGATGGCTCCTGCCCGTCCTCAGACAGGCTACACCCAGGGAAAGATGGCGCTTATGGCCAGCTCCTAAACCCCGCCCCTCACCCTGACATCAACGCCGTGCTGCACGTGTTAAGGCTCCTATGTCCCGCAGCACGCCCTGCGCCGCACCCGTGGGTGGACGAGGGCCGCTTTGACCTGGCGCATGATGGGATCGACAGGCCAGCACGGCCAGGCACGCTTCAGCGTGCGCATGATCTTGTCGCCGGACGGTTCACCGTCCGGCTCAAGCATCACGTCACGTCACGCCCCTCGCCTGCCCCCCTCACTCCCTCACAGCCCGTAGATTTCGCCGTACTTGGCCGTCAGGTAGCGGATATACGCTTCCGAGCCAAATCCGCCCACCACCCGGTCGGCCAGCTCCGGGAAGGTGAACTTGCGTCCATGTTGCATGACATGCTCGCGCGTCCAGGCCAACACGCCCTCGAACCGTCCGGCCTCGATCTCGTCCAGCGTGCCTGGCTGTTCGGCCAACATCTTCTCCCACAGTTGCGCGGCTAAGATGCTGCCCAGCAGGTAGTCGGGGAAGTAGCCGATGTACGCCTGCGACCAGTGGATGTCTTGCAACACGCCGAGCGCATCGTTGGGCGGGACAACGCCCAGATAGTCCTCCATGCGGGCATTCCACGCCTGGGGCAGGTCGGCCACCCGGACGCGCCCGTTGATCAGGTCGTTCTCCAGCTCAAAGCGCAGCATGATGTGCAGGCCGTAAGTCACCTCGTCGGCCTCGACGCGGATCAGCGAGGGCCGCGACACGTTGAGGGCGCGGTAGAAGGTCTCCAGGTCCACGTCGTCGAGGGCGGGCGCAAAAGCAGCCTGGAGCTTGGGGTAGAAGTGCCGCCAGAACGGGCGGCTGCGCCCGATGACGTTCTCGTAGAAGCGCGACTGCGACTCGGAGATGGCCAACGAGGAGCTGAGGCCCAGCGGCGTGCGCCTCAAGGCCGGGTGGATGTTCTGGCCGTGCATCCCATGCCCGGCTTCGTGGATGGTCGCCATCAGACAGGCAGGCAGGTGGCCTGCCACCACGCGAGTCGTGATGCGCGTGTCGCCATAGCCGGGGCCAGAGGTGAAGGGGTGCGCCGAGAGGTCCAGCCGCCCGCGCGTGAAATCGTAGCCCATCTGCGCCACTACCTCGCGCCCAAAGGCGATCTGCCTCTCGGCAGGCACCTCGCGCTGAAGGATGCTGGCATCGACTGCGTCCTGGTGGGCAGCAATGCCTCGCACCAGCGCGATCAGGCGCGGTTTGAGGGCGTCAAACACCCCGGCGATGGTGGCGTGGCTTAGCCCCGGCTCAAATTCGTCGAGCAGCGCATCGTAAGGGTTGTCAAACTGGGGGAAGCACGCTGCCTTTTTGACCAGCAGCGCGACGATCTGCTCCAGCAGAGGCTCAAAGAGGCCAAACCGGTCCTGAGCGCGGGCCTCTTTCCAGGCTTCCTTGGCCAGCCCGGCGGTGCGATAGATCTCGACCACCAGGTCGGTGGGGACGCGGGTGCGGCGGTGATGCTCGCGCCGGACGTAGCGGATCAGGGCCGCCTCGTCCGAGTCGTAGGGCAGCTCGTCGAGCAGCGGCTCAAGCGCCTCTAGCATCCTGCCGACCTTCTCATCGACGTAGAACTCATGGATCAGCCCCTGCAGCGTGCCGATCTGTTCGGCGCGGGACTGAACGCCGCCAGGCGGCATGGTGGTCTCCTGATCCCAGTTGAGCAGCGAAACCGTCCGGGCCAGATCGACAATACGAGCAGTGTGAGCCTTGAGTTGTTGCAGTGCGTCTTCCATCGGGATAGGTCTCCTTAGTTTCCCTGTTGTGTGTGGGCGCTTTCGAAAAGACTGCCGGATCGGGCATGAGTCTGGCGGGCACATCCTCACCGCGCTACAGACCGTAAATCTCCCCGAACTTGTCGCGTGCGTAGGCCACATAGGGGCCCCAGTTGAGCGGCCCGCCGGTGATGCGCGCCGCAAGCTCCGGCAGGGTAAACTTACGTCCGTGCTTCATCACCTTCTCACGCAGCCAGGCCAGGATGGCCTCGAACCGCCCGGCCTCGATCTCGGCGGTGATGTGCGGGAGATCGCGTTGCATGGCATCCCACAGTTGCACCGCGAACATGCTGCCAAGCTGGTAGGCGGGGAAGTAGCCCAACATGCCTGCCGACCAGTGCACATCCTGAAGCACCCCCTCGGCGTCAGTGGGCGGGACGATGCCGAGGAGGTGCTCCATGCGTTCATTCCACTCGGCGGGCAGGTCGGCCACCCGCACCCGCTCGTTGAGCAAGTCATTCTCCAATTCGAAGCGCAGGATGATGTGCAGGCCATAAGTCACTTCGTCGGCCTTGACGCGGATCAGCGACGGCTGCACGCGGTTGATGGCCCGGTAGAAAGACTCCAGGTCCACATCGTCGAACTGCGGCGCAAAGAACGACTGGAACTGTGGGAAGAAGTGTTTCCAGAAGGCGCGGCTGCGTCCGATGACGTTCTCGTAAAAGCGCGACTGCGACTCGCTGACAGCCATTCCCGCGCCTCGGTCCAGCCCGGTGCGGAACAGGGCGGGGTCGAGGTTCTGGCCATGCATGGCGTGTCCTGCCTCGTGGATCGAGCTTTTGATGCAGCGAAACAGGTTGAGCGGATCGATCAGCGTAGTGATGCGCACATCGCCAGGGGAGAAGCCGGTGGTGAACGGGTGGGCTGAAATATCCACCCGGCCTCGTCGTAGATCGTAGCCCAGGCGGGCAGCCAACATTCGCCCGAAGGCCATCTGGCGCTGCCCGTCGAGCGGGCGGCGCAGGAAGCTGTCGTCTACGGCGTCGGCATGGGCAGCAATGGCCTCCAGCAGCGCTCCCAGCTCCGGCTTCATGCCGGAGAAGATCGCGCTTACTTGAGCTGTATCCAGCCCTGGCTCGTATTTGTCGAGCAGGGGATCGTAGATGTTGTCGTAAGGGGCAAAGAAGCCGGCCCACTCGCGTTGAAGGTCGACCACGTGCGCCAGCGTTGGCTCGAAGTGGTGGAAATCGTTGGCCGTCTTGGCTTCGACCCACACATGGTGCGCCAGCGAAGTGGCGCGAGCGTTGTCTTCCACCCAGCGCAGCGGCACGCGCACCTCGCGTTCATAATCGCGGGCCAGCACGTGGATCAGCCTGGCTTCGTTCGAGTCGGGGTCAAGCTGAGCAGCCCACGGCTTGAGATCCTCGATCAGGCAGCCCGTCTCGTCGGCGGTGAACAGTTCGTGGGCCAGGCCGCGCAGCGTGCTGATCTGCTCGGCGCGGGCCTGCGCGCCGCCAGGCGGCATGAGGACCTCCTGGTCCCATTCAAGCACAGCAGCCGCACGGCGCAGGTCTGAGATGCGGGCCATGCGGTCCTTGAGCAGTTGAAGTTTGTCTTCCACACCATCTCCTTTGGACAAGGCAGGACAAGAGGAATCAATGCACACTTCTCTATTATACATTTATCTAACTAGAGGAAGATCACTTCATAGAGGCCAGCGCCCGGCGCTCCCGCCCCAAGCGCACTTTCGCAGCCCGCCACAACACACTATCATTGATAGACAATCGGCGTTCCATGGCCGAAGCCTTTACAGGAGATGAGAAGTCCATGAACATCACCATCTACAGCGCCCAGGGCATCCGCGAAGCAGCGCTCGCTGACCTGCCGGAGTTGCTGGCCTCTCAGACAGACACTCTCTGGGTCGATATGACCGGGCCGGACGAGGACGACCTGACCGTCATGCGCGACGTGTTCCACTTTCACCCCCTGGCGATTGAAGACACAACCAACCAGCAGCAGCGCCCCAAGATCGAGGAGTATGCTGACCACCTGTTCCTGATCCTCAATCCTATTGCGTGTTATGGCAGCGAGATCGAGTTTCGAGAGCTAGACGTCTTCGTAGGGAGCAATTTCGTGGTATCCGTCCACCGCGAGGAGGAGCCAGTGGTCGCTGAAGCACGTCGGCGGGTGCCGCCGGCGGGAAACGGCCCGTCGATGTCCCCCAGCTACCTGTTGTATACGTTGATGGACGCCACAATCGACGCCTATTTCCCCGTCGTGGACGCGCTGGGCGACCTAATTGAGGACATCGAGAATGAGGTGCTGACCGAACCGCGCCAGGCCGCGCTGGCTCGGTTGTTCCACTCCAAACGCACGATGATCGAGTTGTGGCGGGTGGTGTGGCCTCAGCGCGAGGTCCTCAACGTGCTGATCCATCACAAGCTGCCCTACATCGAACAGGAAACATTGCAATACTACCTGCGCGACATCTCCGACCATCTGCTGTGGCTGGCCGACATGGTCAACACCTTTCGCGACAGCCTGATGAGCGTCACCGACCTGTATATGTCGGCGGTGTCGAACCAGCTCAACCGCGTGGTCAATCGACTGACGGTATTCGCGCTGGCCGTCGGTGCGCTGACGGTGGTGGGCGGCTTTTACGGCATGAATTTCACGCAGACCTGGCCGCCGTTCGATGCGCCGTGGGGCGTGCCGCTTGTGCTGGGGATGATGGCCGTCACAACAGGCGGGCTGCTGTTGCTGCTTCGCAGGCTGGAGTGGTTCTGATGCTCGAAGGGCTTGACCACATCGATTGGGCCAGCCTGCGCCACGCCTACGGCCCTGCCACCGATGCGCCGGAGCACCTCCGCCGCCTGGCCTCGGACGATCCAGGCCAACGCGAGGAAGCCTACACCGCCCTGATGTCCAGCCTCTGTCACCAGGGCGACGTATACCAGGCTACTCCCCACGTTGTGCCCTTCCTGTTCGAGATGCTGGCCGCCGACGCCGTCCCGGACCGGGCACTGCTCCTGTGGATGCTGGCGGCCCTTTCCGCTGGGCAGCCCTGGCTGACCCCCCAGCACACCTGGATGGTCGAAGTGCTAGCCGGGCAGGGCCGTGACTTTGAGGACGAGGTCCGGCTGGCGCGGCAGGTCGCCGATCAGACCCACCAAGCCGTGCGGGCTGGGCTGAGCTTGATCCTGTCGCTCCTCGATCACGCCGACCGCGCGGTGAGGATCGGGGCGGCCAGGGTGCTGTGCACCCTGCCTGAGGACGGCTTGCTTGGGTTGGCCGCGCTGCGGGCGCGGATCGAGCGCGAGCCGGATGTCGCCGTCAGAGCAGAGCTGGTCAACTGTCTGGGCGACCTGGCGGCGATGGCCGCGCCACTCCCCGCCGAGGAACATGCTGCATGTGGGCGGTTGCTGGAAGCGTTGGTTGGGTCGCCACACCAGGCGCGACCCGTGCGGTTCGCCGCCGCCCGTGCGCTGGCGCACCTGGCGGGGCCGCAGGTCGCGCCGGGGGCAGTCGAAGTCCTGTTGGATGTCGTCATCCAGCCGCAAGGGCTGGCCGCCGGGCGCGACGACCCATCGGGGCCGGCCCTCGACCCCGATCAGGAGCGCATCACGGAGCGGATTGCTGTGTCGGATGCGTGCCGGGCCATCGCCCAGCTGGGGGCGGAGCGAGCCATCCCGGCGCTGGTGGAGGGGCTGCGGCGCGTCAGCGCGGCGGAAGGCGCTCATCAACTGGCCGTGTTGCTGCTCGACTTTGCCTTCACAGGCCGAGGGCGGGAGGCCACCTACACCGGGCTGCCCGCCTTTGAGGAGAACTACATCTACTACGGCGTGACCCACCCTCGCCCCGCCGATGGCGTTGAGGAGCGGCAGTACCCACAAGCCCAGCAGCCCCGCGATCCACGCACGCTCAGCGAGAGGCAGCGACAGGCCGTGCGAGCCGTGCTCGACTGCCCGGCGGTGTGGCACATACGCAGCAATCTGCTTGAGATACACGGCCTGATGGGTCCCCCCGACGCCCTGCGGGCGGCGCTCGACGCCGCGCTGTGAGGCGGCCAGGCCATCCTCACCCCTCTGCCTGGCATCGGCTCAGCGGGGCTGGGATTGCGCCCGGCGCATGAGCAAGGCAGCCATTTGCCCCCCAACCGCCCTGCGGGTATAAACAGCCTGAAATCTCTGTACTCAGGGCAAAACCTATGACTGGCACTCTGCTGAACATCCTGACTGTGCTCCTCGGCTCAACGCTCGGTGTGCTGCTTGGCAATCGCCTCCCTGACCGGATGCGCGAGACGGTGCTGCGCGGCCTGGGGCTGGTGACAACCGTCATCGGCTTGCAGATGACGACCGAGACGCACAACGTCCTGATTGTCCTCGGCTCGGTGCTGGTGGGCGGCATTCTGGGCGAATGGTGGGGCATCGAGGATGGGCTGAACCGGCTTGGAGCGTGGCTCGAGGCGCGCTTCAACCGGGCCGAGGCAGGCCGGGGATCGAACCGCTTCATTCGGGGGTTTGTGACGGCCAGCCTGCTGTTCTGCGTGGGGCCGATGACGTTCCTCGGCGCGATTCAGGACGGCTTGACAGGCAACTACCGGCTGCTGGCCATCAAGGCAGTGCTGGACGGGTTCGCGTCGCTAGCGCTGGCTTCCAGCCTGGGCATTGGCGTGGCCTTCGCCGTGCTGGTGATTCTGATCTACCAGGGGGGGCTGAGTCTGCTAGCAGCCCAGGCCCAGGCCCTCTTGACCGATCCGATGATCGCCGAGATGACGGCCACCGGCGGCGTGCTGATCCTGGGGCTGGGGATCAGCACCCTGCTTGAGATCAAGCCGATCCGGGTGGGCAACTTCCTGCCGGCGCTGCTCGTCGCGCCGCTGATTGTCGCCGCGCTGACGGCGCTGGGCCTGCCGCTTGCGCCTCAGTTCTGAGGGGCCGCCCAGCTGATGGCTGTAGCGCCTCCGGCGGGCACCTAAAGGGTAGTCAGAACGACGATCAGGGCGCCTTCCACGAAGCCCAGCCCTCCCGGCGTGGGCGAGACAACCCAGGCCAGGACGCTGATGTAAAGACCCGGCCCTTTCTTTAACAAACTTGCGCTAGCGGGGGCTGCGCTGGCCCACCGGCCCCTGGCGGCAGGCGGACAATGTGGCCCAGACGATCATGATGCCTTTTATAACGCCCTGTGTCCCGCAGGAACAGCCGGTTCCCGCCAGCGATTGGCTACGCTGCCAGCAGAGGTGTATCATTCAGCCTAGCAGCTTCACCAGAAAGGACGAGGCATGTCCGATTGGCCGGTGATGATCCTGATCATGGCGCTGGTGCTGGTGGTGTTCGGCGCTGCCTCGATGATGCTGCGCAGCCGCGCCTTCGTGCGCAGCGCGGCTGCGTGGCAGGTGGTGGATGTAAGCCACCTGGAGGCTCCTCCACCCTCTGCCGCGCAGCCGCTGATCGCCGCGCTGATCCGTCTGGGGTTCCACCGACTGGGCGAGGCGGGCCGGGCCAACAAAGCCCAGACGGCTGGCCCGGTTCAGGTGTGGTACTTTGTAGACGAGCGTGGAACGACCTGCGCGGGTGTGTTCACCTATGTGAGAGTTGTGAGCAATCTGGAAGTGCCGACTCGAGAGCTGGCCGGCGCGGCTGTGATCTACTCGTGGTTTGGCGAGGAGGCCGTGATCGTCACCGGGTACGGCAGCGGTGAGCACATCGAGGAGCCGAACTTCCGCTTCCACGTGATCTCCACCAGCCTCGAAGAGGCCTACCGTCACCACCTGGCCCAACTCCCCGATTTTCAGATGCGGTACGGCGCGCCCGTCCGCTTCGACAGCATGGCGCAGGTGATCCACCTCGATGCGGTGTATAACGCTCGCTTTGCACGTCGTCGGATGCGCCCAACGATGATACGCTCATTGGGCACATCGCTCTTTCAACTGTATCTGATCATCCTGCTGTTGGGCACTGTTCTAGCCCTCCAGACGTTGCCCTTCGATCCGTGGATCGTGATCGCCGCAGCAGGGGTACTGACGCTGCCTGCCCTCGTGCTGATGGTCCGCTTGCGGCGCAGGCAGGGCGGCTGAATCGCGCAGGCATACCTGAGAGGACCCACACACGCAGAGGAGACAAGTCCCTATGCATATTCTGGGCATCGATGTGGGCGGAACGGGCATCAAGGGCGCACCAGTTGACATTGAGACCGGCACCCTGGTGGCCGAACGCTACCGGCTGCCCACGCCAGAGCCATCCAAGCCGGGAGCGGTGGCCGGCGTGGTGGCCGAGATCGCGCGACACTTCGACTGGCAGGGACCCATCGGGGTGGGATTTCCCTCCGTGGTGCTGCACGGCGTCACGCTGTCGGCAGCCAACATCCACAAAAAGTGGATCGGCACCGACGCTGCCGCGCTGTTCACCGAGGCCACCGGCTGCCCGGTGACAGTGATCAACGATGCGGATGCGGCGGGGGTGGCCGAGATGGCGTTCGGGGCAGGCCGCGAGCGCAAGGGGGTGGTGATGATGATCACCATCGGCACCGGGCTGGGATCGGCGCTGTTTATCGACGGGCACCTGGTTCCCAACACCGAGATGGGCCACCTGGAGATTCGCGGCAAAGACGCCGAAGCCCGCGCCTCAGACGCGGCTCGCAAGGCGCGGGGCTTCTCGTGGAAGCGCTGGGCCGGGTTCTTCGACGAATACTTGAACCGATTGGAGCTTCTGTTCAGCCCCGATCTGTTTATTCTGGGCGGCGGGGCCAGCAAGCGCTTTGACCGCTTCGCGCCCTACCTGACCGTCCGGGCCGAGGTGGTGCCGGCCCAGTTGCTCAACGACGCGGGCATGATCGGCGCGGCCATGGCAGCCCAGCAGGCCATCTCGCGTTAGGAGGGCAGGGACGCTGCTGACCGCGTCCCTGCCGTGAGGCTCTCACGCGCCGCGCTGGAGTTCGCGCGTGATGATCACACGCTGAATCTGGCTGGTTCCCTCGTAAATCTGGAACACTTTCACGTCGCGCATCAGCTTCTCGACGGGGTACTCAGTCACGTAGCCGTACCCGCCGAACACCTGCACAGCGTCCACGCAGACCTTCATGGCCATGTCGGCGGCGAAGGCTTTGGCAAAAGCCGCCTCTTTGGAGCTAGGCTTGCCCTGATCGCAGTTCCAGGCCGCCTTCCAGGCCAGCAGCCGGGCGGCCTCGATCTGGATCGCCATGTCGGCGATCATGTGCCCAACCGCCTGAAAGTTGACGATGGGCTGGCCGAAGGCATTGCGCTCCTGGCTGTAGCGGAGCGACTCCTCCATAGCCCGCCGCGCCACGCCGACAGCCATCGCTGAGACAACGGGCCGCGAGAAGTCGAACACGCCCATGGCTGTCATGAAGCCGCTGCCCTCCGGCCCCAGCCTGTGGCTGGCCGGGATCGCCACCTCATTCAGGCTGATCTCGGCGGTGTCGGCGCAGCGCTGGCCCAGCTTATGGAACTTCTTACTGACAGCAAATCCCTGGCGGTCGCGCTCGACGATAAAACAACTGATGCCCTTGTGGCGGGTCTCACGCTCAGTGCGGGCAAAAACGACGAAAAATTGGGCTTCTGAGGCGTTCGAGATGAAGGTCTTGGTGCCGCTGAGAACGTACTCGTCGCCCCGCCTGGCGGCGAAGCACTCCATCCCAGCCACGTCTGAGCCGGCGTTAGGCTCGGTGACGGCATAGGAGGCCAGCTCGCCATCGATCATGCGGCCCAGCCAGAGCTTCTTCTGCTCCTCGGTGCCGGCCAGTTTGATGGGCAGCGCGGCCAGATTGTTGATGGTCATGGCGGTGCCCACGCCGGAGCAACCCCAGCCGATCTCCTCCATGATCAGGCACTCCTCCAGCACCGACGCCCCCAGCCCGCCGTACTGCTCTGGAATATTGGCGTTGATCAGCCCGGCCTCGCGGGCCTTGGCAATGATGTGGTGGGGGAACTCGGCAGACTCGTCCAGCTCAGCCGCCACCGGCACGATCTCGTTCACAGCAAAGTCGTGGGCCATGCGCCGCAGCATGACTTGTTCCTCTGTCAGGGCAAAATCGACCATGGGGTGTCTTCTCCAGTGGCAAAAGAGGGTCAGTGTTTCACCGAAACGGCAAAATGTAGAGGTCGCACGCGCCCGCGTGCTACCTCAATTCTATATCGAAAGTGGGTCCAGGCAACATGGAAAGCAGACAGAACCTCCTGAGGCGGGCGTTCAGTTCGGAGAGGGCAAGAAAGCCCTGCGAACGGCCCTTGCATCCCATCATGGACTCTGCTATAATGCTTTTCGCAAGGGAGCTGCGGGCGTGGTTCAGTGGTAGAACGTCTCCTTGCCAAGGAGAAGGTCGTGGGTTCGAATCCCATCGCCCGCTTTGATGGGGTTGGCCTGTTGTACAGTCAGCCCCCATTTGTTGTGGCGACGTCGCCAAGTGGTAAGGCAGGGGTCTGCAAAACCCCCATCGCCGGTTCAATTCCGGCCGTCGCCTCTGTCAGTCAGTGACAGCCGGGAGCAGTTCACTCCGGCTGTTTTTTTATTCGAGACTCCCTCTGCGGCAATGCAACCAACCCCTGACGCGAGGGGGTCAGCATCATACCCAACCTAGCCACCCACTGGAAGGAGTCACACGTGGACGATAAGCTGCAAGACCTCAAAGCGAGTCTGGCTACCTTCATGGACCTGTTCAGCGCGGCGGCAGTTCTGGAGTGGGACATGCAGGTCTACATGCCGCCCGGCGGATCGCAGGCCCGCGCCGACCAGATCGCCTCGCTGCAACTGCTGCTGCATCGCGCCATCACTGACGACAAGATTGGTCACCTGCTGGACGATCTAGAAAAGCAGGAGTACGACTACGACTCGGACGAGGCCGGGCTGCTGCGCGTGGTGCGCCACGAGTATGACCGCCGCATCAAGGTCCCAGCGGAGCTGGTGGCCGAGATTCACCGCACGGCGGCCATCGGACACGAGGTATGGAAGAACGCCCGCCAGAACAACGATTTCAAGTCGTTTGAGCCTATCCTGAGCAAGATGGTCGATCTCCGCACCCAGCAGGCCGAGTGCTTCAAGCCCTACGCTGACATCTATGACCCGCTGCTCGACGAGTACGAGCCAGGCATCACCTACGCCCAGATCGAGGCCGTGTTCGGAGGGCTAAAGCCCTCCCTGATCGAGTTGGTGCGTGCCATTGCCGAGCACGCGGACGCCGTAGATGACAGCGTGCTGCGTCGTTCCTACGATCCCGACACGCAGCTCCGCTTCAGCCGCGAGGTGGTGGCTCAACTGGGCTACGACTTCAACCGGGGTCGTCTGGACCTGACCGCCCATCCCTTTACCATCCACTTTGGGCGAGGCGATGTGCGCATCACCACGCGGGTGAACGAGAATTTCCTGCCTTCCTGCCTGATGAGCGTCATCCACGAGGGCGGTCACGCGCTGTACGAGCAGAACACCGCCCCGGAGTTCTACCGCACCCCGCTGGCCTTTGGCGCATCGATGGCAGCCCACGAGTCGCAGTCACGCTTCTACGAGAACATCCTTGGGCGCAGCCGCCCGTTCTGGCGGCACTTCTTCCCCAAGCTCCGAGCCACCTTCCCGCACCTCCGCGACGTGGACCTGGAGACTTTCTACCGGGCCATCAACCGCGTGCAGCCATCGCTGATCCGCGTCGAGGCCGACGAGGTGACTTACGGCCTGCACATCATGTTGCGTTTCGAGCTAGAACACGACATCTTCCACGGCAAGGTCAAAGTGGCCGACCTGCCCAAAGAGTGGAACGCTCGCATGGAGGCATATCTGGGCGTCGTCCCGCCCACCGACGCCGAGGGCGTGCTGCAAGACGTCCATTGGTCGGCGGGGTACATGGGCTATTTCCCCGACTACCTGCTGGGCAGCATCTTTGCCGCGCAACTGTGGGAGCAGATGCAGAAAGAGATGCCGGATGTCTCTGCCCAGGTAGAAGCCGGGCAGTTCGAGGCCATCCTGGCCTGGCTGCGCGACAAGATTCATCGGCACGGGCGCAAATACCGGCTGCCAGAGCTTTCACAGCGGGCCACGGGCAGGCCGCTGGTATGGGAGCCATACATGAACTACCTGCGGGCCAAGTTCGGGGAGATTTACGGGCTGGCGTAGAGGGCCTCTGAAGCGACCTGGAAGGGGGCAGGGCTATACCTGCCCCCCCAGCAGGCTCAGCAATGCCGCAACCCCGAACCCGCCGATGACCACCCCCGACAGGCGATTGACCCACACCAGCACATGCGGTCCAAAGCGACGGCGGAACAGGCTGACGCCAGCGCTCAGAATCAGCCACCACAGGGCCGATCCGCTGAACACGCCCAACACCATCAGCATGGCAGCAACGTAGCTGCCGCCGGCGCTGCCCAGCCCGAATCCGGCAAACACGGCGGCAAACGACAGAATGGTCAGCGGATTGGTGAGGGTCAGCCCCACCGTCGAGGCATAGGCCCCCCACAGCCCATGTCGGCGGACAGAAGGGCCGTCGGCGGCGTCAACTGGTTGGGGCCGGGCAAGGAAGGTCCGCACCCCTAGGACGATCAGGAACGCCCCTCCAACAAGCCGCATGGCCAGCGAGACCTGAGGGCTGGTGAGGAAGTCCGAGATGGCCGTCAGCCCGAAGGCCGCCACGCTGCCATACAGGGCATCGGCAGTAGCCGCGCCCAGGCCAGAGACCAGCCCATGCACACGTCCCTCGGCCAGCGTGCGGCGAATGCACAGCACGCCAATCGCGCCGACCGGCGCGGCAATCGAGAAGCCGAGGCCCAATCCTTTGACGAAGAAGACGAGGTCCATATTTGCCCCTGTTGGCAGACAAGCAAAGCAGCCCATCGAGGCTGCTCGCTGACCCCCGACGATGACCCTTCATTGACTCCCTCTCTATTCTGCACCATAATGTGCCCTCAGTCGAGATCAAATCAAGGCTGACTGCAAGCAGTTGTGCATCGCGCGAGTTCTGTCAAGAGGTGGACTGTCACTAAAGCAGACCTGGAAAGGAGCACACGATGGCGACCCCCTTCGATCGGCGCATCCTATGGGTGCACTGGATGGGCGACAAAGTCGGCGAGAAGACCATCGAGCAGCTCGCCGCGACCGTCAAGAAGTACAGTCCCACCGCTGATGGCATCGTGATCAAGACCAGCGATGGCCCGCTGTGGCAGGGCGTTCATGACACCAACGCCCTGATGGCCGTTCGGGGCCTCCAGTCGATCCAGAGCTGGGTACAGACGCTCAACGCCTATCAGCTTGAGACGCACCTGTGGTGTACCCTCCGAGGCCGCAATGCCGACGCCGAAGCTAACCTCGTGATCCAGGCCTGCCGCGTGCCGGGGATCAAATCGATGCGCCTCGACCTGAATGTGTCGGACTGGTATGCCAGCGGCCTCAGCGCCGAGGTGGCCCGCGCGGAGGCTCAGAAGATCCGCGCCGGTCTGGGGCCGGGCATCCACCTGGCTGTCAGCTTTGATCCGCGCGGCAGCCAGCCCGCTCGCGTGCACCTCGACGAGTGGGCAGCGCACGTCCAGAGCCTGCACCCGCGCGTCTTTCACTGGGAGTACAGCGAGGGCCTGCGTGGGCCGGAGGAGTACCTTGACGAGGTGTTCACCGCGCTGGCCAAGTACAACCTGCCGATTGTGCCCATCCTCCAGACGTTCAAGGACCCGGCCACGCAGAACCGTGTGCCCGAAAACGACATCTTCGATGCGGGCGGCTACGCGCTCCAGAAAGGCGCCCCCGGCCTGAGTTTCTTCCGACTGGGCGAGGCTGGCCCGACTGAGTTCCGGGGCGTGACGCGCATCCAGATCGACGCGCCGGTCACCTCGTCCACCGTCCAGCCGACTCCAGCCGCCCCTATGCCGCCCAGTGGGGCGGCTGCTCCAGCAACGCCGGTGCCAGCCTCCGAACCAGCTAGGCCGGTGATCGTCACCCCTCCCACCGAACTGAAATCCTATGTGGTAACGACCCAGAACTTGAACGTGCGCAGCGGCCCCGGCACCGAGCCGCGGCTCAAAATTGCTGGCCAGCAGCTCAGCCAGGGGCAGGTGATTCGAGTGCGGCCCGACTCGCGGGTTGACGACGACGGCTACATCTGGATTCAGCTCGAAAATGGCTGGTGGATCGCTGAAAAGACCAGCGACGGGCGCGAGGTGTTCATCGCCGAGGCTCCAGCGGCAGCTCCAGCAGCGCCCGCCGCTGCCGGCAACGTCTACATGGTCATCACAGGGAACCTGCGGGTGCGCACTGCCCCCGCAGCCTCGGCCAGCGAAGCGGGGGAGAGACTGGCGTGGGGCGCACAGGTGGCGGTCGATCCCGCCTCGCGCACCGAGGCCGATGGGCTGGTATGGTGGAAACATGCTCAGGGCTGGTCTGCTGAACGGACAGTGGGCGGCAGCGAGACGTTTATGATCCCTTACGACCCGAACGCCGATCAGCGCCTGCCGGAGACCCCCTTTAAGTTCGAGCGGCTGCCGGTGGGCCTGGACGTGATGCAGTGGTTCTACTACTACGGCAACACGGTATACGCCTTCAACAACGGTCGGCGCTGGAACTACGACGCCTACGCGCAGGGGCTGCACGCTGGCCTAGACTTTGGCCACCCCGGCGGGGCGACGATCTACGCGGGCGTGACCGGCATCTTCGAGGGGCCGGGCCGCGCCTTCGGCCCCAACCGGGTGGACGTGATCGTGGGGGACTACCGCATCGTATATGGCCATCTGGCCGATCCGGCCAGCTATGCCAAGGGATCGGAGATCACGCCCGACATGCCCGTTGGCAAGATAGACGCCAACCTCCAGCATCTGCACCTGGAGATCCGCCACAAGGACACCACCATCATCAACACGCTGGCCTTCCTGACCAAAGAAATGCGGGACGGGATCATTGCCAAGTTCCCGCCGGTGGGCCAGTTTGGGTTCTACCAAAGCCCGCGTTGGCAGAAGTGGCTCACGCCCTTCGATCAGCCGACCATTGTGCTGGGCGGCCCAGTGATCGGCCCGCGCGCTACGTCATAGAGCGGACTTGTGTTCCTCAAGATGATGGCCCATCAACAACGCCGTGGGCCATCGTCTTGTCTCATGCAGGCTGCGCCGTGGCGTTTTCTCCATCTGGATGTGTGTGACCTCCCTGCGACAGTCGAAGCAGGCAGACAGCGTATTCCGCTTTGCCCACAGGTCGGTTATAATCGAGGCGTGAGAGACTTCCTGCTCGACACCTGGCAATTCATCTTCAGGCGGCACGATCACCCCATCTATCGGCGTGAGCTGACCGGCTGGTCCACGCTGGGAATCGTGCGTGGAGTGCATCGGGGGTGCCTGCCGCTGATGCTGTTCGTGATCGTCGGCGTGGTCGGCTGCTGCGGCTTGACAGCTGTGCCCATCGCCTTGACCGACGAGCCTGGGCTGTGGCCTGTGGTCGGAGTGTATCTGCTCGGCGGACTGTTCACTGCGACCGAGTTGATCCGCTGGCTGGTGGGCATACTCGCCACCGTGGCAACCTCGACCGCCATCAGCGCCGAGATCGAAGCTCAGTCCTACGCGCTGCTGCGTCTGACGCCTATCCCGACCCGTCAAGTGGTGCTGGCCAAGTACGGCGCGGCGTTGCAACAGCTTCGTCTGCCGCTGATCATGGTAGCGGTCCTACGGGCTTTGTGCGTCGTTGGCAGCGTGGCATTCCTGGTGGCCCTGATCGCTGCCGGGTCGTCGAGCAGCGTGGCGCAGACCAACCCAGCCATCGTGGCTCCCACGCCCCCTTCCTTGCCGCTGCTGTCTTCAGCGCCAGGGATCGTCAGCTACCTGATTTCGGGGGTGGTGGGGCTGCTGGCGCTGTTGGCGTGGCTTCTGTACTACCTGCTCAACCCCGCCCTGACCACGATGATCTACGGCGCAATCGGGCTGATGGCCTCGTCCTGGTCGCGCACACGGGCCAGCGGTGTGCTGACGGCGCTGGCGGTGCGCGTGGGGTTGTGGGCCGTGAACTACGTCCTGAGCCAAGTGGCATGGACCTCCCTTTCCCTGGTGCTGTCGCTGATCACGTTGCCGGTGGCCCTGCTGACTTCCCCACCGACGTGGTTGGAAGGTTTGCTGTCCTTCGATCTCGGTCTGCTGGTGTTGCTTGTGGCCGTGTTGGCAATGCTGGTGCTGGCGCTGCTGATCGCATTCCAGATCGGGCTGACGATGGCCGCGCTGGCCCTCACGGTGCGTCGCGCCGAGCGGCTGCCGTTCGGGTAGCCCGTCGGAGACTGTCCTAACCTAAGCCGTCTGGCTTGCGCAAGAAACTACCCCGTCAGCGATCCGCTGCTTCTGCATTATTCCTAAGGAGAGAACCTATGGCCGAACGAAAGAAAGTCACCCTCCCCGATCTGTTCAAGAAGTATCACAGCGGCGAGCCGATCACGATGCTCACCTGCTACGACTATCCGACTGCCTATTTTCAAGACCAGGCCGGGATCGACATGGTGCTGGTGGGCGACAGCCTGGGCATGACGATGCTCGGCTATGAGAGCACGCTGCCTGTCACCATGAACGACATGATCCGGCACGCGCAGGCCGTGCGGCGGGGCGCGCCGCATGTGTGGTTGATCGGCGACATGCCCTACATGACTTACCAGACCTCAGTGGAGGACGCCATCCGCAACGCCGGGCGCTTCATGGCCGAGGCAAGCTGCGACGCCATCAAGCTGGAGGGCGGGCGCGAGATGGCCGACCGCATCGCCGGGATCGTCAAGGCTGGCATCCCGGCCATGGGCCACCTGGGGCTGACGCCCCAGAGCGCCTCGATGCTGGGAGGGTTCCGGCTCCAGGGCAAGGGCGCAGAGCAGGCTGCCCGCATCGTCGAAGATGCCAAGATTCTGGAGGAGGCCGGGGCCTACTCCGTTCTGTTGGAGCTGGTGCCGGATCGTGTGTGCCAGATCATCACCGAGCGAGCCAACATCCCGATCATCAGCCTGGGATCGGGGCCGCACGCCAACGGCCAGTTGCTGATCTACCACGACATGTTCGGGCTGTACCCGCGCTTCACACCCAAGATGGCTAAAGTCTACGCCAACGTGGGCGAGGTGCTGGTGAACGGACTAAAGCAGTACGTGGAGGAAGTCACCAACGGCACCTTCCCCGCCCCAGAGAACTACTTTGGCATCAAGGACGAAGAATACGAGAGGCTGCGGGAGATGTTCAAGGACTGACCACTGTGATCTAGGGAGAACCGATCAGGGCGGCCTGCGATGGATGGCAGGCCGCCCTGATCTTCACAAAATCTGATCGGAAAGCGCAGCAGCGCTATGCTTACGAAGCACTCTCCTTGTGGTGCAGATGAGGCGCGGCGATAAACGACAGCCCATGCTCGGTCAGGGCGCGGGCGGTGCGGTTGACGGCGTTGTGCTTCTCTAGGTAATTCCTGAGCAGCGCGTCCCAATCGCCCGATTCGATGATCTCGGACTTGTCGCGGAAATAGTCCAGGATGTCGGAGGGGTGGCCGCCCGCCGCCTCGATTTGCTGCTCGACCTGCGGGACGCCGCCCTCGTGCTTGGCCGAGATATTCGCCACGTGGTCGGCCAGCGCCACCAGCTCCTCCAGCCGGTCGTAGGGCTGGCGGACGATGCTGCGCCACGTCTCGGTGATGTGATGCTCGAAGCGCACCACGTCCTCAAATCCGAGCGCCCGGCGAAACTGGGCTGTGACTTCTAGCGTGTGGTTGTTGACGGAGTTCGACCAGTTGAAGCCGATCAGCGGGCTGGTGCCATCCTCGCGGGCGAACAACTTGGCCCCGATCAGCGTCCACAGCGCGGCGAAGGGATTGTCATTGCCCATGAAGACCGAAATCTTGAACTCATTGTCGATGCCCAGCTTGTACAGCATGTATCCCAGCAGGACGGTGCCGGGATTGATGTTGAGCACCTGCCGGATGCCATAGGTGGTGTAGTAATACAAAAATTCGTCCACCCACATCAGCGCATGGTCGTTGGGCTGCCCCACCCCACCAAAGTATCCGGTGATGGTGGCCGGGCCGCCCAGGTGAACGTTGGAGCCATCCGTGCCTTTGGTGTCGAGCGTCTCGACATAGCTGGCCCCCATCACCTGCATGGCAGCAGCGAAGGCCAGGATGTCGCCCTGATCGGCCTCCTGCTCCTTCATCTTGCGCACGCGGATGAAACGCCCCGGCATCAGTTCGCCGTTGGCGATAGCCTGTTCGGCCTCGGCGCGCAGCCAGGGGAAATACTGCGCGGCGCTGATCTCCAGTGTCACAGCGAAGTCATCGTTGAACGTCATGTGGTCGGCCCGGCTGCCAAGCACTTTGCGGCGGTAATCGGCCACACTGATGAAAGCCCCCGCATCCCGCTGCGCGATCAGCCACTCCACATCCTGCACGTAGGGCGATCCCGCCGCGTTGAGGCGAGCCATCAGATGGTCGAGTTGACGGGCCTGGCGGGCCTTCTCGTTGATCTCCTCCGGGGTGCCGTACTTCGCCACTACTTCGAGCAACGCATTGATCATCGGGTTGTCAGGATCGAGCAGGAGATCGTTGATTGCCGCCAGGTGGCTGTCAGGGATCAGCAGTCGTTGTCTAAGGTCAGCCATTTAGGTCTCCTTATGCGCTCCGCACAGAACAGTTGGGGATGGTATTTTTTAGTATACAACACAAATCGTCGAGAACGACGAGAGGCCAAAAACTGTCTCTCGCCCCGCTTGGCAGGGCAAGGGAGCACAACACAAAGGGGAGCGCGTCACTCCCGCGCCCCCCATCGACCTCCATCGCCATCGTACCTAAGACGCATCCTTAGCCGTTCCGACAGCGCCAGCGTCCTCGGCAGCCTCAAGGGGCAGGTCTGCGGCGGCCTCTTCTCCCTGGGCCTGGTTGGCCTGGCGCTCGGCTTTGGTCTTGGCCGAACGCAGCATGCGCTCCTTGCGGCGCTCCTCGCGCATGCGCTCACGCTCGCGGGCGCGCTCCTGCCGACGCCGCTCACGCAACAATTCCTCATAGGCTTTGAGCCGCTGTTTGTAGGTGGGGGGCCGGCCAATGAAGGGAATCTTCACATAGCTCAGGCGGTCGAGCACGATGAGAATGCCGAGGATCACGTACAGCAGCGCGGCAATGCGGGTGTAGGAAATCTCCAGGCCAGAGTTGGGGAGCTGGATGGTCGGCTGGTCGGGCCGCCAGAATTCGGTGATGAAGCGCCCCACCCCGGCTAGGATAAAGTACCCGCCGCTGATCAGGCCGGGGATAAATCGCTCCTGGTAGCGGTGGAACAGGAGGGCCAGCACAGCGAAGCACAGCAGCAGCCAGAAGGCTTCATAGAGCATGGTGGGGTGGAAAAGGGTGTCTTCAGGCAGGCTGCGGAACTCGGTCAGGCGATATTCTATCGGCACCCGCATGCCGAACCACGTCGAGCCGGTCGGTGGACCGTACACCTCGATGTTAATAAAGTTGCCAAAACGCCCGATGCCCTGGCCCAGCAGCAGACCCATCAGCGCGGCATCGGCCAACAGCCAGCCGTGGATTTTTTTGGAGCGCACGTAGATGATCAAGGCGAGGGCGCCAAACAGAGCGCCGCCGAAGATATTCATGCCGCCCAGCCGCGTGTTGATGATGTCGAGCGGGCGCGATAGCGAGAACATAGTGCTGCCGCTCAGCACCTCGGTCAGGACGTACCACAGCCGCGCGCCCACCAGGGCCGGGATCAGCACCCACAGCAACGCATCCCACACCGTATCAGGGTCGTCGCCCTCGCGTTCAATGTGCTTGCTGGCATACAACGCGCCCAGCGCAATGCCCAACGCCGCCAGCACGCCATACCAGTAGATCAGGGGGACGGCAGTTTCGCCCCAGGGAATGCACAGGGCGACCCGCCGCTGTCCCATACATCTCAGCCATTCTTGCCACATAGGTTCCTACCTCGCGGATGTTGTTGTCACAAGGAGCTGCGCAGTCAGATTATGGAGGGCGATTCTATCCATACCTGGCGCAGATTGCCCACATCTGATGCCCTCATTCCCACCAGCGATCGTGTTGTTCTCCCCTCATAGACACAACACAAGCGGCCCACGCCAGGCCGCCTCCACATCGCCGGGCTTGGCGCACAGAGGGCTACTCGATGTAACCCAGCCCACGCAGGCGCTCCAGAAGCTCTGGGTTGTCGCTGTAGTCAATCGTGGCCCCCGGCTCGATGCCGTCGCGCTGCGCCTCCGAGACGAGGACGAAGTTCTCCATCTGCTGCTCCAAACGCAGAATGTCATTCTCGTAGCCGGCAGGAGTGTCGAGCAGGTTGCGATTCTCGAACGGGTCGCTCAGCACATCGAAGAATTCGTCCGGCTGGCCGCCGACCGTCATCAGTTTGCGCCCGTGGCTATAGACAGCTCGCCGCATCCGGTTGACACGGTACCGCTCGATGGCCTCCGGGTGGGTCATCTGCATCACATTGATGAAGTTCTGCGGCGGGAAACCTTCGGAAGCGACAATCTCACCGAGCGGTTCTTTGTGCGGCCCTTCCACTGACCGCCCCAGGCTGAGTGCGGCAGCCGACTGGCCGTAAGCCTCGTGAGGCACCCCGGCAGCATCCAGCACGGTATGGAAGACGCGCCGCGTGGAAACCTCGTGGGTCACGCGCTGGCCCGCCGGGAACATCGCCGGGTAGTGAATGAGCAGCGGAACGTGCACCAACTCGTTGTAGACGACAAAGCCATGTCCCATGAAGTCATGGTCGCCTAGACTCTCCCCGTGGTCGGAGAGGATAATCACCATGGTGTTCTCAAGCTGTCCCGACCGGCGCAGCACGCGGAACAGTTTGCGGAGCTGGCGATCCTGGTAGGCCACCTCGGCGTCGTACATGTCGCTGAGGACTACTTTCTGCCGATCAGTGAGCGGCTCGATCAAGGGGGCCATCCAGCGGTAGCTCTCGACGTTGAAGCGCTGCATAAAGGCCCGCGCCTCACGATCTTTGCGGAAGTAGGGCACCCACCGATCTATCGCTTTGGGCGGCGGATAGTAGGGCAAGTGCGTTTCCATCATGTTGATGAACATGAACAGCGGGCGATCCGGATGCGTGCCGAAATGATATTGCAGGTAGGCCGCAATGTCTTGGGTCGAGCGGCGCGTGTTGCCCTTGAAGTTGAAGGTGCGCGACCAGATCGGCACGAAGATGGGCAACGTGGCCAGCTTGAGCAGCACCGGCGAGCGCCCAAACTGCCGCTCGATGGGAATCGAGATTTTCTGGAGCAGCTCGGTGGCGCGGCGCTTAAAGCGCACCAGCCTTGTGACCTCGCCGAAATCGGCCACATCGGGGAAGGTGCCGCTGTAGTTGTAGAACCGGTCAAAGCCGCGCTTCAGGCCGTTTTCCAGCACAGACACCAGGGGATTGTTGCAGAACCCCACCGTCTCATAGCCGTTCTGCTGCAACAGCTCGGCCAGCGTGGGGATGTTGTCAGGCAGGGATGAATACGACTGGGTCGTCTGGTGGACGGTGGGATACAGACCGGTGAACATCGAGGCATGGGAGGGGATGGTCCATCCGGCAGGCGCAATGGCCCAGTCGAAGACGGTACACTGCTCGGCGAACTCGCCAAGCACAGGGGTGATCTCTTTGGGGTAGCCATAGGTTGTGAGACGCTCGCTGCGTTGAGTGTCGAGCACCAGGAAGATAATATTGGGTTTTTGCTGGCTCATTGGGAAGTTGCTCCCTTGTATCCTCGCATGCTTTGCCGGGCTGCACAGTCTTATTGTAGCGCATGGGCAGAGGTTTCACCAAGTGGAAAGAGAACAGGGGCAAGAACCTCACAGCCGCAGCTTGAAGGCCAGGTGATTCTGTGGTATTGGTTGTTCGCGGCGTCGCAGCGAGTTGAGTGTATTGCGAAAAAAGGAGTGATATTCCTTGAGCGCCCTGCGTGAGTTTTTGATCGGTCCCCCCCTGCCCACACAACACATGAGGCACGAGCGCCTGGACAACTTCCGGGCGCTGGCTGCCCTCTCGCCCGATGCGCTGGCCTCGGTGGCCTACGCCAACCAGGAAATCTTTCTGGGGCTGGCGGCGGCGGGCGCGGCAGGGCTGGCCTACTCATGGCCCATTGCGCTGGCCATTGCCGGGCTGCTGACGATTGTCGGCCTGTCTTATTCGCAGGTCATCAGCACATATCCCTCTGGCGGCGGCTCATACACCGTCGCCCGCCAGAACATCAGCGACTACGCTGGCTTGGTGGCCGCCTCTGGCCTGATCCTGAGCTATCTGCTGAACGTAGCAGTCAGCATGACGGCGGGAGTCGCGGCGGTCGCCTCAGCCTTCCCAATCCTGTGGCCGTACCGCACCATTCTTGCGCTGGTGCTGCTGGCAATGATCACACTGGCCAACCTGCGTGGCCTGCGCGAGGCGGGGTCCGTCGTCACAGCCCCGGTTTACTTGTTTGTCGGCGCATACCTGGTGATGATCGCAATTGGGGTCATACGGCTTGTGCGGGAGGGTCCTGGCTCGTTGGCTGCCTCAGCGCCCGCCCCCGTAGAGAATCTGACCCTGTATATGATCTTGCACACCTTTGCGGCAGGTTGCACCGCGCTGACCGGCATCGAGTCGATCAGCAACGGCGTGCCAATCTTCCGTCCGCCCGAAACGCGCAACGCCAACCGAACCATGGCCGTCATGACCGTGCTGATGGTTGTGCTGTTCCTGGGCACCGTTGGTCTGACGCAATACCTGGCAGTCGTCGCCGGACCTGAGGAAACCATACTCTCGGCGCTGGCGCGGCGCATCTTTGGCGGGTCCAGTGCGCTCTACTATGTGATCCAGGCCACGACCCTGCTTGTGCTGGTCGTGGCTGCCAACACCAGCTTTGTGGGATTCCCGCGCCTCGCCTCGGTCATGGCCCGCGACAGTTTTATGCCACGCCAGCTTGCCGTGCTCGGCGATCGACTGGTGTTCTCCAACGGGATCGCCACGCTGACCGCCGTCGCCGCAGGGCTGATTGTGCTCTTCCGGGGCGACACGCACCTGTTGATCCCGCTGTTCGCCGTGGGCGCGTTTCTGGCTTTCACGCTCTCGCAGGCCGGCATGGTGGTGCATTGGATCAAGGAACGCGAGCGTTTGTGGCTGCTGAAAGCCCTCATCAATGGGTCAGGAATGCTTGCTACCGGAGCAGCGCTGATCGTCATTGCGGTCAGCCGCTTCCTGGACGGCGCGTGGATCGTTGTGCTGCTCATTCCGCTGATGATCCTGGGTTTTCGCGCCATCAACCGCCATTACAGATCGATTGCCGCGCAGCTCACGCTCAGGGGCCTGCCGCCGTCGCTCAAACCCATGCCAGAGCCGCGCATCGTGCTGCCGATCTCAGGCGTGCACCGGGGGGTGATCGAGGCAGTGCGCTACGCTCGCGCCATCTCCGACAACGTGACGGCGGTGTACGTTGAGCTGGAGCCGGGGCACGGCGAGCGGGTGCGTCGGCTGTGGGATGAGTGGGGGCTGGACCAGGACGCCGAGCTTGAGATCGTGCCTTCGCCGTACCGGTCTGTGCTGGAGCCGTTCATCGACTTTCTGGAGCGCACCGACCAGGAGCACAACGACGGATATCTGGCCACCGTGCTGCTGCCGGAGTTCGTCCCGGCGCACTGGTGGGAGATGGCCCTGCACAATCAGACGGCGTGGATGATCAAGCTGGCGTTATTGTACCGGCGACGCAGGTTCGGCAAGGTCCGCGCCATTATTGACCTGCCCATGTACCTGAGGGACTGAAGGGGCTGGTGTGTTTGATCGGGTTGCAGGGGGGCGCGTCGTGGCGCGCCCCCCTGTTTCTACGGCAGAAACTCGTTGGTGAAGGCCGCCGCTGCATCGATGGGTTCGGCGAGGATGCCGTGCTCGGCCATCCACATCGAATAGCCCTCCCACACGCTCAGCTTCTGCTCGCCCCAGCGCGGCGCGTCAGCCTGGTAGCGCGGGGAGATCCAGGCCTGACTTTCGCGCACCAGCGCTTCGTCCAGTTCCGGCGCGGCCTCCAGCAGAATGCTCGCTGCCTCCTCCGGGTTCTCGATGGCAAACTGATACCCGCGCGACACCGCCGCCAGGAAAGCCCGCACCACCTCTGGGCGCTGCTGGATGGTCTGCTCGCTGGTGACGAGCACCGGCGTGTAGTAGTCGGGGATGCAGTCGAAGTAGTCTTCCATCATGATCACTGTCAGGTCGATCCCCTGCTGCCTGGCCTGGATGCCCTGCCAGGCATAGAAGATCCACGCCAGGTCGGTCTGCTCTTCGGCCAGCAGCGCCAGGGGATCGGCAAAGCCCGTATCGACGATCTCAAGCTGGCTGAAATCGCCGCCCGCGCACTCCATCAGCACGCGCAAGGTGGGCTGCTCGAAGGGGCCGCCATACGATCCATAGCGCAGCCCTTCCCAGTCCTTGGGCGATTCAACCCCCCGCTCAGCCAGCGAGGCAAATCCCGACGTGTTGTGCTGAAGGATGGCAGCAATCGAGACCAGCGGCACACCATCGGCGCGGGCCAGCGTGACCTGCTCTTGGAAGCTGACCCCGAAGTCCGCTGCCCCGCCGACCACAGCCTGCTCGGCATACACCTCCCCCGGCTGGATGATGGCAACGTTCAGCCCTGCCTCGGCAAAGTAGCCCTGCGCCTGCGCCACAAAGAGGCCAGTATGGTTGGTGTTCGGCACCCAGTCCAGCATCAACGTGATGTCGGTCAGCGGCGTCGGGGTCTGGGTTGGCGCACTGCCGGACGGCGTCGGCGTCGGGGCAGCTGTTGGGCCGCCGCAGGCAGGCAGAGTCAGCGCCATCAGCGCCGACAGGATGATGGCGATGGGTTTGTTTCTCATACAACACCCTCCTTGTGAATGAAGCATTTCTTGCGCGTCTTCCCCAAAGACTTTCAGAGAAACCTCAGGTCTGGCGAAAAGCAATTTGAATCGCTTTTCGCCAAACCCTTAGGAGTTATGCAGTTGAAACATCGGAGCGGGCTTCACCGCCGTCGTTCGACGGCTCACGCCGCCTCTGACTCCCCCTCTCCACCTGTGGACAAGGGAACAACCGAGCCCAGCAAGGCCGGAGGGTGAAGCTCGCAGCAGGCCAACCGCTCAGAGCCTCACCCCCCAGCCCCGTCTCCAATACAAAATGGAGAGGGGGAGGGCGAGCCTCCGGGGGCGGCTCGACAGGGGGTGAGG
>DAOTXR010000018.1:0-4232 GCA_034435375.1 Anaerolineae bacterium
GGCCCAGCGGGTCTTTGACGCGCTCAACCTGCCGCTCGACCTGTATGCGCAGGATCCTCAGGTGCGCTTCCAGCCCCTCCAGGAGACACAGCGGGCGCTACGACTCGTGCTTGGCTACCGGCTGTATCGTGACCTGCGGCGCGGCTGGCGGATCACCTCGCCCAACCTGGAGCAGTGCGGGCTGCTTGCGATCGACTACGTCTCGCTGCGCGATGTCTGTGCGGCGGAAGACATCTGGCAGGGTTGCCACCCTGCCCTGGTGAGCGCCACACCCGCGACACGCCACCAGGTAGCCAGCGTGCTGCTCGATCACATGCGGCGCGAGCTTGCCATCAAGGTCGACTACCTCGATCCCCGCTTTCAAGAGTCGATTCAGCAACTCAGCAGCCAGCGGCTAGTTGATCCCTGGGCCATTGACGAGAATGAGCGGATGGAGTACGCCTCAACACTCTTCCCTCGTCCGGCTGGGGGGGATGACACTCAAGGCAACGTGTACGTATCGGCACGAGGCGGTTTTGGGATGTACCTGCGCCGCCCCGACACGTTCCCCGAACACACGGGCAAGCTAACGCTGGACGACACCGAAGCCATCATCCGGCAGATCTTGGAAGCGCTCCGTTTTGGCGGCCTTGTACAGATCGTCACTGAGGCACGCAACGAAGAGGATGTTCCTGGCTATCAACTGGTGGCCCAGTCGCTGCTGTGGCGGACGGGGGATGGCACAGCTGGTTTCCACGATCCGATCCGTGTTCCCCAGAGGCCGGCGGAAGGCGCCTCCCCTAACCGCTTCTTTGTCGACTTCTATCGTACGATCGCGCAAACCCTGCAGGGTCTCGAAGCGCGCGAACACACCGCCCAGGTGCCCTACGACGAGCGGGAGAAGCGCGAGCAGCAATTCCGCGAGGGCGCGCTGCCCATCCTGTACTGCTCGCCAACTATGGAGCTGGGCGTGGACATCGCCGAGCTGAACGTGGTCAACCTGCGCAATGTGCCACCCACACCAGCGAACTACGCGCAGCGCAGTGGCCGGGCGGGACGGAGCGGGCAACCAGCGCTGGTCTTCACCTACTGCTCGGCAGGCAGCCCGCACGACCAGTACTTCTTCAAACGCCCCCACGACATGGTCAGAGGGCGTGTAGCCCCACCCCGCATTGATCTCACCAACGAGGATCTGATTCGTGCGCATGTTCATGCCATCTGGCTAGCCGAGGCCAATATCAATCTAGGGGATACTCTCAAAGACATTCTCGATCTGTCTGGTGAACATCCCACATTGCTTCTTCTGGCTCACATCCGGGCTCAGATTGAAGCGCCATCGCCCCGACTGCGCGCCCGGCAGCGCGCTCAGCATATACTGGAGATGATCGGGACAGAGCTACAGAGCGCAATCTGGTACAACGATGAATGGCTGGATCATGTAATTAACGCTGTTGGCAACCGCTTTGATGCTACCTGTGACCGCTGGCGCGGGCTATACCGGGCTGCGCTGGCCCAGGCAGAAGCACAGGGCAAAATCATCCGCGATGCTTCGCGCAGCGCCACCGACAAACGGCAGGCCGAGCGACTGCGCCGCGATGCCGAGTCGCAGCTCAAACTGCTGACCGAGGTAGAGAATCTGGCCCAGTCGGACTTCTACAGCTACCGCTACTTTGCCACAGAGGGTTTTTTGCCAGGATACAGCTTCCCGCGTCTGCCGATCTCGGCCTACATCCCGGCACGCCGTGTGCGCCAGCGCGATGAATTCCTATCCCGCCCCCGCTTTCTGGCGATCTCTGAATTTGGGCCGCGCGCCATCGTCTATCACGAGGGTTCCCGGTACATCATCAACCAGGTGATTCTGCCGGTAGATGAGGAAGGGACACTCACCCGGCAGGCAGCTCAGTGTGAGGCCTGCGGGTATCTACACCCCATTACAGACAGCGATACCTGGGACCTCTGCGAACGGTGCGGCACGCCGCTGCCGCCCCCGCTGCAATCGCTGCTGCGCTTGCAGAATGTGGTCACCAGGCGGCGCGACCGGATCAACTCGGATGAGGAAGAGCGGCTGAGGATGGGGTATGACATCCGAACCGGGATCCGTTTCCCGGCGCGAGATGGCTACCCATCTCACCAGAGCGCTATGGTCGTGTGTGACGGGGACGAGCTTGTCAGGCTGACCTATGCGCAGGCGGCCACGCTGTGGCGCATTAACCTGGGCTGGTCACGACGCAAGAACAGAAATCAGCATGGCTTCATTCTGGATATTGAACGGGGGTACTGGGGACGCAGCGACCAACCGGACACAGAAGACCCTGAAGACCCGATGTCGGCGCAGACCCAGCGCGTCATTCCTTATGTAGAAGACAGCCGGAACAGCCTGCTCCTTGAACCTGCTATTGCGCTGGAGCGCGCAGAAATGGCTTCTCTTCAAGCGGCACTGAAGCGCGCTATTGAAGCTGCCTTCCAGTTGGAAAACAACGAGCTTGCGGCTGAGCCGCTGCCCGGTCCGGACAACCGTCGAATCATTTTGTTATATGAGGCAGCAGAGGGCGGAGCGGGGGTGCTCCGGCTGCTGATGGATGAGCCACATATGCTGTCTGAGGTAGCGCGTCAGGCGCTCAGCATCTGCCACTTCGACCCGGACACACTGGACAACCTGCGCCGTGCACCGCGTGCAAGAGAGGACTGCGAGGCAGCCTGTTATGACTGTCTGCTCAGCTACGGGAACCAGCGTGAGCACAGGCTATTGGATCGCCAATCTATCTTCAGGGTTCTTGGCAGGCTGGCACACTCAGAGGTAATCAGCAGCCCGACAGCCGGCACACGGAAAGAACATTTCAAGGTCCTGAGGCGCCTCGCGGGATCCGATCTGGAAAGGCAGTGGCTTGAATATCTTCAGGACAGAAACTGCCGCCTGCCTGATGAGGCACAACGGCTCTTCGCCGATTGCCAGACACGACCGGATTTTGTCTATACCCATGACTTCGTTGCGATCTATATCGACGGATCGCCTCATGATGACCCCTACCGCCAGGCGCGTGATGCCGAACGAACGAGCTGTATGGAGGATATGGGCTACACGGTTATTCGTTTTGGCTATCGCGATGACTGGGACTCTATCCTGAGGCAGTTCCCGTATATCTTCGGGGGTGACCTATGAGCTATGCGGTTGGATCGTTAGTTCGCGCACGTGGGCGGGAATGGGTGGTGCTCCCCGACTCCACTGAAGAAATGCTTCTGCTCCGCCCCCTGGGTGGGATGCAGGATGAAGTAACCGGCATTTACACTCTGCTCGAATCGGTCGTGCCTGCTACATTTGACCTGCCCAATCCCTCCCAGGTTGGAGATTACCGCTCAGGCCGCCTGCTGCGAGACGCTGTGCGCCTGGGGTTCCGGTCCAGTGCCGGACCATTTCGCTGCTTTGCAAGGATCAACGTGGAGCCGCGCCCATACCAGCTTGTCCCCCTGCTGATGGCTCTTAAACTTGACCCGGTGCGTTTGCTGATTGCCGATGATGTGGGCATCGGGAAAACCATTGAGGCAAGCCTGGTAGCACGTGAACTGCTTGACCGGGGCGAGATTGAGCGGCTGGCAGTGCTCTGCCCGCCACAGCTTGCCGAGCAGTGGCAGGGTGAGATGGCATCCAAGTTCTACATCGAAGCTGAGCTGGTGCTGCCCAGCACCGCAACACGGTTGGAGCGCATCTGCCGGATGGGAGAGTCGCTGTTCGAGCGATATCCTTTTGTGGTTGTCTCAACTGATTTCATCAAGTCCGACCGGCGGCGTGATGAGTTCCTGCGCGCTTGCCCGGAGTTTGTCGTCGTGGATGAGGCGCACACCTGCGCTCCAGCAATGGACCAACGCAGTGGGCGTCACCAGCGTTACGAACTGGTTTCTGGCCTGGCGCGCGACGAGAGCCGCCATATTGTGCTTGTCACGGCAACGCCTCACAGCGGGAAAGAGGAAGCGTTCAGGGCACTGCTGGGCCTGCTGAACCCGGAGTTTGACGATCTCCCCGATGACCTGACCGGCCCAGAGAATGAGACCCATCGCCGGACGCTGGCACAGTTTTTCGTCCAGCGGCGGCGTGCGGACATTCGCGCCTATATGGATACCAACACTCCCTTCCCGGAGCGCGAGACTGCGGAGGCTACTTACACGCTCACTGATGAGTACCGGCGGCTCTTCAACCGTGTGCTTGACTACGCCCGCGAGACGGTGCGTGAGACCAGTGGACCGGGCTACCGGCAGCG
>DAOTXR010000019.1:0-45091 GCA_034435375.1 Anaerolineae bacterium
GCCGGACGAGGGGCGAGTCGATGCTGTGCAGATAGGCCAGCAGGGGGGTGGAGGAGGGGCGCAGCGCCCGCCAGTAGAGGGTCAGATACACGGTCTGGCCGGGGCGAGCATCCACCTGGAGGGTGTCCACGCCAATCAGCTCGGCCACATCGCCCACGCGGTAGTTGAGGGGGTGCTCGATGTGGGCAGGCGCCTCCCATACGCGGTAGGCGGGCAGGAAGTAGCCGAACAGGCTGACCAGGACGGCGGTCAGCATCAGCGCCGAGGCGCTCAGCGCCAGGGGCGCGTGCGCCTGGCGCGGAAGCCAGGCCCCCAGTCCACAGGCGATCAGCGCTCCCCAGGCTGTCACCCCGGCCAGCAGGTAGCGCCCCTGGTTGCCCGACCACAGCGTATGAGTCGACCACACCACGAGCAGGATCATGCCCAGCAGCGTCGCACCGATGATGGCTGCCTGCCGAATCTCCACCCCCTGCTGGGCAGCAGGGGAGCGGCGTTGGATTGCGGCGCGTCCTGCCCACACCATCAGCCCGCCCGCTGACAACACAGCCACGGCATCGTAGAAGCGGTACAGTTCCGGGCCGACCGGCACCAGCCCGTTGCCAAAGCGCGCCCAGAACGAGTCGTAGACGTAGGGCAGACGTTCCAGCGTGCCCGCCAACGAGCGCCGCGCCGGGTCGATCACCTCGTAGGGCCAGCTCACGCGCACGGCGTTGACCAGCAGAGGGTCGCCATACACGATCGCGTTGCGCACGTACCACCATCCGGCGATCAGCGCCACCAGCCCCAGGATCAGCGGGGCATAGCGCCACGAGCGTTTGAAGTCCATCAGGATCGTCAGGCCCATGGGCAGCGCCAGGAAGCCCAGGAAAACCTTGGTCAGCAGGGCTGCTCCCAACACCACTCCCAGCCCTACGGCCAGCCGCCACGAAGGGCCGCGCCGCACCCAGCGCAGCATCAGCCACAGCGCCAGCGCCGCCAGCGGGAAGGTCAGTCCATCGCGGTTGACGACGCTCATCATATACACTGACTGCGGCCAGAAGGCCGTCACCCCCAGAGCCAACAGACGCAACGCGGGCCGGGCGGGCCATAGCTCGCGGAAGGCCCCGTAGCTGGCGATCACGCCCGCCACGCCCAGCGCCACCGAGATCAGGCGCATCAGGTGGACGGCCAGGGCGACAGGACTTCCAGTGTAGGGAAATGCCTCGGCGCGGGTGTGAATGTAGACGTGCTTGTTGTCGTGGCCCACCTCGGTGAAGGCATAGCCACGGTAGGGATTGGCCTCTTGTTCGAACGCCTCGAAGCCCTCATCGTCGATCAGCAGACGGATCGGCACACCAAGCAGGTAATAGAGCGGCGGTTGGTGGTTCTCGCCGCCGGGGTAGGTGGGATCGGGTAGGGCGCGCTCCAACACCAACGAGCGAATGAAGCGGTAGTGGTGCAGTTCATCCGGGCCTTCGAAGATTGGGCCGGTGCTGAAGGCCAGCGCCAGCAGCGCGAACAGGGCGACCATCAAGGCGACGATCTGGCGTTCGTGCTTCAACTCGACGACCGGCGGCACGCCGCCAGGCGGCAGGTGGGAGTCGGTCACGGTGCTATCCTTCAATGCGCAGTATGTCGGAACGGCACAAGCTTATCGCGAAGCTCGCGATCCGTCGAGGGGCGAACTGGGGGAGAAACAGGACAATCCCGGCCCTGCCAGCGCCGCCTGGCCAAACGGTTTGGGGCATGTTTCTCAGAAGGATTGATCTCGCGAGTTGCTTACAGTATGCTCTCGTGTGTGAACGCAGGGTAATGCCCGCATATTCCTGTATGACGAGCGCGCGCGTAGCTTGCAAGAGGAGTCCAATGGAGTGAATACAGGTCAACTACAAGATACGGCCATCCTGCTTGCTGGGCACGGGGTTCCTGCCTCTGACTATCCTGCCATGCGTGTCGGGCTGTTGATGATGTTGGAGTTTTCTGGCAAGCGCACAGGTTTGTTTCGCGCTTGGCGCGACCGCTTGGCTGAAGAAGTGCGTCTGTGGCCGCGCACAGCGGGCAACGATCCTTACAAAGCAGCGGTGGACGATTTAGCCGCGAAACTGTCGGCGCGTCTTGGCTGTCGCGTGATTGCTGCATACAATGAGTTCTGCACCCCGACAGTGGCTGAAGGCATTGAACAACTGATAGCAGGCGGGGCGCGTAGAGTAATCGTGGTGCCCACCATGTTAGTGCGTGGCAATAGCCATACTGAAGTGGAGATTCACAAGGCTGTCGTCCAAGCAAGCGAAAGTCACCCGGCTATAGACATCCGTTATGCCTGGCCGTTTGAACAAGAGCGACTGGTTTCGATGTTGGTGGACCAAATCAATGCTCACTTGGCTTGACTTGCGATAGCCTGTGGTGGCCATTGTCTTGAAATGCACCCTGGGGTAGGGCGACCCTTGACACCGCCGCCCCTCATCCGCTATCCTGAGCTTCAGAGCACCCTGTGATCAAGCAGGGCGGCCCTCTGGCCGCCCTGCTTTTATTTTCCAGCAGCCTCTTTGCGGTGCGGAGAGACTGCCCATTTCCCCCCCCGTCCGTGAGACCCCCAGGAAATCGGCCTGCAACTTTAGAATATCGATGTGCGTATAAAATAATGCAAGTGGATTATTGACAATATCAATACGAAAATTTACAATGTTCACATGCGTGTTGAGAAAGTCAATACTACTGGCCTGTGTTGACTGTGGTCTTAGATCATCAGCAGGAGGTTAGCATGGAAAACGTTCGAACCGATGAGGAGCGCGGGTACGATGTACTGCATGGCAACATCGCCCAGCGGCTCGGTGAGGTAACGGCCCTCAGAGTCATCCTGCGGCTGAGCGTTATGCGCTTGCGGCTTGGCGCGCGGCCCGGCTCGGAATATGCCGCCACCGGCGATTTCTGGACCGATGAGGAGTACCCGCTTGGCGTCGAGTATGCCGTGGAGGGCGCTACGGGAATCCTGACCATTCGGCAGCCGCGCGTACACGTGGGGGACTTTCTCTCTCTCTGGCCGTTGAGAGGCGGGCGTCTTGACCTGGACCTGACCAACGCCGTGCCCATCGACCTGTCGGTGCACATGGGTGTGGGGCGGGCCTCTCTCGACCTGAGCGGGCTTCAGGTCCGCTCGCTTGACCTCGACGGCGGCGTGGGTGAGCTGGATGTGACGCTGCCAGAGCGCGGCGAGCTGGGAGTGAAGATCGATGGCGGCGTAGGCCGCATCGCTGTCGCTTTGCCCCCTGCTCCCAGCGAACTGACCCTGCGCTCGCTGCACATCCGCAGCGGGGTGGGCGCTGTCCGCGCTGAGGTGCCCCGGCGCGGCAACTTTGCCATCGACGTTGACACCGGCATCGGCGAGGTCACGCTTGAGCTGCCGGATGAGATGGCCGCCAGCGTCGTCTACTCCGGCGGGCTGGGCCGCCTGAACGTGCCTGTAGACCGCTTCGAGCACCTGAGCCGGGGACACTGGCAGACGCGGGGCTACAACGAGGCAGCGCACCGCGCCACGATCCGCGTCAACGCCGGGATTGGCGCAGTGAACGTCGTCCGTGCATGAGAGAGGTGGGGATAGTAGCGCCGTCCCCGGCGCAAGCCGGTGCAACGCTGTGCACGTCTCAGACGTAGGAGATGTCGAAGTCCAAAACCTGACCAGTTGGAGCTTATGAGATGAGCGACTTAACGCCTGATGCCGAAATCCGACCGCAGTCCTCCACACTGACTGCCTTCCTGGTGATCTGGGGTGGGCAGATCTTTTCGCTGCTGGGCAGCAGCCTGGTGCAGTTTGCGCTGGTGTGGTACCTGACCCGCACCACAGGCTCGGCCACTGTGCTGGCCGTAGCCACCATGATGGCCCTGTTGCCGCAGATCGTCATCGGCCCGGTCGCCGGGGCGCTGGTTGACCGCTGGAACCGCCGCGTGGTGATGATCGTCGCCGATAGCGCCATTGCGCTGGCGACGGCTCTGCTGGCCGTGCTGTACGCCCTGGACGTGGTGCAGGTGTGGCATATCTACCTGCTGATGTTTGTCCGCGCCGTGGGCGGGGCCTTTCACTGGCCTGCCATGCAGGCTTCGACCAGCCTGATGGTGCCGGAAAAGCATCTGTCGCGTGTGGCAGGGATGAACCAAGCCCTGTGGGGCCTGGCGAGCATTGTCTCGCCGCCGCTGGGCGCGCTGTTGATCGGCGTGCTGCCGATGCAGGGGGTGCTCGCCATTGATGTGAGCACCGCCTTGATCGCCATCGGCCCCCTGCTGTTCATCGCCGTGCCCCAGCCGGTGCGCCAGAAGACGCCGGATGTATCCGGGCAGCCTGTCGGTGAGGTCTCGGTGCTGACCGACCTGAAAGCAGGGCTGCGCTTTACGGGATCGTGGCCTGGCCTGCTGCTGATCAGCCTGATCGCTGCGCTCATCAACCTGCTGGTCACTCCCGCCTTCTCGCTGATGCCGATCCTGGTCACTCGCCACTTCGGCGGCGGCGCGCTCCAGTTGGCTTGGACGGAGACCACCTGGGGGATCGGGGTGGTGTTAGGCGGTCTGCTGCTGGGCGTGTGGGGCGGCTTCAAGCGGCGGGTGGTGACCGGGCTGTCGGCGTTGGCGCTGATGGGCGTGGGCGTCATCGTCGTCGGGCTGACGCCGTCCAACGCCTATCTGCTGGCTCTGGCGGCGCTGTTCCTGGGGGGCCTCATGAACCCGATCTGCAACGGATCGTTTTTCGCCAGCCTTCAGTCGACGGTGCCAGCGGAGATGCAGGGGCGCGTCTTCACGCTGGTGATGAGCGTCTGTGGCCTGATGTCGCCGCTGGGGCTGGCCGTGGCTGGTCCGGTGGCCGATGCTCTGGGGGTGCAGGTGTGGTTCCTGGCAGGCGGCGTGGCGACAATAGCCATGGGGCTGGGGGGGTTCTTGGTCCCAGCCATCATGAACATGGAGGAAGATGCCCAGACCAGGTTCGGGACGGGCGCGCCACAGCCTGCGTCTCTGAGGACGGTGGTAGGCGCAGAGGAGGCCGCTGCGCCGGCGGCAGGGCAGTAGACACGCTGTCGGGCGAACCCGGCTTTGCCCTCTGGTGGGGCAGGGTCAATCCCTGCCCCACTTCGATTCCCGTGGCAAATCCCCCTGCCTCTGATACAATGGGGGCGCGACCGGGCCTTGCTTCCCGGCTCCGTCCCCGCCTGCCCTGAGACCCGGTTTGGCAGGCGCACGCCAGGCAAGGAGTCAACCCGCTAGCCGATGAAATCTCTGCTCACTCACCCCCGCCTGATCGCCGTGCTGCTGGCTGCTTTCGTGCTGCTGGCCGGGTTCTATAGTGTGGTCGTCCCCCTGTTTGAGGTTTCGGATGAGCTGTGGCACTATCCGATGGTCAAAACGCTGGCCGATGGCCACGGTCTGCCAGTGCAGAACCCGGCAGCTCCCGGCCCGTGGCGGCAGGAAGGTAGTCAGCCGCCGCTGTACTATGCGTTAGGCGCGTTGTCCACCTTCTGGATCGATACCTCGGACATCGATCAGGTGCGGCGCTTGAACCCGCACGCCGACAATGGCATCATTACCCAAGACGGCAACATCAACATGGTGGTGCACAACGCCCGCGCCGAGTCGTGGCCCTGGCAGGGAGCAACGCTGGCTGTACACCTGGTGCGCTTCCTGTCGGTGGTGATGAGCGCCGCCACAGTGTATTTCACCTATCGCCTGGGTCTGGAGGTGTTCCCCGCCCAGCCGTGGATCGCGTTGGCCGGGGCTGGAGTGGTTGCTTTTACGCCGATGTTCCTGTTCATCAGCGGCTCAGTGAACAATGACAACCTGGCTAACCTGCTGGCTACTGTTGCGCTGTGGCTGATGGCTGTCATCTTGCGCCGGGCCGAGGTCCGCCAGCCCACGCTGGCCTGGTCGGCGGCGCTGGGCGTGGTGTTGGGCCTGGGTGCGCTGAGCAAAGAGAGTGTGTTGGGGCTGTTCGGGCTGGCCGGGCTGACCATGGCCTATGCAGCCTGGCGGCAGAAGCGATGGCAGGCTTTCTGGGTTGAGGGGCCGCTGATTGTGGCAGCGGCGGCGGCCATCGCCGGGTGGTGGTACGTGCGCAACTGGCAGCTTTACGGCGATCCGCTGGGGCTGAATGCGATGGTCGCTGTGGCCGGAGCACGCCCACAGCCAGTCCCGCTGGCCCAACTGTGGGGCGAGCGGGTGGGCTTCGTATGGAGCTATTGGGGGCTGTTTGGCGGCGTCAATGTGCCCATGCCGCTGTGGGTCTATCGCACCTTAAACGCTCTGGCCGCGCTGAGCATTCCGGGTGTGATGGCTGTGCTGATCCTCAAGCGCCGCCGCGAGGGCCTGGCGTGGTCCCACTGGGCGCCTGCCCTGCTGACTTTGCTGTGGATCCCGCTGGTCGTGGTCCTAGTGGTGCGCTGGACCAGCCTGACGATTGCCTCGCAGGGCCGGTTGGCCTTTCCAGCCATTAGCGCCATCAGTCTGTGGCTGGTGGCCGGGCTGAGCGCGTGGCAGCCGGAGCGTTGGGGCCGCATCACGGCAGGGGGGGTGGTGACCTTCCTGGCCGGGCTGGCTGTGGCAGCTCCCGTGGCCTGGATCGTCCCGCGCTACCGCCCGCCGGAGCAGATTGCGCCGCTGCCCGCCGGGCTGACCTACGACTTTGCGCCGCCTGGTTCCGATCAGGCCGCCATGCGACTGCTGGATTTTGCCATTGAGACGGCAGAGACCCAGCCGGGCGGCGCTGTCCGCCTGACGCTGACCTGGGAGGTTCTAGCGCCGATGGATCGCAACTGGAGCACCTTTGTCCACCTGCAAGACAGCGCACGGCTGATCGCCGGGCAGCGTGACGTGTACCCCGGTTTGGGCCGGATGGCGTCTAGCGACCTTCAGCCAGGGCGGCGGTGGACCGAAAGGTATGTGATCCCTGTCCACGAGTCAGCCTATGCGCCGGAGACCCTCGACGTGGTGGTGGGCCTGTATGACCTTGCGACTTGGGAGCGGATGCAGCTGCCCGACGGGCGCGATTCGCTGACGTTGGGACAGGTCAACCTGCAATCACGCGCGGGAGAGGCGGGGGTGCCCAACCCGGTCTCGATCAACTTCGGCGGAGAGATGGAACTGATCGGCTACCGCCTTGATCGGCGGCAGCTCCAGCCCGGCCAGGAGCTGACCGTCACGCTGTACTGGCGCGGGCTGCGAACCATGCAGACCAACTATAGCGTGTCTGTGGCGGTGGTCGGTGAGGCGGACCGCAAGTTCGGGCAGAAAGATAGCTGGCCGCTCGACGGCGCCTATCCGACCGCGGCCTGGGAACCGGGAGAAGTCGTCGAGGATCGCTACACGGTGGCTCTCGCGCCAGATACGCCGACCGACGTATACGATGTGCTGCTGGTGGTCTACACCGTCGATGAGACGGGCGCGTTCACCAACCTGAAGCGCGTCACGCCCGATGGGCGATTGGTGGACGAGCGGATCGTTTTGACGCGCATCTGGGTGCAGCCGTGACTGGACAAGCCCTTCAGGAGAGCAGGAGCGCATCGCGGCGTGTCGCTGCCGCCCTGCGCCTGCTCGATGGCGTGTGGCTGGCAGCGCTGATCGGGTATGTGCTAATCGGGGTGCGGCTAACGCCGTTTCATGGCGACGAGTCGATGCAGATTTACGCCAGCCGGGACTACGCCACGCTGTTCATCCACGGGCAGCCGCAACAGTTGCTGACCCATCCCCCCTATCTGACCGACAGCGAGGCGCATCTGCGCATCCTGAACGGATCGGTGAACCGCTACAGCATCGGGCTGGCCTGGGACCTGGCCGGGATGTCTGAGCAGGACCTGCCCGGCCTGTGGTCGTGGCCCGATGACTACGAGACCAACCTGGCTCGCCGCAACCGTCCCTCGGATGCGCTGCTGGCCGTCGCGCGTCTTCCCTCGGCGCTGCTGTTTGGCCTGAGCGGGGCGGTGATGTTCGCGCTGGGCTGGCAGATCGGGGGGAGGCCGCTGGCTTATCTGGCGAGCGGCCTGTATACCCTTCATCCGGCGCTGCTGGTGAACGGTCGCCGGGCGATGCAGGAAGGGGCCTTCCTGTGCTTTGGGCTGCTGACGGTGCTGATTGCCGCTGTCATGGTCCGCCGCAAGCAGTCGCAGGGACGCCTGTGGCCGTGGTGGGCGGCGCTGACGTTCGCCGCTGGGCTGACGCTGGCGAGCAAGCACAGCGGCGTTGTGCTGGTGGCGGGCGCTTATGGGTGGGTCCTCGTCGCTGCCCTGCTCCGAGCCGCAGAGACGCGCCGCCGGGAGGGTCTCTCCCTAGAAGGAAAGGCAGGGACGCACCCTGTGGCCTCTCTGTTTGCTACGCTGGCCTGGCTGGCCGCGAGCGGTCTGCTGGCGCTGGCGATCCTGGTGGCGCTCTCACCCGCGCTGTGGAGCGCTCCTCTCGCTCGCCTGCGCGACCTGGTTGAGGTGCGTGCTGAACTGATCGACGGCATGGTTAAAGCCGATCCGCTGGCCCCGACCACCCTGGCTCAGCGTGTGGAGGGCATGTTTGTACAGCCATTCCTGGCTCCGGTGCAGTACTTCGAGGCGGCCTTCTGGGCCGACTTTGCGCCGATTGCTGCTGAGATCGGTCGCTACGAGCGGTCGCTGCTGAGCGGGCTGCATTTTGGCTGGGCGCTGGGGCTGCCACTGACCGTGCTGGCCTGGGCAGGTGCGGCGGCCCTGGGGTGGCAAGCGACCCAATCGCCCGGTACGCGAGCAGTGGCCATGGGGCTGCTGGTATGGCTGGCTGTAACGCTCGCCAGCTTGCTGGCTAACCCGCTGCCCTGGCAGCGCTATGCCCTGCCGCTCATGCCGGTGATGACGCTGCTGGCCGGAGTTGGGTTGGTGGAAGCGGCGCGGATCGCCCGCAGGACGTGGCAGGGACCGGATCGTCGCTCATGGGGCAGTTCAATGCCGGCTACAGAGGACTGACGTGTCTGGTTTGAGGGAGCGCCAAAACCGAATCTTTTATGAAATTTGATGAAATCCAACTTGATAAATGATCCACCTCTTGCCCTTCATGCTATACTGATCGCGATGATGGCGCTTATTGGGAGGTGGGAGTGTGTTAGGAATGCCAGGTCGTATTGTAACCAACACCCGCGAGCTGCCTGCGCTGGCTCGCGCCAAAGAGCCGGACAGCTGGCGAGTGATCTTCCAGGTGGTGGCTCCCGGAACGCCAGCCATCGGTGTGGAAGTCAACGGCGTGGCCCTGGTAGGCCGGTCGGATGAAACCAGCGGCTTTGCTCCGCATCTCGACCTGTCTCCTTACGGGGCAGCCGACAGCGGCGTCTCGCGTCAACATGCCATTCTGCTGCCCAGCGATGAGGGCCTATACCTGATCGATCTGGACAGCACCAATGGAACCTGGATCAACGGGCAGCGGCTGGCTCCGGGGCAGAAGTATCTGCTGCGCTCCGGGGCGCGTGTGGAGTTCGGCACGCTGCGGCTGATGGTGCGTGTAGTAGGCGCGCTGCGCGGAGGGATCAGCGCCGACGGGACTGAAGTCGTCGCCCGCCGCATCTGAGAGTTTCACTCGAAGAGAGGTAGCGTCGGTTCTTTCGATAGAGTCTCGGCTCTGAGCAAAAGCCTCTTTGGCCAAACGCCTGGCCATCGGAATCTGGATGAACACGAAGCGAACCACGGGTTCGCTTTGCTTTTGGGCAAACAGGGAGCGGCGCAAAAGCTAGTCGTGAGCCGGAGGCCAACGCCTCCGGCGACATTTCATGCGCCTGCTGAAGCAGGCCCTCTCCGCGCTGAGGCACGCTTCAGCGTGCCCATGCTCCTGTTGCCGGATGGTTCACCATCCGGCTGAGTGAGCCGGAGGCCAACGCCTCCGGCGACAGCAAGGTGTGCCTGCTGAAGCAGGCCCTCTCCGCACCAGGGCACGCTTTAGCGTGCGCATGATCCTGTTGCCGGATGGTTCACCATCCGGCTGTCATCCCTCGCCCCGCCGGGTGGACCGGCGCAGCCTGGCGTCGGTGTCGTCAGCCACACGCTCCAAAGCTGGGATCGCCGTCCCAGCCTCGTGATGCTCTTTCTGCTGTTGGACGTAGGCGATGGCCTGCGAAAGGCTACGGCGGCTGAGGGTAAACAGGCCGTAGCCGCGCTGCCATGCAAAGGGGAGATCGTAGCTGGCCTGGACCACATAGGACGATGCGCCTTTGACAAAACCGACGAAATCGGAGGCTGCCACCTTGGGTGGAATGGTAGTGACAACATGGACGTGATCCGGCATGCCGTTGACTACAAAGGCCAGACCGCCTTTTTCTTCGCACTTCTTGCGAATGATGGCATACAGCATCCGCTCGATCTCTGGCACGATCAGAGCTTGGCGTTCTCTGGTTGTCCACACCAGGTGATAGTATGCTTGCCAGTAAGGCATGAAGCCTATCTCCAGCGCCGGAGGCCAACGCCCCCGGCAACATTTCATACGCCTGCTGAAGCAGGCCCCTCCGCGCCGAGGCACGCTTCAGCGTGCCCATGCTCCTGTTGCCGGATGGTTCACCATCCGGCTTATCCCAGCGCCACGTCGAGCAGCATCATCACCGCAAAACCGAAGATGGCCCCCATCGTGGCGATGTCGGCGTTGCCGCCGCACTGCGACTCCGGCACCACCTCCTCGACCACGACGAAGATCATGGCTCCGGCGGCAAAAGCCAGCGCATAGGGCAAAATCGGACGGGCAACCAGCACCGCCGCTGCCCCCAGCACGCCTGCTACCGGCTCGACGATGGCCGAGAGCTGGCCCATCCAGAAGCTGCGGAATGCCGACAACCCTTCGCGCCGCAGCGGCATGGCGACGGCGATCCCCTCCGGGAAGTTCTGCAGCCCAATGCCCAGCGCCAGGGCCAGCGCTCCTGCCACACTGGCCGAAGGTAGGCCGCTGGCTGCTGCGCCAAAGGCCACCCCCACGGCCAATCCCTCCGGGAAGTTGTGCAACGTGATGGCCAACGCGAGCAGCACAGTCCGCTGCCAGCTCGTCGGCAGGCCCTCCGGTTTGCCCGGTTGGAGGGTGCGGTGCAGGTGCGGCAGGATCAGATCGATGCCGCGCAGGGTGATCGCCCCCGCCAGAAAGCCGACCACTGCCGGGAGCCAGGCTGGCCCGGGCATCCCCTCCGACATTTCGATGGCCGGGGCCAGCAGGGACCAGTAGCTAGCAGCGATCATCACTCCTGCCGCAAAGCCCAACATGAAGTCCAGCAGCTTGCGGTTGACCTCACGGGTCAGGAAGACGGAGGCAGCGCCCAACGCTGTGACGCCCCAGGTAAACCCGGTCGCCATCAGCGCCTGGAGGACAGGATGAAGGTTGCTAACATACGCGATCACAGTCTGTATCCTCGGTTGAGATGGTGCCAACTTTCACGAATGCGAGAGATGCTGTCATGGTAGCTGGACTGGAGATGGTTGTCAAAGCGTGTTGAGCTTTGGGATCGTCTGGCGCAGCAGGGCCTGGCGCCTGATCTCACCCCTGGCCTCACGGGTTTTCCTGCGTCTCTATCCCAGACAGCCGTCTGGCGGCAGCCTTCTTTTCCTCCATATCCACCAGCCGACTGATCATAATCCGCTGCGCCTGGGGGGAACCTGCACCGTGCATGGATTCGGTCAGATAGCCGACCGCTGCGCTGCCCAGCGTGAGATTCTCGATCAGACGCAGAATTCGCATCTTATCACGGACAGACACACTGCCGCTCGCCCGCAAGTATTTCTCCAGCCACGGCCCGACTTCTGGCGACTCTAGGTCCTGTTCAGATGGCATGGTGGCCAGCAGCCCGCCTGCAATATCCTGGGCCAGGCGGGCGATTTCGTAGGGGTAACGTGTCACGTTCTGCTTGTGGACGTTGGCCAGCAGCGTGTCTACCATGTACGTTCCGCTAGGCTCGCCATGGCCCTCTGAAGCGCAGGCGATACAGCCGCAGTACAGCGTCTCGTTCAGGTGATTCATCTCGATGATCTTGTCGCGGATGTGGGAAGCCTGGGCCACGCCATTGTATTCGGCGATCATCTGAGCTGCGCCGATCAGCACGTCGCCGACGCCCACCTTACAGGCATAGCTCTGGCGGTGATAAGCCGCGAACACTTCCACCAGTTGTCCGGTAAACTGGTGCTCCTTGTACAGGAACACGCGCTCCCAGGGGACGAAGACATCGTTAAACACGACCAGCGCTTCATGCCCTGCGTAGTGCACATTCCCCTGATCCATCTTGCCCGGTTCCAGCCTGCGCGTGTCCGAGGGCTGGCGGCCAAGAATATAGATGATGCCTTCGGCATCGCTGGGCAGGGCAAAGGAGACGGCGTAATCTCTGTCTTCCTCGCGCATCGACAGGGTGGGCATCACGATGATCTCATGTGAATTGACAGCGCCCGTCTGGTGAGCCTTAGCGCCTCTCACGACGATGCCATCCGCCCGTTCTTCAACCACCCGCAGATACAGGTCCGGATCGGGCTGGCGGTGCGGCGGCAACGAACGGTCGCCTTTGGGGTCCGTCATAGCGCCGTCGCAGGTCAGGTCCTTGTCCTGCACATATTCGAGATATTTCAGGAATCGGCTGTGGTAGTTGGTGCCCTGCTGTTGGTCGATATTGAAAGTAACGATCGAAAGCGCGTTGAGGGCATCCATACCGACACAGCGCTGGAAGCAGCAGCCCGTCATGCGGCCCAGCAAGCGCCCCATCTTGCTTTTCTTGATCAGGTCATCGATGCTGTGGTGAATGTGGGTGAAACGGTTGATCCTGTGGCCGGTGAGATGGGAGGTAGCCGTCAACAGATCGGCGAATTCGGGCTGGTGGGCCAGCTCGTAGGTGACTGCGACGGCTTCCATCGAGGGGCGGAGGAGCGGGTGATCGACCGGGACTTGCACACGTTCTCCAAACAGGTACACCAGCGGCCTCAACTGCCTGAGGCTTTCCTCGTATTGTTGGGCATCCATCATGGGCATGATGTTCAACCTCCCTGCTCAGAGCTGGCCTGGACCGGCCTCGACTCGGTGCCTCGGTCTGGGGGTCTGAATGCCTTCTCTCCCGCCCGGATCGGCACTTTTAGCCGATTCTGCTTGGGCGGGATGGGACACGACCACAGGTCATTGTAGGCGCAGTAAGGATTGTAAGCCATGTTGAAGTCCACCAGAAAACGGCCATCGGGCAGAGGGTCAATCTCCAGGTAGCGACCGCCGCTGTAGGTCTCATCGCCGTTGGTGGCGTCCATGAAGGGTAGGAAGAACCCGCCGCCGCCCACCGCTGCGTAGACGGTCAGCTCGACGGGCTGCCCCTCGACCTCGAAGTGGAGACGTCCCCAGCGCAGGTACTCAGCGGTGTCGCCAGTGTTGGTCTGCATGGTGACGACCTTGTGCTCCTCGAACGGCTCTAATTCCAGCTCCAGTTCCAGGTTGGGATTATACGGGTAGTAGTCGAGGCCGGTGAAGATGTCCTTCTGCTCAGGCGTCAGCGGCGAGGCGGGGTCCTTTTTGAAGAACTGATCCTTGCGCTGCCGGAAAGTCTCAAGGGTGCTCATGCCGACGATCCTCCTCCGTTGCCCAAGGGGATGGGCGATTCGGGCTGTATCCATCTGCGTGTTGGGGCTGATTATAGCGCACCGCGCAGGCGCGTTCCCAGCGCCCGTCGGGGCGCTGGGGGTCTTAGCGCAATCTGCCGCATCGGGTTATGATAAGGGTTATCCGTCACGTGGCGCTGCAAGCGTTTCATCGAAACAGCATCTTGTGACTCTTTCGATGGATGGAGTTCTCCAACAGATCGTGCATTCCACCAAACTGCGGGCTGGAGGGATTGGCGTGCGACGTTACCACTTCATTCAGGCCGATGTGTTTACCGAGGTCATCTTTGGCGGCAACCCGGTGGCTGTCTTCCCTGACGCGGAGGGTCTCAGCGATGACGAGATGCAGAAGATCGCCCGCGAGATGAATCTCTCTGAGACGACCTTCGTGTTGCCGCCCACCGATCCACGCGCCGACGTGCGCGTGCGTTTTTTTACCCCCTCGACTGAGTTGCCATTCGCAGGCCACCCGACTATCGGCACTCACGTCGTGCTGGCCACCCTGGGCCGCTACACCATCACCGGCCCGGTGACGCGCATCTGGCAGCAGGTCGGCGTCGGCACGTTGCCTGTTGACCTGATCACCGATGGCTCCGGGCAGACCAGCCGCGCCGTCATGACCCAGGGCGAGGCGCGCCACGGCGGCATATATCCGGACCGCGACCGGCTGGCCCAGGCGCTCGGCCTCACCCCCCACGACCTGCTCGCCGACCTGCCCGCCCAGGTGTACTCGACTGGGCTGCCGGGCCTGATCATCCCCGTAGCCTCGCTCGACGCCATCCGCCGCGTCAATCTGAACGTGGGCCTGTTCAACGAGATCTGCCGCGCCATGAGCGTGACAGGGGGCGAGGTCTTCACCCTGGAGACCATCGACAAGGCCCACCACGTCCACGTGCGCAACTTCGACCCGCTGGTGGGCGTGTTCGAGGACCCGGCCACGGGCAGCATGGCCGGGGCGTTGGGAGCCTACCTGCTGGCCAAGGGCGTCTTTCCCTACGCCTACGAGGCTTCCACCACCCATTTGGTCGTCGAGCAGGGCTTCGAGATGGGCCGCCCCAGCCTGATCGAGGTCGAAGTGGATATCCGCGATGGAGCCGTCACCGAGGTGCGCGTCGGCGGACAGGTGGTGATCCTGATCGAGGGCAGCCTGACGCTCGCCTGAGGGCGCCGCCGAGCGCCAATAGCGCCCACCAGCATACGCTCTGGCCGGGCTTCGGGATGGCGCTGGCCCTGGAAACTTTGGCCTGGCCTGTGCGTAATGGATCATGACGCAAGCTCGTTTACCGGGAGGCGACGTCATGCAGATTCAGCCTGTGGAGGTCCATCCCCCGATTGGACATGCAATCAGGCGATGGATGTTGTATGGAGGCGCGTTCAGCGCTGAGGCGATGCTCCTGGCCCTCGCGGCGAGCGGCTGGTATCCGTTCGAAGTGGTCAGTATCGCGGCCTTGTCTGTGGGCGGGATGTTTGCGGCTGTGGCGTTTGGCATCGGATATTTCCTCCAGCGCCGTGGATCGTCACTCAGCCGCATCAGGCGAGATCTGGAGCAAGCCTCCGAGATGAGGGAGCGCGGCCTGATCGATCAGGATGACTACCTCCGCCTGAAGGCCCAGACGTTGGAGCATTTCCGCCCCGGCGCTGTGACGGTGCAGCGCCTGTGGCCTGCTGTGTTCTGGGCTGGGATGATCGGAATGGCGCTGCCCTTGTTCGGTTTTGCCGCCAGTTGGACCGCTATTTCAGTCCCCCTGGCTGTGCTAGTCGGCGGGGCGGCCTTTGGCGGCGCGGCAGCGGGCAGTGCAGGTCTGGCCGTCGAGATCATCCGGCGGCGGCTCAGCCGTCCGCAGCTCCCGGCCCCGGAGAGCCATTGGCGGAGGCTGGGCGAGTAAACGGCGGCAGCGCCGGACAAACGCAGGCGGGCCTCAGGCCCGCCCGCTATCCTTCATAGCCCCCTCTTACGGCATCGGCATGCCAAAATCGCTGGCCCAGCCGATGGCATACATCTCGCACGAGTCGACCCAGAAGCTGTTCATCGGGTAGGCAAAGTCGGTCTTGCCTTCGATCCACAGCGTGGCCCGCGCCGACGGCGCGGTGAAGATCACCGTGTAGGGCGCGAACAGGTCCCACGGCCCATAGATGTCTTCCAGCACGTTAGCCTCGCTGCCGATCATGTTGGCGTTCTCGATGCCCCAGATGATGCTGGGGGCGTTCGGGCTGTCCCCAGCCAGGGGATCGATGCCCAGCCGTAGCTTGATGAAGCCAGTGGCCGGAATGCGCTTGATGTCCTCCCCGGCGTAGGCGAACATCCAGCAGTTAGCCCGGTAAACAGCCCCCGGCTGGAGATCGGTAAACTTCTGGTAGAGACCAGCTCTGAAATTGGCCCCGATGCTCCAGATGTGCCACGAGACCCAGTCTGCCGGGAAGTGATGCTTGGGGTCCAGCTCTTCGTCGTAGTTTGGCCACGGACCGTAGGTTGTGTCGGCCCACGCCAACCATTCGCTGGGCACGTTGGGAATCGACCGTCCATCTGGCGCGGTGAAGGTATATTTGCCCGTGGTGAAGTTCGGATTGGCAACTTTGTTGAGCTTGTTCAGCTCGCCCGGTTGCGGTTTGGGGCTGCGTCCGCCGGACGGCGTGAGCGTCAGTTGGCCAGGCAGCAGCGTCGAGGTGGGCGTGGGCGAGAGGGTGGGTGGTCGGGTGGCCGTGGGGACCGGCGTGTAGGTTGGCGGCGGCGTGAAGGTCGAGGTGGGCGTTGTGGTGGCCGTGGCCGACGGCGTGACAGTCGGTGTGCGGCTGGGTGTGATGGTCGGTGTGGCTGACGGCAGCGGCGTGGGGCTGGGGATGCGGGTTGGGATGGGCGGCGCGGTCGGGGTTGGGGCCAGGAGCGGCGTAGGGATGGGCGCCGGTCTGGCCGCCCCTCGGCACGCCTGAACGACCCCCACCGCCGCCAGCAGCGCTGCGATCAGACGAAAGCTGACATTCCTTCGGTTCATACCTCCCCCCTTACTCCGCACAATGGGTTTAGAGTCAGCGGCGTCCCGTTGGCCCTGACTACCTGCCTGTGCTGCGGCCAGCAAACGGGTTCAGCCGCGCCAGCAGGCGCTCCAGGGCCGTGCGGGCGACGAGTGGCCACACGCGCTGCCACGCTTCGCGGGCCTGTCGGTACGACTCGTAGCGCCCCACCAACGACAGCCGGTGTTCGGTGTACTGCTCCTGCACATACAGATCGACGATGCGCTTCACCTGATAGTCCCCCTCCGGGATCGACTGCCGGTAGGCTTCTGCTCGTTCGCAGGGTGTGTCGCTGGCCTGTAAGTCAACGCCTGCCAGCGGCGCGGCGATGTTCAAACGGGCGTAGCTGCGTGCCACATCGCTGGTCAGGTTGTGCAGCCCGTGCTGTTTCATCCAGGTCCACACAGCCGCGCCGATCACCCCTATCACCAATGCCGTCGCCAGCAGCCCACGCAGCACGGTCAGCAGCGCAGGGCCGCGCTGCGAGTCCATACCGGGCGCTCCGCGCGGGCTGTGCTCAGACTCATCCCCCGGCGTGGTCGGCGGCTGAGCGGTGGGCGCCGGCGTCGGCGGGCCCAACTGCGGCGGCTGCGCCAGTGCGCCTGCCTCAAACACCTGAAACTGCTCGCTGCGCAGGATAGGCTGCTGGGCCGCCGTGGGTTCAAATTCCACCCAGCCGTATTCCGGGAAGTACACCTCGACCCAGGTGTGGGCGTCCGACTCGGCCACCACATAGGCGCTGATCTCTGGGTCAAAGGCGCCCTGGGCAAAGCCCACGGCGATCCGCGCCGGGATGCCCACCGAGCGCAGCAACACAGCCATGGCCGAGGCGTAGTAGGTGCAGTAGCCTTCCTGCCGCTCGAACAGCACGTAATCGACCGGCTCGACCTCGTTCGGGGGCGCGGCGACCTGCTCATTGTAGGTGATGTTGGTTCGCAGGTAAAGCTCGATGGCGCGGGCGACATCGTAGGGGTTGGTGTAGGGCGCGGCGAGCTGTCGGGCCAGCTCGCGGGTGCGCGGGCTAATGTTCTCTGGCAGCAGCAGATAGCGATTCTTCACCCAAAGCGGGTATTCGGTTCCGGCCAGCCGCAGGCTGGTCTCGTCGGCGATGCTGATCGAGGAGGTCACCCCGTAGGTCGCTCCCTGCTCCAGCAGGCGGGATGATTGCACGACTGTCACGGTGCCTGCCTCGCTGCCGGGCAGGTTGGGAATCATCTCGTAGATGATCGGCAGCGAGGCGAAGGAGACCGGCTGCGGCGCTGCGTACAGCAGACGTGTGGCCGGCATCAGCACCTCAACGCGCTGTTGGACGTTTCGGCGCAGGCTGTAGGGGCCGTTTGTCTCCGGGCGTAACTGGCCAAAGTCAGAGGTGATGCGCAGCTCGGCGTTGGTCCACCAACGGCCCATGAAATATTGTTCAAAGACCTTGGAGCGCCAGTAATAGCGATACCCTTGCGGCGCGTAGACGGTCATGACCGGGTTGTCGCTCAGGTGGATGGGGCCGCCCATAGCGAGCGTCGCGCCCCCGTAGTAGGAGGCCACCGACCCGGCGCGGCCTTCGAGGGCGTTGAACATGCGGTCGAAGGTCTCCTGCACGTCTCGCCAGGGGTTATCGGAGCGTTCCCACAGCTCGGCCAACCCGTGACTGGCCTGGGCGGTGGGAGCCAGCCAGGCCAGCCCCAGCAGGACCGCCGCTGCTGCCAGCCCACCGCGCATCAGGTCGAAGCGGGTGCTGGGGTGAAACCCGACTCGCTGCCGACGCCACAGGCGTTCGCGCTGCACGATGTGGGTTTGGACGGCCAGTGCGAGGGTCAGGAACAGATAGACGGCCACAAACAGCTTCATGTTGGCCGGGCCGAGGTAGTAGTAGGCGTTCACCAGCAAGGCCAGGCCGCCGGGAACTGCCGCCTGCCACAGGCGATGCAGCCGGAAGACGTTCCACACCGCGCTAAAGGTCAGCAGCCAGGCCAGCAGCCCGACGAACAGCAGGAAGATCAGGTTGTCGCGGCTGAAGCCGCCGCTGACAGCCTGCTCGATCCAGGTCCCCAGCCGGAAGCTGACCTCCATCAGCCGTTCGCGGAAGGTAAGCGGTTCGGCGATCTGCCCCCCGACCAGCGCCCACACCGTGAACAGGCCGTAGACCAGGCTGATGAGCGTGCCTGTCAGGCCGGGAAAGCGCGAGAGGGATAGCAGGTAGTTGGCCGCCACCGCAATCAGGACCACGACGGGCAGGATGTCCAGCCCTTCGGCCCACTGGGCAGCGGTTACCGCCCAGGCGGCGACCAGCATCATCAGGCCGACCAGCGCCAGGGCGGCCAGATCGTCGCGGAGGGTGAGCAGGGTGCGCTGCATGGATTCCCATCACGGCGCGGGCTGCCACGCGCCGTTGTACTCGTCGTAGGGGCGGTCGGTAAGTTGGCGCACGAGGCGACCCTCCAGGTCCAGCACATACAGGTCGCGGTTGCCTGCCCGATCTGATGTGACCAGGATCAGCGTTCCATCCGGCGAGAAGCGCGGCGCAGTATAGTTGTACCAGTCATCCGTCAGGCGGCGGATCACGCAATCGTCGATGGGATCACAGGTCGCGTCAGCCAGGAAAAGCTGGCGGCGATTTTCTGTCAGAGCCTGATAGACAGCCAGACGGCGATCGGGCGAGAAGGTAATGAACTCGATCAGCCCTCGGGCATCCGTGATCGGCACACGGTCGGTCGAGATGCCGCCGGGAGGCAGGCGTTGGATGTCGAACGCGCCTGACAGGCCCGCCCCAAAGAAAATTAACGATCCGTCTGGCGCCCAATCCAGCAGGTCTACATCGCCCGGAACCTGGGTTATCTCCTCAATTCTGCCCCGTGGTGTGACGGTCCGCAGGTAGTAGCGCCCGGCATCGCGAGCGTAGTAGGCGATGCGGTCGCCTTCGGTCGACCACACTGGCCACGAGTCGACGCTCAGGGTGGTGGTCAGGTTAGTGACTTTCGACGGACAGGTCTCTGGCTCGGCGGCACACGACGCCTCCACTGCGGCGATGTGCTGCCCACCGGCTCGCACGTCAGACTGGAAGGCCAGCAGCAGCCCGTCTGGCGACCAGGCCGGGTGATCGTCGAGCGTGGTATTGCTCGTCACCTGCGTCACCTGGCCACTGAGGAGGTCGAGCAGGAAGATTTCCGGGTCGCCATCGCGCTCCGAGACGTAAGCGATCAGCCCTGCGCTTCCGGCGAGGGGGGTAGGGAGCGGCGTGGCGGTGGCGGTGGCCGTCGGTGTGGGCGGTGTGAGTGGGGTAGACGTAGAGGTCGGAGCCTGGGCGGTGGCAGTGGCCTGGGTGTCGAGCACTGCCTGGGTCTGCGTCTGGAATCCGCCAAAGTACGCCTGGATGGTCTGAGTGGCCTGGGCGTTGTAGGTGGCGGCGGCAGGCGTCTGCGTGCTGTGGATCTCGGCCAGCTTGAACAGGTTGACCTGCCGTCGAGCCTCCGCGCCGATCAGCACGCCCACGGCGAACCACACCACGACAAACATCAGCAGCACCAGAACAGCCGTGTACCACGGCACCCCGCCCAGGGTGACGCGGCGCGCGCCGTGCTGGCGGGTCTTGCGGGCCAGGCGGCGCTGCTCGCGCCTGGAGGGCTTTGCGGTCTTCTCGGCAGGGGGTGTCACGGGTTGGGGCGCTTCGACCCGGATCGGCGCGGGCACCGGCGGCGGCGTGGGCGTAGGGGTATCAACTGGTGAGGCCAGGACGTTGGTGATGTCCTTGCCCCGCGTGGTGGTTGCCATCTGCCCCAGAGCGTTGCTCAGAGCGCGAGCCATCTCACCTGCACTGGCGTATCGCTCGTCCACCGTCTTGGCCAGCGCGCCGCGCACCACCGCATCCACGGCGGGCAGGATGACGGGATTGAAGGCTCGCAGCGACGGGATCGGCTCCTCCAGGTGCATTTGCACCAGCCGGATCGTTGTGTCAGCCCGGTAGGGTGGGCGGCCTACCAACATCTGGAAAACCGTCGCTCCCAGGGCATAGACATCAGCGGCAGGGGTCAGCTCGCGCTCGCCGCGCGCGATCTCCGGCGCGATGTACTCCGCTGAGCCAAGAATCTGCGAGCCGGTCAGGCTGGGTGTGGCTTCGCGCAGGCGCGGGATGGCAAAATCGGACAACGAGGCATTGCCTTCCTCGTCCAGCATGACATTGGTTGGCTTGATATTCAGGTGCAGCACGCCCTGCCCGTGGGCGTAATCGAGAGCCTGGGCCACCTGCTCCACGATGGGTACCACCTCGCCCACCGCCAGCGAGCCATAGCGTCGCAGCATCTCAGCCAGCGATCCGCCGGGCATGTAACGCATCGCCACATAAGGACGACCATCCCATTCACCCACGCCATACAGCTTCACAATGCCGGGGTGTTCCAGCGCGGCCAGCCTGGCTGCCTGTAACTCGAACTGCTGATAGAACCCGGCCTCTTGCATCAGCACACGCGGCAGGAACTTGACCGCCGCCAGGCGATTGGCTCCGGAGTCGTAGGCGCGGTACACAATCCCGATCTCGCCACGACCCAGGACCCCCTTAATCTCGTATTGATCTACACGTTTGCCGACGAGCGTCTCATCAGACACAGAGCACCTTCCAGAACGGATGATCGGTTGCGAGCCACACTTGACTGTCTGCTTTCACCTGTTCAGCCATCGATCCAGAACATCCAACGGTCAACCCTTGCCATTCACGGCTGCCAGGCTGGAGCGACGCTGTTGGTTGCCTCAAACGTCACCTGCCACAGCTCTCCCGTCTGCACATTGAGTACATACAGGTTAAAGATACCGCTGCTGTCACGATCCGAGTCGAAGGCGATGCGCGTGCCGTCCGGCGACCAAGCCACGTCGTCATCGCGGGCCACGCCGCTGGTCAGCGAGGCCGTCTCCCCGGTGTGTAGATTCACGGCCATGATAGCCCGCTGGCCAGTTGGCAGCCCCTGGGCCGACGTGAATGCCAGCCGCATCCCATCCGGCGACCAATCCGGCCACAGGTCTGGGACGGTGTTGTCGGTGACGCGGGCCACTGCGCCGCCTTCCACGCCGACGATGTAGATTTCGGCGCTGTCGTCCTGCTCAGGAACCTTCACGTAATAGGCGATGCGCGCGCCGTCCGGCGACCAGGTGGGGTTGAAATCGTCCACGGTGTTAAAGGTGAGCTGGCGCACGTCTGAGCCGTCGGGCCGCATGATGAAGATCTCGAAGTCGCCGTCGCGCTCCGACGAGAAGGCGATCCACTGCCCATCAGGGGACCAGGCGGGGTCGGCGTCACGGACCCCGTTGTCCGTGATCGGGTGGACGCCGCTGCCGTCTGCATTCATGATCTTGATCTCGGCGTCGCCGTCAGTGCTGGAAGCGAACACGATCTGTGCGCCGTCTGGCGACCAGGCCGGATCGAAGTCGTAGGCCGTGTTGGCGGTGAGCTGGAGCAGGCCGGTGCCGTCCAGGTTGATGACATAGATCTCGTAGTCGCCGTCCCGGTTGGAGGCGAACGCCAGCCGTCCACCGCCGCTGGCGGGCGGCAACCCTGGCGCTGGGGTCTCCAAGTTGGATGACGGAGAGGGAGTGAGTTCCTCGGTGGACGCAGCAGGAGCAGGGGTCGATGTGACGGTTGGCGTGGTCGTGGCGCGAGGCATAGGGGTGAAGATGGCCAGCAAGGTCAAGGGGTGGCCATCGGTGAGCACCAGAGCCGTCAGCACCACGCCGGCCATCAGGGCCGCAATCACACCCACAATGATCAGGCAGCCGCCGAAGCGGAAGCGCTCCGGCTCCTCGGCCTCATCGACCGCGAGCGCATAGGCGCTGCCTGCGCCGGCGGCAGATTGAGGCGGGTGAGCCTGGTAGACCGTGTGCGGCCAGGGCGCGGGCGGCGCATAGACCTGATCGGGTGCATAGGCGAGCGCAACCGCCGCCGGGTTGGCGCTGGCCTCCGGGGAGGCCAGTTCGGAGGGGGAGTGGCTCATCGCGCGGGTCAGGTCGCGGGCAAACTCGCCCGCCGAGGCGTACCGTTCGCGCGGGAACTTGGCCAGGCTGCGTTGCACCACAGCGTCGAGGGTCGAACTGAAGTTGGGATCAAAGGCGCAGATGGAAGGCGGCGGCTCCATCACGTGCATCATCAGCGTCTTCATCGGATCGGGGTCGAAGAAGGGCAGCTCCCCGGTGAGCATCTGGTAGACGATCACGCCCAGCGCATAGATGTCGGCGGCATGGGTGACGGTTTCGCCCTTACGTACCATCTCCGGCGCAACGTAAGGCGGCGTGCCGATCACACGCGAACCAGTCAGGCCAATCGACGCCTGCTGTACCCGAGCAATGCCAAAGTCGGCCAGGTAGGCGTTGCCGTCGCTGTCCAAGAGAATGTTGGATGGCTTGAGGTCGCGGTGGATGATCCCCCGGCTGTGGGCGTGATCGAGCGCCCCGGCCACCTGCTGGGTGATCCGCGCCACCGTCCCCATGTCGGGCAGGGAGTCGCCGATCCGGTCGGCCAGAGTGCCGCCCGGCAGGTAGCGCATCACGAAGTACGGGATGCCCCGATCTTCGCCCACATCGTAGACCGGCAGGATGTGCAGGTGCTCCAGCCGGGCGATGGTACGTACCTCCTGCTGGAAGCGAGTCAGGAAGGTGTCGTCGTGCAGGAACTCGCGGGGGAGAACCTTGATGGCGACAATGCGATCCATAGCAGGCTGATAGGCCAGGTAGACGGTCGACATACCGCCCTTGCCCAACAGCGTCCGCACCTCATACTGCCCCAGCTTGTGGCCGATCAGTTCATCCGGCATAGCGTTCCTCACGCCGAAGTCAGGCTACGGGACCGATTATAGACCGATTGTCGAGGGATCGAAAAAAACCGTTTGGCAGACTTCGCGCCACCCGCTAACATATCCCCGTGAGGGAATGAACTGCCTCTGCCCCGACCAGCAAGCAGACGGGGCGCTCAACATGGCTGTGCGGTGAGGAACCACCATGATCAGACGGCTGTGCGCCCTGGCGGCGCTGATGTTTGTCCTGACGGCGTGCGGGCTGATCCCCGGCGGCGCGCCTCAGACTCCGGCGGGGGCAGCGCCGACTGCCACCGAACCGGCCCCCACGCTCTATGCACCCCACACCCCTACTGTTCCGGCGGCGGGCAGCGAGGCCCTGCCAGACGAGGAAGCCCCGCTGGTGCTGACGGTATGGACGGCAGAAGACCTCTCTCCGCTCAACGACACGCCTGGTGGGCAGGCGTTGCTCGAACAGTTTACCACCTTCGACCAGAGATTTCCGGACATCCGCGTAGATATTTACATCAAGCGAGCCAGCGGCGCGGGCAGTACCCTGGCCTATCTGCGCAGCGCCCCCAGCGTCGCCCCTGCCATTCTGCCCGATCTGGCCTTGCTCGACCGTGAGGCGCTGGCGCAGGCGGCCTCCGAAGGACTGGTGGTGCCTATCGATACGCTGATCGACCCTATGCTGCTGGAGGACATGTATCCGGTGGCGCTGGAGATGGGCGCCGTCGATGGCAAGCTGGTGGGGCTGCCCTATGTGCTTCAGGTGCAACACTCCGTCTATCGTGAGACGCTGTTCCAGGAACCTCCCAGCTCTTTCGCGGCGGTCCTCTCCAGCCCGGTGCCTTTTGTATTCCCTGCCGGGACGCTGGGCAGCGTCAACCGGACCACCCTGCTCCAGTACATGGCGGCAGGCGGCGTGCTGGTCGATGAGGACGGCGCTCCCCACCTCGACTCGGCGGCGCTGGCCTCCGTGCTCAACTTCTACGCCGCCGGGCGCGAACGAGGGGTGATCGATACGGCGCTGTTCCAGATCGCCGACTTCAACGACTCGTGGGCGCTGTACCGCAGCCGACAGGCCGGGTTTGCGGCGGTCTCCTCGTTGAACTACCTCTCGGAGCGCAGCGAGGTCCGTAATACGGGCGTCACCTGGACGCCCACCCCAGACGGGGGTCCTTTCACGCTGGCGACAGGCTGGGTGTGGGTGGTCACCACCCAAGACCCCGATCACCAGGCGGCGGCGATGTCGCTGCTGAACTTCCTGATGAACCCTGTCAACCTGGGGACATACACGCAGGCCTCCGGCTGGCTGCCGTCGCAGGCGGGAGCGCTGGCAGTGTGGGGTGATGCTGACTCCTACACCGCCATTGGCGGCGTGTTGCTGGAAAACGCCGTGCTGCTGCCCGACCTGGCGGTGCGAGCTGCGCCCGGCGAAGCGATCCAGGATGCGGTTGAGGCCGTGCTGCTGAATGGTGTGTCGCCCTTCCAGGCTGCGAACGAGGCGGCGCAGAAGGTCAACCCGCCGAACAGCAGTGCGCCGTGAGTTTTTCATCTGGTGCAGTTTACGGTATGATCCATGAGCGAGTTGAGCAGTTTGGCCGGAGGCGTTTTCGGCCAAACGCTGAATCCCTGACAAGGAGCGTGGGCGCAAGACATGAGCACGAATGCCCGAACCTGGTTCTACGAGCAGCCTGAGAAGAGTCTCTACCTGATCACGGAGCGCCTGAACGGGACTTTCTGGCAGGCCCGCATTGTGGGGATGTACTGGCGCTGTGTGCAGGTCGAGCCGCACTACCGCGCCATAGGGTATGCCGGCAACCGGCTCTTGGAGCTGGCGTGGGTCCCCGGCCAGTGGCTATCGCTGAAGGCCCCTCACGGTTTCGACATCGATCCGCTGGTCGAGGCTGTCACCCAACGTGTCCTGGGACGCCCCCCTTGCGTCACCTACGCCACCCACGACAACGAACAGGTCTTCGAATGGCATGTCGATGGCGGCGACAAGCGCTGGAGCGAGATTCAGGGGCGTGGAGAATTTGTCAGGCCCAGACGGCTGCCCTGCGCCGGAAAGCTCTAGCCGCGTGGGGATCGGCGCTGCCGTGGCGATCCCGCTGGAGTTCCTGCCCCGGACGAGGAACATGCCCTTCTTGACACTCGCAGTAACAGAAAGTGCGGTGATATGATGAAGTGGGGACGTATTCTGTTGGCTACCCTGGGCGTGATCGCCGGGGTGCTGATCATGCTGTGGTGGATCAACGGCCATCGCATCCCAACGCTGCGGGTGAGCCACACGATTGGCAAGGGCAGCGAGATCGCTGTTGACTGGATCGAGATCAAGTAGCAGCGCAATGGAGAGCAATGCCACCCTCGACCTGGAGCGCGACCTGCTCATCGTCGAGGCCATCGTCTTCGACCTGCGTCCTTACCTCTTGAGCACGGTCCTCTACTGGCCGCTGACTGCCCCCACTGGCTCCCTGACTCTCTTGCCCAGGGGCACGCTGGGCGGCCTGTTGTTGCGCCTTCACCGACTGGATGCGCTGCGTGAACGTCTCTCTGGTGGCCAGGCGCAGCGGCTCGGCATGGCCCATGCTGCTGTCAGTGAGCAGCTCGGCAGTTGGCAAGTCCAGGCTGAGGACAAGGCCATGCGCGAGATGTCGTCCCGGCTGCACGCCTGGGATGCCTTCCTTGAGGAGTGTGAGGATAACCCCGCCCGCTACGATCCTGAGTATCCCACCCAGGCCGAAGGTCGCACCGTCATCGACCTGCTGATCGCGTTTGCCCGTCGGGCGGCTGAACAGCGCAGCTTTTCTGCTCGCCTGGCCGCCGTCGATCGGCGGCTGCGCGAGATTGCAGCGGAGAGCGACTTCGTGTGGGACCCGGCCATGATCCCGGCCTTCCCGCACGAGCGGTTCTGGTGGCTGTATATGCGTCCCCGGCAACCTGAGGAGCAGACAGACCGTCCCTGACTTTACCCCTCGACTGCACCTGAGAACTGGGATTGTCTGCACGCTGAGCGGCTCAGGCGTCCGGTGGTCGGGGTGAGGCTGAAGTGGTTAGACCTATATGAGAACGATCGTCGTCATTCCAACCTACAACGAGGCCAGCAACATTCCACCCCTGGCTGCCGAACTGTGGGCTTTGGGTTTCCAGGGCCTATCGATCCTGGTGGTTGATGACAACTCGCCAGACGGCACTGCCGATGTGGTTGACGACCTGGCCCGTGGGCATCCTGGCCAGATCGAGGTGCTGCGCCGCCCTAGCAAGATGGGGTTGGGCACTGCCTACAAGGATGGCTTTCGCCGCGCCCTGGCGATGGGTGCCCAGGCCATTGTGCAGATGGACGCTGACTTCTCGCACTCTCCGTCCTACCTCCCGACCATGCTTGACCTGCTCCGAGACTACGATGTCGTGGTGGGGTCGCGCTATGTGGAGGGCGGCCAGCTTGATGAGCGGTGGAGCTTTGGACGCTACCTGCTGAGCTGGTGGGCCAACTCGGTCTACACCCGCCTGATCCTGGGCACCCGTCAGCGCGATACCACTGCTGGGTTCAAGGCTTGGCGGCGCGACACGCTGATCGGCATCAACCTGGACCGCATCCGTTCCAACGGCTACGATTTCCAGGTCGAGATGACCTATGTGGCTGAGAAGTTGGGCTACCGCATCAAAGAGATTCCCATCTACTTCGAGGATCGGCGCATTGGACAGAGCAAGATGAGTATCCCGGTCAAGATCGAGTCGGCGCTGCGGGTGTGGGATATACTGCGCCGTCACCGCCATCTTACCTCCGCTGACCGCATGCCGCTGGAGTGACCTCCGAGACCACTCCGCTGGGGCTGCCTGCGCCGGTCGCCCGATATAGACCTCTTTCCCCCTTGCCTAACTTCCCCATCCTGGGTACAATTTTAGGTATTCCTAAACCCCTGCCGAGGAGGTTGGATGTCTTGTCGCACCTCAATATCGGTCTATATCCTGTTTTCCTAGCCCTCATTGCCACCCTCTTCACATGGAGCGCCACTGCGCTCGGTGCAGCCACTGTCTTTCTGACGCACCGTATCAGCCACAAGCTGCTGGACGGCATGCTCGGTTTTGCTGCCGGGGTGATGATCGCGGCCAGCTATTTTTCGCTGCTGGCCCCGGCGTTGGAGCTATCCCAGGGTCTGGCGGTTCCGGCCTGGTTTCCTTCGGCCACAGGGGTCCTGCTGGGGGCGATCTTCCTGCGCGGCATCGACTTGATTCTGCCGCACCTGCACGCTGGCCCTCATGGTCCCTCCTGCCAGCGCCAGGGCAGTTTAGAGCACGGCCCCGCAGGCTCCTGCCAAGACTCTCCTCCAGACAGCCGCCCGGTCCCAGGCAGTGGCCGGCGGCGGCTTCGCTGGCGCACCCGCCGCCATCGGCGCGGCCACGGCGCGGAAGGTCTCCCGACGAGTTGGCGGCGCACGGTTCTGCTGGTGCTGGCCTTTGCACTTCATAACCTGCCCGAAGGGCTGACCGTCGGGGTGGCCTTTGGTGCGACAGGCAGCGACGTTCCAGCGGTCAGCCTGGCGGGCGCGGTAGCGCTGGGTCTGGGCATGGCCCTCCAGAACCTCCCGGAAGGTATGGCGGTGGCGCTGCCTTTGCGACGAGAGGGCCTCTCTCCTCTAAAGAGCTTCTGGTATGGGCAGCTTTCGGGGGTGGTCGAGCCGGTGGCGGGGGTATTGGGAGCCATGGCGGTGCTGGCCTGCCGCCCGATTCTGCCCTACGCGCTGTCTTTCGCTGCCGGGGCCATGATCTTCGTCGTGGTTGAGGAGCTGGTGCCGGAGTGCCAGAACAAGGGCAACTCGCATCTGGCGACGATGGGGGCGATGGTTGGGTTCACGGTCATGTTGATCCTGGCCGTGGCGCTGGAGTAAAGCCATAGCCTCCTGCTTCCCTACTGCGGAGTGCTCAACAAGGTAGTCGTGGCATTTGACGGGCCAAGCGGTTTTAGCCCTCCATATCCACTCTGTGGGGCGCTCCCCTCGGCTGGGCATGGCTGGCGAGAGGGGGGGCTGGTGGTATAATGAGTCGGCGCGGGGCGGTGGCGAAATGGCAGACGCCGCGGACTTAAAATCCGCTGAGGGCAACCTCGTGTGGGTTCGAATCCCACCCGCCCTATATCCGGGGAGCTATGTTGAACCGGAAAAGGGGTTCAGACATGGCTCTTTCGATTCAGGCAGCCGCCCACGGCTGCATTGCCAGTGGGGAGGCTCAGGCGGCTGGTTCTCTCCTGGCTGACAGGAGGCGCAGGACTTGGTCAGATGAGGGGGGTGAGGCTCCGAGCGGCATTCATCGAGCGCCCAGGCTGCTCAGTCCCCTCACCTGAAACGCACCCGCCGCCCAACCCTCTACTTGTCGGCTTCCATGCGCTAGACTAGACTAAGGTCGCTCGGCTTCAAGCGCTTGGCCGGAAGCATTTCCGGCGAGATGGTTAGCACAGGTGTGGAGGCTCACGTAGACGGTGCAGCAGAAGAGCCTTGTTGTCCAGACTAAACTGACCCCGCTTCGTCCCAGCCAGCGGGTCCTTCACCGCCCTCGTCTTACCCAGCGCATCCTGGAAGCCCTGAGCCATCGCCTGACCGTCCTCCAGGCAGGAGCAGGGTACGGCAAGAGTACGGCGCTGTCTACCCTGGTCGAGAGCGAATATGCCATCGTGTGGTATCACCTCGAACCCGAAGATACCGATCCCCCCATGTTCTTGCTCTACCTGTTGCACGGTTTTCTCAAGACTCTGCCTGCCCTCTCTCAAAAGCCGCTGGCCGCGCTGGAGACCTGGCAGAGCATCCCCGACATGGCGCCCAGACTCGCCGCGATTGATATGCTGATCAACGAGCTGGCGGAGGAAACACACGAACCGATCCTGTTAGTCTTAGATGATGCCCATCTGTTGAACCAGGCCCCAGCTTCGCTCCACATTCTGGAACGCCTCATCAAGTACGCGCCGGACCATCTGCACATCATCCTGTCCACCCGCCAGTCGCTGCGACTCGACTGCCTGGTGGCGCTGCGCGTCAGGGGCGAGCTGCTGGAGATCGGAGAGGCCGAGATGGCCTTCACCCGCGACGAGATTCGCGCCTTCTTTCAGGATCAGCATCGCCTGCCCCTCAGCGCGTCGGACGTAGAAGTGCTGGCTACAGAAACCGAGGGCTGGGCGATTGCCCTGCAACTGATCAGGCAAGGTCTCGCCGCCTCCGCCCTGACCAGCCTTCCACAGGTCCTGCACAGTGTGTCGGGCCTGAAAGAAGACCTGTTTAGCTACCTGGCCCAGGAGGTCCTCGATCAACAGCCTGAGGACATACGAAACTTCTTATTGACCACATGCATCTTGCGCCGCATGACCCCTGCCGCGTGTGACAGCCTGCGCGATGCCCACGACAGCAGACAACTGCTGTCCACACTGACAGATGCTGGCCTGTTTGTGGTGGCGCTGGATGAGTCCACGCTGCGCTACCATCACCTGTTTCACGATTTTCTGTATCACCAGCTGCCCGACGGCGAGAAGCGGGCGCTTCACCGGAGAGCAGCCGCCCTCTTCAGCGGGCAGGGGGAGAGCGAGGAGGCCATCTACCATTGGATCCGGAGCGGCGATGCCGAGCAGGCCGCCGAACTGATCAAACAGGTGGGGCAGGCGCTGGTTCAAGCAGGGAGGTTGGAGACGCTCGCCGACTGGATCACGTCGCTGCCGCCCGAAACGCTGGAGAAGCAGCCCATCCTGCTGATCTATCAGGGCGACATCGCGCGCCTGCGCAGCCGCTTTGACGAGGCGTTGCGCTGGTACCGTCAGGCTGAAGGGCTGTGCCGCGCCCGGAGCGACATCGAGGGGACGGCCCGCGCCTTGCGCGGGCAGGCGCGTGTCTACCTGGATACGGTCAATCCGAACCACGCTGAGCCGCTGCTCAGAGAGGCCCTGCGCCTCTCTGATGGGCAGGAAGACCGCGAGAGCCGCGCCAGGCTGCTTGAACTGCTGGCCGAGAACCAGCTCAATCGCGGGCACGCCGAGGAAGCCCGTAAGCTTCAGGAGCAGGTCAGAGAATTGCGCGAAGAGGGGCCTGGGGAGGCCGATCTGGCGGTCAGGGTGCTGTTGCGCACAGGCCGCCTGGACGAAGCGCGTCGTCTGCTTGAAGAGCGCGTCGAGGCGGAGCATCAGCAGCCAGTCTTACGGCCACGCGCCCACCGCGAGACGCTGCTGCTGTTGTCGCTGATCGTGGCATTTCAGGGAGAAGGGGAGGTTGCCTACCAGGCAGCAGTCGAGGGCACCCAGCGCGGCCAGGCCCTGGACTCGCCGTTTGTCACAGCGGTAGGGTACATGCGCCAGGGACATGCCTGGCTCATCCGGGAGGCCGACCACAGATACGACGAGGCGCAGCGCTGCTTCGAACGGGCCATCGAGATCAGCGACAGGCTGGCTGTGTCCCGCCTGAAGGTTGAGGCGTTCTGGGGATTGTGCCGCGCCTTTGGGTACGCCGGGAATCTGTCGCGTGCGGAGCGGATGGCCGAACAGGGCATCGAGATCGCCCAGAGAGCCGGTGACGAGTGGATCATCGCGCACATACGCGCCACGTTGGCTGCCTCGTACACGCTGGCCGGGCACACCGACGAAGCCATCGCCTGGCTGGCGCAGGCAGAGCGAGGGTTCCGCGAGTGCAGCGATACCTTCGGAGAGGCTGCCGTGCGGCTGTGGCAGTGCCTGACGTGGCGCAACCTCAAAGAGGAGACGCGCCTGCGCCACCATCTGGACAGCCTGTTCCAGCTTGTCAGCGCCCATGGCTACGACTACCTGCTGACACGCCGCACGCTGGTCGGCCCCCCGGATGTGCGTCATCTGGTGGTGCTGCTGTTGTCTGCACGCGCACAAGGCCGACATGCAGCCTACGCAGGCGACTTGCTCAGACAGATGAAACTCGGCGACCTGGAGCTTCATCCGGGCTACCAGTTGCGCGTCCAGATGCTTGGTCCTTTCCGCGTATGGCGCGGCGAGGCAGAGATCGAGGGGAGCGAGTGGCGGCGTGAGAAAGCCCGCCAGCTCTTCCAGTTGCTGCTGACCTGGCGCGGTGCCATGCTTGACCGCGACCGCATCTGCGATCTGCTGTGGCCGGAACTCTCGTCCAGGGCGGCCAGTCAGGGGTTCAAGGTGGCGCTGAGTGCGCTCTACTACGTGTTAGAGCCGAGGCGGGGCCGCCGGGATGAGTCGGCCTATGTGGCCCGCGATGGCAGCCTGTACGGCCTGCGCCCTCAGGCCGATCTGTGGCTGGACGTGGATGAGTTCGAGCGCCTGATCCGGGCTGGGGATGCCAGGTTTAGTACGGAGCCTGCCAGAAGTGTGGAGGATTATCGCCAGGCCCTGGCCCTCTATCGCGGGGATTATCTGGAAGAGTACCCCTACGAAGAGTGGTGCAAGGAAGAACGCACCCGGCTGCGTGAGCTGTATCTGCGCACGGCGGACCGGCTGGCCCGCGTGCTGGTTGAGCGCGGCGACTGGGAACAGGCCATCGAGGTTTGCCAGGGGATACTCATGCGCGATGACTGCTGGGAAAACGCCTATCGCCTGGTGATGATCTGCTACGCGCGGCTGGGCAACCGCCCCCAGGCGCTGCGCACCTACCAGCGGGCCGTGGAACGTCTGCGCGAAGTGCTCAACATCCAGCCTTCGCCGGAAACTTCGGCGCTGTACCGGGCCATCCTGGAGACAGGCTCAGTGTGATCAACGATGCACTGCCCCTGTTTGTAACTCCCCCGTAACCACCCTCTGCTACACTGAATAGCATCCTTTGGGCATCCAGTGGCCGCGCCATTCGCCGTGGGCGGAATGGCTGCGCCTGTGCTGGACCGCTGTATGGCATCAACCTGAACTTGCCGCGGCTATCGAGAGGTCACGATGTATGTAGGCGACTACCTGGCCAGACGTTGTGTCTACACACCGGACAAGTTGGCGTTTGTCGATGTCTCGAAAGACCCGGCGTTGCGCCTGACCTACCGTGAGATGAACAGTCGCGCCAACCGACTGGCCAACTGGCTTGGGGGCCAGGGCGTGGGCCGGGCTGACCGCGTCGGGTGCGTAGCCCATAGCAGTGTCTTTTTCTTTGACCTGCTGTTTGCCTGTGGGAAGCTGGGCGCGATCATGGTGCCCTTGAACTGGCGGCTCCACCCTCGTGAGATCGAGGCGCTGATCCGTCGGGTCAGGCCGAAGGTCCTGTTCCACAGTTGGGAACCGCCGATGGACGCCATTGCCCGGCACCTGCACGGCTGCGACGACATGCCCGCGTTCTGGTTTCTGGAGGAGGGCCATGCCGAGGATTGGGGCCGCTCCTCCCGCCTCGAAGAGGCGCTCAGCGAGGCGCCCGATACGCCAGTGACGTGCGAATCGCTGACGGAGCTGGATACGGCCTGTCTGCTGTTCACCGGCGGCACCACCGGCCTGCCCAAAGCGGCCCAGATCAGCCACCGGCAGATCGTGTGGAACGCCTTCAACACCCACCTGGGAGACACTCACCACACGGACATCTACCTGAACGTCTTCCCGACCTTCCACACCGGCGGGCTGTTTCCCTATCCCGTGCCGCTGCTGATCCTGGGTGGAACGGTGATCCAGACCAAGCGCGTGGATGCCGGCGAGATCCTCACGCTGATCGAGGCCGAAAAGGTGACGATCTTCTCCGGCGTGCCGACCGTCTTCCAGATGCTAACCGAAGCGCCTGGTTGGGAAAGCGCTGACCTGAGCACGCTGCGTTTCTGCCTGAGCGGGGGCGCGCCGATGCCCGTGCCGTTGATCGAGCGCTACCAGCGGGAGAAAGGGGTGGTGTTCCGGCAGGGGTTCGGGATGACGGAGTTTGGCCCCAGCGTGTTCTCGCTGCCGGAGAAAGACGCCATCCGCAAAGCTGGGTCGATTGGTTTCCCCAACTTCTTTGTCGATGCCCGCGTGGTCGATCCGACCACGCATCGCCCTCTGCCGCCCGGCGAGATCGGCGAGCTGGTGCTGCGCGGCCCTTCGGCCATGACGGGCTATTTTGACGATCCGCAGGCGACGAAGGCTGCCTTCGACGACGAAGGGTACTTCCACACCGGCGACATGGCGCGTGTGGACGAAGAAGGCTACTTCTACATTGTGGATCGCCTGAAGGACATGTTTATCAGCGGCGGCGAGAACGTCTATCCTGCCGAGATCGAGACAGCGCTGTACACCCATCCTGCTGTGAAGCAGTGCGCGGTGATCGGCGTGCCGGACGAGAAGTGGGGCGAAGTGGGGCAGGCGTTTGTCGTGCTCAAGCCGGGGGCCGAGGTCAGCCAGGAGGCGCTGATCGCCCACCTGCGTGGGCATCTGGCAGGTTACAAAGTGCCCAAGTCGGTGGTGTTCCTGGAGGCCCTGCCCATGTCTGGCGCAGGCAAGGTGCTGAAGACTGAACTCCGCAAGATGTCCGATCAGCAGGCAGAGACAAGATGAGCAGCCTCCAAGTGCAGAAGTCGTATTATGTGCCGGATTGGCTTGACAAGCGAGCGCGGCTGACGCCGGAGCGCGTCGCGCTTGAGGATGCGCTTACCGGTCAGTTGATCAGCTATGCAGCGTGGAATCGGCGGGCTAATCGCACGGCCAACCTGTTGTATGCGCTAGGGGTGCGGCGCGGCGAGCGGGTAGCCGTCTGCGCCATGAACTGTCTTGAATACCTGGACGTGTGGATGGCCTGCGGCAAACTGGGGGCCATCCTGCAAAACCTCAATTGGCGGCTGACGACCGCCGAACTGCGAGGCTTGCTGGCCGATGCGCTGCCAGTCGTGTTGTGCCACTCCGGCGAGTTCACAGAGCAGGTCAACGAGCTGCGGCCCGCCTTGACGAGCGTGCGGCACGTCATCGCCTTCGACGACCTGGCCCAGCCTGAGGACATCCCCATCACGGCGCGTGACAGTTATCCTGACACGGGGGTGGAGCGCCCTGACCTGCATCCCGACGATCCGTGGGTGATCTGCTATACCGGCGGCACGACGGGTTTGCCCAAGGGCGCGATCCTGACCCATGCTAACATGGCCTGGAACAGCGTCAACACCGTGGTCAGTTGGGGGCTGGATCAGCACGATGTAGCGATTCTGAACTCGCCGCTGTTTCACACCGGCGGGCTGAACGTGTTTACATTGCCGCTTGTGCATGTGGGGGGCAAGAGCATCGTGTGTCGGACTTTCGACGCCGATCAGGTCTTCGACCTGATCGAACATGGCGGGGTGACGGTTTTCTTCGGCGTGCCGACCATGTTCGTGATGCTCCAGCAACACCCCCGCTGGGAGCACGCCGACTTCTCACGGCTGAAGATCGCGATCAGCGGCGGTGCGCCGTGCCCATTGCCGGTGTTCGAGAAGTTCTGGGAAAAGGGGGTTGACTTCAAAACTGGCTATGGGTTGACGGAGGCCGGGCCAAACACGTTCTGGCTGCCGCCGGAGGACGTGCGTCGCAAACCGGGCGCGGTTGGGTTCCCGCTGTTTCACATTGATGTGCGCGTGGTGCGCGAGGACGGCAGCCCGTGCGAGTCGGGCGAGCCGGGCGAGCTGATCATCCGGGGGCCGCACGTCACCCCCGGCTACTGGAACAACCCGGAGGCGACGGCCCGCACCCTGGTGGATGGCTGGCTGCACACCGGCGACCTGGCGATATGTGATAGCGAGGGGTACTACAGCGTGGTGGGCCGGCTGAAGGACATGATCATCAGCGGCGGCGAGAACGTCTACCCCGCCGAGGTGGAGAGTGTGATGCACGCTCACCCCGCCGTGGCCGAAGCGGCGCTCATCGGCGTGCCGGATGAAAAATGGGGCGAAGTGGGGCGGGCGGTGGTCGTCCTGAAGCCTGGCGCTGCTCTGACCGCTGAGGCATTGATCGAGTTCATGCGTGAGCGGTTGGCAAAGTACAAGATTCCCAAGTCGGCGGTGTTTGTAAGCAAGCTGCCCAAGACTGGCGCGGGCAAGATCGATAAGAAGGCGCTGATCGAGCGCTATGGCCAAACAGACTGAGAGGCGCAGCACCTATGCCTACCATCAGAGTCAACGATCTATCGCTTTATTATGAGATCCAGGGGGAGGGCCACGCCGAGACGCTGTTGCTGATCAACGGGGTCGGGCAGTGGCACGCCTCCTGGTGGCGCAACGTCGGCGCGCTGGCCGAGCATTACCGCGTGGTGACGTTCGACAATCGCGGCATCGGCGGCTCCGACAAGCCCGACATCCCCTACACGCTGGAGATGCTGGCCGATGACACGCTCGGCCTGCTTGACGCGCTGGGCATCCAGAAGACGCATGTGCTGGGACACTCGCTGGGCGGTGGGATCGCGCTGTTTATGGCGCGCAAAGCGCCGGAGCGCATCGGCAAGCTGATCCTGGCCTCGACGCTCTATTGGGGGCCAAAAGTGACCATGCCTTCGCCGCGAGCCATGCAGGTGCTCATGGATCGCTCCGGCGACCCGCTGGAGTTGGTCAAGCGAGGCATCCGCATTGCCACCGCGGAGGGCTTCGAGACGCGCGATCCTGAAGGCTTCCAGAAGTTGATCGAGCTGCGCTTCAACAGCCAGCAGCCGCCGGCGCTTTACCTGCGGCAGAGCCAGGCAGGGCTGCCCTACTTGCAGGCGGATCACATAGCGGACTTCACGCCGCCCAACCCCGTTCTGCTGCTGGTGGGCGAGTTGGACGAGGTGGCCCCCCGAGCCAACAGCGACGCCATCGCCAGCGTGTGGCCCAACGCCAGAGTGGTTGAGATCACAGGGGCCGGGCATTTGTTCCACATCGAAAAGCCTGATGAGACCCACGCGGCGATCCTCGACTTCTTAAGGCAAGCCTGAGACATGGGAGGGAGAGAGAAGCAATGAGTGTGCCAACGTTGGAAGGTGTAACCGCGCGGACGGTGACGAGTCAGCGCCTGGCGACCCGTGTCCTGTTCAGCGGGCCGGAGGAGGGCATCCCAGTGCTGTTCATTCATGGCAATGCCTCGTCAGCCACCTACTGGGAAGAGACCATGCTGGCCCTGCCCTCCGGCTATCGGGGCATTGCCTACGATCAGCGCGGCTATGGTGAGGCTGAGATCGGCAAGAAGATCGATGCCACGCGCGGCATGGGCGACTGGGCTGACGACGCCGTGGCGCTGCTCGATGCATTGGAGATTGACCGGGCGCACGTGGTCGGGCATTCGCTGGGCGGGGCGGTAATCTGGCAACTGCTGATGGACTACCCTGCCCGTCTGCTGAGCGTGACGCTGGTCAACCCCGGATCGCCCTTCGGATTTGGCGGCACCAAAGATGTCGAGGGGACCCCCTGCTACGACGACTTTGCAGGGTCGGGAGGCGGCGTGGTCAACCCGGAGTTCCCCAAACTGATGGCTGCCGGGGATCGCAGCACCGACAACCCCCAGGCTTCGCCGCGTGTGGTGATGAACAGCTTCTACTGGAAGCCGCCGTTCGTGCCTGCGCGAGAAGAGGACTTGCTCTCTTCATTGCTCTCGCAGCATGTCGGCGAGCAGGACTACCCCGGCGATTTCACGCCGTCTGCCAACTGGCCCAACGTAGCCCCTGGCGTGTGGGGGCCGATCAACGCCGCTTCGCCCAAGTACCAGAAGCCCATCCAACACCTGTACGCCGTCAGCCCCAAACCGCCCATCCTGTGGGTGCGCGGCAGCCATGACCAGATCGTGTCGGACACGTCGCTGTTTGACCTGGGGACGCTGGGAGCCATGGGGTTGGTGCCTGGCTGGCCCGGCGCAAGCGTGTACCCGTCGCAGCCGATGGTCGGTCAGACGCGGGCGGTGCTGGATAAGTACAAAGCAGCAGGCGGCTCCTATCAAGAGGTGGTGATTGAGGATACGGCGCACTCGCCCTATATCGAAAAGCCTGCTGAGTTCAACCGCGTCTTCCACGCGCACATCCAGTAGACCCGTGTTGCGCTACGCACAGATCATCGGCGTCGGACGCTATGTGCCAGAGCAGGTGGTGACGAACGCCGACCTGGAGAAAATCTTGGGCGAGCCGGTGGACCAATGGCTGATCGAAAACGTCGGGATACGCGAGCGGCGCGTGATGGCCGCCGATGAAGCGACCTCTGACCTGGCCGTCGAGGCAGCACGCGCGGCGCTCGGCAAAGCGGGCCGAAAGCCGGAGGAGGTGGACCTGATCATCCTGGCCACCGACACCCCTGACTATATCTCGCCTGCTACGTCGTCGGCAGTGCAATACAAGCTCGGCGCGACACGCGCGGCCACCTTCGACGTAAATTGCGCCTGTGCAGCCTGGGTGACGGGGTTGGACATCGCTGCCAAGTACATCGCCGCCGACCCAGCCTACCACACCATCCTGGTGATCGGCGCATATGGAATGACGCGCTACCTCAATTGGCAAGATAAGCGCACGGCTACCCTGTTCGCCGACGGCGCGGGGGCGGTGGTGATCGGCGCAGGAGACCGCCCCGGATTTTTGGGGGCCAAGCTCATCGCGGATGGCAGTTATTACGACTACATGGGCATTTTCACGGGCGGGACGCAGGCTGTTACGGGCAGGCGGCCAGGCGATCCACCGCAGTTCCTCACCATTCAGAAGCGTTTCCCTCCCGACACCAACCACCGCACCTGGCCGCCGCTCGTCCGCGACCTGCTGCACAAGATCGGGCGGGAGGTCGATGAGGTTGACCGCATCTACTTCACCCAACTGAACCTGCGCACCATTGAATATGTCATGGGCGAACTGGGGATACCGCTCGAAAAGACGCACTGGATCATGGACAAGTGGGGGTACACCGGATCGGCCTGTATGCCAATGGCGCTCGACGACGCCATTGAGCAGAGCAAAGGTCCGCAGCCTGGCGATCTGGTGGTGTTTTGTGGCAGCGGCGCTGGCTACGCGATGGCTGCGGCTGCGTTCGAGTGGATCTAGGAGGGACAAAAGGGGGGATCAAAAGGAGGCAATTGCACAGTCTTTGCTGGGATGCCAACGGCGACCTGCGCTGCGGGATACGTGCGCAGGCTAACACTCTCTCACAGATGGAGGAGAAAGATCATGAAGAAGATGTGGATTGTGGTGCTGCTGCTGGCAGCGCTGCTGCTGGCGGCCTGTGGACCTGCCGCCACGGAGGAGCCGACTGCAGAACCGGAGGAGGTCGAGGAGCCTACGGCTGAACCCATGCCGGAGCCGACTGCCGAGCCAACCGCCGAGCCAACGCCGGAACCGGAGCCGCTCAAGATCGGCATTCTGGAAGATCAGACTGGCCCACTGTTGCTGTTCGGACTGGAGGCGCTGGGCGGTCTGCAACTCGGCTTTGAGTATGCCACAGACGGCACGATGACCGTGGCTGGCCGCCCGATTGAGCTGGTCATCCGCGACGACACCAGCAACGTAGACACCGGCGTGGCGGCAGCCCGCGAGCTGATCGAGTCGGAGGGCGTCGAGATCCTGATTGGCAACTCCAGCTCGGCGGTGGCGCTCCAGGTGCAGCAGATTGCAGACGAGTACGGCGTGCTGTACTTCGCCGCCCCGGCAGCCTCGCACGACATCACCGGGGCCAACTGGAACGAGCATACCTTCCGCGTGTGCCGCGATGCCGCCCAGGACGGGTTGATCATCATGCCGTGGGCCTTCGAAAACGTGGGCACACGCTATATGATCCTGGCCGAGGACTACGCCTTCGGGCAGGCGACGGCGGCTGTCTTCCAGTTGACGACCGTGGCGTTGGGCGGCGAGATCTTGCCGGAAGGCAATGCGATATTCGCCCCCAGCGACACGGTGGACTTTACCCCCTACATCCAACAGGTGCTGGAAAACGACCCCGACGGCCTGATCCTGATCTGGGCCACCAACACTACCGCCGTCATCCTGTTTGAACAGCTTGCCACTCAGGGGGTGACGGGCAATATCCCGTTCATCACTGGCTTCAGCTCCAACGACCTGACCAAGCTGCTCGATCCGGGCTTCATCGGCTCCACTGGCCTGATCATCTATCACTACACGCTGCCTCAGACCGAAATCAATGACTGGCTGGTCGAGCGCCACCTGGAGGAGTTCGACACGTATCCCGACCTGTTCACCGAGTGTGGTTTCGCTACGGCGCAGGCGGTCGTCCAGGCGCTGGAGCAGACCGGCGGCGATGCCAGCCCTGACGCGATGATCCCGGTGCTGGAGGGCATGTCGTTCGAAGGGCCGAAGGGCACCTATACCATCCGCCCTGAGGACCATCAGGCCCTGGCTCCTGGCTACGTGGTGCGGCTGATCAGCGTGGACGATCCCGAAGAGCGCTTCTTCGAGCTGGTTGAGGAGAAATCGGCTGAGGAGATTGCGCCCATCTGCACCGCCCCGAACTGCGGCAGCTAAGACACACCTTCCACACAAGGTCGGCGCACCTCACCGGTGTGCCGACCTTTTGTAAATCGGGCTATGGGTGTATGGTTGTGCCATGCCTACACACGCTCTCTGACGGGAAGAAGGCCATGTCCGATCGCTCAGTCATCCTCGAAACGCGCGACCTGGCCCGCTACTTTGGCGGGCTGAAAGCCGTAGACGGCGTCAATCTGAAGGTGCAGGCGTCTACCCTCCACTCCATCATCGGGCCAAACGGCGCGGGCAAGACGACCTTGTTCAACCTGCTGAGCGGCACGCTCAGGCCCACACGGGGGCGCGTGTTTCTACGTGGGCAGGACATCACCGACCTGCCGCCGCACCGTTTGGCTCACCTGGGAGTGGGCCGCTCGTACCAGATCACCAACATCTTCCCGACGCTCACCGTTTTTGAGAATGTGCGGGTGGCAGCGCAGGCGTTAGGCGCAGACAATTTCAGGTTCCTGGCTCGCAGCGAGCGCTTCACCGAGTATCAGGAGCGGGCCTACGTGGCGCTGGAACAGACTGGTCTGGCGGATAGGGCAGGCGCGTTGGCGCTCAGCCTGTCGCACGGCGACCAGCGCCGCCTGGAGTTGGCTATCCTGTTGGCGCAGGACCCTGAGATTCTGCTGCTCGACGAGCCAACAGCCGGCCTAGCCGCTGAGCAGGTCCCGGCTTTCATGCAGCTGGTGGACAGCATCCGCCGGGGCGGGAACAAGACCATTGTGCTGGTCGAGCACAACATGAACGTGGTGATGGCGCTGTCTGACCGCATCACGGTGATGCACCAGGGACAACTGCTGGCGGAGGGCGCACCGCTGGAGATCGCGCAGAACGAGGCCGTCCAGCAGGCTTATCTGGGCGAGCTTGAACTGTTCGACAGACCCGGCCATCCGGCCACCCGGCCCGGTTGAGGATGCAGACGATGAGCGCTGTACTCCATGTAGACGACATCCACACCTTTATTGGGCAGTATCACATTTTGCAGGGCGTCAATTTTGAGGTCCCTGCCAGAAGCATCACGGTGTTGCTGGGGCGCAACGGGGCCGGCAAAACCACCACGCTGCGCAGCATCATGGGCCTCAACCCGCCCCGCACTGGCTCGATTCGGTTTCAAGGCGTAGCTATCAACGGCAGGCGACCTTTCGACATTGCCCGGCTGGGGATCGGCTACGTGCCCGATTACCGGGCCGTCTTCCGGCACCTGACGGTCGAGGAAAATCTGAAGATCGCCGAGCGCCGGCGTGGCGAGCTGGACCGCAGGGCCGAGCTGATCTTCAGGGTGTTCCCCGACCTCAAGCGCCTGTACCGCTGGCCGGGCGGTCAGCTTTCGGGCGGGCAGCAGCAGATGCTGGCCATTGCGCGGGCGCTGGTGTCTGAGAACACGTTGCTGCTGGTGGACGAGCCAAGCGAGGGCCTGGCGCCCGTGATCATCGAGCAGCTAGTGAGCGCCATCCGGGAACTGAGTGAGACGATCACCATCTTGCTGGTCGAGCAGAATTTCCACGTCGCCCGCTACCTGGCGGATCGCTATGTGATTATCGAGAGCGGAAAGTCTGTCCATCACGGCCTGATGAAAGACCTGGCTGCCGACCAGCGCCTCATCACGCGCTATCTCGGCGCCGCTTGAGAGGGAATGCCATGACCACCCCACAGACCCCTACGCTGCGGGTGAGCACGTTCCGCCGTTCGCTGGTTATCTCCGGCGTGTTTGCGTTGGTGCTGCTCATCCTGGATTTCGCATTCTTCAAGCCCCACACGGCAGCGGTGGTGGCGTTGTCCGGGCTGTATCAGGGGATGTTGTTTTTTCTGGTCGCGGCGGGGATGTCCATCGTGTTCGGCCTGTTGGACGTGTTGAATTTCGCCCAGGGGTCGTTCTTCATGATCGGCGCCTACACCGGTTTTGCGGTGTACGGTGCGCTGCCGGAAGGCACACCCACGGCGGTGCGCTTCGTGGCCGCGTTAGTGGCTGGGACGTTGTCCGGGGGCCTGTTGGGCGCGATCACAGAGATGGCGCTGCTGCGCCCCCTGTACGCGCGGCCCATCTTCCAGATCGTGTTGACCTTCGGGCTGGCGAGCGCGATCACAGAGACCGTGCGCGCCATCTATGGACCTGCCGGCCTGGTTCCGATTGACCCACCGCCGCCGCTCGACTCGGCCTTCCACATCTTGGGAGGGCAGTTTGAGGTTTACCGGGTGTTTATCATCCTGGTTGGCCTGGCGATCATGATCGGCGTGATGCTGCTGCTCCAGCGCACGCGCCTGGGGATCGTCATCCGCGCCGGAGTGCAGGACAGCGAAATGGTCGAGGCATTGGGCATCAACGTGCGGCGGGTGTTCACGCTGGTGTTCGCGCTCGGCACGGCGGTGGCAGCGCTGGGCGGGATCACCGCCGCGCCGTTCATCGGCGCATATCCCGAAATGGGCGACATGTTCCTGCTGACGGCGGTCATCGTGATCGTCATCGGTGGGATGGCGAGCTTCGAGGGTACGGCCATCGCCAGCTTCCTGCTTGGCCTGACGCGCGCCACCACGGAGAGTCTGTCGCTGGCCTATCTGGACACGCCCATCCTGGCCAGCTTGTCCAGCCTGCTGTTTATGGTGATTGTGCTGCTGGTGCGGCCCAGCGGCTTGTTCGGGAGGGAGTGAGCAATGTCGATGCGATCCACTTCTGCGCGCGCGAGGCTCACCCCTGGCTCGCTGTCCGGCGGGCTGCTGCTGGCCGTGTTCGTCCTGATCCCCTATGCGGTCGCGCTGGCCACCGGCCAGCCAGACGCCAACTTGAGCGGCCTGGCCCGGCTGCACAGCGCTGCCGAGTCGGTGTACTGCGCCGAGGGGTTGACGCCCGTTTCGATCCTTTTGATGGCAGAATGTGGGCTGCTGCTGCTGGCGCTGATCGGAGCACAGGCGGCGGGGCCGCGGTTGGGCCAAGTGGGGGCGCTGCTGAGACAGGATGGCTGGCTGGTGCTGACCGTCCTGCTGCTGATCGCCGCGCCGTTTGTGATCGGCTGGCGGACGGAGTCGTCGGTGTGCGAGCGCGGCAAGGCGTTCTTCTGGGAATCGGTGTTCATTGACGCCTTCATCCTAGCCATCCTGGCCATCAGCTACAACCTGATGTTTGGCTTCACCGGCGTCGTCTCGTTTGGCCATGCGGCCTATTTCGGGACGGGCGCCTACGCTGTCGGCATGTTGATGCGACATCTCGGCTGGCCGTGGTGGCAGGCCATCCTGGCCACCCTGCTGATCGGCGTGGGGATCGCGCTCGTCAAGGGCTTCGTCGGTGTGCGCATCAAGGGTCTGTACTTTGCCATGTTCACGCTGGCCTTTGCCCAGGTGTTTTACCTGCTGTCTGGCAACCGTCTGATGGTCAACCTGACCGGCGCAGAAGACGGCTTTACCTTCGACGTGCCCGATTGGTTGAACACTGCCCAGAACCGCATCTTTTTCTACTACATGGCGCTGCTGATCCTGGTGCTGAGCTACTGGCTGGTGCGCCGCTTGATGAACTCTCCTACCGGACGGGTGATCGCCGCCCTGCGCGACAACGAAGATCGCGCCCAGATGCTGGGCTACAACACCTTCAGCTTCAAGCTGATCGCCATCGTTGTGGCCGGCGTGATGGCGACTGGCGCAGGCGTGCTGCGCGGCATCTCGGCCAAAGGCGCCAGCCCCAACCTGCTCAGTGTGGCTTTCACCATTGACCCGCTGTTGATGACCATCATTGGCGGCGCGGGCACTTATCTGGGGCCGGCGCTGGGGGCGTTTGGGCTGCACTTTGTCGAGCACCTGCTGCGGGACACGGTGGTGACCGTCGGGGCGCTCCACATCAATATCGGCAATAGCTGGGCGCTGATCCTGGGCGTGCTGTTTATCGTCACCGTGCTGGTCTTCCCGCAGGGCATCGTGGGCACAGCGCTGGCGGGGCGCTTCAACCGGCGCGAGGGATGGCGACGGCTGTTGGGGATCAGGCTCAAGCGGCCTACTGAGCCGGGCCAATCGTCTTGAAAGGCAAGGGCGCAGGGTGCGCCTCTAGGCGTTCGCTGCGCCCCACTTGAAAGCGGCAGCGCTCCACGTGTAGCCTGTCCCTGCGCCTGCCAGCACCACCAGGTCGCCCGGCTTGATCTTGCCCTGCCGGACGCCTTCCTCAAGCGCGATGGCCTGATCCACCGACTGGATGTGCCCATAGTCGCTGAGGTAAACAGTCTGTTCCTGGTCGAGGTCCAGCGCAGCCAGCAGGGCGTCGTGGAACGAACGCTTCATGTGGGTGACGCCCAGGAAACCGATGTCGGAGAGGGCGTAGCCGCCGCGCTCAACTGCCTGCCGGATCGCCGTGACGAAGTTCGGCAGGGAGACCTCGCCCAGCCGGTCGCGCATGGCGTCCAGGTCGGTCACGTCGAGCCGATGTTGGCCAGCGGCGACCGTCTCAGCGGTGGTGGGGTGGCGCACCCCCCCAGCGGGCATCACCACCGTCTCGCTCAGGCTGGGATCGGTCAAGACCGCCGTGCCGATCAGCCGGTGGGTGGGATGGTCGCGCTTGAGCAGCAGGGCGCCGCCGCCCGCGCTGAAGTTGATCATGAAGCGCGTGCGCTCGTTGCTATAGTCCACCAGATCGCCTTCACGGCTGGCCGTGACGAGCAGGACGTGGACGAGGCGTGGATCGCTCAGCATCATGCCCTGGGCCACATTGAGCGCAACCCCCGCGCCTGCGCACAGCGCGTACACTTCGAAAGCATAGGCGTTGGACGCTCCTAGCAGTCCCTGGATTTTGATGGCCGCCGACCAGACGATGAAGTCCTTGTATTCGCTGCCGTGATAGATGATCAGATTCACATCCGCCGGGTCAAGCCCGGCCATGTCGAGGGCCGCCCGGCCCGCGTCGGCGGCCAGCTGGGAGACCTGGTCTTGCGGGCCAGGCACGTAGATTTTGGTGATGCCGAACTTGTCCCGGATCACGTCTGGGGGGATGCCGGTCAGCTCGGCCAGCTCCTTGTATGTTCGGGTATGGGTGGGGAAGGAGGTTCCCCAGCCCACCAGTCCGATGTCCGTCATGCCATCCACCTTTGTCTAACATCCGACCTGTAGCTTCTGCGCTGGCTTTGCCTCTGGTCGGGTCTTTGAGGAGCGTCAGCCCCATCATAGCCCATCCCTGTTACGGGACAATTGCATGGCAGTTACATCTGCCAGGGACGATGCAGCGCGTTTGTCAGCGGCTAGAGGGCTTGGTATGGGGCGCTGAAGCCTCACCCCCCGACCTCGCTGACGCTCGGTCTGCCCCCTCTCCACAGCGTGGCTGAGGGGGCGACACTAAGTAAAAGGAGCAGGAAGGGCAGTCAGGAAAGCAAATCGTCCTTCCTGAAACACACTCCAGCGGCGAGCAAAAGAGCCGTCTTTACGCCGCTTAGGGGCAACACCCAGCCCGGCTGAG
>DAOTXR010000020.1:0-3006 GCA_034435375.1 Anaerolineae bacterium
ATTGCGAGCCGTTTTCTGGCGAAGCAATCTCCCACTTATCAGGCCAGATTGACCGCTTGGGGATTGCTTCGTCGCAAAGAACGCTCCTCGCAATGACATACCCAACAGTTTTGATGCAAGACTGAACAGTTACGATTCTGACTCGAGAGGAGCGGGCTGAAAACACGCCCGGCTCACGTCTTAATGCCCTTACGGGCATTTTTTGATTCTGACTTGGTACGAAGTTGAGTCAAGAATAACGGAACGCTTCGTGTCTTAATGCCCTTACGGGCATTTTTTGATTCTGACATGAATTTGAAACAACGAGTTAAGAAAATCGTAGAGCGTGAGTCTTAATGCCCTTACGGGCATTTTTTGATTCTGACCTGTCAATTTCCCCTTGACAAATCGCAGATAATGAGTATGTCTTAATGCCCTTACGGGCATTTTTTGATTCTGACTCAGAGCGCATTGATGCGCTATCAGGCTGTAAAGGATTTGTCTTAATGCCCTTACGGGCATTTTTTGATTCTGACCTGGATGGGCGGCGCGGTTGTTGTGAAGTCCAATGACGGTGAGTCTTAATGCCCTTACGGGCATTTTTTGATTCTGACGCTGACTTCGACCAGTGGGACCTGTCCACCGACAACGGGTGTCTTAATGCCCTTACGGGCATTTTTTGATTCTGACACAACCTCCGCAACGAATAAAACGAGCCTGGTACTGGCGTCTTAATGCCCTTACGGGCATTTTTTGATTCTGACTTTGCCAGCATGACCGGGGTGGCCATCATTCAGGGCAAGTCTTAATGCCCTGACGGGCATTTTTTGATTCTGACGTATTTCGGGGTGCGTGTCAATTACCAGAACATCGGAGGCGTCTTAATGCCCTTACGGGCATTTTTTGATTCTGCCGATTATAGCACGCAGTTTGGCCTATCATTATCTCGATGGTCTTAATGCCCTTACGGGCATTTTTTGATTCTGACGTGGCACATGTCGCCGCCAAGTACGGCACACTTCCCACCGATTTGTCTTAATGCCCTTACGGGCATTTTTTGATTCTGACTCGACATTTGTGTCGAACCAGACGGACTGCGGACCGAGTCTTAATGCCCTTACGGGCATTTTTTGATTCTGACCTGAGGTGGCGGCCACTGCGGCCGCAGCGATGTTGGAACGTCTTAATGCCCTTACGGGCATTTTTTGATTCTGACTCGACGTTGTTTTCCGTCGTTGCCCCCATCTTCCAAAAGTCTTAATGCCCTTACGGGCATTTTTTGATTCTGACCCGAGAGATGATAGTTTTACATGGCCGCCTCCTTTAGGTCTTAATGCCCTTACGGGCATTTTTTGATTCTGACACAACACTGGCCTGTAGCAACAGTATGTCATCAGTCCAGTCTTAATGCCCTTACGGGCATTTTTTGATTCTGACTTACAATTTGGCAGTCGCGATATTCGTATAGAATCCGCGTCTTAATGCCCTTACGGGCATTTTTTGATTCTGACCAACGCGGGTGCCAAGTCAAAAACGGATCCTTGGAATGAGGTCTTAATGCCCTTACGGGCATTTTTTGATTCTGACAAAGAAAAAAATCTCGAAAAAAGGAGACAAAACCATGAGTCTTAATGCCCTTACGGGCATTTTTTGATTCTGACCAGGGTTGTAGAGACACCCCCCCCTGCTCTAGAAAAAAAGTCTTAATGCCCTTACGGGCATTTTTTGATTCTGACGAGTTTGCTTTTTGAATGCATTGCAACTTACCCTGAAACATGTCTTAATGCCCTTACGGGCATTTTTTGATTCTGACTGCCACTACATAGAGTGTTGGCGCGGGGGATGAAACTGTCTTAATGCCCTTACGGGCATTTTTTGATTCTGACTTTATCACCGTATGGCATCAACGCAGATTTGTTTTCCAGTCTTAATGCCCTTACGGGCATTTTTTGATTCTGACGTGAATTGGCTTAGTCAACCGGTCACCATTGAAAATTTGTCTTAATGCCCTTACGGGCATTTTTTGATTCTGACTTTACAACCAGGCGGCTATGATATTCGTATAGAATCCGTCTTAATGCCCTTACGGGCATTTTTTGATTCTGACACGCGGGGATATTCATCCTCGATAGCCTTTTCCAGGTCTTAATGCCCTTACGGGCATTTTTTGATTCTGACCAATCAGCAATCCCTCAACAGAGGTTGCCTCAACGGCGGTCTTAATGCCCTTACGGGCATTTTTTGATTCTGACTGATTGTCATGCTACTGTGCGGGGCCCTGGCGGGGCTAGTCTTAATGCCCTTACGGGCATTTTTTGATTCTGACAAAGAAGTACAGAGGGGGAATGTACAGCAAGAGCGGGGAGGGTCTTAATGCCCTTACGGGCATTTTTTGATTCTGACGAGAGACATCCCGTACTTTATCAATTGCAGTGTAGATGAGTCTTAATGCCCTTACGGGCATTTTTTGATTCTGACAGGAGATAAGTCATGAAAACCAAGATTTCATTCTCATAGTCTTAATGCCCTTACGGGCACTTTTTGATTCTGACACACCTCTAAACGAGGTGAATATCCCCCGTGCCAGAAAGGGTCTTAATGCCCTTACGGGCATTTTTTGATTCTGACCCGGCATTACAACATTTTTGAATATCGGAATTATGACACGTCTTAATGCCCTTACGGGCATTTTTTGATTCTGACAAAAGAGGAGTCTAAGATGAAGACTAGAATTTCATTCTCGTCTTAATGCCCTTACGGGCATTTTTTGATTCTGACCCTTCTTTTTCCTGTCAACAACCGGCGTTCTCGCTTACATCTTTGGGGATCAGAGTGCGCATATTCTACCTTAACTTTCGAAATTTGCCAATCTTTTTACCGAAAACGAAACCACGAGCGCCATCTGCGTACCCCCCCACCCAAACCGGCCTTTTTGGGCCAAAACCGGCAGGGGGGTACGCAAAACGGTCAAACAATCATCGCTGCCGGCGGGGGCGTCACCTTGCCCTGCCCCACACAGCGAATCTT
>DAOTXR010000021.1:0-1535 GCA_034435375.1 Anaerolineae bacterium
CGCCTTGCCAGTGACCGATGTGGGCCAAGCTATGCTCCACCGACACGCGCTCGCGCAGCCTGGCTCGCCCTTGGGGGGTCAGTTGGCGCTCGCGCAACTCCTGCATCAAGCGCTCATCGCGATGGATACTCACGCTCCGCCCCGTTTTGCTCGTCGTACAGCCTGGGCGCAAGGCACACCCACCACAGCGGTCAGCGGGAAAGACCACGTTGCTTCCCGCCGTAAAGGGCATCACGACCCCATCCGGACACTGGATCGTGCCCTGCTCCCAATCCAGCACAAAGGCCGTTTTGGCAAACTGGGCGCCCTGCCGCACTGGCCAGGCCCGACAGGAAATCTCCAACGTCTCGTCCCGCTCGCGCACCAGGTGGCTGCTCAGATAGGCCCGGTCAATATGCAACTCCCGCAATGTCAAGGCCTGGGCGTGCAGATCGAGCGAGATGCTGTCGGTCACCTGAGCTTCGGGCACATTCGCTGGCGTAATCCCCACCGCCGGCACCAAGCCACTGTCCAGATCCCGCAGCACATGGCGCTTGTAGCCATCGACCAACTGCGAACGGCTCTTGCGACCGTGGCGCATCTGGCTGTCCTCCAGACTGATCCGGCGGTCGGGGGCGACCCCGTCGCGCAAGGTCGGCTTCCCCGTATCCGACGTGACCACATCCTGGGTGCGAACCTGGTCGGCCGCGGCCAGGCTCGTGAGCACAGCTGGCTGCTCCGCCAGCAGCTCCGGCTGACCCTCCAGCCAGGCCTCGAACTGGTCCAGACTATCGAGCACCAGCGCCAACGCCTGGTCGTGCGCCGCCGGGTCGTCCCAATCGAGATCCAAGGCCGCTTTCAGCGAAGAGCCTGCCACCAGTGGCGTGCCCGCGTCCGCCGCCAGATCCGCCAGCCCCCGCCCCTGCTGGCGGGCAATCACGCCAAGTGCCTTGCGCAAGGCGTGGCCCAGAAGGTTATAGGTGTCTTCGACCCTGCCTGCTCCCCACAACGGACTGCTGTCCAAGGCCGCGCGCAGATGACGACTGCCAAAGGCGCCGGTCGCCGCGGCCACCTCCACCGTGCGGGCCAGCAGGCGGCGATCCATCTGGGTCGCAATCATCCGCTCGCGAAAGGCAATGAAGGTGGGCTTGCTGAAGGGCGGGGTTTCGGCGTCAAGGCAATCCAGCACCAGTTGCCAGCGGCGGTCCATGACCATCGCTTCGATCAGTTCGTCGTCGGACACCCCGGTGTAGGTTTGCAGGATGGCGGCCAGTCCCAGTTTCGCCGGGGAAATCGGCGGCTGGCCTTGCGGCGCATCCTTATACATGGTGGCAAGTTCCTGCTGAAAGGCTTCGTCAAAAAGGGTATGGCGATGCGCTCGAAGGAAGACGAACAGCTTCGCCCGCTTGATCCGCGTGACGATCTGCTGTTCGGCGGGCGACAGTTCCACCGGAGGTCTCCAAACTGATGGTTGCATGCGGCACCTCCACACGTTCACTTGCAGCGATGCTGCATCGTATCACAGCCCAGCCGGAATACTCTACCGGCGCTCTAGG
>DAOTXR010000022.1:0-3094 GCA_034435375.1 Anaerolineae bacterium
CAAGCCCCTTCAACGCGACATCGAGGTGGGGCGGCGCGTCCTCCTCGGCCGCCTCCGGGGGCCCGTCGTGCTGGAGCGGCCGGATGGAGGCGTCTTCGACCTGAGCAACCCCGGCCAGCTCGCCCCGGGGGAGCCGTGGCCCGGACCGAAGACGACCGGCCTCGAGTGCGCCATCCAGCCGGACGGGTCGCTCGCCTGCACGTGGTACCATCCTACGACAATGGGCCGCAAAAAGGTTCGAGAGTTGGTGTCCGGGCCAGACCGTTTGCTCGCAGCCGGGTTCCGCAGGGCCCGACCCCGGGACACGGGCGGCCGCGTGCGTGTGACCGCCAACGGCCACGTTATCACTAATCGCCGGGAATGGGACCGGACATGGGTTTCGCTGTATGTCGGGCACGTTTCCCCCGCTGTCTGGATACATCGCGAGCAATGGATTGGAAAGGAGGATCCATGAGCACACCGACTCTGTATCGCGGCGTCTGGCCGCAGAACGTCAGCAAGCTCGCGAAGTACGCGCTTCGATTCCTCGACGGCGCGTGGAAGATCACCGTGCTCTACGAGGCCGGGGAGGGACTGCGGTACCTCGCCGTGGAGGGCGGAGGAGCGGTTCTCATACGGCGGATCAACGCGGTGAAGACGGCCCTGCGGAACCAGCTGGGTGGAGCGTTCTATGTCAACGAGTTTCGGCACGTGCTTGTCCCGGTCGCAGATTCGTCCGGCTCGGGTTTCGGCTCGCACTACTACTGCGCCGGCCGGCTCGATGCAGACCTCACCTTCGAGTTCGAGGGCAAGCCACTGACCACGAAACCGGTTCGGCCTGACGGATCGCCCCTCGCTCCCGGCGACCGATGGGTGGGGCCGCGTCCCGGAATCCCATACGTGCTCGCGGCAGGCGGGAGCGACATCTACTACGAGTCCCCTGCCCTGACCGACACTGACCCGCCCACAGTCCGTCCCCGGATGACCATGCGGGTGCTGCTCTCGAACGTTCTCGGTGACAAGTCTGCTGCCTCGCACTGCGCGAGGCTCGTGGCGGATGTGCGTGGGTGTGCGGGGGGACGCTTCTATGTGAACGAGCATGGCGCTATGTTCACGCCGGTTGGAGCCGGCGATGGAAACGGTCTGGACTACGTCTACTGTGGTCAAATTGACCGAGCTGCATGGTTTCCGGAGGTGGCCATCGGTGAGTGGGCTGAAACGTATGACAGTCACAACCCTCGGTCCTGAGGTGCCTAACAGCAGCATGCGGCGGGCAGCGCTACGTGCCGCCGCTGATGCGCACCTTTAGGCGGCCAAACATAACGTCGACAATCCGGAGATGAACCATGAAGAGATGGTTGGCCTTTTTGCTTGCAGTGGTGCTATTACTCGCTGTCCACGAAGGAATGCATGCGTTGATGGCGATGCTTTACGGCGAATATGAAGCATTTCATCTACGATCCATTGGTTTTGAAGTCCAATTCAGGACGCCCGTCGAAGAGAGAAATGGCATCCATTGGGCCTACATCTCTGGGGTAAGCAATCTGGTGACAGTATTGATGGGGTATTTGCTACTGTTGAGCGGTGAAAAGCTTGTCCGCTTACGCAATGTGTTTTTGAAAGGAACCCTTTTTAACTTGACATTGATCTCGCTGCTGGCTGATCCCTTCAACTTGTCTGTGGGATCCTTCATTTACGGTGGAGATGCCAATGGGATTGCGGCAGGGCTTGGTATCAACCGATATGTAATCCAGATGATTTTTCTGGTGGTATTGCTTGTGAATCGCGAGCTCGTAACACATAAGCTATTCCCGATGTACGATGTACAGGTGAAACATATCCTGTTTCGACCTCTGATACGATGGGCAAATCGAACCCAAGGAGCAGGTCAGTAGCGCGCCATGTCACATATCTGAAACGGTGCTCAACAACGGGTTGCAGGCGACATTGCTTCGCTGCGCTCCGCAACGCGCCTGAACCCGACCGTTGGGCAGCCACTACGACCAGCGGATTGCGGTATAAGATGATTGAATCGGCTTATGATCATATAGCCCAGGAACTTGAACTTGAAAAGATAAGGCCTTCTCTGGAAGCCGAGTTGGATCTCCTGGTAAAGGCTCACAACGCTGTTCACGAGTATGTACTACTTGCGTCTCTTTTCTTTGCTGATGAGGGCGCTCAGAAAGATTGGAACAGGAAGTCGGCCTTTCTTTTCGCCTATCATTCAGAAATCTTTGAACAAGCACATCGTTCTTTAATCGAAGCGCTATGCGCGCACTACAACGCCGCATTCATATTGCTCAGGGCAACCCTGGAGTTATTACTAAAGGGCGCTTTTTGGGAATGCCTTAGCCACAAGGTCTTTCGAGAAGATTCGCAGATTCTGGATGCTGACAAACGCGGTAGGAATCTCAAGGATAGGTTAAGAGAGCATCTGAAGCAATCGCCTAATCTTGAAGGGCAACTCGAGCTGATCTCTGCCAGCATCTATGATGTACTCGGAAGCGAGATAGAACAGTCGGACTTGCGCGTCTCTATCGAAACAATCGTTCGGCAGCTTGATGAGTGGGGCATATTCGATCCGATACCTAACGCGGTTGCCTTCATCTATGAGTGTGCTTATCGTAGGTTGTCCGCTGATGTTCACGTAGTGCCCGATAGGACAGATATCGGCCGCAGGTTGGATAGTGGAACCTCAAGAGCTTTTGAGCGGGAAGTGTTACCTGAGATATTGCGCGAGTATGCGAAGTTGCTGCACCAGATTATGGACGTGGCAGTGGTAGTTGAGGTCAATGTGTTGAGAGATCTTGTTGGAGAAAACGGAGCCCGTGAGCAGCTAATGAAGAGGTTGCCTACACTTGAATGCTTGGGGCTTGAGTACGGCCTTGCCAGAATGAAGGGGCTCTTGGATGTGGCTGCCTAACACGCGCATCAAGCCGACCCGCTTCGCTGCGCTTCGCGGCGCGGCGGCTGATGCGCGAGCCGTTAGGCCGCCTTCCGTGCGATCCACGGGCATCTCGGGAGTGGTGAAGTGGAAGAAGAGCGCTTGGAGCTTGAAATCGTGTTCAAGGAGAGCGACCATCTGCACCTGCTGCAACTTCTGACCCGGCGCGCC
>DAOTXR010000023.1:0-1891 GCA_034435375.1 Anaerolineae bacterium
GTATGGTGGTCACAGACAGACGATACACTTGAGGCTGCGCTGGCCTACCACAGGATCGGGCTGTGTGTCATCCCGCTGAAAGGCAAGCGCCCGGCTCTGTCTGAGTGGAAGCAGCACCAGAGGCAGCGCCCCATCGAAGAAGACATCCATAACTGGCATAAACGCGGCTTGCTGCAAAACCTTGGCATCGTCTGCGGGGCGGTGTCCGGTAACCTCGTCGTTCTCGACTTCGACGGGTTGGGCGGGTACGGCGCGTTCGCTGCGCTGTTCCCCACCCTCGCGCAGTCCTACACCGTTGTCACCGGCAGCGGAGAGGGCAAGCACGTCTACCTGTACACAGACAACCTGCCACCCACCACCCGCGCGCTCGACACGCCCATCGGTCACATCGAGCTGCGGGCGGAAGGCTGCTATGTGGTCGCGCCGCCTTCTACCCACCCGGTCACCGGGAAGCCGTATGAGGTCGAGAAGCCGCTCGACATCCTGCGGGTGCCTGACCTCAATGATGTGGCGGCGTGGATCGAGAAGTTCAGGGAGCCGCAGCCGGAGTGGCGTCCACCGCGGGATGTGCCCCCGGTTAATGGCACAATCAACCCCGAAGTCATCAGCGCCATCGCAGATCGCCTGCGTCAGCGCAAACACCGCGAGAACGGCGAGTGGATCAACTGCGCCTGCATCTACCCGGAGCGGCACAGGAACGGAGATCGACACCCATCTTTCGGGTTCAATGCCGGATCGGGTTATGCCTACTGCTACCGGTGCGGGACGATCCTCGCGAAGGACATCTGCGCGGCGCTCGGCATCGACCCGCAGCAGCACGGCGGGCTGGTGAAGGCAGCGCCACTCCCCGTCGCTGTTCTCAGCGAGAGGGACAGGGGCATCCCCACCCCTCCCACCCCGCCGCCTCCGCCAGAGAAGCCCCTTCCGCCCATCGGCAAGATTCCGCTGCCGGACTGGCTGAGCCAGTACACGGCCTGGGCGTCGCGCATCGGGAACCAGACCCCGGTCATGTTCCATCAGGCAGCAGGCATCTGGCTGCTGGCAGTGGCGATTGCCCGCAGGCTGTACGTCACCGCCCCGTGGGGAGTGAGAATCTGGCCGAACCTGTACATGATGCTGGTGGCCGACACGACCTTCTACCGCAAGACCACCGCCTTCAAGCTGGCCGAGGGCATTATCCGCTCCTCCATCCCCCACATGCTGATGCCCACCCCCGGCTCCCCGGAGCGCTTTCAGGAAGCGCTGTCGGGCAAGCTGCCCGGCAACTACCGCGAGCTGACCTACGCGCAGCAGGAGCTGCTCTCAAGAGCACGCGGGTTTGCCGCCCAGCGTGGGCTGTTCAAGGACGAGATCGCCGGACTGTTCGGGGCTTTCAACCGCAAGGACTACATGTTCGGCATGAAGGACCTGATCATGGAGCTGTACGACTGCCCCGACTACTCGGACAAGGACACCCAGACCGGGCTGACCATCGTCGAGAACGCCGCGCTGTCGATCCTGGGCGTGACCACCCCGGCAGGGCTGTCGGCGGCCATCACCCCGGCGGACTGGTCGAACGGGCTGCTGCCGCGCTTCCTGCTGCTGACGCCGGAGCCGGGCTACGAGGAACGCCCGACGCTCAGGCAGTACGAGCCTCCGCCCGAAGGCGTGGTCAGTGGCCTGAGAGCTTTGCACGAGCGGCTGCCCATGCCGGTTCAGGAAGGTGATGGCTGGTCGTCGCCTGACGCGCTGCGGGTCGAGGTGCAGTGCTGGGATGAAGTGCAGGCGTACAGCAGCAGGCTGCGCAGGTTGTGTGACCCCCACGACGAGACGCCGCTCGACGACCGGCTGAAGGGCGTCTACGGGCGGCTGCACGTGCAGGCGGTCAAGCTGGCGCTGATCCTCTCCGCGC
>DAOTXR010000024.1:0-3425 GCA_034435375.1 Anaerolineae bacterium
TGCCCGCCCCTGTGGTGACACTCTCCAATTGGCAGACTGCGGAGCTGGTGACCGAGCACTGGCGGCAGAGCGCCCACCGGCTGCTGGAGAGCCTCGACCGCAGCGGCGCAGGCCGCGACGAGCGCCGCCAGCAGGACCGGGTCTACGAGGCCATCTGCGAGGCCGGGGCGGGCGGCATCGTCCTGCGCGAGGTGTACCGGAAGCTGAACATGAAGGCGCTCGACGCCCGCCAGTGCGCGCTCGAGCTCATGAAAGCCGGGCTGGTGGTGCCGGTGCAGATCGGCAGCGCCGAGGGCTATGCCGCCGCGAAGCACCTGGCGCACTGACAGTACTGACAGGCATGACATACTGACAGTGCTGACAGTCACCGCCGGGACCGGGCGGTGTAAGCGCAGAACAGGCGCGAAGCCGCTCCTGTGTCAGTGGTGTCAGTATGTCAGCGCTGTCATAAACGGCATGACACCTTATGCGAAAGAAAGAGGACTACACACCATGAAGAACACAGACATCATCACCGTGGGCCTCGACATCGGCTATGGGCTCACGAAAGCGGCAGCCGACACCGGGAAGCGCGTCTGCTTCGAGTCGCGGGTTGCGCCCGCCGAGTTCATCCGCTTCCAGGTGGATATCGGCGCGGTGACGCCGCTCAACGGGCTGACGCTCTATGACACGGAGGAGGGCCCGCTGTTCATCGGTGAGCTGGCCTCGAAGCAGGGCAGGCCCGGCGCGGTGCGCAGCCCGCGCGACCGCGACCGGGTCAATGACCCCATCGTGATGCAGCTCGCCGGCGCCGCCTTCGCCATGCTGCTGCCGGGGGTGGAGCATGCCCGCGTGCGGGTGGTGACCGGGCTGCCGGTCGCCTACTATCGCGATGCCCACACGCTCTCGCAGCGCCTGCTCGGCAAGCATCCCATCCTGCTCGAAGGCCGCAGCCTGACCGTTGAGGTCGAGGAGGTGCTGGTCGTCCCGCAGCCGTTCGGGGCGCTGCTGTCGCTCATCCTCGACGAGCGAGGCAGGATGAAGACCCACGCGCTTGACCTGGTTGAGGGACGGGTAGCGGTGCTCGACATCGGGCAGCAGACGACCGATCTGATTCTGGTCGAAGGGCTGGTGTACATCGAGGCGCGCTCCGGCTCGCTTGAGGTCGGCGTGAGCACCGCCATTGACATGATCCGCAAGGTGCTGCTGGATGACTATCGGGTCAGCTACGAAGCGCATGAAGTCGAGCAGGCGCTGCGGCGGGGCTGGCTGGTGATTGACGGGAAGAAGCACGCACTCGACGGGCTGGCGAGCGAGCGGCTCGACCCCATCGCCCGCTCGATTGAGGCGCAGGCGCGAACGCTGTGGAACCTCTCGACGCTGACCGCGCTGGTGCTGGCAGGCGGGGGCGCGCTGGCGCTGAAGCCGTGGCTCGCGCCACGCTTCCCGCAGGCGATCTATGCCCCCAACGCAGCCATGGCGAACGCTGATGGCTTCCTGAGATACGGGCTGAGGCAGTGGGCGTAAGGCAGAAAGGTTGAATCGTCGGACCCGGTCTGACAGGGAAGGGCGGTTTGGTCTGACCCTGTCCGACCGGGCAGACAGGGTCAGACAGAAATGGCTGTTTGTGTCAGACCCTGTCTGACAGAGAGGAGCGAAACATATGGGACATAACAGGACTTGCCGCGTGACGGTGCGGCTGGATGGGGAGCATGATGCCGACCTGATCGCCTGGCTGGAAGGGCTGCCGCCGGGCAGCCGGAGCACGCTGATCCGCGCTGCGTGGCGGGCGGGGCTGCGCCAGCTTGATGCGCCTGCCCGCTGGGAGCCGGTGGATGTTGAGGAACTGCGGCGGGTGATGGCTGAGGAGCTGGCGAAGGCGCTGAATGGGCAGCAGATCATCCCGCAGCCTGTCGAGAGCGATGAGCCAGCGCCGGATGACCTCGAAGCCCGCTTTGGCGCAAAGCTCGACCGCATGCTGGGCGGGCTGACCGGGTCCGGGGCAGACACCGGCTGAGCGGTCGGAACGGTACGAACGGCAGGATACTGAGCAGTACACTCAGGAACACAGAGAGCATGGGCGCGCTGGTCGCGGGCGCACTAACGTGCGCTGACCTTGCGAAGTGAGGCGGTCACCACCGGGGTGGCCGCTTTTGATTCCACTCAAGTCGCAAGGAGGCGCATCATGAGCGAGCAGCTCGCACTGTTTGACCCCGTCGAATCCCCGGCGGATTCCTTCGTCCCGGATGAGGTCGTCGAACGCGATGGTTACGTCATCTCCATCTACCGCCCTGAGCCAGCCTTCAAACACTGGCTGCAGCGCGTGGACGAGACTATCAAGGACATGACCGGCTACTCCGTCCACGACTTCGCAGTCGTGCCCACCCTCGGCGGCTGGGCCGACTGGCCGGATCACCCCTACGATGCAGCCTGCGCCGTGCTGCGCCAGGATGTCTGGGGGCAGGCGTTCCTCGGCGATCTGGATCTGGAGTAGCCGCCATGACTACCAGAACCTATCCCCTGTGGAATGGCCAGGAGTGGACCTTCGAGGAGATCGTCGAGGACCTGACCGGGCTGGTGAAGCACATTCTGCTGCTGACCACGCCGCCCGACCAGATCGAGGACGCCATGCAGGAAGTGTGGCTCAAGCTGCTGGAGCGCCTGCAGGGCAGCCCCACGCTGCTGCGCGACACGCCCGGCCTGGCCAGCCCGCACTACACCGACGCGCAGAAGCGCACGTTTCTGGCGCAGCGGCTGGCCTGGGATGGCCGCGACCGCTCGTGGGGACCGCACGCCCGCACCTGCGCCGAGCAGGAGATCTGCGAGACCGACCTGTTCGGCGAGCATAACTGCTGCCGCAAAGAGCCGTATAGCATCGACACGCTGCGCGAAGCGCATGAGTTCAGCCGCCAGTGGGTCGAGGAGACCGACATGCGGATTGACCTTGAGCGGGCGTCCGAGTCGTTCCTCAGGACGATCCGCAGGCGCTACCTGCCCAAGTACGCAATGGCGATGCTGTGCCTGTGGCACGGCGTGCCACTGGCAGCGGGTGCTCTGGTGCTGGGCAAAGCGCCGAACACGCTCAGTGAGGCGGCGTCAGAGTGCCGGCAGGCGTTGCGCGGGCTGCTGGCTGACTACCAGGTGGCATGACAGCCATGCACCACACATAACCGGGATGCTCCCTGCATGGGAGCGTTCCGGTTTCTTTTTTTTCTGGCAGTCGTGCGCAGACCGTTTTTTTACATCACCGACCGGCTCGCTCCGAGCCTCGCCTGGCAAGAGCCGGGCGCCCACGACACCCCCTGCGGGTGGCGCAAGGCCAAAGAGGCGACGCCATCTCGCACTCCACGCCTGAGCAATCAACATTCCGGGTGTATGACATGGGCCTGATCAGCGACGACATCCTGCACCCTGCGCTTGATAGATCAGCGTTCCGGGTGTCAGAC
>DAOTXR010000025.1:0-11429 GCA_034435375.1 Anaerolineae bacterium
TGCCCGCCCCTGTGGTGACACTCTCCAATTGGCAGACTGCGGAGCTGGTGACCGAGCACTGGCGGCAGAGCGCCCACCGGCTGCTGGAGAGCCTCGACCGCAGCGGCGCAGGCCGCGACGAGCGCCGCCAGCAAGATCGGGTCTACGAAGCGATCTACGAGGCCGGGGCGGGCGGCATCATCCTGCGCGAAGTGTACCGCAAGCTGAACATGAAGGCGCTCGATGCCCGTCAGTATGCGCTCGAGCTCATGAAAGCCGGGCTGATCGCGCCGGTGCAGATCGGCAGCGCTGAAGGCTATGTGGCCTCGAAGTACCTGGGGCACTGACAGTACTGACAGACATGACATACTGACAGTGCTGACACTCGCCGCTGAGACCGGGGCGGCGCAGGCGCAAAATGGGCGCGAAACTGCTCCGGTGTCAGTGGTGTCAGTATGTCAGCAGTGTCATACACCACATGACATCCGAAAAGAAAGAGAGTTACACGCCATGAAGAACACTGACATCATCACCGTTGGGCTGGACATCGGGTATGGGTTGGTCAAAGCGGCGGCCAGCACAGGTAAGCACGTCTGCTTCGAGTCGCGGGTTGCGCCTGCCGAGTTCATCCGCTTCCAGGTAGAGATGGGCGCGAGAGCCGCCATCAATGGGCTGACGCTCCATGACCCGCAGGAAGGCCCGCTGTTCGTCGGCGAGCTGGCCTCGAAGCAGGGCAGGCCCGGCGCAGTCCGCTCCCCGCGCGACCGCAACCGGGTCAGTGACCCCATCGTGATGCAGCTCGCACTGTTTGACCCCGTCGAATCCCCGGCGGATTCCTTCGTCCCGGATGAAGTCATCGAGCGCGATGGCTACCTCATCTCGATCTACCGGCCTGAGCCAGCCTTCAAACGCTGGCTGCAGCGGGTGGATGAGACTCTCAAGGACATGACCGGCTACTCTGTCCACGATTTCGCAGTCGTGCCCACTCTCGGCGGCTGGGCCGACTGGCCGGATCACCCCTACGATGCAGCCTGCGCCGTGTTGCGCCAGGACGTGTGGGGTCAGGCATTTCTGGGCGATCTGGATCTGGAGTAGGCAGCCATGACTACCAGAACCTACCCCCTGTGGAATGGCTGCGAGTGGACCTTTGAGGAGATCGTCGAGGATCTGACCGGGCTGGTCAAGCACATTCTGCTGCTGACCACCCCGCCCGACCAGATCGAGGACGCCATGCAGGAAGTGTGGCTCAAGCTGCTGGAGCGCCTGCAGGACAACCCCACCATCCTCCGCGACTCACCCGGCCTTGCCAGTCCCCGCTACACCGATCGGCAGAAGCGCACCTTCCTGGCGCAGCGGCTGGCCTGGGATGGCCGTGACCGGTCATGGGGGCCTCATGCCCGCACCTGCGCCGAGATGGAAGTGTGCGAGACCGACCTGTTCGGCGAACGGAATCTCCGCCGCAAAGAGCCGTATAGCATCGACACGCTGAAGGAGGCGCACGAGTACAGCCGCCAGTGGGTCGAGGAGACTGACATGCGGATTGACCTTGAGCGGGCTTCCGAGTCGTTCCTCAGGACGATCCGCAGGCGCTACCTGCCCAAATATGCGATGGCGATGCTGTGCCTGTGGCACGGCGTGCCGCTGGCAGCGGGTGCTCTGGTGCTGGGCAAAGCGCCGAACACGCTCAGTGAGGCAGCCACCGACTGTCGCATCGCGCTGCGCAGGCTGCTGGCCGACTACCAGGTGGCATGACAGCCATGCACCACACACAACCGGGATGCTCCCTGCGCGGGGACATTCCGGTTTTCTTTTTTTCTGGTAGAGCAAAACCCCTCAGAGAGACGCGCACAATGAGCTGCTCGTGCCGGAGTTCATTGTATACTGTAGACAGGAGCAGTACTCTGGCGTTTTTGCGCCCTCGAGGCCGATGCCTCACGGTGCAGGAATCGAGCCGGTCAATCACTGGAGATCAAGATGATATTAGAGGTGATCCCTGCTCTGATATGTGTTGCAGGCGTGATTATTGCTATCGTCGGAGTAGTTGGATTAGTCCTACTGCTCAGCCAAATCCGGGTGAAAAGACCCGATCTGCCCACCGATTCCCCAACACTGTCTGATCGAATTCTACAGGTCCTGGAGGGCCCCGGCATTGAAACACCAAGCTTACCTTCCACGGAGTTAGAACACTTTCCCGACATTGTAGAGGCCACTCCTGAGATTGACGTGATCGAATTGGCTCCTGCAACTGAAAAAAACGGAGAACAGTATGTACCTGAAGAACCGCATTGGCCCGACATCACAGAGAATGATGCAGGGCAGAGCGCATCTCCAGAGGTAGCCCCATCACCCGTGTCCGATAGCATGCAACCGGTTACGCCCCGGCCACCACAGAAGTATCACGAGACGAAGAATGTAGTCAGGCGCCCCCCCACTCACTCCAGAAGACTGTTCACACCCCCGCCCTCTCCAACCCCCAAACCACATCCATCAAGAGTGGACACTTCGAGATTCGATATTGATCCCGGCATACCAGCATACCGTCTTGAGCGGGAACTTCGGGACAGATTTGAAGGAGTCCAGTTTATCGGGCAGTTACCGATTGATAAAGAAGCATTCAGGAACATATGCCACATTATCCAGCGTGAGGCGATACACCAAGGACGCTTACTGTACGATAGGGTACCTCATGGAGTGCTGGTGACCTCAATGGTCTTCACAGCACGTTATTCGGAAGAATATGCCCGTAACTTCTGGCAACCGTACGCCCGGTCGGTATGGGGGCAGGGAGAAGCCAGTCAGAATTTCCAGAATCAATGCAGACGCAGGTTTGTTAGCGCTGTCAGTGACCTTTCCCGCGAGTGCGGCCTCTGGTTCCCACGGGAAACCTACGGGGACGTTGTGCGCCCCGTCTATCGGCACGCTGTCATACCACACTATCTCCAAGACGATTTCGCCAATTGGCTCAAGAAGGTATGGGATCAGATTGTCGACCTTCATGAAGATTCTTGGCATGTATTGTTCTCGGACACAAGCCTCCGGTATCTCCCTCCGACGCTCCGCACCTTCATCCAGGATGATTACACCAGAGAGACAGCCAAAGCTCTGATGCGCGACATGGCAACTGCTGCAAGGATATATGTTCAGGAGGGGGAATCGGCAGAGAATATACGCCTGTTGCTGGCAACCACTCCCATCCAGCGCGCGTTGTGGGAAGATCTGCAGCAGGCATTGGATGAACAACACGAGTCCCGTGTTCACTGTAGAAAAGCTTTATCTCCAAAAGTGCAGTGGATCTGGTCATTTGAGCATAACGACATGCTGATCCGCGTAACAAACCTGCTAGTCCGCAGTGAGGTGAAGCCAAACCGATTAGCCTGGGTCAGGCGCGGTGAGAACCCCCTTCAGGCGAGCATTGTTGAGTACATAAACCCCTGGAAAGATCAAAGCGGGAATTGGTTCATTGATGAAATTGCACTGTCTTATGAATCGTCCAGCAATAGCCACGGAAAGCCGGACGGAAACGTTGTGCTGCTGGCTGAAGATGATGCGGTTCTGGAAAGCCTGCTTATTCCCGATCTGCCAAAAGCCCCTGTGGCGATATTCCGGAGCACCCAACAGAATGTCTATGGCATTGAAGTGGATTACCGCCAACAACCTATCACAGATGGCTACTGGGTCATCAGTATGAAAGATAATGTAGAGTTAATCGATGCTGACGAACAGGTGATAACGCCTCATGAAGCGCGGCCAGTACCCCTGCTATTGGCTCGATATGCCGGGCACAAGCAGGCAGGTATCTATCATCTCAAGCTGCCGATCACTATTCATATTGCTGGAGCCGAGTCAATCGAACTGGAGCGGCAGGCACTGAGTGCCAGTTCACCGGAACTGCTTGGCGACAATAACCAGATTGAAAGATTATCACCCAATGTCCCTCCTGCCTTCACCAGCCGGGCGATCTGGCTGCAACTGCCCGGCGTGTCATCGCGCCTGATTGCACAGGGTGCTCTCTGGATCAAATCTTCGGAAGGGAATCGTCCGTTGCTGCTCCGGGAACTAGAATCCAATGGGTGTCTGCAACTCGAAGCGGACATGATGACGATTGACCTTAGTACCCTGTTGTTGGACAGGCCAGCAGTGTATGTACTTGAGGTGAGGCAAGGCCTACACCCCGTTTTCCCGTCCCCTTTGCGATTTAGTGTGCTTCCCGGTGTCACTGTCGAGCCACCCGATCCGACCCCGATCTATGGGCCTGAGAACTGGCCCACCTGCTGCATCCATGGCGTACGGGCGGACCAGATTTTGTCCGATGCGACGATGAGAGTATCAGAAGGTGAAGATGGGATTGAGATAACTTGGCACGATTTACGCCAACCCTGCACGCTGAGACTTGGCCTGGATAATGGGCAGATTATCTCCTTGATGTGGGATGTGGCGCGCGTCTTTGCGTGGATCGAGCCTGCCCCCGCCGAAGGTCGAGCACTGACTGTTGACGAACTGGAAACCACGCGGCTCAACATCATTGCCCCCCCGCAGCACCGCCATGATTGTCACATATGGGTTAAGGGCGAAGAATCATCTCCGCGTCCTATTGATATTGGTGCACAGGGCCGTTACTCTGCGGTGATTGGTAAGGATCAGCTGTACCACATGATCCTTAGTCACCAGTCGACCACAACGGAAGTCTGCGTTGAGGTTGCAGGATATTCTTGGAAGGTATTTGAGGTTCAGCAGTATTCTGAGATTGACGAACAGTCAATTCAGCCTGTTCCCCCAGTACCTTTGTTCCCGTCAGTAGACTCGAATGGCCCTTCTAGGAGGAGTTCGCGTAACCCGATTCCTGTAATGATAACAATGAGTACCCGGTTCTACATTGATCCCGAATGGTGGGAGCAGTCAGACATGGATCTCTGGTTCATTCTGGAGGAGTTGTGTGGGAAGTATGCTGTTAGAAAGCTAAGGGGCAACCATAAAGTGGCTATTGACTGGATTGATCCGGTGACAGGGTGTGTAATACAGGTCAATCCATTGATGTACCATATACTGACACAGTGCAACCGACACCCGGAGTACATCACTGATCGCTTGCCCTTGGTCGAAGCGGTGTTCAGGGCACTGCTGGCCAGCGGCAACCGTCCGATGACTGCCGTCGAATTGGCGCAGGTAACAGGCCGTTCTGCCAATACGATCCTCAAGACGCTTACAGGGCGGGAGGTATACAGGGGGATTCGGGTATGGCTACACCCTGAGGAGGGCAATTCATGAACCCGATCAAGCTCTCACATACACTGCAAGACACGCTGGTCCGTTATCTCTCCACCACATTCAATGTGAATCGAGATGGGCATGAAGCTGAGCTAGCATATGCACTGCGGTCAAGCTTCGAGACGCCGGGCGCGCTTTTCAACGGGCCATATCTGGAACTGACACCGCCGTATCGCACAAGCAGTACGTTGGCTGACCTGTGTGCCGAAGGCGTGCTCTCCCCCCGGCTCCGAGAACTGGATTGTTTCCAGCATGATGAACCTCTGCCACTGGACGCACCGCTTTTTACTCATCAAGAAGCAGCCATCCGGAAACTGTGCGTAGAGGGCCGCAATGTGGTTGTATCATCCGGTACAGGAAGCGGCAAAACCGAGTGTTTCCTGATCCCGATCCTGAACGATCTGCTGACCGATCCCACCCCCGGTGTGCGTGCTCTGTTGATCTATCCGATGAATGCGCTGGTGAACGATCAGCTAGAACGCCTGCGTGTCCTGCTGAAAGGTACACCCATCACCTTTGGCCGTTATACCAGCGAACTACCCAACGCCTTACGAGAAGTGCCCGGAGAAGATCGTCTCCCCAATGAAGTGGTGTGTCGGGATCAAATCAGAAGCAGGCAAATGCTCCCGCAAATCCTCATCACTAACTATGCGATGCTGGAATACCTGCTTCTGAGGCCGGAGGACTCCCCCCTTTTCGAGCAGGGATCCTGGCGATTCATTGTGCTCGATGAAGCGCACACATATATCGGCGCGCAAGGGATCGAAGTGGCAATGTTACTGCGCCGCCTAAAGCACCGGCTGGGGCATGTTGCTGGTGAGACATGCTGTGTTGCCACCAGCGCAACGCTCGCAAACGATGAAACGGACAAGGCAGCTGAATTCGCTACTGACCTGTTTGGTGAGCCGTTTGGGGAAGAAGACATCATCTTTGGTGAAGTGAACACGGATTATTGGGAGCCAGATACTGAACTTCGTGAGATCGAACCAACCGCCTACACCGCTGACGACTTTGAGGCGCTTCTGGCAGACATTCGAAATGAGGCAGCTCCCGACGTTGCCTCCATAGCGATCAGGATGTGTTCTCTGGGATTGATCCAGGAGGATCAACTTGTATATGCCGAGATATATCCTGACAACGTCAGCCGCTTTCTATGGGAAGCCCTAAGGAACAACTATGACCTGGTCCGCTTGCGTATGTGGATGCTTGAACAACCCGGCTCACCGGTTACCGTGGTTAGTGCAGCTCATTATCTCTTTGGCATGCTGCCTGTTGAGGCACGCACACAGGCCCTTTACCATCTTGTCGAGCTTGGAGCTTTGGCGCGTCCAGCGGAGGACAAGCCACCACTGCTGCCAGCTCGCTACCATCTGTTCGCCCGTGCCCCGCAGGGCATCTGGGTTTGCCTTAATCCCGGCTGTCCAGGGCGTATCTCACCCCCTGACGCAGGGTGGAGCCGTATCTCCGCAATACGACGTGATATCTGCGACTCGTGTGGATGTGCGATGTACCCGCTCACCGTGTGCCGTACTTGTGGCCAGTCATATATCCGCACCGAGTTCCAGGAGCGTCGGTTTCTGTCTGAGGCCAATCCTTTACTTGACTTCTCACCGCGCTACTTCACGTGGTCTCCGATAGTCGAGAATCGCGCACTGGCCGATGTGGAGGATGATGAAGAAGAGCTTGTTGCACAACAAGAGGCTGCCATGCTCGAGCAAGCTAAGCAGGTGATCTGCCTGCGCTGTCGAAGGCTGGCGAATGAGTGTGAATGTGGTGCAGACACCGTGCGGGTGGCGATGTACCTTGTCCAACGGTTGGAAGTGAATAAGAAAAGGCGAGATTTCACCCGATCCGTGGCAGTAGATTTGCTGGAAGAATGCTGCCGCTGCCATGACAGGTCCATTCGGGGAACAGAGATCGCCACACCTATCAGTATGACAGGCCACACGCCTCTCGCTATCATCACGGGTGAGTTGTACCGCCAACTTCCTCCCTCTACCAGAGAAGAAGCCCGCCACAAACCCGGCGAAGGGCGCAAACTACTCTCGTTCTTTGACTCTCGACAGGGGGCGGCCCGGTTTGCCGCTTTTCTACAGGACTCGGTAAACAGCCAGACCTACCGGCATATCATCCCCAAAGCCGCATATTCTGTGTGGAAACAAAAGGGCTTCTGGCCTGATTTGCATGTCCTGAGCGAGCAGATTATTGATATAGCCTGGCAGGCACGTGTCTTTCACAACGACCTGAATCTGGAAGACATCGGCTTCCAGAGGCATATGAGCCGGGCACAACGCTACCGCCTTGCAGAAGTGGCGAATCGTCAGGTCATTGCTGAGTTCACAACAGGCCGCCGCAGCCGCGCATCCTTGGAGTCTTTGGGATTGCTTGCTGTGGAGTATTTTGAAGATGGGAGTGAACCAGACTTCGCGATGCTGGCGGCTGAACTGGACATGTCACCTGAAGCGACTCGAATGTTAATTGAGTGCCTGCTGGACGACCTGCGCTCTGCCAAGATCGTAACCTTGCCGGATGGTGTACTGCGTGACGACGAGATCTTTGGACGTAACAAGTTCAGCCCACGGCTGGTACGAGCCACTGCGAATGCCGCGCGACAGGAGATACCCTGGATTGGCGCAACACCCCGCCAGAGGCGGCGGCAGTACCTCAAGAGTGTGCTGGCATATGAAGGGCTTCCCGCTGGAGACGATGACGTTGAAAAAGCGTTGAGGACTATCTTCACCTGGCTGGTCCATTCCACCGAACTCCTCACAGGTGCACCCGCCGAAGGCTACCAGATCGATCACACTCGATTGCTGTTTAACCCCATAGCCCAATGGTATCGGTGTAACCGCTGTCTGCGCCTGAGTCCCCGGGGTGATTATCTCCCCTGTCCATATCCGCACTGCGGCGGCACGCTGGAGCCGGTAGACATTGAGATTGTGCAGCGCGACGATTTCTTTTTCCAGCTCTTTCATCAGGATGTGATTCCAATGCGGGCTGAGGAGCATACTGCCCAGATCGACTCAGTTAAAGGGCGTGACTATCAGAATGGTTTTAAGAATGGCAGTATCAACGTATTGAGCTGTTCCACCACTTTTGAGATGGGGGTCGACCTAGGCGACTTGCAGGCCATTCTGATGTGCAATGTGCCTCCAACAGTCGCCAACTATCGCCAGCGTGCGGGACGGGCTGGGCGTCGTGCCAGTGGCACCGCTTTTATTCTCACCTGGGCATCGGATAGGCCACACGATCAGACTTATTTCAACATGCCGCCAGAAATTATCCGGGGACGGGTACGTGTGCCATATTTAATGCTGGACAACCCATTTATCCGCCAGCGGCACGTCAACGCCATCCTGCTGAGCGCTTTCCTGCGTTATCTGCACAGCAGGAGAGAAACTGAAAATCTCAGTCAAGTCGGTGCATTCTTCGACCCTCAGGCTCCGGGTAAGCCTCACTATGATGTACTTGACGACTGGTTAAGCAAGTGGCGGGACGAGATCATCACTCTCCTCGATGGCTTCGCCTCTGCTGTAGCTGCTGACCCTTCCACTGTGAACAAATGGATCGAGGCCTTCCAGGCCGACATGCGCGAAAAAGCCTGTGGGCATTACCGAGCAATTGCTGGCTTCTACAGAGAAGAGATCCATCGCATTGCCCAGGAGACTATCATTGCCGGCGGCAACATCACCGAGGAGATGAGCAGGGAGCAGAACAGATACCGACAGTTGTTAGATCGCATTAACAGGGAATACCTAATCGACTATCTGAGTGACAAAGGTGTATTGCCCAGCTATGCGTTTCCACTCTACACAGTCGAACTGTCTCTGCCGCCCGAAAGGGGTGAGCATCTGCGACTTCAGCGCGATCTGCGGCTGGCGATCCGTGAGTATGCACCCGGTTCAGAAATAGTTGCTGACAAACGTTTGTGGCGGAGTGCGGGACTGTCATTCTTCCGCGGGACGCCTAAGGTGTGGTATTACCGGCTGTGCGAGCAGTGCAACCATCTGCAGATTGGCAGGGATGCAGGTATCCGACTGGAGAACGACGAGGAAGGGTGTCCAATCTGCGGCAAGATGCCTTCTGGTAACAGACGCAGTGTGTATCAGTTTATGATCCCTGATGGTTTTCAGGCTGATCCCCGAAGTGGAAATCCTGCTGGGCAGTATGTACACCGTGAACCTAACCTGATGCGCTCTGGTGTGTTGCCCCGTCCCCCTGAAGACGAACAGCAGTTTGGGTCCATTGTCAACTATGCGTATGAGCGTAACGGTGAGCTGCTCTACGTTAACGAAGGTGTTTTTGGAGGTGGTTTCAGGATATGCTTTGCGTGTGGCAAGAGCCTCGGCCACAGAGATCGCAAATGCAGTGCCAAATACCGGGGCAAGCCTTGCCTGGGCACACCCATTGAGACAGTTACCCTGGGACACCGGCTGCAGACAGACATACTACACCTGAGCTTTGTCTCAACACCGGATTTTATCATTCCCGATCCGCGGAATATGTCTTTCTGGTTCTCGCTTATGTACGCGCTACTGCAGGGGGCTAGCCGCGTGCTTCAGATCGAGCGCCGAGACATTGACGGCGTACTCTATCCCCGCGCCATTGGTCATGGCGTATGGCAGCAGACGATTGCCCTATATGACAACGTTCCGGGTGGAGCAGGCCACGTCAAACGCATTCAGGAAGAGTTCCCTGATGTGATTGAAGAGGCGGCCCGGGTTGCCAACTGCGTGGATTGCGCCCCCGAAACCTCCTGCTACAACTGCCTGCGCGATTTCAGCAATCAGACCTATCACTACATGCTGAGGCGTGGTCCGGTCGCGCAGTTTCTGGAACAACTGCGGGCCAGTCTGGCAGAAGTTGATAGCACGATCTCTGGTGCTGGTCAGGTTATTGCCACTAACCTGCCACGCTGGCTGATCCAGCAGATCGAGCGGAGTCAACATAGGCTGGTCATGGCGGTTGATGGTATCACCCGTGCAGCTCCGCTGGGCGAGCGCCGTGCATGGTTGGAAGTGATCCAGGAACTGTTACTGCGCGGGGTATCAGTTCATCTGATACTCAGTGAATCCCCCGGAGTGGATGTACATGATCCAGAAAATCTCAGCATCAACCGGCATCTACAGCTTCTTCTTGAACGAGGTGACAATCCTCTGCAACTCTGGTGCACTGATTCCTTGCCTGAATGGAGAATCTTCATTGATCCAGATGGCGCATCTTCGGTACAGCGGGCAGTTCGTTTGACTGACAACAGGGAGTTAATCCTCGGCGAGAGCACCGGTCAGGGAGGCATGTGGACAACGATCCATCCCGAGGGTGTGAGAGCCGCTTACACAGAGCTGATGTCACTGCCTCTTCAGCCCATAACATCTGATGCACTGGCATTACCGCCCGGTGTGACTGTGCTCAATCTACCGCGCCGATCGCACCCATCCGATACGGAGGAAACGCTGTTTGGCGATGTCTTCGCTATTCCAGTGCGCGAGATGGTTGTCAACGATCGCTATCTCTATGACCACGAGCGCATTGTAAACCGACTCGGAGCATACATTGAAATGGCGCAGCGCAGCGGAGCCTTGCAGAAAGTTACCGTCCATACACTACGCGCCGGTAAGAACGGCGTGCCAGGCAATTCCGGCGAACAGGACGCGGCGATCCGGAAACTGACCAAGCGGTATGGTCAGGTAGTAGAATTCCGCTGGCAGGCAGAGCATGATCGCTATATTTTGCTCAGGCGAACGGATGGCACACAGGCGCGGATCCTGATCGGCAGAGGTTTGGATTTCATAAGTTCAGATGGTCGAGTATTGCCGACCTACGTTGTAATAGAAGACATGTCTTCGCAATAACCAATGATTCACGGCTGAACATGTAGTTGTGATGCTGGTAAGCGGCAGCGGCCTGATTCCACCTTGTTTTCACGCTGGCGCAATCAGACCATTTTTGGGAGAGACGCACTCCCTGTATCTCGCCCGGCTCGAAGCCGGGCGCCCCCAACCGCGCCTGGGCCTGCGGCCTCACTGGAAGGTGCGTTCCCGGCGCTGGGGGAGCAAGGCCAAAGAGGCGACGCCATCTCGCACTCCACGCCTGAGCAATCAACATTCCGGGTGTATGACATGGGCCTGATCAGCGACGACATCCTGCACCCTGCGCTTGATAGATCAGCGTTCCGGGTGTCAGAC
>DAOTXR010000026.1:0-2110 GCA_034435375.1 Anaerolineae bacterium
GCATTCAGTCATCAGGTGGGTGAAAGGTTGCAGGAAGTCGATCCGATCTGAGGATACTGAAACCCTGAAGAGCACGCGACCATGCAAACTGATTAATCCGTTGCAGGAAGTCGATCCGATCTGAGGATACTGAAACGAATTTCAGGCACGGGCGGTACTCGAAGCATCTGCCGGGTTGCAGGAAGTCGATCCGATCTGAGGATACTGAAACCTAGGAACAAGCACCGTCCGTTTGCAAGTCGAATGTCGTTGCAGGAAGTCGATCCGATCTGAGGATACTGAAACATGCTCTCGACCAGGCGTTGCAGTACAGGATGTTGCGTTGCAGGAAGTCGATCCGATCTGAGGATACTGAAACCTATACGCCCGGAGAGATCGGATTGCCCATCCACCCGTTGCAGGAAGTCGATCCGATCTGAGGATACTGAAACGGATCGAGGAGGCATTCAGTCATCAGGTGGGTGAAAGGTTGCAGGAAGTCGATCCGATCTGAGGATACTGAAACCTCGTTAATTTCTGCGGAAACTACCCCAACCACCGTGTTGCAGGAAGTCGATCCGATCTGAGGATACTGAAACCGAAAATGTAGCCAGTCGCCAAGCGCTTCTTGCACAGTTGCAGGAAGTCGATCCGATCTGAGGATACTGAAACAATGGCACGGGCAACGGAACTAGTACTCAGTCAACATGGATTTGAGGCATAAATCAAGGTAGAGTCTGGATCAACACACAGAGGAGGTCCAGACATGCCAGCGAAGAAGTACGTGGTCAAACTTGAACTCAGTGAACGCGAACAGCTACTCGATCTAACCCGCAAGGGCAAAATTGGCGCACGCAAAATGAAACGTGCCCAGATTCTCTTGAAGGCCGATGAAGGCTGGAAAGATGACGACATCATCAGGGCGCTGAATACCAGCCGGTCCACCGTCGAACGCACGCGGAAGCGGCTGGTGGAAGGTGGGCTGGATAAAGCGCTGAATGAAGACCCGCGTCCCGGCCAGCGCACGAAGTTGGATGTGAAGGCGCAGGCGCATCTGGTCGCGCTGGCGTGCAGCGATGCACCTGGGGGACGTGAGCATTGGCCGTTGCGCTTACTGGCGGACAAACTGGTGGAACTGGGTGTGGTGGAAAGCATTTCCCATGAGACCGTGCGCCAGACGCTCAAAAAAACGACCTGAAGCCGTGGCAACAGCAGATGTGGTGCATTCCGGAAGCCAACGCGGAGTATGTCGCTGGCATGGAGGATGTGCTGGATTTGTATGCTCAACCTTACCATCCGACCCAACCAACGGTCTGCTTCGATGAGACGAGCAAACAGTTGATTGGCGAAACCCGCCAGCCGTTGCCCGCCCGTCCCGGCCAAGTCGCACGCTACGACTACGAGTATGCGCGGCATGGGACGCGCAACCTGTTCATGTTTTTCGAGCCGCTGGCGGGATACCGGCATGTCACGGTCACGGCGCACCGCACCCAACAGGACTTCGCGCACTGTATGCAATGGTTGGTGGATGAGGCTTATCCTGACGCCGAGGTCATCCGCGTCGTGCTGGACAACTTGAATACGCACACGGTTGCGGCGCTGTATGAAACGTTTGATGCTGCTGAAGCCAACCGCATTCGCAAACGCCTTGAGTTTCACTACACGCCCAAACATGGCAGTTGGCTCAACATGGCCGAGATTGAATTCAGTGTCTTTGCTCGACAAGCCTGGCCAGGGCACATCCCTGATGAACACACCCTGAGACAGCATGTGCAAGTGCTTGAAGATGAACGCAATGCCACACAAGCGACCGTCAACTGGCGTTTTACGTCTCAAGATGCTCGTGTGAAGTTGCATCGCCTTTATCCGTCTATTTCAGATTGACTGAGCACTAGATGCACTAGTAGTCAGTCAACCTGATAAGGATGGATAGAGTTGCTTCAGTTTGATACGTGCATCCTGGGTGCGGAACTGCCAATTGACACGCGCTTGCTGGCGATTGCGTTCCGTGGTCAGGGCGCCGACGTGGAAGCGAAGCGCTTCCTCATCAGGGATGTACTTAGGCAGGGTGCGACTGTAGACGCTCCATTCGATCTCCGCCATATTGAGCCAACTGCCATGTTTGGGGGTG
>DAOTXR010000027.1:0-15490 GCA_034435375.1 Anaerolineae bacterium
CCACTCCTTGCTGACTGTGTCCACCCAGTGATATAGTTTTCTCAGGTTCATCTGTTCTCTCTTTCTGCTCTTTGACCAGACAGAAAGTATCCCAGATGAACCTCCCTTTTTCTACTGTCGCCCCCTCAGCCACGTTGTGGAGAGGGGGCAGACCGAGCGTCAGCGAGGTCGGGGGGTGAGGCTCTGAGCGCCCAGACGGCGTCTCCCACCCCACAGGGCTGAGGGACCTCTGCCGCAGCAGCGGGTCTGTTTCAATGGAAGGTCGGCCTCCTCCTGCCCCAAACGTGCCATGTGAGTTAAACTCCAAGTTTGTCTTGCCACACGATAGCCGGAGCCTTCATCAGAGGAGAGATGACCCATGAAGTATGGTTTCACCCTGCCGCGCGGTGATGCACGCATCGCCGCCGAGTTCGCCCACGATGCGGAAGCCGCAGGCTGGGACGGCTTCTTTGTGTGGGAAGCGGTGTGGAGCGTCGACGCCTGGGTGTCGCTGACCGCCGCCGCCATGCGCACCGAGCGCATCCGCCTGGGCACCATGATCACCCCGCTATCCCGTATGCGCCCGTGGCGAGTCGCCAGCCAGACGGCCACACTCGATCACCTCTCCCACGGGCGCCTCATCCTGGCGGTAGGGCTGGGGGCGCTCGATACAGGGTTCGCGGAGTTCGGTGAGGCGACGGACCGCAAAATCCGCGCCGAGCTTCTGGACGAAGGGCTAGACATCCTGACAGGGCTGTGGCGTGGGCAACCGTTCAGTTACACGGGCAAGCACTACACGATCCAGCCGCTCGACTTTGTTCCCCCGCCGCCGCCAGTGCAACAGCCGCGCATCCCGATCTGGGTGGTGGGAGCATGGCCGCGCGAGAAGTCCATGCGACGGGCGGCCCGCTACGACGGCCTGTTGCCGACCGCCATGGGCGACGATGGCAAGGTTCGCATGAGCGGGGCCACCCTCGACGAGCTGCGGGCCATGAAGACCTACATCGAAAAGCACCGCACCCTGACCACGCCGTTCGACATCGTGGTGGAGGGCAGCACGCCCGGCGCTGACGCCGGGGAGGCGGCGCGGCTCCTCCAGCCCTGGGCGGAGGCCGGCGCGACGTGGTGGTTGGAGACGATGTGGGAGACGAAAGACTTGGAGGAAGTGCACACCCGCATCCGGCAGGGGCCGCCCCGTCTCAACTGAGTCAGCCCTCCCCAACTCGCTCGCCGGGCAGGTCAGCGCCCAGCCCGCCCGGACAGCATCTCCTCGCTCGCTCCCCTTAGGCATCGGTGGGCGGACGGCAGTGTTGCATCACCGCAGAGAATCCGCTATGGATTCTGCCAAGCCCGAATGACTTTTCGCAAAACCGGAGGCCATTGATGATCCAGGTGGGCAACGCCGGGGACAAAGGCCGGGGTGTTTTTGCACAGCGGCGGATCGCGCAGGGCGAGGTCATCGAGTGCGTGCCCGTGATCGTCCTGTCTGATCCCCAGTGGCAGATCATTGAGCAGACGACTCTCAAAGACTACTACTATGCCTGGGGCGACGGCATTGCGCTTGCGCTGGGCTTTGCCGCGCTCTACAACCACTCCTACACGCCCAACGCCGTATACATCAAACACATCGAGGAGCAGACAGTGGAGTTTGTGGCCCTGCGCGACATTGAGGCCGGCGAGGAGATCACCGTCAACTACAACGGTCGGCCTGAGGACCTGTCACCGGTGTGGTTCACTCCGGTTCTCTGACCGATCTGGCCTGCCCTCCGACACCGGCAGCCACACGGCGAACCTGGCCCCCTGTCCCGGCACCCCTGTGCTGTGGACGTCGAGGAGTCCCCCGTGGCGCTCGATGATGGTCCGGGCAATCGCCAAGCCCAGGCCCGTGCCCGGCTCCCCCGAATCGCGCCCCGCCACGCCTCTGAAGAACCGCTCCGTCAAACGCGGCATCTCCTCCGGCGGGATGCCCGGCCCTGTGTCGGCGACTGAGAACCCCACCCACCGCTGATCGCCTTCCCGCCTCTCTTGCGTGGCAACCGTGATCACGCCACCTTCCGGTGTGTAATTGACGGCATTGGTCAACAGGATGCTGAGCACCTGCCCGATCAGCCGTCCATCCACCTGGACAGAGGGAAGATTCTCTGTCGGCTCAAACTCGATCGTCAGACCACGCTCCTGGGCCAGCAACACGCGGTCAGTGACGTAGGGGCCAAGCAGCATATTGAGGTCCACGGCAGTCAGCGCAAACTCCAGTCGTCCCTGGTCCAGCCGCGACAGGTACAGCAGGTCCTCGATCAGGTACTCCAGACGCTCGGTCTCGCGGTGCAACGTGGCCAGGTACGACTCGGCCTTGGCGGGCCGGGCCTTCAGCAGATGCAGGTACAGTTTGATGTTGGAGATGGGTGTACGCAGTTCGTGCGAAACGTTCGCCACGAACTCGTCCTTCACCCGATCCAGCGCACGCAGGCGGTCGTTGGCCGCCTTCAGTTCGGCGGTGCGCTGCGCTACCCGCCGCTCCAGCTCGTCGGCATAGCTTTGAACCTGTGCGTAGAGCTGGGCATGATGGAGTGCCACGGCGAGCTGGTCGGCCACATCGCGGACGATCTCCAGGTGCTCAGGCGCATAGGCCGCTGGCTGATCCGAGCAGACGTTGAACGCGCCGATGAGCTTCTCCTGGAACAGCAACGGAACGTTGACAATCGAGCAGATGCCCTCCTCGCGCAGGGTCTGGCGCACAGGGGACAGATCGCTGATTGAGCGGAGGTCCTCGATGACGTTGATCTGACCTTCTAGCAACGCCGGCGTAACCCAGTATTCGGAGAACGGCAACTTCTGGCCCGTCGACAGTTTCGTCTCCCCGTTGACATGGACGGCCAGAAGCTCGGCAGTCTCCGTTTCAAAGTCGAACAGCGAGACCGAGGCTCGCACGCATGGCAACAGCAACTGGACGCGGCGCAGAGCTGCCGCAGCGATGGTCTCCGGCGACTCGGCCACCAGGATGGCCCGGTCGATGTCGCGCAGGGTCATCAGCCGCGCGTTGATCCGCTGAAGCGCCTGCTCGGCCTGCCTGCGCTGGGCCTCCGTCCGCAGAGCCGTGATTCCAAAGGCCAGGTCCCCGGCCAACTCCTCCAGCAGGGCAGCTTCGTCCTGGTCAAAAGCGTTAGGGTCGTGCGAGTAGAGGGTCAGCGCACCGAAGACCTGGCCCCCCGCGCAAAGCGGTAGGGAGATCATGGACTGGTAGCCGCGCTTCAACGCCTCCGGACGCATGGGATGGCAGAAGGTGGAGTCGGTAGAGATGTGCTGCACAATGGCAAACTTACCGGTCTTGACAGCCACACCCGTAGGGCCAGAACCCCACAACGGGTCATCGACCTCGACATGCAGGAGGTCAAGGTAGCCTTCGTCGTAGCCTGCCGAGGCTACCTGCCGCACCACGCGCTGGCCCTCCTCGTGCTGTACATAGCCTGCCCACGCCATACGATACCCGCCTGTCTCAACCACAATCTGGCAGACCTTGTTCAGCAGGTCGATCTCATCTGTGGCCCGGATCAGCGCCTGGTTGCAGTCGCTCAGCACCTGATAGGCGCGGTTGGCCCGGCGCAGCGCCCGTTCGGACATGACCTGCGACGTCACATCCTCCAGACTGAACACCATCCCAGCCAACTCGTCCCCCTCGCTGCGCAGCGGCGCTGCGTTGATGGAGAGATACAGCCGGCGACCGTCCGCCCACTCAAGGGCATGGCGCACATCGTACAGCGTTTGCCCGGTGGACATCACGCGGGGAAAGATGAGTTCATCGTCGGGAAGAGGGTGGCCCTCGTAGTCGGTGACCGTCCAGGTTGGGGGGGTGTAGGGATGCGGAGCGTCACCCACTCGCTTCAACCGCAGCACCTGCTCGGCCCGCGCATTGGCAAACGTCACCTGCCTCTCGCGGTCCACCACCATGATGGCAGTGGGGCTGGTCTCCACGAGGCGTTGCACCAGGTCCCGCTCGCGATGCAGCGCCTCCTCGGCTTGCTTGCGCTCGGTAATATCAATCACAGAGATGATGATCCGCGACCACGTATCCTCATGGCCCGGCAAGATGGCTGTATACCTGGCCGTGTACCTCACTTCACCCGCCAGGGTGCGCAGCTCACCTTCATCCCTCAGGGAGGTCTGGCCCTGGGCAAAGGCTGCCAGCGTCTTTTGGAACGACATGAGCGGCTCCAGGGCTGTTACGGCTGTCGTGAGGTCTTCCATGCTCTCGGCCCGGCACAGCTCCAGCGCAGCCCGGTTCACACCGATCACCCGGACCAGGTTCAGGCAGCGAGCCAGGGTTTCCGGGTGATGGTCGAAGTAATCGTCCAGATCCGAGACACCCTCAGCCCGCAGTGCGTCCAGATACGACTTTACCTCGGAGAAATCCTCCTCCCACAGCGAGACGGGCGTGCTGTCGAACAGGGTGCGGTAGCGCGCCTCGCTCCTCTGCAGCGCTTCTTCGGCTCGGACCTGGTCGGTGATGTCTAGCGAGATCCCGCCCAGCAAAGGCGGCTTGCCCTCGCGCGGAATCGGAAACTTGCGCGTCTCGTACAGGCGCGTGACTCCGTCGAGGTCCGTGACCTCCTCCCTCAGCGTGATAGGCCCCTCGGCCAGCGCCCGACGGTCGGCGGAAACCATCACTTCGGCCACCTCCGGCGGAAAGAAGTCAAAGGTCGTGCGGCCAACCCAGTCGCCGGCGCCAAAGTGGTCCTTTATGAAGCGGTTGACGAACAAAATACGGCCTTCCGCGTCCTTGATGAAGACGGCGGCCAACAGGTGATCCATGAACTGTGTGAAGCGTTCCTTGGACTCGCGCAGCGCCTGGCCGATCTCTACCAGTTCAGTGACCTCACGACCCACGCCCACCAAGCCCGTGACCTTGCCGTCGGCATCGCGCAAGGGCGAGAGCGAAGTCTGGTAGTGACGGGTCTTGCCGTCAGACCCGGTTGCAGACCACGAATAGACGGTGGGCGTGCCTGCCAGTGCACGGCGGTTCGCCTCCTCGTGGACAGCAGCCGCCTCCGGCCCGAAGATGTCACGCGCCGAGCGACCCAGGAAGAACCCTGGCGACAGGCCGCTGATCTGCAGCCAGCGCCCATACACGCCGGTGTGCCGCTGCTCGGTATCGAGCGTGAAGACCACGTCTTCCATCGCGTCCACCAGCATGCGGAAGCGCGCTTCGCTGGAGCGCAACGCCTCCTCGGCTCGTTTTGTCTCGGTAACGTCCAGAAGGAGAGCTATCAGACCGGATACATTCCCCGCGCTGTCACGTAGGGCGTTCATCTCCAGCCGCACATCTACCGTCGATCCATCTTTGCGGCAGCGGCGTGTCTCGAAATAGGGGACAGGGCGTCCCTCATACACCTCACGGAGAGCCGCCTCGTACTCATAGCGCAGATCGTCCGGCACGGCGGGATAAGGATGGCCCACCACTTCCTCGGCGGTCCAGCCGAGCATGCGCTCGGCTGCCGGGTTCCACATGGTGACGTTTCCATCTCGGTCCAGAGCAACCATGGCAACGGGTAGGGCATTAAAAAACGCTTGCAGGCGGCTGTCGTCCTCGGACAGCCTGCCCTCTGCTCCCCTGTTCCTAGCTTGGGCCTGTTCTAAGATGGCTATTCGTGCTTGCAGGCCTTCGATCTCTTTGAGAAGCTGCTCTTTAGTCTTGCGCGTAGCCATGGGCGGTTATCAGGGCCTCCGATCGGCCAGGGCGATTGTCTGTGGCACCTTGTCACAGGATGCTTTCATCATAGCATAGAATCTATCTCACGACGGGCGAGAGGACACGCGCGGGCGCGTTTCAGGGATGGGGGTCGGCCTCACCCCCCGACCTCGCTGACGCTCGGTCTGCCCCCTCTCCACACCGTGGCTGAGGGGGAGGGAGAGCCGCCGGAGGCGGCTCGACGGGGGTGAGGCCCAGCGCCGCCCTCCCGTTCAACTCCCTCCCACGGCCAGCAAAACCACGAGGCCGGGGGTCCCCGTCCCGGCCTCGTGAGAAACGTGTATGCCTACTTTCGGAAGGAGGAAAGTCTTAACACGTTTGTCCTACATGATAAAGGCAGACGTGCGGCCTGACACCCGGCAGATGGCCTGTTGCTCCCCCGACCAGATGGCCAGTCCTCCCACCCACCGGGTGAACAGGGGAGACCGCGCCTGCGCCCGCTACGGGGCCCACCAGTTGCCCGACATAGCGATCAAGGCCAGCATCTTGAGCGTGTTGTCGTAATAGCCGCCCTCCTCGATAGGCGACTCAACCACGAAATCCCACACGTCGTTGAGCCACTGTTGGTTCTCTTCGCCGGCCATGGCCCCCACGCCCAGCGGCGCAACGAACGACAGGTCGGTGTAGGCATAATCGTCGTCTGTGCTGCCATCGAGCGCGTAGCCGGAGGCAATCGCTGCCGGGTCGCCGCCAGTCACATCCTGGACCCAGGCATTCAGGCGGCTCAGCACGGCCAGGTCGCGCGGATCGCCATCGATCAGGTAGTCTGCGCCGATGCGCCAGGGAGTGCGGCAAGCGTTGTAGTAGTACATGCCATCCGTATCGCCCTCCAAAAAGCCAGGATCGGCAGGGCGAGGGTTGCCGCCGACATCCACCACAAAGTCGGGCAACAGGCCGGTGGTGGGGCTGTAATCGCGCTGGAGGACCTCGACGATGGCGTAGGTCGCTTCCCTGACCTGACCCCAGCGGGCGTCCCCCGTGGCAGCCTCGAACGCTCGCAGATGGCCGAACATGAAGTCGGAGGTGCGTGTGCCGGTGGAGTAGCGCCGATCCGACGGGTTCACCCAGTCGCCCAGCATCAGCGTGTAGGTCTCTGGGTTGACCTCGTGTTCCATGATGGCATTGATGACGTTCAGCGCTTCCGCAAGGTAGTCGATCTCACCCTGGCTGCCCCACTGTCGGTCGGCCAGCAGCAGCGCATAGGCGATGTCCATGTCGCCGTCGAGAGCGGACCCGGTGTTGCCCGGCTCCACATCGCCGCAGCCCCGCACCTGGTTCCAGGCCATCAGATAGGGGCTGTTGACGCTGGGGTGATCCTTGAAGAAGCGGTACAGCCCATCGAAGATGGCCTGGGCGTCGGGGTCATAGCCGGCCATCAGCGCCGCGATGATCATCCCATAGCCGTGGCCCTCAGACACCGAGATGCTGTCTTGGCCGCCGCCGGTGGCCGAGGTGGTGAACACGTAATAGCGTCCCTCGCCGCAGTCGTCGGCCAGGTAGAGGCTCTTCCAGGCGTCGTAGTAGGCTTCGACCGCCAGGTCAAGCTCGTCCTGGCTCACATGGTCGGGCAGGATCGTCCCGGCGGTGTAGGCGACATGCTGCGGGAAGGGTCGGGACGGGCCGTTCCCCTCCGGCGCGGGCCGCTCGGCGGGTTCGGCAGCTTCAGGTCCAGGGGGTTCTGGCGCGGTCTGTGTGGGTTCGGCGATCTCCACCTCTGTAGGCCCTTCGACCTCACCGCCGCAGGCAGACAGCGCCAGCGCCAACAGCAGAGCAACGGTCAGACGCGACCACAGCTTGTATGGCATGGCTTTCATCCTTTCACAGCGCCAACTCGCTTCCACAGGCCGGGGCAATCGACCACCAGCCCAAAATCATCGACGGCCATCACCGCGGCGAAGTCGCCGCTCTGGTAGCGATAGCGGCGCTCATCCAAACGGGTATACTGCTGCACCACCGGCTCAACCGACAGGTCATCGCCGCGCACCCCGGCAGCCCGCACCTCGCGGCTGTGCCCCACCTCAAGCCCCAAGCGGCGCAGCGCGATGGTGTGGGTGGCCGGCGTAAAGCCCAGATCGAGGTCGGTGCAGCCCTCCAGGTGGGGCAGGCTGCCCCCGTGAGCATAGTCGAGCCACGCGCCGTGTGGGGTCAACCCGATGTGCAATCCTCGCTGGTCGATTCCCCGCCAGCGTGTGACGACCACCATACCGATCCGCCAGAAACGGTCGCAGCTCACACGGTAGGTCACTTTGAGCGGCCAACCCTGCTGGGCGGCCAGGATGACACCCTCCAACGACCAGCCGGAGGGCGTGCCGCGCACGTGGCAGTGATCGTAGCCGGCCAGGTCGACGGCTTGCCACAGGAGGGCGATCTGGGTGGTGGGTCCATTCATGCGGATATTGTACCAGCAAAAGGGGCTATCGTGGAGCATCTGGCCCATGTCCTGAGGGGCCTCACCCTCAGCCCTCTCTCCACCGGTGGAAGGAGGAAACCGAGCGCACGCCAGGTTTCGCCTGGCGGCGCGAGGAGGGGATGAGACTAAAAGCCTACTATGCCATTTGGGGGATGATCTGGTAGAGTCGTTCTGCCATCTGGCTCCGCGCCGGAAAGACCTGAATCACCCATCGCAGCGAAGGAGAGGGGTTTTGATGCTGTATCCGATCTCCAATCCCTATCGCCAATGCCTTGACCTGTCAGGATTCTGGGACTTTCGCACTGACCCCGACGATCAGGGCGTCACTGCCGGGTGGCCGGCAGGCTTCGACGGCGGCCAGCCTATCGCCGTCCCGGCCAGTTGGAACGACCAGTTCACCGACCTGCGCGACTATCTGGGTCCGGTCTGGTACCAGACACGCTTTGACGTGCCGTGGGGCTGGGCGGAGCGGCGCATCCATCTGCGTTTCAACTCGGTGAATTATATGGCTGAGGTGTGGCTGAACGGCATTCCGCTGGGGACTCACGAGGGTGGCCACCTGCCGTTTGCCTTCGATGTGCTGCACTACGTCCGTCCGGAGGACAACGTGCTGGTGGTGCGCGTGGAGGGGCTGCTCGCGCCGGACCGTGTGCCGCCGGGCAACGTCTCTCCTGATCCGCTAGACGGGTTCGGCGTCAATCTACATCCACCTGCGGCTTTCGACTTCTTCCCCTACTGCGGCATCCAGCGCCCGGTGCTGCTGTATGCCATGCCGCATGGGGCCATCCACGACCTCACTGTCACCACCGACATCGACGGCACGACCGGGCGAGTGCACGTCCGGATGGTGCACTCAGCGGGCGAGGCAGTGACGGCTCACTTCAGGCTGGACGGCCACGGGGCAGCTCTCGCCGCCGAGGTTCCCGTGCTCGATGCCGAGGTCGAGGCTGAGCTGGCCGTGCCGGAGGCGGCGCTGTGGGCGCCCGGCTCGCCCCACCTGTATACCCTCACCGTGGAGTTGGAGTCTCACGGCGCACCTTATGACCGCTACACGCTGCCGGTCGGCATCCGCACCGTGGCCGTGGAAGGCGATCAGTTGCTGCTCAATGGCCAGCCAGTCTATCTGAAGGGCTTTGGCCGCCACGAGGATTTCCCGATCACTGGGCGCGGGCTGGTCCCGGCGGTGATCGTCAAGGACTATGCGCTGATGCAGTGGATCGGAGCCAACTCGTTCCGCACTACCCACTATCCGTATTCCGAGCCGATGATGGACCTGGCCGACCGGCTGGGCTTTCTGGTGATCGACGAAACGCCTGCCGTAGGGCTGTTCTTTCGCAAGGAAGGGCTGGATCAGCGGCTGGCCGTGTGTCGTCAGCAGATCAAGGAGCTGATCGCCCGCGACAAAAACCATCCCTCGGTGATTCTATGGAGCCTGGCCAACGAGCCACACTCGCAACGCCGCGCGGCCAAAGCCTTTTTCCGCGCCCTGTACGATCTGGCCCGGTCGCTCGATCCGACGCGGCCCGTCACCGTGGTAAGCTTCTTGGGCGAGCAGGAGGAGGCGTTTGCCTTCTGCGACGTGGTGTGCCTGAATCGTTACGCAGGCTGGTATACGCACAGCGGGCGGATCGACGAAGGCTGTGCAGCGCTGTCTGCTGAGCTGGATGCCTTACATGCCAGGTATCCCAAGCCACTGATCCTGACCGAGTTCGGGGCCGATACGATCCCCGGCTGGCATGCGCTCCCGGCAGAGATGTTCAGCGAGGAATATCAGGCCGAGCTTCTGATGCGAACCATCGAAATGGCCCGCAGCAAACCGTTCGTAGTGGGCGAGCATGTGTGGAACCTGTGTGACTTTAAGACACCCCAGGCTGTACACCGCGCAGGGGCCATCAACTACAAGGGAGTGTTCACCCGCGACCGGAGGCCCAAGCTGGCCGCGCATCGGCTACGGGAAATATGGGCCGGCGAGCAGGCCGCGTCCGAGGGGTCGCGCCAATCTTCCCTGTTTTTGAGTGCATAATATGTCACAGGAGTTACACATTGGAGAGGGGGATAACCGAGCGCCGCGAGGTCGGCGGGTGAGGCTCACCGCAGTCCACCCCGTAAATCCTAATGTCATTCACTCTCCCAATCCGGAGCGTCTCTCATGAAACTTGCAGACAAGATCAGGACCTGGCCTCAAACCCATGCCGGGTGGCTGATCGCTGGGTTGGGGCTGACCATTTTGACGGCGATCTTGTGGATCCCCTTTGGCATCTGGAAGAGCGATCTGTTGGACACCTGGCCGCTGATGGGGCTGTTCGATCAGGGCCAGGTGGGTCTGGTCGCCAGTGGGCCGTTTCGCATGCGCCCTTTCAGCCTGATCCCGCATCTGCTGGGCTACTATCTCTCGCCCGGCTCGCTGGTCGGCCTGAACGTGGTGCAGGTGGTCGTGTTCTGGGGCAAGGGGTTGGCGATGGCGGCGCTGGCCCGCCGCCTGACGCCGGATCGTCCCGCGTTGGCGTGGCTTATGGCCGTCCTGTTTGTCCTCTATCCGGCAGACACTGGCCTGTTTAGCATGCGTGCGGTGGGCAGCCAACTCGGCGCGCTGTGCTTCGTGTTGTCGATCTACCTGCTGATCGTGTACTGGCAAAAGCCATCTGCGCCGGCGTTGATCGGCATGTGGCTGGCCTCGTTGTTCAATCTGGGCATCAAAGAGGCGAGCTATCCGCTGGTCTTCCTTGCGCCCCTGCTGTTGGTGTGGCTGGATGGGGGGTTCTCCCCCCGGCTCGTGCGTGTCATCGGGCTGTGGTATCTGCCTGCTGTGATCATGTTCACGTATGCCAGCTACGTGTTCAGCCACCCGCATGAGGGCGAACTCTACCAGCAGTGGGTTCTCTTGCACAGCGGGCTGAACTCCACCGACGTTCTTCCAGACATGTGGCGGAGTTTCGTCCAGGGCTATCGGCGACACTTTTGGGATGGCTGGGTGGAGACGTGGGGACAGGTACGACTGGACTCGCCTTATGTCTATCTGGCAGCGGCTTTTGCCGTGCTGGCAGGAGCCATTAGCTGGACGCTATCGCCTCGTCAGGGAGAAGCCGACCCCCCGATCGACACGCGGCGATACCTGTGGCTGGCGCTGATCGGCGTGCTGGCGGTGGGGGCAGGCTTTGTGGTCTTCGTCGTCTCGCCATTCCGGGGGGAGACCTGGCGCGTCTATTATTACTCATCGGCAGGAGGAGCCATCGCCGTCGGCGCACTCTGCACCCTGATCAGCCATGCCACGCCGAACGCGCGGCGGGCGTTCACCGGGATGACGGGCCTGCTCGTTGGGCTGGCCACGCTGCACGCGCTGAACCAGCATGCCCACTTTGCCGAGCTATCACACCGCCAGCAGGTCTTGTTGACTGGGATCGCCGGGCAGGTTCACCGTCTCAGGCCAGGGGCGCATCTGGTGGTGGTGGACGAGTCGGGCAAGTATCACGACAACTGGTCGTTGGGTGTGAGCACCTGGCTGACAAAGGCCGTGCAGTACGTGTATGCCGACTACACGCTGGAGGCGATCCTCTGCTATCGCCAGCCGGATGGGCGCTGGGGCACGCTTCCGGAGCTGCTGGAGCGCTGCGACTTCCGCGCCGAGGAGCTGGTCCTCTACCAGGGCGACGAGGTCGCGCTGATATGGCCCTACTCGGATATCGTGGTGGTGAATTATTCGGAGGCCGGGGGAGTGAGACTGCTGGAGCGCCTTCCCACCGACTACCTGAGTGAGGAGGGTGGAAAGACCTACCAGCCGCGCCAGCTCATAGACGCCAGCAGCCCTCCGCCGCCGCGTATCTTCACCTTGTTCCCCGGCTGGGAGATCAGATAGCGGGCAGCCCGGGGACGTATCCCAGGCTGTGCATCTGGCGCGGGGCGCCTCTAGCCCGTCGCCTGCGCGGCGGATGGCTCCTCACACAGAAACCTCATCACCCGCGCGTTGACGTACTCCCGGCGCTCGTAGTGCATGAGGTGACCTGCGCCCGCCACGACCTCGGCCTCGACCAGGCGGGGGAGCCAGCGCCGGGCGCGGCGCACTGCTGCCTGCGGATCGCACAGCACCTCGTGCTCGCCCATCAGCAGCAGGGTGGGCGGCGTGAAGCGCCGCAGCACGCGGTTGGGCAGTCGAAAAACTGCTGGCAGGCTCTTCCACACATGGGGGCGGAAATGGCGGGCGAACAGGCAAAAGCCTTCTACCCGACGTGCGAAGTCCTCGTCCAGCGCCTGCACCGCTGGTGAGATCACGCGGCGGAGCAGCCGCCGCCGGATTTCGTCATCGGACGCCTGGCGCAGCCGGAAGGCCGTCGGAGCCACGCGCATCAGCGCACGCAGCCGCAACGTGCACAGCCCGATAGGGCTGATCAGCGCCGCCTTGCACACCCGCCAGGGATAGCGCACACCGAAACGAATCGCCAGCCGCCCGCCGTAAGACATGCCGATCAGCGCAGCGCGGGCTATCCCCAACCCGTCGAGCACCTCGGCCAGCCAGTGGGTGTAAGCGTGGCCCAGCTCGGAGGGGCGAGCCGGGCTGCTGCGCCCCGGCTGGCCGATCACGTCTACAGCATATACCCGGAAAGAGTGCACAAAATCGAGAAGCTGAGGCCGCCACCAGGCCACGTTGCCGCCATAGCCCTGCACCAGCACCAGCGGCGGCGCATCGAGCGAGCCGCAGGCCAGCACGTGGGTCGGGCCACACCGGGTGGGCACATAGCGTGACTCATAAGCGAAGGGCAGGCGAGCCAGCTCAGCGTCGTAGAGAGCCATCATCGCAGCGTGGCCCTCTGGCGACCGGTAGAGTGACGACGTGTCGGGGATGGTCATGGCATGGTTCCGCATCGACTGAATATGCCATCGCCGGCTGGCTGACTTCATGGCCCCTCTCTACTGTCGTCTGACTCCCTCGTAAAAGGTCACCATCTGATCAGAGCCTGGGAACAGGTCGGCGAACCACTCATCGAGAGTGCGTGCGGCCTGGGCCTTGCGCCAGGTGATGTCGCCTGTCCGATCAACCATGAAGGCAAGGGTAAGGAACAGAGACAGGTTGGGGACGCGCGCGACTGGCGTGCCGCCTCTGGCGGCCTTGCCCACCCGATCAACCATCACCGTTTCGTTGATCACCCGGACGCCCTTGATCTCGCTCCAGGGGATGATCTTACGGCCCACGGCGATGCCTTGCCGGCTCATCGACAGGGGGCCAAAGCTGAGTGCGCCGCCGCTGTTGAGCGTCTGAACGGCGCGCGGAAGCTGCGCCTGGGTGATGGCTTGGCAGAGCATCGATCCCAGCTTCTCGATCTCATTGATGTGGCGCGTCAGCCGGATGGTGCGCCCGTCGGCGCTGCGCAACGTGTAGGTGTGGCGGGAGACGGACAGCCCTCCGTAGCTCGTGCGGTAGAGGCGAATATCTCGGTAGACCTCACGCACCTCGTCCCAGCGCATGGCCGCAACCTGGTTGCCTCTCACGTACCCCAGGCCATCTTTGAACACCAGCACGCGCTGGTGGCCGCCCACCAGGATGTCTAGCAGCGTGAAGCCCCCTGGGGCCAGGAAAATGCCGCCCACAATCGCCACCGAGGCACCCCACCCGGCCAGTCCCACGACCTCCAGGATGACGCCCACCACAACCGCCCCAGCACTGATGGCCACATAGCGGAGCAAGGCCCTGCTGGGTCTCCTCGACGTGAACTCGGCCACCGGCGCGCCGAACTGGTAAAGCTCATAGGGAACTTGGGCTGAACTCATGTGATCCTCCCTTGCTTGATACGAGACGTCCGCAGTTCGCTATTCCACACGCGACGTGGGCGTCGCCGCTACGACGCCGGGATCGTCCTCCGCCTCAGGGCTGGCCAGGAATGCCTCCAACGCCCGGAACAGCTCACCCAACTGCGTCAGGCGAGCGGCGTAGCCGCGCTCGCTCCCCTCGCTCATCACCACCGTAACCAGCCCTGCCATCCGGAGCATGTTCAGGTGATAGACCACCGTCGGTGAGCGCAGCCGCAGGCGCTGGGCCAGCTCCGTCGGCGTGAGCGTCTGGGTGGAGAGGTAACGCAGGATGCGCAGCCGGGTCGGATCGCTCAGCGTCTTGAGCGTCTGGGTCAGCGCCTCAGGCACCACTTCCCCTGGCACCAGCGAGGCGTCCATCGGGCGTGCGCCGAACAGGAAAAACCAGCGATCGGGGCCGATCTGGCTGTAAAACAACAGAGGCGAACTCCAGTAGGAGGGGGCCAGCACAACCTCAGACACATCGGGCAGGGCGGCAAAACGCACTCCCTGGGACAGATTCTCCAGCAGGCGGGGCAGCGGCAGGCGGTCAGCCAGGAGCTGGGCCTCGGCCAGCGCCTGCTGGAGCGTGGGCCGGATGCGCTGCTCCTCCTCGGCGAAAAACACGTCGTAGTATGCCTGAAGCGCTTCCAGATAGCGTTCGCCGAACTCAGCGGCGTTGGCCCACCACCGCAGAAGGGTAGACATAGAGCGGCGCGGCGGGACGGGCATCATTCCGGCCCGGTCGAGGGTGGACCACAGCGTCTCCTCGTCGGCGGCAGTCCACCAGCCGCGCGCGGCTACCTCGTGCAGCAGGGCGACCATCGGTTCGGGAGCGTCATAGCGCAGCACCATGGCGGGCAACCGCGCCGCAGGCGGCACCTGTTCCAGCGCCCATAGCAGCGTGGCCCCGTCTTTGGGGTCGGGCAGGCTATAGAGCCAGCCCAGCGGCACAAAGCGCACCACACTGTTCTGAACTTCTGCCAGGAAGTCGCGCGGACCTGGCGGCAGCCGCGAGCGCATCCCGGCAGCCCACAGGCCGCGAACGCCAAAGCGGGCCGGGTCATGCAGGATGATCAGGCTGACCAGCAGGTCGTAGGCAGCGCCCAGGTCCCACAGCAGGCGGGGAGCTTTCATGGGGCCTCAATGTGAACCGTTCAGGGACCATTCAGATGGCAATCCAACGCTGACAGCTCTACAGCATAGTCCTTTTTGGCCCGGCAGACAAACAGACCGGGGAGGCCTCGCCGCCTCCCCGGTAGACGCTATCTCGCCAGGTGCAGGCGCCACTGCAACACTGGCGTGGGGTGGTCATCCCCCTGTGCTGACCCAGTAGATAAATATCTAACTGCCTGAATCATAGACCATTCGCGCAGTTCTGTCAAGGGCAGGGCGGGGGGTGCATTTCAGGGAGCCGCCTCACCCCCCGACCTCGCTGACGCTCGGTCTGCCCCCTCTCCACAAGTGGAGAAGGGGAGGGAGAGCCGCCGGAGGCGGCTTGACCGGGGGTGAGGCTCTGAGTTTGCCTCACCCCCCGACCTCGCTGACGCTCGGTCTGCCCCCTCTCCACACAATGGAGA
>DAOTXR010000028.1:0-1595 GCA_034435375.1 Anaerolineae bacterium
CAGCTTATCTATCGCTGCTTCGGCTTCCGCCATCATGCGTGCCTTTAGTTCTTCGTCTGTGACACCCATCAGCTCCCCTCCTGTCTGTCCTGGCCTCATAGTTTACTCCCTTTGCCCCCAAAGTGGGATGCACCCCAGTGTTGAGGAGTGTCTAAAAGCATGGACATAGGAAATCAATGAGGTGAGCAGGATAATCAGGGAAACGTTGCCGGTAGAGTTGGCGCTGGTTCCAGCAGAAGACGAACAGGCGAAGGGCGGCACGTAAAGCCTTGAGGCAGCGGGAGAAGCAGCGCGATCGGCGGGCCAAACGGGCCAGGTAGTGGCGGAGTTCAGCATTGTCACCCTCCACCGAGTAGGTCTGGCTCTTATCGGGCATGGCTGGGTAGATGCCACCCCCATAGCAGACGTCCTGATAGGTTGGCAGTTCGTCGCTGTAGTACCAGCGAGCCTGAGACAAGTCGTCGATGCACAGTTGGATCACCTCGTCACTGACCTGGCAGGTCACAACATAGCCCACGATGCAGCGGATGTGGCGATCCACGAAGGTCACGATGTAGACCTTGTTTTTTTGTGCCGCAGGAAGGTGTGGAGCTCGTCCATCTCCATGATGTCCACCTGCCCAGGCTGAGCAGGTGGCGGCAGTTGCGCGGCATAGGCCTGCACCCAGTTGGCTACGCTCTGCGGACTGACCCCCAACTGACGACCTATCCGTCGCAGGTTCACCCCGTCCACGTACATCCTCACCGCCGCCATGTGCACTTCCCGGCTGTATCCCTGAGGCTTCGGTTCCGGGGTGTAACGGCAGCCGCAGTGTTGGCACCTGTAGCGCTGGCTTCCTGCCTCCGTCCGCCCTGATTTCACTTGACGTTCTTGACTGTGGCACTTTGGACATGTCATGCCATGAGTATCTCATATATCCAGACTTTTGGGCACTCCCGTGGGCCAGGGAGTGCTCAAAAGGGTGGTCATGGCGTTAGCGGGTCAAGCGGTTTTAGCCCTCCATATCCACTCCGTTAGACACTCTCCAGTGTTGGGATGCATCCCACTTTGGGGGCAAAGGGAGTAAACTATGAGGCCAGGACAGACAGGAGGGGAGCTGATGGGTGTCACAGACGAAGAACTAAAGGCACGCATGATGGCGGAAGCCGAAGCAGCGATAGATAAGCTGCTGGGGCAGAGGCAACCCGCCGAGGAAATCACGCTGAGGGAAATCGAGGGGCTGGTGCTCGAAGCGCGGCGCGCAGTTGGCGAGGGACTGACGGCCATTCTGGTGGAGCAGAGCGCGACAGCCGGGCAGGTGCCTGGGCCAGGGTGCCCGGAATGTGGGCGGGAGATGCACTACAAAGGGCTGAAGAGCAAGCGGGTGGTGAGCGAAACGGGCGAGGTGGAGGTGAAGCGAGCCTACTACTACTGCGCGGACTGCCGGGTGGGGCTTTTTCCCCCTGGATAAGCGGTGGGGGCTAAACGCAAGCGGCTACAGCGACAGTGTGTGTCAGCAAATGGTGTGGTTGAGCGGGGTCGTGAACTCCTACAGGCAGGCGGAAGAGGTCTTCGCGCGCATTGGACACCAGCAGGTGCCGCGCATGAGCGTGTGG
>DAOTXR010000029.1:0-19483 GCA_034435375.1 Anaerolineae bacterium
CCACTCCTTGCTGACTGTGTCCACCCAGTGATATAGTTTTCTCAGGTTCATCTGTTCTCTCTTTCTGCTCTTTGACCAGACAGAAAGTATCCCAGATGAACCTCCCTTTTTCTACTGTCGCCCCCTCAGCCACAGCGTGGAGAGGGGGCACACCGAGCGTCAGCGAGGTCGGGGGTGAGGCTGATCCCAGAGCCTCACCCCCCATTGTGCATGCTCTCCCCAGGGTTGGCCTGCGTGCCTGCTTACTCTGCTTCGTCCTCCTTGCCCGGCGATGCCCTGGGCACAGGAATGGTGTCGGCGCTATCTGAGTCCCGTCGCGCCGCTTTGGGCTGGGTTGGGAGCGTGTCTGGGCTGTCGGCGGGCGGCGCTGGCGGCTGATGCGGGGTCGTCTCGGCGCTGGGCGGGGTGGGCGAGGGCAGCGTATCCCGCGCGGGGGCGGTCTGCGCCCCAGGCCGTGGCGCGCGGGGCATCCCGCCGACCAGATCAAGGACTTCCTCTTCTTCCTCCTCTTCTTCTGCCTCAGCGGCTCGAATCTTCTCTTTGGTCGTCGCGCCAAAGGCGATCACCACGCCGCCCAGGACGACGGTGCCAAGCGCCATCATCGTGATGGGAATGAAAATCTCAGCGGCCAGCCGCAGCGCTGCCGAGGTCGCTTCTTGCAGTACCTCAGGCGTCACTGACGTGGTGAACAGCCACACCAGCAGTCGGGTGATCATCCAACGGTAGGTCAGGCTGAAAGGCAGGGTCAGCAACGCGCCCAGCACCAGCGGCACGCCGATCCAGTAGCTGGCCTGCTTGCGCGAGCGCGGCACATACAACACGATCAACAGGACCAGGATGAGAGGCGCGGCCAGCGATCCGCGCAGCAGCAGCCGCATGAAGATCAGAGTGTTCTTGACCTGCCGGGGCGTCACGTTCTCCAGCAGCACGGCCTCGTCCTCTTGCAACCGCCGCACGATAGGGAAGCTATCGGGGAGGTTCTGGACGACCTCTTGAAGCGAGTCCTGGTAGTCGTTGAACTGATCCTCCTGCCAGGGGTCGGGGAAGCGACACAGATTGTACAGCACCTGGGTGCCCGCCGGGGCGCTGGCCAGCCGGTCGCGGAAGTCGCTGATCTGAGCCTGGGAACAGGGCGGCAGCGCCTGGTAGGCCACGATCACCGCGTTCTTGCCGTGGTCCGAGGCGACTCGCGCCTTGAACTCCGCCAGGTCGAGCACAATGTCGGGCAGGTCGGACCGGGTGTCGAGCCAGGCGTAGGTGCCGTCCACGGCTGACCCCACCCAGCTCACTACGAACTCGTCGGGCAGAATCTCGGCGCGGATGGCGCGCCAATCCTCGCGATCCAGAAAGGCGATCAGTTGGACGATGTCTGGCTCGTCCTCGTTGGGGCGGGCCAGGCCGGTTTCGACACGCCACTTGGCCCGCCATTCCGAAAACCACGTCAGGCCCGTCGTCACCAGGTCGGACTCGGCGATCACGTCGCCGAAGACTCGCTTCACCAACGTCGCATTGAAGACCACCCGGCCTACATTGAACGTGAAGTAGGTGATGGGCACCATCAGGACCAAGATCACGGCTAGGATGAGGACGAAAACCTTGCGGCAGCCGCTCAGATTGCGTTCCATAGGTTCACCTTTGAGATCGGCGCCCTGATTGCTAGTGAGTGGATCGGGCCAGCTTCACACCTCGCCCCCTCCCTGACGGCGTTCGGGTTTGCCCCTTTCTGCCAGCGGAGGGGGACCAGGGGGGCGAGGTTGAGGGCGAACGCGCCAGCCGTTTCAACACTAGCAATCAGGGTCTCAGTACGTTGCGCGTTTGGGGAAAATGATAGAGGAAAATGACAAAATGGGAAAGCAGAGGCAGCGCTCAACAAGGCGGTCATGGCATTGACGGGCCAGGCGGTTTTAGCCCTCTGCATCTGCTGGGGGCGTCTCAGGCGGGGGCAGCCTCACCCCGCCCGATCTGCGGTTGGCCTTCCCCCTCTCCATGCAATGGCGGTTCGACAGGGGGTGAGGCTGTCGGCGAGCCGATGCGGCGCTTGCTCTGATGTCGCTGCGTCTGCCCTGGGCGTCGCTCACACCTTGACTGGCGCTGCGAGGATCGCCACGAGCAGCTTCACGGCGTTCTGCACATCGTTGAAATCCACCGTCTCGCTGGTGGTGTGGATGTAACGACAGGGGATGCTCAGGCAGCCCGACCGCACCCCGGCGCGGACCAGTTGCATGGCCGCGGCGTCGGTCGATCCTCGCTCCAACACCTCGCGCTGGTAAGGAATGCGGGCCTTTTTCGCGGTGCGCTCCATCAGCGCCACCACCTCCGGCGAGGCCAGCATCCCGCTGTCCTTGACCTTGATGGCCGGGCCTTTGCCCAGCGCGACCTCCATCTTGAGGCCCTTGGGCGTATCGCCGGTGCGGGTCACGTCCACCGCAATCGCCAGGTCGGGATCGACGGCGTAGGCCGCCGTTCTGGCCCCGCGCAGCCCGACCTCCTCCTGCACGCTGAAGACGAAAGCCACGTCGTTGGGCGTCGACTCGAGCTGGCGCATCACCTCGATCTGGATGGCGCACGCGATGCGGTCATCCATGCTCTTGGCGATCAGCCGGTCGCCGCGCACGGCCATCTCGCGGTGCAGGCCGGCGGCATCGCCCACCCGGATGCCATGCTGCTTGCCGCCGTCGCTGACGTCGATGAACATTTGCTCCAGCTTGGGGGCTGCCGTCGGCTCGACGCCGGAGTCGACGCCGATGGTGCCGAGGGTGCCGTCGGCAAAGCGGACGCGCTGCCCGTGCAGCGTGTTCAGAAAGATGCCGCCGATGCCCGTAAAGCGCAGGAAACCGTTCTCATCGACATGCGTGACCATCACGCCGATCTCGTCCATGTGGGCTGAGAGCATGACACGCGGAGCGCCCTCCCTGCCGCTGCGCTTCCAGGCGATGACGCTGCCCATGGCATCCACACTCACATCGTCGGCCAGCCCGGCGATCTCACCCAGGATGAGGGCGCGAATCTGATCTTCGTGGCCGCTGGGGCCATAGGATTCCACCAGTTTGCGTATGGTTTCGATCATGGAATGCTCCAGTCAAATGATTTCTGATGAGGGCATGCGGCACACGATCCGCGCCTCGATCTGCCCGTTCGGGCGTCAGCATTCCAGCGCTGACGCTGGCGGGTTGGAGTACATCGTCACTGTAAACCCTGCCGGGCAGCAGCTCACCGCTCCAGCACCCTGCGATCCAGCCGCTCCAGCGCGCCGCGCAGCAGCCGGATCGCGTCCCGGTAATCCTTCTTGCTCAGGATCGCCGCCGGGCTGTGAATGTAACGGCACGGCACCGAAACAGCCGCCGCCGGGATGCCGCTCAGCGAAGTGACAATCGCCCCGCCATCGGTCCCGCCGATGTTGGGCTGCTTGAACTGATAGGGGATGCCCAGCGCCTCGGCGGTCTCCATCAGGTGGCGGTTGAGGCGGGCGTCGTAGATCACCGAGCGGTCCATGGTGCTCAGCGCCGGGCCTTTGCCCACCTCGGTGGTCGGCGACTCGTCCTCCTCTTTGGGCAGGTCGTCGGCGATGGTGCCTTCCAGCACGAAAGCCAGGTCGGGATGGGTGCGCTGCGCGGCCACTCGCGCTCCGCGCAGACCCACTTCCTCCTGCACCACGAACGCGCCCACCACATCGAAGGGCAGGCGCTCGCCCCGAAGCACGTGGACCAGCACCGCGCATCCCACCCGGTCGTCGAAGGCCCTGCCGCGCAGCGTCGGGCCGAGGTCGAGGAAGGGCGTGTCAAAGGCGATGCGAGTGCCGAGCGGCGCTTTGCTCTGGGCGGCGTCTTTGCTGGTCACGCCGATGTCCACCCGCAGCGAGTCGAGCGATACCACCCTGTTGCGCTCGCCCTCGGAAAGCAGGTGGACCGGCCTGCCGCCTATCGCGCCGGGGAGCCTTTTCGGCCCCACCAGCACCCGCATGCCAGGCAGAATGCGGTCGTCCAGCCCACCGACGGCCTTGACCTTGAGCATCCCGTCGCTGGTGTAGCCGCTGACCATCAGCCCCACCTCGTCCATGTGGGCGTCGATCAGGACGGTCAGTTGGGACCGGCCACGGCCTGCGCCCTTTTTGAAGGCCAGCAGGTTGCCGATGGTGTCGGTGTGGACCTCATCAACGTGCGATTCGATCAGCGCCAGGATGGCGCGGCGCACTTCTTGCTCGTCGCCGCTCACGCCAATAGCTTCAGAAAGCTGTCTCAAGATTCTCATGGTGATCCTTGCTCATACTGGCGCGGCCATCCGGCGGTTCGCTGCTGCAACAGCCTTGGGTGGCCCCGCACGAATCATCATCTGGCCGTCGGACGCTTCGGCGCGATGAAGTGTTTCTCTGAAAGTCTGTGGAAAACACTTTCAGAGAAACCTCAGGTCTTGCGAAAAGCAATTCGAAGTCCTTTTCGCAAGACCCTTAACCCTTCTTCGAACTGTGTGGGCCTGCTGCGCCAAAGCCGGGGATCAGCGCCAGCCCGATCAGGATCAACACCGCCCCCAGCGTGGCCAGCGGAACGCTCACGTCGCGGTACAGGTCCGACACGATCACGCCTGCCGTGGCGAGGATCGCCGACAGGACCAGGCGAACGATCAGCGAGGCGTAGAGTTTCTTAAAGATGCCCATTGACCTGTCCCTCTCTCGCCCGGCGCAGGGCGGGCGCGGCATGTGCCCCGGCCCCGCGCCGATCCTCTATCCCCATTCGGTCACTCCTCGGCATCCAGCGATAGCTTGTCGAGCGTCGTGTCGTCCAGGTCAACGATCAACTCGACGACCAGCCGCGCGACCCGCTCGATGTCCTTCAGCGCCACGATTTCGACTGGCATGTGCATGTTGCGCAGCGGGATGCCCAGGATGGCGCATGGCACCCCATCGCGGCTGACCTGGATCGCCCAGGCCTCGGTGCCGCTCGACCGGGGAGCAGTTTCCGGGTGCACCTTGATCTCGATCTGCTCGGCCTTCTGGCGCACCAGGTCGAACAGCCTGGGGTGTGCATTGGGGCCGAGGACGAGCGATGGCCCTTCGCCCAGCTTGAAGCCCTCGTCCTCGCTGACGCCGTTGCCGACGCCGTAGGTCACATCGATCACGATGGCGATGTCGGGCTGGGTGCGCCAGGCGACCGTCTGCCCGCCGCCCAGCGTTTCCTCCTCCTGCACGGTGGCGGCCACCAGCACATCCCAGCGATGGGTGCGGCCCTGCAAGGCGTGGAGAATCCGGGTGAGGGCGGCGCACGAAGCGCGGTTGTCGAGCGCCTTAGCGCACAACAGGCCATCGCCAAGTGCTCCTGCCTCCGGCGCAAACGTCACCGGGTCGCCGATCTTGACCAGCCGGGCCAGTTGGCGGGCTGGCAGCCCGGTGTCGATCACCAGGTCTTCCATCTCTGGGTACTTGCTGCGCTGATCGGGGGGCAAGACGTGCGGCGGGCGGCTGCCGATCAGCCCCGGCAGGGGCCGCTCGCCGTGGACAACCACCGGCTGGCTGAGCAGCACCCGCCGGTCGATGCCCCCCACGGCGGTGACGCGCAGGAAGCTGCCCTCGATGCGGGTGACCATCAGCCCGATCTCATCCATGTGGGCGGTGACAAGCACACGATGGCGCGGCTCCGGGCCGCTGCCGCGCCGGGTGGCGATCAGCGTGCCCAGGCTATCGACGGTGAAGTCATCGGCCAGGCCCTCCCACGCGGCGCGCATCACCTCGCGCACGGGCGCTTCGTAGCCGGAGAGGCCGGGGGCTTTGCACAGCTCGATCAGGTGTCTTTCGAGGTCCATGGATCAGTCCTTTGGTCAGGTTGCGGCAATCATCGAGCCGCTCGTGCATCCGTTCCGGCGGCAGGCCCCAGGGACCCGCCAGAGCTGCTCCCACCATGCTTGAGACTCTGGGCTAGACTGCCCCGGCCCATTGTTATACCCCACTGTTATAAATGCGCCCACCCGGCTCCTACGGATTAACCGTTATGGTCACGGTGGCCGTATCGGTGCCGCCTTTGCCATCTGAGATGGTATAGGTGAACGAGTCCGTCCCGGTAAAGCCCGCCGCTGGGGTGTAGGTGCAGGTTGCGGCGCAGACGACGGTGCCGCCGTTGGCCGTGGGCGAGCTGGCCCCCGTGATGGTCAGCGGGTCGCTGTTGGGATCGGAGTCGTTGGCCAGCACATCGACCACCACTGCCGTATCGACCGTGGTGACGGCGGCGTCATCGACGGCCACTGGCGGCTGGTTAGCTGCGGCGGTGGCCGTGGCGTTGGCATTGGCCGTGGCCGTGGCGTTGACGTTGGCGGTGGCCGTGGCCTGGGCGTTGGCCGTGGCCGTGGCCTGAGCATTGGCGGTGGCCGTGGCCTGGGCGTTGGCGGTGGCCGTGGCCTGGGCATTGGCCGTGGCTGTGGCCTGGGCGCGCAGTGTGGGCGCAACCGCAGTGGCTGTCAGGCTGTTTGCGCCCTGAGTGAGCAGCGCGTTGATCGTCGCCGTGGCGTTCAGGTCGGGCGTGTGGGTGGCCGTAGGAGTTAGCGTCGGGGTCGGAGTCGGCGTGCGCGTGGGGGGGTAATACTGGGTGGGGGTGGGTGGCAGCGTGACGGTCGGCCCGCCGGGCGTGATGGTGGGCGTGACAGTGGGCGTGTGGGTGGCCGTGGGGGTGATGGTGGCCGTAGCGGTGAGGGTCGGCGTGGCGGTGGGTTCAGGCGGCTCCTGTCCGCTGAAGGTGACCAGTAGCACGATGGCGCAGAAGTAACATGGCAGCGTGGCGATGATGATGCCAATCAGGATGCGGTAGGTGCGGCGACGGCGTTCCAGTATAACTCGCTGTCTTTGGCTCATGCGCAATCATCCTCAGGTGGTGGCAGGTGCAGCCTGTGTGGCACGCTGGGGGTCAGTCTAGCATGGGGTGGGAGATGTGTCAAAGATCGAAGAGGGCGAGGCTGGGACATATCCACGATGGCGCCCCTTGCATCTGTTCCGAACATGAGCGAAACTCCTTCACAGGAGGCGTTCCCATGACGATGCAGAACTATGGTGCTCTTTTCTCCCGCATCTATAACCTGCGCTGGGCCGGCTTTGCGACCCACCTTGCGCCGCTGATCCGGACCTACTACGAGAGCCTGTTTGACGATGTGGAGGCGAGGCGTGCCTTGCCCATTCTCGACGTGGCGTGTGGCACCGGGCAGCTTGCCCTGCATTTTTTGGAGCACGGCTACTCCGTCACCGGCCTGGACCAGTCGGTGGACATGTTGGGCCACGCCCGCCAGAACTGCGCGGCGCACGTCGAGGCGGGACGAGCCACGTTTGTCCGGGGCGATGCGGCGGGGTTTACAGTGGGGGGATCGTTCGGGTTGGCCGTCTCGACCTTCGACGCACTCAACCACTTGCCTGACCTGGCCGCGCTGCGGGGCTGCTTCCGCTCCGTGATCGCCGCGCTGGCTCCGGAGGGCGTGTTCATCTTCGACCTCAACACACGTCGGGGCCTGCTCGAAAACTGGAACAACCTCTCTGTCATCGACAGCAGCGAGGTCGTCATTATCAACCGGGGCATCTACGACGGCGGCGAACGAGCTTTCACACACATCAGCGGATTTATTCGCCGTGACGATGGCCTGTACGAACGCTTTGTCGAGACGTTCTTCAACACTGTCTTCGATCTGGCGGAAGTCGGCGCGGCGCTGCGTGAGGTGGGGTTCAGGACGGTGCACTGCGCCAGCGGCAGCGATCTGGCGACGCCAGTGGCGGACCCGGAGTCGTTGGGGCGAGCATTCTTCGTGGCGCGGGTGTAAAGACGCCTGTCTTCTCCAATAGGGCAACTGGCCGTATTCCGTCGCTGCAAGGTCGTGATACCATATCTGCAAGTTGATCCTTGAGTTGGCTGCCAACTCGGTGAGGCAGGTATGAGGGTGTACATCCACCCCGCCGCGTTGCCGACTGCTATGCTGCCCGCCGCTATGGGCTGTGCTGCCGCGGCAGGCGCAGCAAGTGGAGCGTTGCTCACGGCCACCTTCACCTCGCCTCCCCGGCTTACCCTGTCACTCTGGCCTCGGCTTCCCGCTGGCCTGTCGCAGGAGCGACGGCCACCGTCCTGGGCGACCGCGTGGCAGTCACGCTGACCCCCATGCCCTCGCCGGGCTATCAGGTGATGCTACGAGCCACTCGGCAGAATGTCCGACGATGGGGGCGGTTGTGTACGATCTGACCAGTGGAGATATGCGCGTGGCGCTGAAGCCTCACCCCCTGTCGAGCCGCCCCCGGCGGCTCTCCCTCCGCCTCAGCCACATCGTGGAGAGAGCGCAGACCGAGCGTCAGCGAGGTCGGGGGTGAGGCTCAGGACAGACGCCTGCGCCGCCTGCCGTCGGGGCTTCAGCCGCCAGCGTTTGTGATTTTTTTGACATGCCTTCTGCCCTGCGCTATATTCCAAATCGACACAATCCCGGCATACATTATCTAAATATGCCCGGCGGTCTCTCACCCGACCGGGCCTGAGCCTGTCTTGGGCGCATGTGAGGGGCGCACTACCTGGAGGAGAGGTATGGCCGATGCAGTGATCGAGAGGCCGGCTCCCATCAACCGGCGTGAGTTCCTGTTCTACGTCTGGGGAGCGTCCATCGCGCTGACGCTGGCCGGATCGGCGGGGGCGCTGCTGTGGTTCGCCTACCCGCGCTTCCGCGAAGGCGAGTTCGGCGGCAAGTTCACCGTGCCGGTGAGCACCCTGCCCGCCCCCGACGCGCCTCCTCAGGAGAACGCCGCCGGTCGCTTCTGGCTGGTGCGCACCCCTGATCAGGGTGTGCTAGCGATCTACAAGGTGTGCACCCACCTGGGCTGCCTGTACAAGTGGACCCCCAGCAACAACCGCTTCGAGTGCCCCTGCCACGGCTCCAAGTTTCACAAAGATGGAACCTACATCGAAGGCCCGGCCCCGCGTAGCCTGGACCGTTTCGTCGTCCAGGCTGTCGACTCGGACGGCAACGTCCTGGCCGAGACGAGCAACGGCGACATGAACGTCGATGCCCAGGCTGGGCAGCCGCTCCAGCTCCCGGCGGCGACCGTCGCGCTCAAGATCGATACCGGAGTGCGCATTAAAGGACCGCTGCATCGATAGCTCTGGAGGGACAGGGGGAAGCTCGCCCTGGGGTCCGTGCGTCGAGGTCTCTCTCTTTCCACGTGGGAGGAGTTGCACATGCAGTCCAACCTGGACTTTCGAGAGTTTCCGTACTTCAAGCGCATCCGCGAGGTGGGGGTCAAGGCGGCCACTCTAGAGGCCGTCGATGACGCCGTGCTGCGCATCACAGCGGGCCTGAACATTGCCGACCTGCGTGGGATGCTGCGCGGCGACCCGCCGGGACGGCCCAACCCGCGCCTCAAGCCCCACGCCGAGGGGTTCTGGCTGCACATGCGGCCCGGCTATTACAACGATGCCATCGTCGGGCTGTACCCGACTTTCCGCCTGGGCTGGCTCTCGACCTTTTTGTTTGTGTTGGAAGCCATCACGGGCGTGTTTCTGATGGTCTTTTACACGCCCTCGACCACCCAAGCCTACGACAACATGCTGAATCTGCTCAGCAACGTGCCGCTCGGCCAGCTGATCCGCGATCTGCACCGCCTGGGGGCCGAAGCCATGGTGATCGTGGTGGCGCTGCACATGCTCCGCACCTTCTGGACGGCTTCCTACAAGAAGCCACGCCAGTTCACCTGGGCCACGGGCATCGTCCTGCTGATCGTCACGTTGGGCCTGAGCTACACCGGTTACCTGCTGCCCTGGGACCAGCTCGCCTACTGGGCAGTGACCATCGGCGCAAGCATGGCCGAAGCGGCCCCGCCGCCGGTCGTCGGGCAGTTCGTCAACATCCTGCTCAAAGGCGCCCCCGACCTGGGCCAGGCGGGCCTGCTGCGCTTCTACCTGTTGCACATCATCGCGCTGCCCGGTCTGCTGGCGATCTTCCTGGGCGTGCACTACTACAAGGTTGTGCTGCACGGCCACAGCCTGCCGCCTGAGAAGGAGAAGACCGGCGAAGACACTGCCAAGCGCGTCCCACCCGACACGCGCACCTACTTCCTGCCCGACATCCAGGCCGCTGAAGTACTGTGGGTGGCCGTGACGGTGCTGGTGATGCTGCTGGCCGTCACCTTTATCTACGATGCGCCGCTGGAGAACAACGCCAACCCGCTCTCCACCCCGCTGCACACCCTTGCGCCGTGGTACTTCCTGTGGATTCAGGGATTGCTGAAGCTGGGCGACAAGACGCTGATGGGCGTCATCATCCCGACGGTGCTGGCGCTGGCCTTCCTGGTCATGCCCTACTTCGATGTTGGCCCAGTCCGTCGCTACGGCAAACGCCGGGTCGCCATCTCGATGAGCCTGCTGTTCATCACCGCCATTGTCGTGCTCTCGTGGATGGGCACGCCGGCTTTTCTGGTTCAGACCTCGCTCGACCAGGAGATCTTCTTCGAGCTGGCCCCCACCGAGAAAGTCGGGCTGGTGCGGGCCGTGCCCTACGAGGAACTTGAGGCGCTGGTCGGCGTGGCAGTCAGCGTCGATGACTACCAGTCAGTCGTCCCGCGCAGCACTCGTCTGTGGCGCGTGATGCGCGAGTACAAGCGCCTGGTTGACCACGCCCGCGCGGTGCCAGCGGCGCAAGGCGGCCTGCCCAATGCCGAGGCTTTTCTGGTCATCAATCAGCTCCAGCCAGACCTGGTGGGCGTCACGTTGCGCATCACCTGGGACGATGTCAACCGACCCGGCGAGCGGCTGGCCAACGAGCTGCTGGTGCCAGTTCACCGCGACTCGTACCGTGGGGGAGGAGAATAATGGCCGATCAGACACCTGTCTCATCTCCCGGCGGCCAGAGCCTCATGAAGCGGTTGTTTCTGAAGATGATGCCCATCGAACAGCGCGGCTTGCTGGGCGTGCTGGCTTTCTTCCTGATCATCGTCATCGTCGGCTGGGCCGCGATCAACGAGCCGCAGCGGATGCAGACCTTCACGGCGCAGTATCAGGGACGGTCCATCGAGCGTGGAGCTGTGATCTTCGCCAGCAACTGCGCCTCGTGCCACGGCAGGGACGGCAAGGGCCTGGAAGGCATCGCCCCGGCCCTTAACGCGCCTGACCTGTTCGATGGCTCGCGCCTGGCCTCGATTGGCTGGGCCGGCTCGCTGGATGACTACGTGTATCTGACGGTCGCCGCAGGCCGCCCGGTGCGCAGCGCCGACTGGCCTCAGGTCATGCCTACCTGGAGCCAGGAGTACGGCGGGCCGATGCGCCCCGACGAGGTGCGCGACGTGGTCAACTACGTCTTGAACTATGGCAAGTTCTACGCCGAGGGCTACCAGGCTCCCGCCGTCACCGAGGCGACGCTGGCCACCCCGACGCCCTCCTTTGCCGCCATTGGCCAGGACTTGACCAGCGAGCTGCCGCCGGGCGATGCGGAGCGCGGCCAGGCACTGTTCAGCGGCGCTCAGCCCGGCCCGGATGGCAAGATTTTGGCCTGCAATAGCTGCCACTCGCTGGACGGCTCGGTGATCGTCGGGCCGTCAATGCAGGGCGTGGCCGGGCCTGACCGGCTCCCGGCAGGCTACGAGTCGCATGAGCAGTACATCCGCGAGTCGATCCTGATCCCGGAAGCGTACAAGGCCGCCGGTTTCGAGAACGCTGTGATGCCCGCCAACTTTGGCGACCGACTGGATGCTCAGAGCCTGGCGGACCTGATCGCGTATTTGCTGACGTTGCCCTAGGGTCGCGTCGGTGTGGGGAGACCTTGCCAGCGGAGGCGACACCATGCGCTTGCAAACTGCACTGCTCATGATCGGGCTGACGGGCGTGCTGGCCTTGCTGGGCCTCAGCGGGCCGGTCCGCGCCCAGGAACCTCCCGGCGATCCGGAGCGTGGGGCCACCCTCTACGCCGAGAACTGCCTGGTGTGCCACGGCCCCAACGGCGAGGGCCGCGTGGGGGCCACGCTCAGCGATGTGTTTGTCACCATCGCGCCCGACGAATACCTCAAGGAGGTCATCCAGCGCGGGCGGCAGGGCACTTTCATGCCCGCCTGGAGCCAGACCTACGGCGGCCCCCTGTCCGAGGACGACATCCTGGACCTGGTGGCTTACATCGAGTCGTGGGGGACCACCGTCGAGCCGCCGGTGCCTCTCCCGCCGCGCCCATCGCAGACCATCCCAGCGGTGCCGGAAGTCAGCGGCGACCCGAACGTGGGCTACGCCATCTTCCAGACCAACTGCGTAGCCTGTCACGGGCCGGATGGTCGGGGCCGCATCGGCGCTACGCTGATCACGGCCTTTGCTGCGCTGAACCCCGGCGTGTTCGCTGTTGAGACGATCAGCCGGGGGGTGGAAGGCTCGCTCATGCCACCCTTTGGGCAGGACTACGGCGGTCCGCTGACCGACCAGGAAATCGAGGATGTGGCCGCCTATGTGCTCAGCATCCAACGGGCCGCCGTCCCTCAGGGCGGTGAAGTGGTGGGGCGGGCCCGCGCCTGGCCGCTGGTCATTGCAGCGATAGTCCTGGTGGCTTTGATCTTTGCGCTGGGAGTCGTGGCCCAGGGCCGCAAACCCCGGACAGGGCAAGGCGATACAGGGCCGGCATAGGTCGCCGCAGGCGCACGCTGGAGGGCGTCCCTAAGCGTAGAGGGCCTGCTTCAGCAGGCATACACTGCCGTCGCCGGAGGCGTTGGCCTCCGGCGGGCTTGCGCATTGCGAGGAAGCTATGGATTTCCAACGTTTGCGGATCGTTCTGGCGCTGATGGCAGCCTTCAGCCTGGGAATGCTGGTGACGCCCACCCCTGCCCACGCCCAGGGCGACATCACTCTCAGCGAGATGACCGTGCGCATCTGGCCGGAGTTCGACCAACCCTCGGCGCTGGTGATCCTGTTTGGCAGCGTCTCGGCTGATGTGCCCGTGCCGGTCGATCTGAGCTTTACGCTTCCGTCAGGAGTGCTGCCTCACGCCGCCGCCTATCCCGACGAGGCAACCGGACAGCTCTTTTCGGCTCAATCCACTCAAGTGGGCGATACCCTCACCCTGACCTCTCCCAACGGCCAGTTCTGGATCGAGTTCTACGACGCCTCGCTCGCCTTCGACGGCTCCCGGCGCACCTACACGCTGGCCCTGACCTCGCCTTATGACATCGCCGCGCTGACCTATGAGGTGCAATCGCCCTACGGCGCGTCTGATCTGACCGTTGAACCATCTCAGAACGGCGCGTTTGGCGTCGATCAGTATGGCCTGCCGACCTTCAGCGTGGCGCAGGGCAGCCTCCGCGCCGGGGATGAAGTCCGCGTCAGCCTCAGCTACACCAAAGCTGACAACACGCTGTCCATCGATGCGGTGAGCAGCTCCGCTGGGGCCGCGCCGGGGGCGTTGCCGGGAGCTGATTCGGCGTCAGAGACGGCAACCACCTCAACTCGCAGCGGCCTGTCAGCGCCGGCGGCGATCCTGATCGTCGTGGGCAGCCTGCTGATCGTCGGCGGCGGGGTGTATGCAGTCCTGCGGACCAAGCGGTCCAGCCTGCGCCGCCCCGCGCCAGCCCGCCGCCCAGGGGGCGGCAAGACGTTCTGCACCAAGTGCGGCCAGCAGGCCCGGCCCTCGGATCGCTTCTGCCGCCGCTGCGGGGCCGCGCTGAGATAGGCTCTTATCCAGCACAGGTTCGGTTTTTGCCTCCGCCCTTCCGGTATACAATAGAGCCACCATCGGGACCATGGGACGCTTTACAGGGTTGGGAGGAATGCCTGCCTTGTCTGCCGCCACCGGTTTCTCAATCGCTGCCTGCCTTCACCAGCACCCTTACTTCAAAGACCTCAGCCTGGACCTCCTGGACGTGCTGGCCCGTCAGGCCACGCGGCGCACCTTTGAGGCCAATGAGATGATCGCGTTCGAAGGCGAGCTGTCGAGCGGGATGTGGATCATCGAGCGCGGGCACGTCAAGATCTTCAAGATCAGTCTGGAGGGCCGCGAGCATATCCTGCATCTGGCCGGGCCTGGCGAGTCGTTCAACGACATCCCGGCGCTGGACGGCGGCCCCAACCCCGCCAACGCTGCCGCCCTGACCCAGGTGACAGCCTGGATGTTGGCCTCGGCCAACCTGGATGCCCTGCTGAACGCTCATCCCCAGATGGCGCGGGCCGTGGTGGATGGACTGGCCCGGCGAATCCGGGCGCTGGTGCAGCAGATCGAGGACCTGGCGTTGTGCTCGGTGCCGTCGCGGCTGGCTCGCTTCCTGCTCAACGCCGCCAGTGACGAGTCGCTGGAGCAGGTAGGCGTTACGCGAGTAGTCATCGCAGCCCATCTGGCCACCACCCCGGAGACCATCAGCCGGGCGCTGCGGGCGCTGGAGGAGGCGGGCGCCATCCGCTTCGACCGCCACCGCATCGTGATCGTCGACCCCCACCTGCTGCGCGACATCGCCATGATGTGATCCGGCCCGGCGGTCCCTGCCTGTCCTGATTCACACAGACTCGATCCCGGCGGAGCGTCCCCTGCCGAGGGAGCGCAGCGCCTGTGGCCCTCACTTGATCTGGATCAACGTTGCGATGATCGTCTGTCGCTATACTGGGGGACAGATTGGATGATGCACTGTGACACAGATGCCCCCCGACCTGACCCTTTGGCTCCCGCGCATTGATCGGCGGCGCTGCACCGGCTGCGGCGATTGCATTGCTGCCTGCCCGACACACGCGCTGGCGCTGGTCGAAGGGCGGGCAGCGCTGGTCAGACCGCAGGAGTGCACCTATTGCGTGCTGTGTGAGGACCTCTGTCCGGTCAACGCCATCGAACTGCCCTTTCTGATCTGCCGGGCTGACGACGATGACGGTACAGCGCGTTCGTGACTCCGATGCGCCAGGGGCTGTCTCAGCGTGGGGGGCACTCCTGGGTAGACATGGCCACGCCGGAGGCCACTGCGCCCCCGGTGTGCCCGTCGCCGATGTGAGGGACATAGAGACCCTGGCCCCCTTTGATCACAGCCTGGGACTTGACGACGACGAAAGGCAGTCTCATGGATCAGTACACCTATTGGGCTAACCTGATCGACCTCGTTCCCGACGTGCCCGCCGACAGCATCCTGAGCCGCACCGTCTACGAGGACTCTCACCTGAAAGCCATCCTGTTCGGCTTTGCAGCAGGCCAGGAACTGTCTGAGCACACCTCGACCTACACAGCGCTCCTGCACTTCCTGCGCGGCGAGGCGCACCTTACGTTGGGCGGCGATGCCCTGGAAGCTGCTGCCGGGACGTGGGTGCGCATGGAGCCGCGCCTGCCGCACAGCATCGTCGCTAAGACGCCGGTGGTGATGCTGCTGTTGATGCTCAAGACAGAGGAAAACCAGTAGCCGCCGTGAGTCCTGTGGAGCAGTCTCTCCGTTCCGGGGCACGCTTTAGCGTGCGCATGATTCTGTCGCCGGACGGTTCACCGTCCGGCGAGCGCGCCCTTGCTTACATCGAAAGGAGGAAACATGACCGATCGTGAACCACCATCACACGCCTCGGCCTCTTCTCTGCGCGTCCTGTTGATCGGCCTGGCTGCTGTGATCGTCGTGATCGGCTTTGCGTTGGTGATCCAGGCCATCGGGCAGTCGCGGGCCGCTGCGCCCGCTGCCGAGACCGGGCAGGTGGATGCATTGGCCCGAAGCACTGATGAATGTGTGGTGTGCCACCGCCGCACCACCCCGGGCATCGTGGCTCAGTATGGGCGCAGCAGCATGGCCGCCGCCGAAGTCACCTGCCGCAACTGTCACGAGGTCCAGGCCGGGTATCCAGGGGCGGTCGAACACGAGGGCGTCTACGTCCTCAGCCAGCCCACCACGGCCACCTGCCAGACGTGCCACACCCAGGAGGTGGCCCAGTTCGAGCAGAGCCGCCACGGGCTGCCCGCCTACGTCGCCTTTGCAGGCAGCCAAGACCTGCCTGCCGATCTGCTGGCGCAGTACGAGTCGATCCCTGAAGGCCAGTTTTCGCCCGATAAAGCCCGCAACGCGCTGTTTGCCATCGAAGGGCCAGCGATCACGCGCTTCGCCTGCGAGACATGCCACAACGTCGGTCGGCCCGCCGCCGACGGATCGGTAGGCCAGTGCTGGAAGTGCCACATCCGGCATGAGTTCAGCCTGGAGCAGGCCCGCAAGCCCGAAACCTGCAACGCCTGTCACATTGGGCCTGACCATCCCCAGTGGGAAATTTACCAGGAGTCGCCGCACGGCATTGCCTACATGACGGGCGGCCACACCTGGAACTGGGAGGCCGAGCCGGGCACGCTGACTACGGTCGATTTCCCTGCGCCGACCTGCGCCACGTGCCATTTCAGCGGCTTCGGCGCGACCGGCACCACCCACGACACGGGCGACCGGCTGACCTGGTTCCTGGCCGCCCCGATCAGCGAGCGGCGGCCTGGCTGGCAGGACAACATGATACGCATGCAGAGCGTCTGCCTGGAATGCCACAACCGCAACTTCATCGAGGGCTTCTACACCGACGCCGACGCCGCCACGGAGGCTATCAACGCACTGGTGCGCGAGAGCGATGCCATCCTCGCGCCGCTCAAAGAGGCAGGGCTGATCACCGCCGAGCCGTTCGACCAGCCCATTGACTACACCACCTTCGAGCTGTGGCATCACTGGGGCCGCACGGCCAAGTTCGGCATATGGATGCAAGGGCCGGACTACACTCAGTGGCACGGCGTGTACGAGATGCTGAGCGACCTGGCCGAGCTGCGCGAGATCAGCGCCCAGATGCAAGGGGAGGCAGGGCCGTAACCATGTATCACCTAGCGACCGTTTACCCCGCAGCTCGACGCCTCCGGTTGCCGCTCTCGCGGGACCAGCTCATGTTGCTAATGGCCGCCGTCAACGAGATTTTCCTCGGCGTTGACATCTACCTAGCGCACAGCATCAGCGGCACGATCACGCCCCGCGAATGGATTCCCATTGTATTTGGGCCAATCGCCGGAGTGCTGCTGCTCGTGGCAGGCTTGATCGCCCTCAGACAACGCCCGCTGGCGACGGTGATCGCCAATGGCGTGTTCGTAGCGAGCATCGTCGTCGGGCTGCTGGGGGCCTACTTCCACGTCGTGCGAGCCATCCTGCCCACTGCCCCAGTAGGCGAGCGCGTCTCGGTGGACCTGCTGGTGTGGGCGCCGCCCATCCTCGGCCCGCTGACCTTCTCGTTGGTCGGCTGGCTGGGCATCAGCGCGGCCTGGATCGAAGAACCGGCGGACAGCGGTACGCTGCGGCTGCTGGCAGGCGCTCACCTGCGGCTGCCCTACAGCAAGACCCGCGCCTACTTCTTCATCGTGGGGCTGGGCACCCTGGCAACCGTCATCAGCAGCGTGCTTGACCACGCCCGCACCGGATTCGTCAACCCGTGGCTGTGGGTGCCGACCATCGCGGGGGTGTTCGGCACGACGGTGGCCGTGACGCTGGCCGCGCTCGACCAGCCCACCCGCACCGATCTGGTGACGTACATAGCAGCCATGTTGCTGCTGATCGGGGTTGGAGTGGTGGGAGCGCTGCTGCACGTGCGGGACGACCTGACGGCGGGTGGCGTGTTCCTGACCGAGCGATTCATCCGGGGTGCACCGGTGCTGGCTCCCATGTTGTTCGCCAACATGGGCACGCTGGGGCTGATCACGTTGCTCGATCCCCAGGAGCAGGCGTCTTGAGACGAGGCATGTCTCAGGTGGGGGCCGCCTCACCCCCAGACTTATTCCCGACGATCGGGCGATTGGCCGTCTGGCCTGGCCCACCATGCGATCCACGCGCCGAGCAGCAGCGCCAGCGCCAACAGGATGGCGCCCGTCGCCTGGATGGCCGTCGAAGAGGAGGTGCGGATGGCATCGCCGGGATGCAGCACGTTGACCGCCCGGAGCGTGGTCCACACCTGAAGGGCCGCCAACCCGATCCGCAGCAGCGCACGGCCCAATGTCCAGGCGATCCATCCCTCAAGCCCCTGCACGATCACGGCTGCTGCCAGCAGGTTGAGCGCTGCTGCCACACGTGGCTCATCCCAGGCAATGCCGCCCCAGCTCACTGCCTGGGCTACGACGCTGATCAGCAACCCGCCGGCAAACAACCCCAATGCCGCCCAGCCCACCGACCGCATCCAGTCAGCCAGGCGCTGGCGGCGGGTGATGATCACGGCCAGGCCCAACAGCCCGGCAGCGACGAAGCCGATCCCGCCAGCGCGGCTGAGCGCCACGTGCACATAGATCACCTTCACCGCCTGGCCAAGCGTTTGCTCGGCGGGGGCAAAGGCCACCACCCCTGCCGCGACGATCACAATGGCGGCCGGGGCAACCCAGGCCGCTGGGAAGGATTTCAGACGAGCGTGCATGGCGAAAAACGTCTATGGTGTGGCAGCCGCCGCCGGCGTGATCGCCAGGAAGACCTCGTTCTTGCGGCGTCCCGTCACCCTGCCCAGAATCTCAAAAAACAACGCCTGGACGTTGTACTTGCGCCGGAAGGCCCGGCGAGCTGTGGGCACCTCCTCTGGCGTGAGGAAACGCGCCTGCGCCTCGACCGCGCCGCCCAGCAGAGTGCCGCGTGCGTCGCATGGGCCAACCATGACTCGCGGCGTGTGGCGGAGGCGCTTGGCCTTGCCGCTGTTGCCCTCGGTGCGGACATAGAGGGTCTCGCCTGACTGGGCGAACCACACCGGCGTGACGACCGGCGCACCCGACTTGCGGTAGGTGGTCAGCGCCATGAAGTTGTGCCCGTCGAGCAGGGCGAAGGGTTGCGATTCTTTGTCCTGAGCCATGAGACCTGTACACCTCCTTGTCTTGGCCTGGGAGGACAGGATGGGGAGCTATCTGGCATCCTCATCCTGCCGGGAGCTTGGATTCACGTCGCGCTGCGCCGGCTGCCCGGCATCTCCGGCAGGCGCGTCCTCAGAGATTTCCGACGGCGGTCCTTCGGAGCCACGCAGCAGGCCGGGCAGCACTATCGCCGCCCCCAGGGTGACGATCAGCAGCGGCAGGGCCGCGAACAGCACGATGGCCAGGGCCGCCCCTGGCGCGAGCGCGCTCAGCGGATGGATCGCCGTGGCCACCGGCGCCGCCGTCATGGCGACCATCATCAGCACCAGCAGCCCCAGCGTCAGCCCTGCCGAGCGCCGGCGGCTGCCAAGACGCCTGCGGGTGGCCTCGATGACCCCCACCAGGGCCAGCGGCAGCGCCGTGAGCAGCATCGCCAGCACGAAGTTGGCGTCTAGCTCGTTCAGCACCCCACTCAGGAAGCCCACGCCTGGCAGGACAAACTCGCCATAGATCAGCGTGACGATCACCGACAGGATGAACGGCACCACAAACAGCACACCCAGTGTGCCAACGATGACATACAGCGGAGTCTTGGAGTACCGGTGGCTCATGGCGTCCCTCTCCTTGCCCTGTGATTCTAGCAACGGCTGAGGTGATTTTCTAAATGTTTTGCCCAAAGTGATTCGGAGTACTTTTCGCAAAACACGTGAGAGGGAATCGGTTGGGGGGGGGGGGGGGG
>DAOTXR010000030.1:0-52168 GCA_034435375.1 Anaerolineae bacterium
TCGAAAGCGGCATCAAGCAGATCAAAAGCCGCCTCACCGGCCCCGGCATGCGCTGGTCTCGTTCGGGCGCAGAACATATGCTGGTCATCCGTTCGGCTGTGATGGGCGAGACCTTTGACGCCCTTTGGGCCGCCGCTGCTTGATTTCTCGCCCCCAAAATGGGATGCACCCTAATTGAACTTTCCCGCAGCACACGCTATAATCTCGCCCGCCTGGACAGGTAGTGACAGACCAGGCTCCTGCATGCTCGCGTGCAGAGTAAACACGCTGCTTGACCTGGGTGGCCGTGCCGGAGTGGTAGACTCCGATCCCACCAGGGAAGACGGCAGCGGAAGATTAAACGGAAAGGAAACTGAATATGGCCGCCATCACAATGAAGGCCCTCCTTGAGACGGGCGTGCATTTCGGGCACCGTGCGCGCAAGTGGAACCCGAAGATGAAGCCCTTCATCTTTACCGAGCGCAACGGCATCCACATTATCGATCTCCAGCAGACACTCCGAGCCGTCAAAGAAGCGTATGATGTAGTGCGTGACACCGTCGCCGAGGGGGGAACGCTCCTGTTTGTTGGAACCAAACGGCAAGCCCAGGAGACCATCGCCACCGAGGCAACCCGCTGCGGGATGCCTTATATCAACGAGCGCTGGCTGGGTGGCACATTGACCAACTGGCGCACTATCCGCCAGTTGATCGACCACCTGAATGAGCTTGAAGCACGCCGGGAGCGTGGTCAGTTTGAGCTGCTGACAAAGAAGGAAGCTCTGACACTCAGCCGCAAAATCGAAAAGCTCAACATCCGGTTGGGTGGTACTCGTAACATGCGGAATCTGCCCGACTTGATCTTCCTGATCGATGTGCGCCGCGAGGCCACAGCAGTACGCGAGGCCAACATTCTCAACATCCCCGTGATTGCCATGGTGGACACCAACTGTGACCCCGACTTGATCGACTACATCATCCCGGCTAACGACGATGCCATTCGTGCCATCAAGCTGATCACCAGTGTGATGGCTGATGCAGTCCTGGAAGGCATGGCACTGCGCAAGGATATCACTGAGGAAGCAATCGAGGAAGCAGTTGTGGCAGGCTACGAATACGAATTTGTGGGGGTCGAAGAAGAGGATATCGCCGACGAGGAATTCCTGGGCCAGGCCACACTGGCCAAGCTGAAGAGCGGAGCGTTGAGCTTTGAGGGCGAAGAGCGACTGGCTGAGGAAGAGGACGTCGAAGAGGATCTCGCAACTGATGAAGTCGACGAATTTGAAGGGGAAGAGGAGGAAGAGTAATCTGCCTGCCTCACCGCAGAATCTCAACCCACTTTAGCTTAATAAAATAGTCGGACAAAGGAAAAGCTGATGACAGTCACTGCACAGATGGTCAAGGAGCTGCGCGAAGCGACCGGTGCGCCGATTCTCGACTGCAGGAATGCCCTTGAGGAACATGACGGCAACTTCGAGAGAGCTAAGGCCTATCTGGCTGAAAAAGGGATGGCGATTGCTCGCAAGAAGGCCGAGCGAGAAGCCCGCGAGGGCAAGGTTGAGACATATACTCATCCTGGGGGGCGCGTTGGTGTGATGCTTGAGCTTAACTGCGAGACTGACTTTGTTGCCAACACATCGTTGTTCCAAGAACTGGCTCATAATCTTGCACTGCACATCGCATTTGCCAGCCCTCTGTACATCGATGCGGGCAGCATCCCCACGGATGTCCTTGAAGCTCAGAAGCAAACCTTCTACAATGAGGCCAAAGCCTTGGGGAAACCTGACAACGAGATTGAGCGCGCCGTCGAGCACCATCTCAACACATATTTCGACGAGGTGTGCCTGATGCGCCAACCCTATGTCAGAGACAGTGCGAAAACTGTCGAGGATATAATTACCGAGGCCATCGCCGAGTTGAAAGAAAACATCCGAGTCAGCCGCTTTGTGCGTTTCGAGTTGGGTGGAGCACATGGTGGCGGCAGCGAGGCTTGAGCGTGGGTGATTGAGCTGTAGGGGGATTAGGGAGTCTCTAATCCCCCTTTTGTTCTATTCAGCGCCAAATCTTTGAGAACCGGGGGAAACCTTGAGCCAGCAGTTTTTAGCCACACCCAAGTATCATCGCGTTCTGCTCAAACTAGGCGGTGAGGCGCTGTCTGGGGAAGCGGATTTCGGAATCGATCCCAGCCGGGCTACCTGGATCGCAGAGCTGATTAGGGATGTTAAGAAGCACGATGTCGAGGTTGCCATGGTGATCGGCGCCGGAAACCTGTGGCGTGGGCAGATCGGCATTAGAGCCGGGATGGATCGGGCGACGGCAGATTACATGGGCATGATCGCCACCGTCATGAACGCCCTGGCGCTCCAGGATGCGCTGGAACGCCAGGGAATCACCACCCGAGTTCAGACAGCCATCGAGATGCGGGCCGTTGCTGAGCCATACATCCGCCTGCGGGCCATTCGCCACCTGGAGAAGGGCCGTGTAGTTATCCTAGGTGCGGGCACAGGTAACCCGTTTTTTACCACAGACAGCGCCGCTGCCCTGCGCGGCATGGAGATCAATGCCGATGTGTTGATCAAAGCCACCAAGGTCGATGGCGTCTATGATAGCGATCCCAAGACAGATCCCAGTGCTAAACGCTACGATCACCTCACGTTCATGGATGCTCTCAATATGCGTGTGAAGGTGCTCGACAGTACAGCCATCTCGTTGTGTATGGACAACCACCTCCCGATTATCGTGCTCAACCTGTGGGACCCCGGCGCACTGGAGCGAGCCGTTCTAGGCGAGAAGATAGGTACCGTGATCTCTTAAGCGTTTGGTCGAAAGCATTTCTGACCAAACCCGAGGCCTCGTCGGGACGGGGCGTCAGCTTGATGGCTGCTGACCGGCCTAGATTTAGCAGCTAGGAAGCCACGTCACTTCAGCTTGAACGACGACATGATGTTGTCCGAAGCTTTGCCTGTATCGTCAACAAAGCTGATCACGTAGACGCGCCCATTGGCTGGGGCAAAGAGCGCCACGTTGCCGTTGCTTGTCGTCACTCGCGTAGCTGGCACCGTTCCGGCAGCGCCTCCTGCTGTTGAGTAGGTTTGGCCAGGGAATTCCCGGCTCATGACAGTCGAGATGGCGGCTCCTACGTCGGTCCCGTTGATCACCAGCACAAAACCCTTTCCCACACCGCCGGGCGACTGAAAGCGCACATCGCTCGTGTCATCCTCCACCCATGACCATGTCCACAGGTTCGGCACCCGGATCTCGTAGCCGAAGTCTGTGTTGGCGTAAAGCAGCACCAGCGAGGTGACCGGGTTGATACGTTTGACATAGAGATACTGCACATAGTATCGGTAAGCGTTTCCCAATGCCTCAGACTGGGCAACAAGCCAGATGTCGTCACCTTCCTTGGGTGCTCCACCCGGCCAGCGATTGGCAGGCAGCACGATCAGGCCAATTTCAAAACTGCCGTTGGGGTCGGCGGTCAGTTCATAATAAGGGCTACCCAACCCACCTTGCGGTGTGTCGGCCCAGTACAGTGTAATCTTGTCAGACGGTGCGAAACCCGTACCATTGACTACAACCGTGTCGCCTGGCTCTCCCATCTGCGGCGACATGGTGATGCCCGGCCCGCTGCTTGGTGGAGGAAGAGGGGTCTGCCCTTCCTGAGCACCGCCTTCAGGCGTGGCCGTGGCCAGCGGAATTTCTGTCGGCGGGGGCAACGGTGTAGGCCCCAGACCACCTCCAGGGGTTGGGGTGATCTCTCCGCCCATCGGCGTGCTAGGGACTGTGGGAGGAAGAGTCCCAGACGACAGTGTGGGAGCTAGGGTAACCGGTGTCCAGGTGGGTGGCGGCGTAGTCGTAGCGAGGCCATCCTCCTCCGCCGCCAGCTGACCGCTCCCGCCGCCAAACAGGCTGCAACCAGCCAGCAGCAGCGCGACTCCCACCATCCCGATCCACACCATTCTCTTGTTGATCATTGGCTGTAGTACCATTCTTTGTGTCTCTGTCTGAGTTCGAAGATATCGTTTGAAATTGGCACGCGCTTTATTGTAGCGAATGTTGCGGTAAAAACGTACAGGACAGGGGACCGCAGTTCCTGGCGATTTACCGACGGCTTTTCTGTGATACAATCCAGGCATGGTTATCGGAACAGGCACTATCGAGATCGATCTGCCCGCTGTCAGTTCACTCAAAGAGAAACGCAGCACGCTCAAGAGCCTGATCACACGAGTTCACAGGGAGTTTAACGTCGCCTGTGCTGAGGTGGATCTGCACGATGTCTGGCAGTCCACGACTTTGGGCGTCGCCGTTGTTTCAACCTCGGTGGCCCATGCCCAGAACGTCATAGAACGCGTAGTGGCCTGGATCGAACTCAATCGCCGCGATGTGGCGGTGATCGGCTACACGGTTGAGATCATCCACTGATAGCCCTTTAATGCACCTGGCAGGAGTATGGCATGTCTCCACAAGACAGCACTGAAAAGCAGCCTGATCGCGGGCACAGCCTGAACAGATGGCTGGCAACCCTTGTCCTGGTGGCGCTGTTGCTGGCTATTGCCGTCATCGGCTACCTGATCGTGGATACCATCCTGGCACTGCGACAGCCGGCTGCAGGGCTGCCCGGCGCAGTTGGCACACAGGTGCAGCAAGTGCTCAATCCCACGCCGACCATCATTGCCAGCCCGCAAACCGTTGTCCGGCAGGTGCAAACGCTGGCCCGTCTGGAGACGGCCTCCTATACCATCGAGAAAGTCATCACAGCCGAAAGCGGTGAGGGACCGCTCGGTTTCCTGTTCCGCGACCGGTTGTTGCTGGTGGCCCAGGGGCAGGTTATCGCTGGAACAGACCTCCTGCGAATGCAACCCGACGATGTGCAGATCGCTGGGAACACAGCCTATATCACTTTGCCTGCCTCAGAGATATTTATCGCAACGCTCGACAACGAAAACACCTATGTCTACGATCGCGAGACAGCGCTGTTTGGGCAGCAAATTGATCTCGAGACCCTGGCTCGCCAGGAGGCTGAAGCCGCGATCTTACAGGCTGCTCTTGAAGATGGCATTCTCGACTTGGCCGAGAGGAACACCCAGGCATACGTCGGAGCACTGGTGAGAGCACTCGGCTTTGAGGATGTGGTCTTTATTACAGGCACGCCAGCTCCAGATCAGGACCTCGGCAACAGGTGATCTCATGACGCCGCGGAAAACCCCTGCCCAACGTGCGGCCGAGTTGCGTGAACTGCTGCACTACCACAGTTACCGCTATCACGTATTGGATTCACCGATTATTACTGACCGCGAATATGACGACCTTTATGCCGAGCTCAAGCGGATTGAAGATCAGCATCCGGAGTTGATCACCCCTGATTCGCCCACTCAGCGTGTCGGGGCCGAGCCGCGCAGCGACTTGCCCAAGGTGCGACACGCTGCGCCCGTGCTCAGCCTGGCCAACGCCTTTAGCGACGAAGACCTTGTTGCCTGGCAGACACGTCTCAGCAAGCTGCTGCCTGCCCACACTGTGCTCGACTACGTTGTTGAGCCTAAGTTAGACGGTCTCTCGGTTGTTTTGACCTACGAGAATGGCATCTTCACGCTGGGCGCCACGCGCGGCGATGGAGAGATTGGTGAGGACGTAACACCCAACTTGCGTACCATTCGTTCGTTGCCCCTCCATATCCCTGCCGACCCTGACGGCCCGCCTGCGCCGCCGCGGCTTGTGGTGCGGGGCGAGGCATTCTTCCGGCTGCCTGTCTTCGAGAGTCTGAACCGTCGCCGGGTTGAAAACGGAGAGCCTCCTTTCGTCAACCCACGCAACGCTGCCTCCGGCGCGCTGCGCCAGCTCGATCCGCGGATCACTGCTGCCCGCCCCCTCGACTTGGCCTGCTACCAGATCTTGGCCAGCGACGGCGACTACCTCCCGACTACACAGTGGGACGTGCTACACTACCTGAGAGGATTAGGCTTCCCTGTGATGCTTGACCACTCCATGCACTTCACTGATTTTGACGAGATGATCGCCCACATTCACGCCTGGGCCGACCGCCGCGAACAGCTCAACTATGAGATCGATGGGCTTGTGATCAAAGTCAACGATCTTGCCGCCTTCGACGCCCTGGGAGTAGTTGGCAAGGACCCGCGCGGCGCGATAGCCTTCAAATATCCCTCAGAGGAACGCACAACCCGCTTGCTGGACGTGGGCATCAATGTTGGGCGTACAGGCGTGATCGCTCCTTATGCCATTCTGGAGCCGGTTGAAGTGGGTGGCGTGACGGTTAAAAACGCTACGCTGCACAACTTTGACGACATTGCACTGAAGGACATCCGTCGGGGTGATACCGTAGTCATCAAACGCTCCGGCGAAGTCATTCCCTATGTCGTTGGTCCAGTTGCCGATCTGCGCGATGGAACTGAGACACCTATCACTCCGCCTGCGACCTGTCCCTACTGCGGTTCGCCCGTTGTTCGCCACGAGGGAGAGATCGCCTATTACTGTTCCAACATCGACTGCCCGGAGCGGCTGGCTCGCGCGATTGAATATTGGGTCTCGCGCGGCGCAATGGATATCGAAGGTTTGGGAGAGCGGATCGTTCGCCAGCTGATCGCTGAAGGGCTGATACGCGATGTGGCCGATCTGTACTTTCTCACGCCTGATCAGCTGATCTCTCTAGAGGGTTTTGCCGATAAGAAGGTCGAGAACCTGCTTACAGCTATCGATGAAAGCCGTGGCCGTTCCCTGGATCGCATCCTGACTGCGCTTGGCATCCGTGGGGTAGGCAGCACAGTCGCTGCTTTGCTGCTCGACCACTTCCAGACGCTTGACGCGCTGGCTCAAGCCACGCCTGACGACCTGCAAGCAGTGCCCGGCATCGGACCGGAGATCGCCAGCGCGGTGGTTGAGTTCTTTGCCAACAGCCGCAACCAGTTGTTAATTGAGAAGCTGCGCCGGGGCGGGGTAAGGCTCGCGCCTGCCCAAAAACAGCAAGCTTCGACCAAGTTGGCTGGGCTGACCTTTGTTCTGACCGGCACTTTGCCGGGCATGACCCGTGACGAAGCCACTGTCCTGATCGAGTCGCATGGTGGCAAAGTGACTAGCAGTGTGAGCAGCAAGACCAGCTACGTGGTCGCTGGGTCAGAGCCGGGAAGCAAGCTAACCAAGGCGCAGCAGCTCGGCATCCCGGTGCTTGATGAAGCAGGGCTGCTGTCGCTGCTGCAAGAGTAGGCTGCACTTGAAATATGGCTAAAAGCGGCATCATCATCCTCAAGCAGGGGCGTGAAAAGTCGGTGTTGCAGTATCACCCCTGGGTGTTTTCGGGAGCTATCGACCCCACTCGCACCGATCTCACGAGCGTGGAGCCGGGCGCAGTGGTTGAGGTGCGTGACTATCGGGGCGGCTTCCTGGCGCGAGGCTACTACAATCCACACTCGCAAATCCGCGTCCGCACCCTCACCTGGGACCAGAACGACGCACTTGGCCCCGCCTGGTGGCGGGTTCGGCTGGCGCGAGCCATTGCTGCCCGCTCGGAGCTGGCAAGCCGCACTGACCTGACTGCCTATCGTCTAGTCAATGCGGAGAGTGATGGCCTGCCCGGCCTGATCGTTGACCGCTATGGCAACTACCTGGTGATCCAGATTCTCACCCTGGGGCTTGAGGTCGTCAGGGACACTATCGTTCACGCCCTGGCTGAGCTGCTCAACCCAGAGGGCATTTACGAGCGTAGCGATGTCGATGCCCGTCGCAAAGAAGGTCTGGCCGACTCGGCGGGCCTGTTGTGGGGGGAGATGCCGCCCAACCCGCTCATCGTTGTTGAACATGGCGTTCGTTTCCCAGTGGATGTGCTGGCCGGGCATAAGACTGGCTTCTACCTCGACCAACGTGACTGCCGTCACTGGCTGCTGACCAGTCCCTTGGTCGCCGGGCGGGAAGTGCTGAATTGCTTCTCCTACACCGGCGGATTTGGCGTCTGCGCCGCGCTAAACGGCGCACAGATGGTCATCAACGTCGACACTTCTCAACCCGCATTGGACCTGGCCCGCCAGACCATGGCACTCAATGGATTGGAGGCATTCCCCGCCGGGTATGACAACACCGATGTCTTTGAGTATCTGCGGGCATGCCGCGATGCTGATCGCGCTTTCGATCTGATCATCCTCGATCCACCCAAGTTCGCTCACAGCGCCAAGGAGGTCGACCGCGCGGCGCGTGGTTACAAGGACATCAACTGGCTGGCTTTCCAGTTGCTGCGGCCTGGCGGCTTGCTGGTGACTTTCTCCTGCTCTGCTCAGGTCGATGCGGACCTCTTCCAGAAGATCGTCTTCGGCGCCAGCGTCGATGCTGGTGTCCAGGCCCAGATCATTGGCTGGTTTTCTCAGCCAGCCGATCATCCGGTTTTGCTGTCTTTTCCAGAGAGCCGCTACCTCAAAGGGCTGATCTGCCGCACCACCGGGTTCGGATCGAGCTAAAGACTCAACTGGAGTGATAGGCATCACCCCGGTTCGCAATTCCAATACACAAAGCCATCTACCGATCTGTCTGGGTCCCCTTGGCCAGTTGTTCAAGCCGGGTGCTTGTCTCACGCCACGAGATACGGCTGAGGCCAAGCTTCTGGCGCAAAGTCTCGTGCTTCATGCCACTTCTGTAGTCGCGTACAGCACACGTCCAGCGCAGCCCTTCAAACGATAGCTTCTTGCGCGGCACCCCAGCCACATCTGCTATATCACGCAGCACATACTCCAGATTCCGGGCTGTGCAATCGAAGATCGCGCGTTCGGGCCGCCGCTGACGTAGGTACTCGTCCAGCAGCTCAGGCCATGTCGGCTCCACTGCAATCTTGCGCTCCTTGAAGCGCATGCTTGGGCTGGCATAGCGGATCCAGATGAATGGCGCTGTAGGGTCAGTGCGATCCACGTCGTTTATCGTCAGCGCCATGCACTCACTCTTTTTGATCCCCGTTGTCAAAAGCAACGTCACAAGTAGGTGTGGTCGAGCGTCTGGCTTCTCACGATCGACCCTCATCTGCTGGGTCACAGCCAGCACACGTTCGATCTCCTCGTCAAGCAGCACTTCCGGCAATGGGCTGGTCGCTGGCTGCTGGATGAGCGCTGCTGCCGGGTCGCTGGAAATGGCACCCTCCTCATATAGGTAACTAAAAAAATTCTTCAAGGCTGTCGCACGGCGAGCATATGATTTGGGGCTGCACGGTTTGTCGCGCTCGGTTAGCATCCAGTGCAGGAACTTGTTCAAGTCAGATGTTGCAAACTGGCTGATAGGTCGATCCTTGCCGCTCCAGCCAGCCAGCAGATTCAGGTCGCTGCGAAATGCTCTGACGGTGTGGAATGAGGCACCGCGCAATTGCAGAGCGACTAGGTAGACATCGATAGCCTCATGCAGTGAAGTCTCTGGCTTAAGCGGCGCAGATTCGACCTCGCCGCGAGGCTGATCCACTGAACCCGGTCCAAACAGCGGTAGCTGCTCAAAATCGGTCATGGTGACGGCCCCTGATGCTAATCAACCAGCCAGAAGACGCTTTCCAGCAAATCGCCGATGCGTGCCCGGTCCGGGATTAGCACCTGGGCACCTTCAGGAGTCACATAGCCTACAGTATAGTTGGCATCGATCACGCCTGTGCGGATGCTCTCACGGGGAATGTCCTGCGCCAATGATGCCAGACTGATCATCTGGTCCAGCGTCATGTTGGTGACGATGCTATCGCTCAGCGTTGCGTAAAGCGTGGGCGCTCTGTCAATCAAAGTAGGCAGCATATCCAGCCTCAGAATCCGGTCCCGAATGGCAAACAGGATATCCTGCTGGCGCCGTGCTCGGTTGAAGTCAGTATCGCCATGCCGGGTGCGGGCATATTTGAGCGCCGTCACGCCGTCTAGGTGATGCTGCCCCGCCGAGATATAGAATGGATCGTAGCCGTAGTTCATGTCGGGGTACGTGGGATCGTAGATATCTTGCGCCACATACACATCAATCCCGCCGATCTCGTCCACAAGGGTCACAAAGGCATCGAACTCAACCAATATGTAATAGTTGACTCGGATGCCCAGGTTGTATTGAACTGTCTCTATGGCCAGTGGCCCTCCTCCCCACACATAGGCGGTGTTGACGCGATTCAAGCCATACCCCGGGATATCGAAGTATAGATCGCGGGGGATCGACAACACACTGGCCACCTTGAGTTGGGGATCAAGCATCAGCAACATCATGCTGTCGGTGCGGGGCGGCAAGCTGCCCCGGTCTACGGGACGGGTGTCAGCGCCCAGCAGCAACACCGTGACGCGGTCTGTGCCTTGCCATGAAGGTGGGTTGCCCACGTCGAGCGTGGGGGCCTGGAAGTCAGGATTAGGCGTCGCAAACGGCGTAGCAACAGAATCAGCAAGGGAGCCGTCGTCGCGCCACGGATTCAGCGCATCGCTGATAATCAGCGCCCGCAGGACAACAGCCATAATGAAGCCCAATGTCAACGTGCCCGCGAACAGCGCACCAATAGCTACCAATGTGCCCCATGGCCCAAGCGCCGGCAGACGATCCCACCACCGCATGACGACATGCAAAGGATCTCGCAGAGAATTCCCTGCTAACCTAGTGTTTCTTGTTATGCGAGGCTTGTGGCGATAAGTCTCCGGCATCGATCCCAGCCCTATTTCCTGTAAACTCGCGCGCGTCCCCTGAGTGGCATTTTACCTGAATGCCTGTGTTTGATACAATCCACCCCAACATTCCGGCGCCCCCAGCAAGTTCTAGCCTCACAATGGCTGGCGACAGGGCTGCCAGAAATCCTTACGGCTCATTTGGCGCCCTGCGACTCAGGTGACAGGAAGGGTTGTGAGTAGGCCACATTTTGACCCATCTGGCGAATATTCACGCGCCGTCTGGCGGGTGATCATCCACCGCGCAGCCGATGGCCCGACGAACATGGCCATTGACGAGGCTATTGCCGAGGGCGTAGGGGCGCGGCGGGTTCCACCTACGCTACGTTTCTATGCCTGGGATCCTCCCTGCCTGTCGCTTGGGTACGCTCAACCTGCTGCCGATATCGATTTTGACCGCCTCCGTGCGCATGGATGGCAAGCAGTGCGACGCCTGACCGGTGGACGTGCTATCCTCCACACCGATGAACTGACCTATTCGGTAGCCATCGCGCCTGACGACCCACGTGTGGCAGGCGGGATCATAGAAAGCTACCGTCGGCTCAGCCGAGGTTTGATCGCTGGGCTGGCCGCTCTGGGGGCCACCGTCCACGCCGACCAGGCTGGCGAGGAGGCTCACCGATTCAAAGGCCCGGTATGTTTCGAGATTCCGTCCGATTACGAGATCACGGTCCATGGGCGGAAGCTGGTGGGCAGCGCCCAGACCCGACGTGGAGGTAACGTCGTCATGCAGCATGGGGCGCTTCCCCTCTTTGGTGACCTGGGGCGCATCTGCGAGGTACTCACATTTCAGGCAGAGAGCGAGCGAGCCAAAGCCAGAAACCAGGTCTTGGAACGCGCCATCACACTGGAGGAGGCGCTGGGACGACGGATCGATTTTGACCATGTAGCAGGCGCATTGCTGAATGGCTTTGCACAGGAGCTGAATCTAGAGTTTGAAGAGACGCTTTTAACAGCAGAGGAACGGTCGCGTGCTGAGGAGCTGCGGGCGACCAGATACGCCGCCGACGAGTGGACCCATCGACACTAGGGCAGGACATGCCTGGCTGTCACCGCTGGACGACTTCCAAGAAATCTCTGACGGCCCACCCAAAGCGATCCCGGTTGTCTGGGTCCACAATGTACCACCAGGTATATCCATCGCTCTCGCGCGGCCCATCCTGCACAACGAACAACTCACCATCGTTCCCCAGGAATACCATGTCATAGTCCAATCCCGGCCCTTGCCTCACACGCAGCCCGAAGCCTTCCGTCCCAACGACGACGACCTGGCTGCCCAGCTCAATCGGGATACGAGGTTCAGGAGGCGGCGTGGCCGTTGCCAACTCGGCTTGTGGCGTCTGGGTGGACTCATCAGACACAGCTGTCGGCTCTGGCTGGTCAGGAGACGGCTGACTTTCGTCCGCCGGCCCCAGCGTTGGCGTATTGGTGATCACCACAAAGATAGGGGTGGGAGTTTCCCCTAGACTGCCCATGCCAGTTCCCCGGTTGGCAAGGACCATATACCACATCCCGCACGTGATGCCCGTCACGGCCAGAATCACAACCAGAAAACCCCACCAAGGGACATACAGGCCAGAGTCTCGAGGCAAAACCACCTGCTGTGGCAGGGTAGGGGGGCTGACCTGAGTCTCCATTGGCTCTGGTGGACGTCTCGAATGCTGGGTCGGAACCTGGTCTGGCTTCAGAGACAGCTGAGGAATGCGCTCCGCCGGCGGGCGACGATGGGCAATAGATCGACGTTGGGTTGGCTGTTCATGATCGGGAAGCTTGTCACTCATGGCTTATACTACTACTTTGCACGGATAACCAGCAAGGTGAAATCGTCAAAGGCTTCGGCATCGCCCCGGTGCTGCTGTACGACGTTGTAGATGCTGCGTGCGATCCTTTCTGCATCATACTTGCGAATGCTGCTGACGAATTGGGCCATCTGATCTCGTCCAAACGAAGCTCCGGAAGGATTGCGCATGTCGGTCACACCATCACTGTACAACACCAGACAATCTCCCGAATTGAGTGTGATCTGCTGCTCCTGAAAGACGGGGGCGACATCTGCCCACAGACCGAGAAAACGGCCCTGCCCACCCAGAAACTCGAAAGTGCCATCCCGTCGCACCCATAGCGGCTCATCGTGCCCACCGCGCACATAGCGAAAGGTCCGGTCCTGCGTATCAAGGACCCCGTAAATGGCCGTTACAAACATATCGTAATTCGAGGCCTCGACCAGCCCGTGGTGAACAGCACTCATCACTGCCACAGGATCGCCATAATGGTGTTCCTCGGTCAGGAACAGCGTCCGCGCTACTGCCATGAACAGCGCAGCATGGGCACCTTTGTCAGACACGTCGGCCAGCAACATGCTGACGCGACCATCGTCCATCTGATGAACATCATAGAAGTCACCACCCACATGGCGAGCAGGCTCGAACTTGGCTGCAAATTCAAAGCCCTCCACGTCGGGCAGGCGAGTCGGCAGCATACTACGTTGCGCCCTGGCTGCGACCTCAAGTTGGCCTTCGAGTGCTGCCTTGGCGATACGGTCGGCCTGGGCTGCCTCAAGTTCAGCATAGGCTTGTTGAAGCTCCCTGTATCGCTGCTCCAAGTCTTCAATAGCCCGCTTGTCCGTTTCGCGGATGATGCGAATCATGGTATTGAGCAGGCTGCGCGCCATTCCCGGGCTGGAAGTGAAGACCTTCTCAAAATCTGCCTTGGTGATCTCCAGCACCTCTGTGTCCATGATGGTCGTCACCGTGGCGGCGCGGCGCTCCTCTGTGATCAGTCCCATCTCACCAAAGTACTGGCCTTCACCCAAGAATCCCAGCACAAAGTCCTCTTCCACGCCCTCCAGGTCCCGCGTGACGACAACCCGACCCGATGTAATGACATATAGTGTGTCAGAGGGATCGCCTTCGTGACATAGCTCTGTGTCGGGCGGGTAGGACTTTTTGACTGCCACGCGACGCAGCAGATCAATAGCTTCCTGGTCTAGACCCTTGAATGCCTTCTCAATGATCGCGGTGTTCCCAGTCCTACGGCTCATGTGCGGCGTCCCTTCACCCATTCCAGTAGCTTTTCCAACGGCCAGGCATTAACCACGCTCACAGCGGGTACCCAGCCCCGCCGGGCAGTGGTGACACCAAAGTGCATGAGGTCGAATTCTTCAGGGCGGTGTGCATCTGTGCTGATCGTCAGTTTAACTCCAAACTCGACCGCACGCCGGGCGTGCACATCGTCGAGATCGAGACGCTGAGGGTTGGCATTGATCTCCAATGCCACATCGTGCTTGGCAGCAGCCTCGAAGATCGCGTCCATGTCCAGATCGGCGGGTTCGCGATCCGGGATCAAGCCCCCGCGTGGGTGCCCAATGATGGCCACAAAGGGGTTGCGGATCGCACCAAGCAGCCGCGCAGTGATCTTCTCGCGTGGCTGGCGCAGGCTGGTATGTAGGGAGGCTTGTACGATGTCGAACTGCGCCAGCACCCTATCGTCAAAGTCCAGTGTGCCATCTGCCTTGATCTCCACTTCGCAGCCATGCAACACGGTGAATGCCCCGCCCAGCTCGTCGTTGGCCGCGTCGATTTCCTCCCGCTGCCGATGCACATCTTCGGGTTTCAGCCCGCGCACTACCCCTAGCCCATAGGTATGATCTGTCACCAGCATATACCTGAGACCGCGCGCCGCAGCCGCCCTGGCCATGTCCAGCACACTAGCCCTGCCATCGCTCCAGGTGGTGTGCAGTTGCAGGTCACCCTGAAGGTCATCCAATGTGATCAGGTCGGGCAGATGGCCTGTCGCCGCGGCCTCAATTTCGCCCCGGTCCTCGCGCAGTTCGGGCGGGATCCACGGCAGACCGAGCACAGCATAGACTTCTTCCTCTGTTGCACACAGAATCTCGCCGCTATCGGCGAGGGATACGAAGCCATTTTCGTTCAGCGACAAGCCCTTCCTGAGCGCAAGCTCCCGCAGGCGGACATTGTGCTCCTTGCTGCCGGTGAAGTAGGAGAGCAGCGTCCCATAGCACTCCGGCGGAAGCACACGCAGATCGACCTGTTGGCCACTGTAAAGCTCCACAGAGGTCTTGGTCGGTCCCTGCACCAACACGCGAGCTACCTCAGGCAGCTCCACGAAGGCCTGCATGATCGGTTCCGGCGTGTGGCTGGCAATCAACAGATCGATGTCGCCGATAGTCGCCTGCCCCCGCCTCAGCGATCCAGCCACGTCTCCACGCTCGACTCCTTTAACCTGCCTCAGCCGTTCCAGAATGTGCATTGCGATGGGGTAGGCCTCGCCAATCGAAATGCGGTCAGTCCGTCGGGCCAGCGCTTCGATGCCTTCCAGGATTTTGGCTTCGCTCTTAGCTCCCATGCCAGGGAGTGTGCGCAACTTGCCGCTCTGTGCAGCCTGGCGCAACTCCTCAACATTGGTGATGCCAAGCTGCCTCCATATCAGAGCGACACGCTTAGGTCCAAGGCCGGGTACCTTCAGCATGGCAACCACCCCTGAGGGAATCTCGTCGGCCAGCCGATTGAAGAACTGAAGCTCGCCGGTAGTGAGCAGCTCCTCAATCTTGGCCGCAAGAGTCTCACCGATGTGGGGCAGGTCGGTCAAGGTCCCCTCTTCATAAACTGCGTGCAGATCGCGCGGGAGTTCGGCGATGGTCTGAGCCGCTCGCCGATACGCCAGCACGCGATGGATATTCTCACCCTTGATCTCAAGCATGTCGGCGATAGCAGCAAAGATCGCCGCTGCTTCGCGGTTGGTGATGTCGCGCATAGACCAACCCCATCCCGTTTGGACGCGCGCTCAGTATACAGTTTTCGCAGAAGCTTGACAATGCATACCCGAGGCAGTAGAGTGTGAGATAATGATGGAGCTACCTGAGCCACACTCTTTCTACACGCTGGTTTGGGAGATCGCCCGCCAGATCCCGCCGGGTCGCGTCAGCACATATGGGCAGATCGCCTCGATGATTCCTGCCCCCGAAGGTGTAGAACCTCCTCAGTATGACCGGGTGCGAGCCCGTTGGGTCGGCAGAGCCATGCATGCCGCGCCGCCGGATGTCCCCTGGCAGCGCGTGATCAACAGTCAGGGCAAAATCAGCATGCCCGCAGCCAGCGTCGAGGCTCAAAAGCAGCGTCTTCTGCTGGAGATGGAAGACATCGTCTTCGACGAGCAGGGACGTGTTGACCTGAACTGTTTTGGGTGGGATGGTCCTGCCGCACAGTGGTTGATCGCACACGATCTGCTTCCGCCCCGCTCGTTGAAACGGCCCTCGGACGAAGATGACCTTGAACGTGGAACTCAATTAAGCCTGTTATAGATCAACCCTTCCCAGTTCTCCTGGTCTCCCTGAACGACGCGGGTGAGAGATAAAGAGATATGGTTTACGAATACGTCGGCAGCCTGCACATGCACACGACCTACTCTGATGGCGAATTCACACACGCCCAAATCGCAGATGCAGCTATCCGCGCCGGGCTAGACTTTGTCATCGTCACCGATCACAACGTATGGGTGAAGGGAGTGGAGGGCTACTACGGCGACTCACCGGAGCGGCCAGTCCTGCTGCTGGTGGGCGAGGAAATCCACGATGTAAGACGCAATCCGCAAGCCAACCATCTGCTCGTCTGGGGTGCGGAAGCTGAGTTAGCTTCCCTTGCTCCCGATCCCCAACGTCTGATCAACGAAGTCAGGACGCGCCAGGCGACCTGTTACTTGGCCCATCCGGTTGAGCGTGCTGCCCCCTTGTTCCGCGAAGATGCGCTTCCCTGGGTGTCGTGGGAGGTCGAGGGGTACACGGGTATCGAGCTGTGGAACTATATGAGCGAGTTCAAAACCTACCTGACCAGCAAAGGCAATGCCATCCATGCTACTCTCCGACCTGACCAGTTCATCAGTGGGCCGTTACCAGAGACGCTCGCCCTGTGGGACCGTCTCCTGCGGGAGGGCAGACGGGTTAAGGTCGTTGGCGGGGCAGATGCTCATGGCAATGTCTACTCGATGGGACCGCTGAGCCGCACCGTCTTTCCATATGAGTACCTTTTCCGTTGCGTCAACACCCACATCCTGACGGCTCAACCCTTCAACGGTGACTTTGAGCACGACAAGCAGCTCGTTCTGCAAGCCTTGCGCGAGGGCCACTCCTTTGTAGGCTACGATCTCCCGGCGCCGACCCGTGGCTTCCGCTTTACAGCACAAGGGCACAATGTCAGCACTCTGATGGGTGGATGGCTGCGGCTCAGGCACGGCGTGACCCTTCAAATGGTATCGCCACGTGTGGCCGATATGCGGCTTGTCAAGGGGGGGAAAGTCATCCAGCGCGAAGTTGAAAGCACACATCGTACCTACATTGCCAGCGAACCGGGCGCGTACCGGGTCGAGGTCTACATCCGTTATAAGGGCAAACCGCGCGGATGGATTTTCAGCAATCCGATCTTCGTCACCCAGTGAGCGCCAAACATCGACGACCTGACTCTGCCTCCACCCCTGGATGCATCGATGTTTCGATAGGTTGGAAACGGCGCTGCATGGTGTTATAATCTCCCGCGGTCGAACCATTGTTCTAGTGCTTCCCTGCGAGGGCACCATGCCAGATTTCAACCTAGTCGCGGACTATACACCCACGGGTGATCAGCCTGAGGCCATTGCGGCGCTGGTCGAAGGGCTAAAGCAGGGCTACCGACATCAGACACTGCTCGGAGCAACTGGGACAGGCAAGACATTTGTGGTCGCTAACCTTGTGGCGGCGATCAACCGTCCCACCCTGGTGATCGCCCACAATAAGACCCTAGCAGCGCAACTCTACTCTGAGTTCAAGACATTTTTCCCCCGTAATGCAGTGGAGTACTTTGTCTCGTATTACGATTACTACCAGCCCGAAGCCTATGTTCCCCAACACGACCTCTACATCGAGAAAGAGGCGACTATCAATGAGGAGATCAACCAACTTCGTCTGGCTGCCACAGCAGCCCTGTTGAGCCGTCGTGACGTGCTGATCGTGGCCTCGGTCTCGTGTATCTACGGTATTGGCAATCCTCAGACATGGCGCGAGTCCATTGTAACCGTGCGTCGGGGCGAAGTGATTCGCCGTCAAATGTTGCTACGCCGCCTAGCCGACATCCAGTACACACGCAACGATCTCGAGCTGCACCCCGGCACATTTCGAGTTCGCGGCGACACCATAGAAGTCATGCCCAGCTTCAGCCAGGACGTGTACCGCATCTCGTTGTGGGGCGACGAGATCGAGCGCATTGTCACTCTCGACATCTACACTGGCGAGGTGACAGCAGAGCATGACCAGATCATGATCTTCCCCGCCAAGCAATTTATCGCCGAAGGCGAGCAGCTTCAGGCTGCCATCCAAGACATCGAAGCTGAGCTGGAAGAGCAAGTCAGGTGCCTGCGCCAGCAAGAGCGCCTCCTCGAGGCCCAGCGGCTTGAGCAGCGCACCCGCTATGACATCGAGATGCTGCGTGAGGTTGGTTACTGTGCTGGGATCGAGAACTACTCCCGCCACCTGGATAGACGTCCTGCTGGTTCTCCACCTTGGACATTGATTGACTACTTTCCCTCCGACTTTTTGCTGATCATTGACGAGTCGCACATGACCATCCCTCAGATACGGGGCATGTATCATGGCGACCGCAGCCGCAAGGAGACACTGATCGAGTACGGGTTTCGTCTGCCAAGTGCAATGGACAATCGCCCATTGACTTTCGATGAGTTTCTGAAGCGCATCAACCAGGTGATCTACACCAGCGCCACGCCGGCGCCTTTCGAGCTTAAACACAGTGCACAGGTGGTCGAGCAGATCATCCGTCCGACGGGCCTACTCGACCCTGAGGTGGAAGTTCGTCCAGTCAAAGGGCAGATCGATGACTTGCAACATGAGATCAGCCAGCGAGTCGAGCGTGGAGAGCGGGCGCTGGTGACCACGCTCACGAAGCGCATGGCCGAGAAACTAGCCGACTATCTGCTGGAGATGGGGATTAAGGTCCACTACCTGCACAGCGAGATCGAAACGCTGGAGCGCGTCGAGATCCTGCGCGACCTGCGCCTCGGCGTCTACGACGTGGTGGTGGGCATCAACCTGCTGCGCGAGGGTTTAGACCTGCCAGAAGTGTCGCTGGTGGCCATACTGGACGCCGACAAGCAGGGCTTCCTACGCTCCGAGACGGCTCTGATTCAGACGATAGGCCGCGCCGCTAGGCATATCAACGGCAAAGTGATCATGTACGCCGACCACATCTCCGAGGCCATGCAGAAGGCCATTGATGAGACAAACCGTCGCCGCGCCAAACAAATGGCCTACAACGAGCAGCACGGCATCGTCCCGACCAGCATCGTCAAGGAGGTCCACGACCTGACCGAACGTGTCCGTACCCAGATCGCCGAGGCAGCCAGCGCCGTAGCCGGTGCAGCTCATGTCCCTGGCGACGAACTGGGGCGCATCATTGCTGAGTTGGAGATGCAGATGAAAGAGGCCGCTCAGAACCTCGAGTTTGAGAAGGCTGCCTTGTTGCGTGACCAGGTCTTTGAGCTGCGCGATCTGTTGGTGCTCCAAACCACCGGTCGGCGCGATGTTCCTATCTGGGAACAGGATCGTATTCTACCCATCACCGACCTCGACCATGAGATGGATACTCCGTAGTCTGAGCGCGATTGGGCTGATTGGCATTCTGTTCTGGCTGGGAGTGTTGATCCACGAAGCCGGGCATGTGGCCAGTGCGCTGTGGTTTGGAGCACGGTTGACCCGGCTCAATGTGCTTGGCCTCGATCTGATCCCTCATCTCGCTCCCAACCTCCTGTCAGGCTACTACGGGTACATGACATATGAAGGCCACTTGGCGGACAAGCAACACGAGATTGTCAGGCTATCGGGAAGTCTGGCAACGCTGGGTGTGGCGCTTGCGGCTCAGGCGGTGTTGTGGATTGCACGCCCTCGCCCAGGGGTGGCCCGCCTGGCCGTGCTGACGCTGTGTTGCTTCTGGCTAGATGTGCTAGTTCACACTCTACCCACGCTGGGTATCCCGGCCTATCTGTTGTTCGGCGTGCAGACCATCACCCCGGCAGCAGAAGCCTACTTGGCAGCAGTGGCGTTAGGAATGTCCGCCAGGACGTTTCAGGCCCTGGCGGTGGGATCAGCGCTGGCCCTCTTTGGCCTCACGCTCATTCGGTGGCGCAGGCTGAGACAACTCGATAGTCTCTATACAAATCAGACTATCACAGGAGATGTGTCTACCTATGCCCCATAGCACCCACGGCACCGTCGTCTTGATGGGATCCGGGGAGATGGCCCCCAGCATGGTCGAGGTGCACAAGTATGCTATGTCATTGGTCGAAGGTCCGGTGCGGGCAGCCTTTATCAACACCCCTGCCGGATTCCAGCTCAACGCTGGACTGCTCGCCGAGAAGGCCGCCGAGTATTTCGAGCAACGCCTGAACACGCCGCTAACAATCTGCGACTTCAAGAATGCAGGCAGGGCCACCTTCGAGGAGACTCAGGCAGCGATCAGCACACTCCATCGGGCCACCTACATCTTTGCAGGGCCAGGCAGCCCCACCTACGCCATTCACAATTGGCGTCATACTCCTGTGCTGGACGCCATGTTCGAGACCCTGTCTCATGGCGGCTGTCTGACGTTTGCTAGCGCCGCTGCACTGACCCTGGGACGCTTTACGATCCCAGTATACGAGATTTACAAAGTGGGTGAGCCGGTGCACTGGGTCGAGGGGCTAAACTTGCTGGGACATAATGAGATTGAGGTAGCTATCGTGCCGCACTGGAACAACAACAGCGGCGGCGATCACGATACACGCTTCTGTTTTATGGGGGAGCCGCGCTGGGAGATGCTCGAACGGCTGCTGCCCTCCACGACCACTGTTTTGGGCATCGACGAGCACACGGCCTGCATCCTGCGCTTCGACCACCATGTATGCGAGGTGCGCGGCATAGGGCAAGTCACTGTCCAGCGCGGAGGCTTAGTACAGGTGTTTAATTCAGGCAGCTCGTTCAGCCTTGACCTGTTGCGCTCCCCTGATCATGATGACAGGCAAGTCGCCGTTTTGGCCCCACGTGCAGAAGAAGCCCCTGCCTGGGAGACTATTCGCGCCAAGTATGAGAATCTGCTGACTGCCAGTTATCCGCCCCGCGAGACTGTGGCTGCCTACATCTACGACCTGATGACGCTGCTCAGCATGGCGCGTGAGCAGCGCGAATGGCAGACCATGCAGCAGGCCGAAGATGCCCTGCGAGAGGCCCTGGTCAATCTCCTTGCTCGCTTGGAGGCAGTTCCTGTCAACGTAGATACGATTGTTGCCCCCTACGTTGACCTGTTGCTCCAGGTCCGTTCCGATCTCCGCAGCGCCAAGCAATGGACCCAGGCCGATCTCATCCGCGACCGCTTGAACGAGATCGGCATCCTCATCCAGGATAGTCCCAGCGGCAGCGTCTGGCAGCGCAGAACGGCTATCGAGGCTCAACAATAAACGGATGGCCTCAGCGCCATCCCTGAGCGATGGGCAACAGCCTTGCACGGTGAGTGGCCGCTGAGCAGCAGACACATCTGACACGCTGGCGACTTGATCAGATCGGCTGCTCGTCTGGCAGGCAGGACGAACGGATAAGCCCACCCCAACATCACAAGCAGAGAGGAGTTCACTGCAATGCTAGAACGTGCACGCGAGCTTCAAGATCAGCTCATTGCCTGGCGGCGAGACTTTCACAGACATCCTGAACTCAGTTTCCAAGAGCACCGCACTGCTCATGTTGTGGCGGATACACTCAGGGCAATGGGGCTTCGTGTTGAAACTGGCGTCGGCAGAACAGGCGTTGTGGCGTACATCGGCGAGGGACGGCCTGCCGTTGGCATCCGGGCTGACATGGATGCACTGCCTATCCAGGAGGCTAATGCCGTGCCGTATGCGTCTGAGAACCCTGGCGTGATGCACGCTTGTGGACACGACGCCCATACCGCCATCCTGCTCGGCACTGCCCGGCTGCTGAGTGAGATGGCTGGCCGACCTCATGGCGAAGTGCGGCTACTCTTTCAGCCGTCCGAGGAGGACTGGGATGACGATCTCAAATCTGGGGCCACGCGCATGATCGAGGACGGCGCACTGGAGGGTCTGGATGCCGTCATCGCGCTGCATGTAGCCAGCGACACTCCATCGGGCAAAATCCGCATCACAAGTGGATACGATGCAGCCGCCGTCGATGCCTTTTACGCCACAATCAGCGGCAAGGGATGTCACGGCGCGTATCCACACAAAGGCGCCGATCCTATCTTCATCCTGGCCCAGGTGATCAATGTCATTCATGGCATTCGGGCGCGCCGTATCGACCCTATACAGCCGATGGTGATATCCATTGGCTCGGTGCACGCTGGAGAGGCTACCAATGTGATCCCCGATCAGGTCCGTCTCAGCGGAACGATCCGCAGCTTCGACGAGAAGACCCGCCGCATGTTGTGGGCAGAGCTGGAAAGCGCTCTGGCTGTGTCACGCAGCCTGGGTGGGGATTACACGCTCAAGATTGAACAGGGCTATCCGGCCATGTACAACGACCCAGAGATCGCCAACCTCATCCGGAGTGCTGCCACAGAGATTGTTGGGGCTGACGCAGTGATCGCCCCTGAGCCAGGCATGGGATCAGAAGATTTCGCCTACATGGTCCAGAAAGCTCCTGGGGCAATGTTTGTGTTGGGCGCAAAACCCAACGGGCCTGATCGACCGCATCACAGCCCTATCTTTGATATCGATGAGACAGCCATGCCAGTGGGCGTTGCTGTGTTGGCACAAACAGCTTGTCTCCTGTTAGAAGGCAAAGCACGTTGAGTGCTGCAGTCAAGCCAGAGTTGGCACGCCCCTTGCACAACGAGGCAAAAACCGTTCAGGTGAGCAATTCACTTTTTCGATGGTCTTATCAGTTAAACCAGACAAGGATATTTTATGAGCGATAATTGCTGTTCACAGACATCGGCAGGAAGTGAAGTTTGCGAATTGCCATCAGCAACAGTCCAGCGCAAGCCACATTCCGAAGTATTTTGTCCTGAATGTAATCAAAAGGGGAAAGTTGTTCAAGGTCAAACCGTAAAGGCTCTTTTGTCTGTTTCGTTGCGCTCAATTCAAGATACAGATTATTATTTTTGCCGCACACAATCCTGCCCTGTTGTTTATTACTCGGCTGATGGCAAGTCTACTTTTACAACATCACAATTACGTGAGCGCGTTTATCAAAAAGAGCCAAGCGCAGATGATGTATTTGTATGTTATTGTTTCAAGCATACGGTAGCAGAAATTCGTAGTGCTTCGCCCGAGGCCCATGTTACGATGGTAAATGATATTAACACCGGTATCCAAGCCAATCAATGCGCTTGTGATTTACGAAATCCACAAGGTTCATGCTGTTTAGGAAATGTTCGTGGTTTGATAAAGCAAGTAGAGCAGGCATCTGTGCAATCCTGAAAAGCGAGAATAAGCTCAGGCAGAGAGTCTTGCAAGTCAAAAGCGTGCCAACACAGCGTGCAGCGGACGGTGGGGATTCTGCGGCATTTTCGGGCTTTTCTACACCCGAATAGAAACTTGCTCTCGGAGTTTTGTCTACGCCCGCCCCACCGCCGCTAACGCATCCCGTTAGGAGATGAGGCATAGTCTCATCGTTGCGCCCATGATTTGCCTGGCATCTAGCTAGGAGGTTTATTCCCATGCTGTTCGATATGCCGCTTGAACAGTTGCGCACCTACAAACCGGATCGGCAGGAGCCGCCGGACTTCGACATATTCTGGCAACAGACTCTCGCAGAAGCCTATCAGCATCCTCTCAACGCCCACTTCGAACCGGTAGACTTCGGCCTGAAGACAGTCGAAACCTTCGACGTGACGTTCGCCGGCTATGGCGGCCAATCGGTCAAGGGATGGCTGCTGCTGCCGCGCCACCGCTCAGGACCATTGCCCTGCGTGGTTGAGTACATTGGCTACGGGGGTGGACGAGGCCATCCGACCGACTGGTTGCTGTGGAGCAGTGCGGGGTATGCCCATCTGGTGATGGACACGCGGGGTCAGGGGAGTGGATGGCTACAGGGCAGCACTCCAGACATACCCACCGAGGGGGCCAATCCCTTTTATCCCGGATTCATGACCCAGGGTATTCTGAATCCCAAGACATACTACTATCGACGCGTATTCACCGATGCTGTGCGCGCAGTTGAAACTGCCCGCAGCCATTCGGCAGTGGACCCACAGCGCATTGCGGTTACAGGCGGTAGCCAGGGTGGGGGAATCACGCTGGCAGTCAGCGGTCTAGTACCCGACGTGGCCATCGCAATGCCTGATGTGCCGTTCCTATGCCACTTTCGACGAGCGACTACTGTCAGCGATGCTGCTCCTTACTCAGAGATTGTCAACTTTTGCAAGACCCACCGCGATAAGGTCGATACCGTCTTCAACACACTATCGTATTTTGACGGGATGAACTTCGCGGCGCGCGCTCGGGCGCAGGCATTATTCTCGGTGGGCCTGATGGACGACGTATGCCCACCATCCACTGTGTTTGCCGCTTATAACCACTTCGCCGGACCCAAGGATCTGCGGGTGTGGGAATTCAACCACCATGAGGGAGGAGGGACCTACCAGGCCATAGAGAAGATCAGGTTCGTAGCCAAGCTGTGGAACTGATCAGGCCCATATATAAGCGACCCTGCATCCTTGTGCCGATCAGACAAAACAAACCAGACTCTTTCCGCTTTCCACCAAAACCCTTATAATCGGCGCTATGCCAGCATGGGTCTTGTCTCTTAATTACTGGTTTCACCTGGTAGCTACAGTGGTGTGGCTAGGCAGCTTAGCGACCATGGTGCTCATCGCACGGCCCGGATTGCGCCGTGTGCTGGGTGAAGACAGTCACCTTTTCAACCTTATATCCGATAGCCTGGAACGTCGCTCCCGCCCGCTGGCCAATGTCAGCCTAATGATCCTGCTGATCACAGGTATGATCCAGATGAGCGGCGATTCCCACTACGAAGGATTCCTGGCCATCAGGTCTATATGGTCGATGAGTCTGCTAGCCAAGCACATCCTGGTGTTGGGTATGATCGTCGTTAGCGCCGTGTTGCAGTGGGGAGTACAACCTGCCCTGGCACGCCTATCGCTGATGGCAAGCCGTGGCAAAGCTGCAGATCCCGTTGCAGAACTCACCTTGCGCCGACACCTGCAGCGTCTGACAACACTCAACTTGGCACTAGGCATACTGGTGTTGCTGTTCACGGCAGTCATGACTGCTCTCTAGGATCGCCTCATGCAATCCGAATCGCATGCCTTCAAGTCCTGGTACTTTCCGGCGGCCATTGGTGTGCTGCTTGCCGCCGCATTTTTCCGGTTGTGGCATCTGGGCACTGTCCCTCCCGGCATGCACGCTGAAGAGTTGATTAACGCTCAGATCTCAGAACACATGGCCCATGGTGAGGTCTCTGTCATCTACGACAGGGTGCGACCCGCCCGCGAGGGGCTGTACTACGCCCTCCTGGCGCTGTCCACGACCATCTTCGGGCAGGGTGCGATCTTGTGGCGTTTGCCATCAGTTTGGCTGTCAATGTTGTCGTTAGCTGTCATGCTCCGCCTGATGCGCAGGTTGTACGGCATCCGCGTGGCATTGCTGGCCGCTGGCCTAGTCGCTGTCGCATTTTGGCCCGTATGGATGGGGCGCACCGTCCAGCATGTGGCGCTGATGCCGTTGATCACCACAATCGTCATCTATGCCTTTACTCGGGCCTATCAGGCCACCAGGCAGACAGAAATGGGCTTGTGGTTCACCGTGGGTGGATTGACGCTGGGTATCGCCCAGTACGTTCACGTGACTGCCTGGACGCTGCTTGTTCTGCTGCTCAGCTTTGCGGGCTATCGCATGGCCGTGGACCGTGAAGGTCTCAGACGGCATCAGGGTAATATCGTCTATGCGCTTATCCTGACAGCTGTCATCTGTTTACCATTAATCATCTACCTGGGAAGGCATCCGGGGGTGAGGGAACCGGTGCCTCTTGCCGAACAACCCCGGCTGGCGACCCAGATACCTGAGCGTCTGATCGCCTCGGTGGCTGGGTTGATCCTGCGTGGCGACATGCTGCCCCAGCACAACCTGCCAGGCCGCCCAGTGCTAGACCCTTTGACCGGCGCTCTGATGATCGTCGGAATCGGCGTCGCCGCAGCTCGCTGGCGGCGTGAAGCTTACGGATTGGCCCTCCTGTGGCTGTTCGTGGGCTTGATCCCAACCGCCTTTCTCCCTCAGAAGCCAGACTTCGAGTTCATGGCTGTCATTCTGCCGATTGTGTTCGTGTTCCCAGCGATCGGTCTGCGAGCACTGCTTCAGTTCCTGCGTGAGCGTCTAGCCAGGCAGATGGCCGCAGGCGCTCACGTCGCGATCAGCGCTCTCGTGGTGGCTGTTATTGCGCTTAACTTTGCTTGGACATACAGGGATTACTTCCTCATCTGGCCAACGCTGGGCGATGTACGTCTCAACTATCAGGCCGACTTGGGACTTTTAGCTCGTTACCTAGACACGAGCACTGATTCGACGCCGGTATCGGTTTGCTCCTCTCCTGTGGATCGCGCCGACGATCCTTTCGCATTAACCAATGCTGAACTGCTTTCCTATGTGATGCACCGGTCAGACTTGCCGATCCGTTACTTCGATTGCACGCAGAGCCTGGTGATCGCCAACGGCGGAGAATCCCAACGCCTGATCTTCCCCCGTGGGCACTATTACGATCACTTGCCAGGCCCATTGCTGGCGTGGATGCAATATGCTCAGGACGAACACGTCCCAGGCATTCGCCCCGATGTAGTGATGCGGTTCGAAGCCAGCCAGCAGGTGGCTGACTACATTGGCGCCTTCATCACCACGGCGCTGACTGCCTGGCCAACCGAGGCCAACGATCCTAGCCTGGCCCAGTTACCTATTTCCTTTGGCTATAACATTGCCTTCCTGGGGTACGACATCCAGGATACTGAGATCCGGCCCACTGACTGGGTTGAATTGACAACGTATTGGCGTGTAGATGGCCCGCCCCCCGCAGAGTTAAACTTGTTTGCCCACCTGCTGAGCAGCCCGGTGGTGATCATTGCCCAGTCGGATAGCCTCGGCGCAGACATCCGAACTCTCCAGGTGCGCGACTTGTTTCTGCAACACAGCCTGATCCAGACACCGCCGGGGATGATGCCCGGCTCCTATGTCCTCTCAGTAGGTCTGTACCTGCCCAGCACCCACCAACGATTGCCGGCCTTTGCCAACGGCTTAGTAAAAGCCGACCGTCTCTTCCTTGCCCCGATGACAGTCGAGCCATGAGTAACGTCATCCATATCGATGGTTCTCAGGGGGAAGGTGGGGGACAAGTGGTGCGCACAGCGCTATCCCTGTCCATGCTGACCGGCCAACCGATTCACCTACTTAACATCCGCGCCAAACGCCGCAATCCAGGGCTGGCTCCGCAGCACCTGGCCGGAGTGTTGGCCGCTGCCCAAATCTGTGATGCTGACGTCAAAGGTGCACAGCTCAGAGCTACTGAGATCACATTTCACCCCGGTAGCCCAGCCAGGCCGGGTCGCTACGTTTTCGACATCAGCCACATGGTAGGTCAGAGCAGCGCAGGGGCTGTGACGCTCTTGCTGCAAACAGTCCTGTTGCCTCTGGCACTAGCCGATGGTCCCTCACACCTAATCCTGCGGGGTGGGACACATGTCGCCTGGAGTCCTCCGGTTCACTATGTCAGTGGAGTACTCCTGCCAACGCTGGCCCGTATGGGTCTCCAGGTGAGCATCGTTCTGCACACGTGGGGCTGGTATCCTCAGGGAGGCGGACACGTCGAAGTTACACTTCAGGGGAAAACCCAGCTCACGGGTCTCGACCTGACACAGCGGGGCAATCTGGTCGCCCTGGAGGGTGTGGCTGCGGTGAGCCACCTGCCTTCACACATTTCCCAGCGGATCGCCAGTCGCGCCAACAACCTGCTGCGCGAGACAGGTCTACCTGCCCTCATCCAGCCGACCCATGCCAAAAGCCCGGCGACTGGGGCGGGTCTCTTCGTCACGCTGGCCTACGATCACGGCGTTTACGCTGGCTTCAGCGCGTTGGGCGAGAAAGGAAAACCTTCGGACGTGGTAGCCAGTGAAGCCATTGAGGCTCTGATCTCCTATCACTTTCAACCCGCTGCGCTTGATCGCTACCTGCCTGACCAGATCCTCCCAGCGCTTGCGTTGGCCACCGGACCGTCGGCGCTAAGCACGGTTGAGATCACGCAACATATGTTGACGAATGTTGCCATCACTCGACGGTTCATCCACCGACCGATTTCAATCGAGGGGACAGAAGGCAGGCCAGGCGCTATCTATGTCGAGGCCAATTCTCCAGACTGCTGAAGGGGAAAACTCAACGAGGCAGACTTTTTGTGAGGGCATTTGGGGATCAGCTACTTCAGGCTGGCTGCAGCCTAGCGCTGTACAACCATCGCCTGCACCATCTCAACGATCTCCGTCATTCTGGGCAGCACACGCTGCCAGAGAAGATCGGTGTGCAACATCAACCCCCGCAGGACCCGCGAGCGCAGCCGACCTGCAATATCAGGCCGGAACTCATCATAATAACCGTCTGAACCAAGATGATAGAGGTCGACTATCTCACGCACCGGATCCACAATCCAGTACTCGCGGACGCCTGCTGCTTCGTAGGCAGCAAACTTCTCCCCACGGTCGAGCGCCGTGCTATCCACCGTGAGCACTTCGATGACAATGTCCGGCGGCCCTTCGATATAAGTCTCGTGAATGCGGTCGAAGTTGGCATTAGCCAAAAACACGATGTCAGGTTCATAGACCTGAGTGTCGTTCAGCCGCACTTCGAAAGGCGCATCGCGGACCAACCCTGCGTCAGTGACCTCAACAAAGCTCTTGAGCAGCATGGTCAGGTACAGGCAGACATCCTGATGCCGACCAGTCACAGGCGCTTCGAGCCTGCGTGGGGGCGGCGACTCGCGCACCGCTTCGACCCCTGTCTCGATGTGTGTTGATTCCAGGCCAGCGGAAATCAACTGATCGAAGCTCATCTGCTCGATCTGCTCTGGGCCGCGTTCGATTTCATCAAGCAGGGATGGTGTGCTCATCAGCACTCTCCCCAATCTTATCTAACACAAACGATCCTCTTACTTTATTATATCACGAAAAACGCCGAAACAAAGTGTGATGACACAACTTATTAACGAGGTGTAATCACTCTGTAATGCTGCATAGTCTGCTACAAGCTGTTTTCTTCCGCCTGCCGTGGCAATCCGGACAACAGGAGCACTCTCATCGGCAACCTCTTGCCCCACGAGAGGCCTGGGACCGGGTTGGCGTCACCTCAAACGGGTGTTATATTCCGTGCTAGGCAAGAGACGATCCTCTCTCTACGATCTCCTAAGAAAGGGGGGCAGGAACACATGGACCCACGTATCGAGAAGCTGGCAGACCTGCTGGTGAGCTACTCCGTCAGCGTCAAACCTGGCGATCTGGTGTTGGTACGCGTCATGCCTGCCTCGGAGCGAGCCGGGCTGGCCGTCTATCGGCAGGTATTGGTGGCAGGGGGCTACCCTGTGATGCAGATTGTCTCCGAAGAAGCCTCCGAAGTCTTCTATAAATATGCCAGCGATGAGCAGCTCGACTGGCTGAATCCTCTGGAAGAGTGGCTGATCAACACTGTCGACGTGCGCATCACGCTGGCGGCCACTGAAAATAGCCGGGCGTTGACCAATATCGACCCGGCACGCATGGCCCGGGCGCGCAAAGCCAACACTCCCCTGACGCAAATCTTTATGGATCGGCAGGCTAGTGGGGCGCTACGCTGGGTGGGTACCCGCTACCCGACTCAGTCCGCTGCGCAGGACGCCGAGATGAGCCTCTCGGAATATGAAGATTTTGTGTTTACGGCCTGCATGGTGCACCTCGATGACCCAGTGGCCTACTGGAGTGCGAAGTCCGCCGAGCAGCAGCGGCTGGTCAACTGGCTCAGGGGCAAAGATCGGGTTGAGGTGCGCGGTGAAAACATCGACCTGAAGCTTTCAATTAAGGGGCGGACGTTCATCAACGCCGATGGGAAGAAGAACATGCCCGATGGCGAGATTTTTACCGGGCCTGTCGAGGATTCTGTCGATGGCTGGGTGCGCTTCACCTACCCGGCGATCTACGGCGGGCGCGAGGTGAACGGCGTCGAACTGCGCTTCGAGAATGGGAGAGTAACTGAGGCCAAAGCCCAGAAGGGCGCGGAATTCCTCATCAGCGTGCTCGACACCGATGGTGGGGCGCGTTACCTGGGCGAGTTTGCCATTGGCACGAATGAAGCCATCCAGAAGTTCACACGCAGCATCCTGTTCGACGAGAAGATCGGTGGAACAGTTCACATGGCTGTCGGCGCAGGGTACCCCGACACCGGTTCACGCAACCAATCCGCAGTGCATTGGGACATGATCTGCGACATGCGTTCCGGCGGAGAGATCATCGTTGACGGAGAACTTTTCTACAAGAATGGCCAGTTTATGGTGTAGCGTGGCCCCATGACCATCGACTCTGACAAGCTCAACAAGGCCATCCCCCGCTTGGAGCGAGAGCAGAACATCTGGCTATCCACCGTCCGGGCGGATGGTCGGCCTCATCTCATCCCGATTTGGTTTGTGTGGCATGGCGACAGGATCTGGATCTGCACACCATCGGGCACTCAGAAACTGATGAACATCCAGCACAACCCGCGGGTGGCGTTGGCGCTCGAAGATGGCTCTTCCCCAGTGATCATCGAAGGGCGGGCTGTCCCACACAGCGACCTAGCCACTCGAGAGAAACTCAACCCAGCGTTCATGCAGAAATTCGAATGGGATATTGTGCACGATCAGGACGAAGACTGGGTTCTCATCGAGATCATCCCCGCCAAAGTCCTGATGTGGTGAATCACCCGCTATTTTAAGGAGAAAAGACCGTGGATCCGCGTGTGGACAAAGTTGCCAGCATTCTCGTCAACTATTCGGTTGCTGTCAAGCAGGGCGATCTGGTGCAGATACGTGTATTTGACCCGTTGGCCCAGCCACTGGCGCTGGCAGTGTATAAATATGTCTTGCTGGCGGGTGGCAACCCATTTTTCCGCATGTCCCCTGCCGGGGCAGAGGAGGTTTTCTTCAAATACGCCAGTGATGCACAGCTTGATTTCCTCAGTCCGCTGTCAGTGTGGCTTATCGACAACATTGACGTGGATATCGCTCTGCTGGCCGAGTCCAACACTAAAGAGCTTACGAATGTCGATCCGGCACGGATCGCCCGGTCGCGTCGGACAAACGCGCCGATCAGCAAACGATTCATGGAGCGACAGGCGAGTGGAGCCTTGCGGTGGACGCTGACCCAGTATCCAACCCAGGCCTCCGCTCAGGATGCCGAGATGAGCCTCTCGGAGTATGAGGAGTTCATCTATGGAGCCTGCATGGTGCACCTCGATGACCCAGTGGCCTACTGGCGCACAAAGTCCGAAGGGCAACAGCGGCTGGTCGACTGGCTCAAGGGCAAAAAACAGGTTCAGGTGCGTGGCGAGAATGTCGATCTCACGCTGTCAATTGAGGGGCGCACATTCATCAACGCGGATGGCAAAAAGAACTTCCCCGACGGCGAGATTTTCACCGGGCCTGTCGAGGATTCTGCCAATGGCTGGGTGCGCTTCACCTACCCGGCGATCTACAACAGCCGCGAGGTGGATGGCGTAGAACTGCGCTTCGAGAATGGCAAGGTCATCAGGGCAACTGCTCAGAAGGGTGAGGAGTATCTGAACAGTGTGCTCGACACCGACCCTGGTGCCCGCTACCTGGGAGAGTTCGCCATTGGCACCAATGAGGGCATTCAGAAATTCACGCGCAACATCTTGTTCGATGAGAAAATTGGCGGCACATTCCACATGGCCGTGGGAGCGAGCTACCCCGATACCGGAGGCAAGAACGACTCGGCGGTGCATTGGGACATGATCTGCGACATGCGTTCCGGCGGTGAGATCGTCGTTGACGGAGAACTTTTCTACAAGAACGGTGAATTCCAAGTTTGACACCTGAGGGGCACCCAGCCAGGTGCCCCTCAACGATCTCCTCAGGATCCGGTTCCTATCGCAGTGCGGGCCAGCTCGTCAACCAGGGGGACAAGCTTCTTCCACTCGCGGTTGCGGGCGTAGGCCACCGCCAATGTCTCGGCGGCGAGACGGTCATGGGGACTCTTGGCCACCTGCTGCTCCAAAAAGGCCACAACCGTGGGAGGTACCGGCTTGTCATCGGTAAAGAGCGCCTCGTAAGCGCGACGCATCTGCTTTACGAAAGCCTGCATCCGGGCGTATTCGCGGCGCTCACCCAGCAGCCATCGAATCGTCTCAACCAGTTCTCCGTCGCGCAGAGGCTTGACCAGATAGTCACGCGCCCCTGCTCTCATCGCATGGCGGATATCAGCCGCATTTGCCACCAGCGAGAGCATAATGACCTGGATCGAAGGATCCTGGCGTAGGATGGCACGCGCCGTCTCCGTTGCATCAATGCCAGGCATGTCGTAGTCCATCACTACCACATCTGGCTGCAAGGGAATCACCAGATTGAAGATTTCGGGCACCGTTGTGACGGCGGCAACCACCTCAATATCCCGGGCGCTGGCCAGCACCGGGTCGACCTGCGTGATGGCCTCAGGCATGTCGGTCACGAACATCAATCTGGCTTTGGTCTCGCTCATGGCGACCTCGCGGCGATGACGACGAGTCACTGGTCTACAGCCTGAGTCTGGCTTCTTTCTGTGGATTTGGCAAATGGCACAGACCTCGTCTGGTGGATAGAATTGCACTCCATGCGCGACTCAGATCCTCGACACGTCACACGACGGCACTCGCAGCCCGACCCCGATCGGACAGTGCGGCACGGCGCTGTCCGGCCCGACTCTCTTGAACACACCCGCCCTTCGTCCCGTGTCGTCCAGCCCAATCTGTCCATGCAGTCCGCCGCTCCATCTCATGGTTCGCGACGCCAGCGCAGGCGCAGACTCTCCTGCCTGGGCTGCCTGATGCAGGCGGCGCTGGCCAGCACCCTGTTTGTTGTGGCCTTTAGCCTGCTGTTAATCTTGCTGTATCGCCTCACGCCGCCGCCACGTACTAATATCCTCATCCTGGGCATCGATGCCAGGCCCGGAGAAGGGAGCGTCGCCCGTACTGACGTGATGATCCTGGCCACAGTCAACCCAGGCCAGCCATATGTTGGGATGTTGTCGATCCCACGTGATCTGTATGTCTCCATTCCGGGCTACGGCTCGCAGCGCATCAACGCTGCCCATGTCTACGCTGAGGCAGACACCCCCGGCACCGGGCCACAGTTGGCTATCCAAACTGTGGAACAGAATTTTGGCGTGCGGGTAGATCGCTACTTGCGGATCAACTTCGAAGGATTCGTCGCCATCGTCGATGCAGCAGGTGGAGTGACAGTGAACGTCGAGCACTACTTCATCGACTATGAGTACCCGACCTCAGACTACGGGACAATGGTCGTCGAATTCCAGCCAGGCCAGCAACTCATGGACGGGGAGCGGGCGTTGCAGTACGCACGTAGCCGTCATGGCAGTAGTGACATCGAGCGCTCCCATCGCCAGCAGCAGATCATCCAGGCCCTGCTCAAGCAATTGCTCTGGCCGAGTCACTGGACCCGCTGGCCGGCGGTATACCGGGCCTTCAGGCAGCACGTGGATACCAACCTGACACTCATCGACACTGCAGCTCTAGTCCCGGCAGTGCTGTGGGTTGGACCTGATGGACTTGATCGCCGAGTCTTCGATGAGACCATGGCCTACGGACGTACCACCGATGCCGGCGCGTATGTGAGGGAACCGATCTGGGATGGCATCGGGCCGGTGATCGATGAGATGTTTCGGCGCTAGCTCAGTGGAGTAGGGGGCATGACACCGCTGCCGGCTTACTCAAAGAAAGGAGGGCGTTGCTCCCGGACAGGCTCCGTCTGCCCCTCAACTGGTTTGCGGATGTTCAATAGATTCATGTGCTCGGCCAGCAGAGCGCGGCTGGCTTTGATATCGCCTGCTTCGATGGCGTCTACGATCCGTTCGTGGTAGCCCCATACCATGCGATAGTAGGAGAGGTCACGGTAGAGGTTCAGACCGAAAGCCTCGTAGGCCTCCCAGAATGCCTCAAGTATGCCCTGTACGAAGGGATTCTCCAACCGCGAGAAGAATGTCATGTGAAATGCGCGATGCTCAGCCGCAGGCACCTGGATGGGTTGCCGCTCCAGCGACCTGGAGGCTGCCGCGATCAGCGAGCGCAGCTTGCCGATGTCGCCTGGCCCAAGTTGGCTGACAGCCTTCTCCCAGAACTCTATCTCGAGCGCGTCCCGCACCTCACGGAGGTGTGCAAAGTTGGCCTCATCCTGCCCGATGGCGTATAGCGCACTGAGCGTGACCGTCGGGCCAAAACGGTATGCAGACACCCGCGTACCGCGCCCTGGCTTGATCTCGACTAAACCCAGAACACGGGCGATCTCAAGGTCCTCACGGGTCTTGGCTACGCTGGCATTGAGCGCCTGGCTGATCTCCTGGATGGTCGGGAGCGTGTCACCAGGTTGGTAGCCATGCTCAACGATAAAACGAAGGATATCTGATTGTATCGCTGCATAACGCATGGCTGCCCCCTCCACAGCATTTCCGCGATCGGATAAATCAGATTATCTGATCAACTGGCTTGATTGTACTCCATGTGGGATAGGATCGACAAGAAGCAAAGAGGGGATTTTCGTCCCCTCGTGCTCATCTGCGTCGTGTCATCCGCAGGTTTCCAACTTCACAGCGCCTCGCTCAGGAGGTCGTGGGTCGAATTCTCCGGCAGGTCGTCTAGTGCTTTGACCAGTTCTTCCCGCACCCGGGCAAAGATCGCAGCCAACGGCAGATGTTCAGGGCACGCCTCCTCGCACATGCCGCAACCTGCACACGACGCCAGCCAGCGTGCGACCATTTCATGTGAAAGCATCTCCTCGCCATGCAGAGCGGCTTCGCTGGCATAGATCGGGCATACCGTCAGGCATTCCCGGCATGAAGGACAGCCCCTGAGATGCTCTACAAGCTTGTCCACATCCATCACCAGGTCTTCGCGCAATGTCCGGATCACGCGCTCACGAGCGCGGGTGCGACGTGCTGTCAGCATGGCACGCATCCGCTCATGCTGGCGGATCAGGTCAGATGTCGCCAGGCCATCGGTGAAGGTCCCTAAGGAAACCTGCTGCTCAATTGCAGGGTTATGCACTGTGATCATCACCACCTGACGGGCAGGTAGCCCTAGCAGGTCGATAGTCAGGTCAGCCGACTCCGGCATGGGGGTGGTGCAGATCTGGCACGCCGGGCGATAGCGGTAGGCTGCAACACCGCCCTGCCGTGCAAACTGAAGCGCCTCGCTCGTCAGGCGGTCAGGACGACCGCGCCAGGCAAAATCCTCGGCGCGAAAGGTCCCGGTGCAGTCCACCCCAATGATCAGGATCGCCTCAAGGTCCAATCCGGAGCGCAGAGCCGACTCGTTCAAGGCGCGAATCTCGCAGGCGCGCAGCACTGCTCCCAACCGTCTGTCAGGATGGTCCATGACATATTGGCTGACGATCCTGGCAGCATTGACAGTCATCAGCGGCGCAAAGGGATCGGCGTCTGCCAGATGTTCCACATCGTCGATGAGATGCAACTCGACAGCTACTGGCCCAGGCACCCGCACAGGAAGCAGCATGGCATCCAGTCCGGCATTCGCATATACCCCACGTAGGAACTGCTGGATAGTCCCCACAGGATCGCCGCGCATGTTGAGCATCCAATGGGTAGCCATGCATCGATCTCCTTGTACCTGCCGCCTCAACAAGCCGAGCGTCCTATCTTGCGGGCAGCTACCAGCCTGCACTGAGTAGCTTATCAGGGCTTGAGCTGGCTGGCAAGCACTTCGGCCACATCCAGCACCTGGATGCGCTCTCCCGCTCCCTGGGAGCGAATCGCATCGTCGAACATCAGCAAGCAGTAGGGGCAGGCAGTAGCCACAATGTTTGCCCTAGCATCCAGCGCGTCAGCCAGCCTGCGGTTGTTGATCCGCGTCTCAGCGTCAGTCTCCATCCACATCTGGCCACCACCACCACCGCAGCAGAAGGCATTCTCACCCTGCCGTCTCATCTCAACCCGCGATACACCAGCCTGATCGAGAAGCCTACGGGGCTGACTGTAGACCTGATTATACCGTCCCAGGTAGCATGAGTCGTGGTAGGTGACGGTGCCTGCCACAGGGCTGCCACTGAGCGGCAACGAGGGCGCGATCTCATCCAGGAGCTGGGTGTAGTGCAGTACCTCATAGCTACCGCCGAACTGCGGGTATTCATGTTTGAGTGTATTGAAGCAGTGTGCACACTGCGTGACAATGCGCTTAAAGCGGTACTCACGCAGCGTCTCGATGTTCTGCTGTGCCAGCATCTGAAACAGGTACTCATGACCCAGACGCCGCGCAGTCTCACCACAGCAGGCTTCCGCATCCCCTAGTATAGCAAAATCCACGCCCGACGCATTCAGCAACTGTACCAGCGCTGCAATGGCTTTCTTGTTGCGGTCATCGTAGGCAAATGCACACCCGACGAACAACAACACATCCGTCTCCTGACCCGGTTCCAGGATGTGCACATCTAGGCCATCGGCCCATGCCGTCCGGTCCGCGGCGGGCAATCCCCACGGATTGTTCTGCCGCTCGATGTTGCGCAGCGCCAGCCCTACCGAATTTGGGACCTTGCCGCTGGTCAACGCCTGATAGCGTCGGAGATCGATCACCTCTGCCACCGGGTTGACGAACACCGGGCACTGCTTCAGGCATGCGCCGCAGGTGGTGCAATACCAGGCTGTGTGCTCGCCCAATGCCTCTTCCAGCGTGGCCATGGCCCTTTTGCCATTCGGCGCGACAAGCGAGTCAACCATCTCGCCGCGCAATGACTGGATGAACGTGCGCGGTGAGAACGGCATTCCGCTGCTTGCCGCCGGGCAGACCTGCTCACAGCGACCACAACGCACACACGCATCGAACGACAGCAACTGTTGGGAGGAGAACTCCGCCACCTGGCCAACCCCCAGTTGCTCAGCCTCCTCGATATTTTCGATAGGAGGCAGGGCGCTCTCCCTGCGCAAGGGGTGCGCAAGGACGTTAAGCGGCCCAGTGACCAAGTGGCGGAGTTTGGTGAAGGGGATGCTGGCCACAAAAAGCACCCCGGCGCTCATGTGGAACCAGAAGAGCACCGAATGTGCGCTCTGCGCTGTCTCCGGCAGCATCCCCAGGGCTGCATATAGCCTCGCCACTGCGCTGCCCACCGGTGACCAGTTAGCCCACGGCGGCGCAGCGGCGAGGAGACGCAGCCCTTCCAGCGAAAACCCCAACAGCGGGATTATCAACAATAACCCAACTGCATACCAGTCATCCCAGCGTGTCTCAAGTGTCGTGGGCCTCAGCACTGCGCGGCGAAAAGCGGCCATCAGTGCACCCGCCAGGATTGCCACCCCGGCCAAGTCCATCACCAGTTCATAGACCAGGTAGGCAGTCCCGCGCGGGAAGGGCAGTTCGATGAACGGGATGAATAACTGCATCTGCATCAGATTGATGGCCGTACCCAGCACCTGGATGGTCACACCCCAGAAGATCAGCAAGTGCATAATGCCAGGATAGGCCCTCTTCAAGACACGCGCCTGCGCAACGACATGGACGAAGAAATCGCGTACACGCGGCCAGATCGCAGCAGAGGGACCGCGAGATGTGGATGTAGATTCGGCAGTCAGCGCACCGGTGGTCATGCTTCCTCGCCTCCAATGTAAATCTGGCCGTCGTCACCAGTACGAACCACGATCACATCAAGCCCGCGAGGCGGCGGACCAGAAATCACCGAGCCATCTGCTGGATCAAAGAACCCATCATGGCATGGACACTCGATCCGCTTGGTCTCGGCGTTCCACTTGCAAATGCAGGCAAAGTGAGTGCAAACCGCTGAATAAGCCCGGAGACCCTCCGGCGTGTGGATCACGAGCGCTGGATAGCGTCCAAAGGGGATCACCTTAGCGCCCCAGACCGGCAAATCCTCTGGCTTACCAACTGCTACCGGCTCTGAGGGTACCTCTTCGAGTTTCGCGGGGTAGAAGTAAGCCACGATCGGCACAGCCACGGCAGAGAATCCCGTCACAGCAGCGGCCCATCCCGCGACCTTCATGAAGTTACGGCGTGACATGCTTGTCATGGTCAGCTCACCTCCCCCCAGATCGTCAGAGCGACTATGACCGCGAGCAGCACTGCTGCCGCAATCAGGCGAATAAGGGAGGCGCGCCGCGATGTATCTGGCTTACGGTCAATGAACGGCCAGAGCATCAACACCAGCACTCCGACGATGGGGATCAGCACGCCCAGAGTCTTGGGTACGAATTTGAGTATCTGATACAGGAACAGAAAGTACCATTCCGGCTTGACATGGGCTGGGGTATCCATGGGATCGGCAGGGGCTTGTAGCCCCACCGGGGAAAACGTTCCCAGAATACCTACGATGATGAGAACCACCAGCACTCCAAAAGATACCCACGCTTCGGTGCGCACGTGGTCGGGGAAAAACGGGATGCTGTCTTGCGTGTCGTGTGATTCGTTTGTGGTAGCCATGTCTGATCCCTCCGCCTGCTTACAGCGGCTTAGCGATGCCCTGCCGTCGCACCATCAGGAAGTGCAGCCCCATCAGGGCCACCATCATCACCGGGATGATCAGGACGTGAGCCGCGAAGAAGCGGCTGAGTGTCTGCTCGGTGACCGCCCAGCCAGCTCGCAGGAACACCAAAGCCAATGGCCCTGCATCTGGGATGCCCCCCGCGATCTCGGTCCCGACTGTAGTCGCCCAGTAAGCCCGCTGATCCCACGGCAACAGATAGCCTGTGAAGCCAAAAGCCAGCGTCAGGATGAGGAGCAGCGTACCGCCCACCCAGTTTAGCTCACGAGGAGCCTTGTAGGCGCCAGTAATGAATACCCGCAGCATATGGGCGACACACATCACGATCATGCCATTGGCAGCCCAGTGATGGATGGCCCGGATCGCGGCGCCAAAGCGCACTTCGTTCTCGATGTACTGGATGCTGGCGTAGGCTTCAGCAGGTGTCGGTTTGTAATAGACCGCCAACATGATGCCCGTCACCCCTTGAACCACGAACAACAGGGCTGTGATGCCCCCCAGGCAGTAGAACCACTTCAGCGCATGCTTGGGCACAGGCTTGGCCAGGACCTTCTCCAGCGGCTTCCTGATGGTGTAGCGCTCGTCTACCCAATCAGCAGCCCGCAGCCAGAGAGGTTTCCATGGCTGGCGTCTAACCCAAGTGCTGGCGCTGCGATACATCCCGAACGCAAAGAGCAACCCACCAAAGCCAAACAGCGCCCAACGAGAGACCGGCGTCCACAGGTTTTTGTCCTCACCGGCAAGATGGCAGTGCAGGCAGGTGTCCTTTTCCACCGGCCCGGTGGTTATGGACAGCCTGCTATCCGCAGCAGCCACAACTCGCAACATGGCAGATTCAGGGATTGCAGGTGGGATCTCAATTTCCTGGCTGTGCACCGGCAGGGGAATAATGGCAGCGATGGCAACGACGCCAAACACCACCGCGACAAGCACCAGCAGCCAGCGGGGAACGACATTCATGGGACTCCTCCGGCAAGAAAACGTTCATCGTGGGGAGCAGTTCTGCATGACGCAGTGACATGCCAGCCTTTCACCAAGTCCGATCCGAAAAGGCTACCGGCAGAGCCACAGAAAGTTGAGCCAACTGCCATGACTTTCTGCGATCCTTCAGGCCAACTGAACAGCCTTGCCATAGCACTTGCCAGCAGGCAACGCTCTCTCTAGAGAGGAGCAAAACTTTCGCAAAAACTACCGACCGGTAGGTAGATTCAGTATAACATCGGGTCGAGACTCTCGTCAACTACTCTCCAGCCAGAAGAGGATGATTTTCATCAGATTACGTGATGAATGACATATCCAAGCCTGGAATACAGCGCATCCACTTCCTGCACGCCGCCCAATCAGGAACCCCCGGATAGTCTATGGTATAATCTGCCCACTTCAGCACAGCCTGTACGGGAGCCACCAGATGAAACTCGGACTCATTGGCCTGCCGATGAGCGGCAAAACGACCGTTTTCAACGCGCTAACCGGCGCAAACCGCCCGACTAACGTTGCTGTCCCCGGCAAGCTGGACGTGCAAGTTGCGGTTGTCGACGTGCCGGATGCACGCCTCGATCAGCTTTACACCATCTTCCGACCAGAACGCAAGGTCTACGCCAAGATCACCTACGCCGACATCGGCGGCCTAACCAAGGGCATTGGAGAAGGAGGGCTGAGCGGACCCTTCCGCAACCAGCTCAGCCAGATGGACGGCTTCCTGCACGTCATTCGTGTCTTTGATGACCCCGCCGTGCCGCATCCCGAAGAGACTCTCGATCCCCAGCGCGATCTGGAGATCATCGATGGGGAGTTTCTGCTCACCGACATGGTGACGGTCGAGAATCGGATAGCACGTCTGAAGGAAGAGATGTCGAAGGGCAAGGATCGCGCCACAAACGAACGAGAGCTTGAATTGTTCGACAGGCTCAGAGCAGTGCTGGATGCCGAGACGCCGCTTCGTGAGATGGAGCTAACCCCTGATGAACGGCTGGCCATACGAGGGTACGGTTTCCTGACGCTAAAGCCCAAGCTGGTTCTGCTTAACATGGGGGATGAAACACGCGACCCCGCCGAGGTCGTCCATGCAGAAGGCCAAAATACCGCTGTGCTGGCGATCCAGGGCCGGCTGGAGGCAGAGATCAGCCAGCTTGAGGCAGAGGAGGCCGCAGCCTTCCTGGCCGAATATGGCATCGCCGAGCCGATGCGTGACCGCATCATCCGTGTCTCTTACGACCTGCTCCACATCCAGACGTTTTTCACGGTCGGTGAAGATGAAGTTCGCGCTTGGACTTGCCCCGTGGGCGCGACAGCTCAGCATGCCGCTGGTGAGATTCACTCCGACATGGAGCGCGGCTTTATCCGTGCCGAGATTGTACCCTGGGACGTGCTGGTGGAAATGGGAGGTCTTGCGGAAGTCCGCCATGCAGGAAAGCTGCGCCTTGAGGGCAAAGATTACATCATGCAGGATGGCGATGTGATGACCGTCCGCTTCAACGTATAACGGAACCTGGACGGGCTAGGTCAGATCATCAGGATCGTGCCAGTCCCGCCGAAACCCCCACTTGCCAATAAGAGGCACGAAACGTACCGGAGTCACCTGCCGGGTGTGAACCTTGCCCCCCTCGCGCCGCACATAGGCCAGAGTTTGCTCAAAGCTGTCACCCACCGGGATGACCAGCTGGCCGCCCTCTGAGAGCTGCGCGAGCAGCGGCTCTGGGACCTGGGGGGCTGCCGCTGCGACCAGGATGCCATCATAGGGCGCTTTCTCAGGGTATCCCAGGCTTCCATCTCCTACGTGAATGGCGATGTTCTGATACCCAAGCGCCCTGAGCTGCTCTTCAGCCTGAGCTGCCAGCTCAGGGATGCGCTCTATGCCTGTCACCTCTCTGACCAGCTCGGCCAGGATGGCTGTCTGGTACCCCGATCCAACTCCGATTTCCAACACACGATCGTCACGCCGGGGATCGAGAAGCTGTGTCATCAACGCAACAATGTAGGGTTGCGAGATCGTCTGTCCTGCTCCGATGGGCAGTGGCCCATCATCGTAAGCCATATGGCGCACGTAAGGCGGCACAAAGAGGTGACGGGGAACCTTGCCCATCGCATCCAACACACGCTGGTTGCTGATACCCCGCCGCGCGAGTTGAGACTGGACCATCTTGGCACGCGCCTGTCGGTAGCGCTCTTCGGCCTTGTCTACCTGAGACGAGAGACTCACGGCGCACATCCTCTCTTTGCAACGCGGGGGCACATTCTCATTATACGGGACTCTGCCTGGTCACAGTAGCCCCAGCATATGACATATGTGGGCGGAAAGTGAGGCAACAAAGCGCAGAGCAGGCCGATGGCCTGCCCAATCATGTGGCGCAGTGATCTTACGAACTGCGCGAAGCGGGGGTTATCTGAGTGGCAGGGTGGAACTCTGCCTGCAACCGCTTGATCAGCGCCTCGCGCTCGGCGGCTGGCAGGAAAGCTACTCGCGCCGCATTCATAATGTGGTGCTTGAGGTCATCCAGTGTGAATTTGAGATCCTCAATCGCCGTCACATACTCGTCCGTCAGGTTGATGCCTTCCACGCTCGGATCGTCTGTATTGATCGTGGTCAGCATTCCACTTCTATACAGATCGCGCAGGGGGTGCTGAGCCAGCACCGGCACAACCCCAGACTGGATATTGCTTGTGACACAGACCTCAAAGGCAACAAGGCGTTCTCGGGCCATCTGCATGATGTCTGAGTTCTCGACAATGCGAACTCCGTGGCCCAGACGTGTTGCACCCAGGATCTCAATCGCCTCCCATACGCTAGCTGGGCCATCCCACTCGCCGGCATGAATCGTCACACCCAAACCGGCGTCGCGCGCCTTCTTGAAAACCGCCGCAAACGGAGCTCCAGAATAACGATTTTCCAGCCCCGCCAGATCGACAGCAACTACCCCGTCAGGCATATGCTGGATGGCCAGGTCTACGAACTGGTCGCCAAGCTCGACACTCTCGTGGCGGTTCATGCTGACGATCAGGCGCACATCGATGCCAAAATCGCGCTCGGCACGCTTAACGGCTCCGATAACCCACTTAAACACGTCGGGAAACGGAAAGTTCATTTCACGGGCCAGTGCAATAGGAGTGAAGCGCAATTCGAAGTAGATGATGCCCTCGGCAGCTGCGTCAGCCACTACCTCATAGGCCACGCGCTCAATGATCGCCGGTGAGCGGTAGAAGTGGCGCAACAACTCGAACTTGGAGATAAACACATCTGCACTAGGCTCGTCTGCCGGGGTCATTTGCACTAGGGACCTGAACTCATGAATGTCATAGCCAGGCAGATCGAACTTGTACTCTCGTGCAATCTCAGCCATGGTTTGCAGCCGTAGCGAACCCTCCAGATGGCGGTGCAGCTCGATCTTCGGCATCGCCTTCAGCGACTCGTACAGCTCCCCTGGGGGCTTACCAATTCGATAATCCATTAGAACGACCTCAACGACGGTACCCTCATCTTACGTGCAGCCGACTGATGGCACCGGCGGCTGAACCAAACATACGCGATTCAAGTTGTCCTAAATATACCGATGTTACAAAACCGCGCTATCAGTAAAGTTAGTGAACGGTTAAGACGCTACCTTTAACCGGCTTGAGCCTAGCGCCGGCGCCTGCCCTTACGGCTGCTGCCGGTTCGCACGACCTGATCTTGGGACACGGTTTGCTGTTGCTGCCGAATCTGACGATAGTGGCAATCTTTGAACTTTTTGCCACTGCCGCACGGACAGGGATCATTGCGTCCGACATTGCTCCACAGGTCTTTGTGTACAGTCTGGGACACACGCACCTGTCCATCCTGCTGCCGAACCCTACGCTCTACGCGGTAGCCAATCTGGCTGAGCGTATCAAGCAGCGACTCCATCCGCTGCTGTTCTTCGATGACGCGGCGGTGGTAGGGCAAATCGTGGAAGAACTGCCGTGCAATCCCCTCCTCCACATCCTCACGCAACCGATCGAACATCTCAAACGCCCGCCGTTTGAACTCCACTTTGGGATCGCGCTGTCCAAACGCCTCCAAACCCACACCCTGCCGCAGATCGTCAATGGCGTTGAGATACTGCCGCCACTCACGATCGATGACTGTCAGCATCAGCGCGCGTTCGTAGCGAACGATCTCCTCTGGGCCGATGGCAAACACACGCTGTTCGACCGCCCTCACTGCATCCGACCCATCACCGGCCAGGTCTTCCGGCGACTGGCGGGCCATTTCCAGCAGCGCGTCAATGCGCTCCACCAGCACTTCCAAGAGCTCCTCAACTTCCAGCTCGATCAGCACTGGCTGAAAGGCAGCCTCGAGCGCAGCGCTTATGCGGGCAGAGAAACGACTATGTGTCTCGTTTGGTCGCATGCCGCTACCGATGCTGGTGATCAACTCACGATGGGCTTTCTCGATCTCGGTCTCCAGCGGCTCCCACACACCAACGCGCCGCTGTTCGGGCAGGTAGCTCATGTAACGCTCGAACGTTGCCTTCAAACGCGAGACAAATCCGTCCCACCCTTCAACTCCATGCGGACCGATGCCCGGCAGCAATGGCCACAGCGGCACGATGCGCACAATCTCAGCATGCAGCATACGCAGGTTGTGCCCGGCCTCAATGCCATCTAGGATCAGTTCGTGCAGCGCCTCTTGGAGTTCCTCGCCATCGGTGATCGCCAACAGGTCACGCAGGTGCTCTGGGGTGGGGCGTGGAATGAGCGGCAGCACCCGCTGCACCACCCCGCGCGTGTTGACCTCTCCGGTCTCAAAGTTCGAGAAGTCGGTCACCACCGTTTCGATCTCACTCAGCGCCCACTCCTCGTAGCCATCGCGTAGACGCAGAATCAGGCGCTCCAGGCTTTGCTGCATAAAGCGGCGCACCAATGCATCCAGATCGCTGCCATCACCCATCAGGATTGTGCGCCGCTCGTCATAGACGATCTGGCGCTGCCGGTTGACTGCCTCATCGTACTCGACCAGGTTCTTGCGGATGTCGAACGTGTAGCTCTCAAAGCGGGCCTGGGCCTGCTCGATGACATTGCTCAAGATATTGGCCTGAATCGGCACATCCGGGGGGATGTTCAGCCGCTCCATGATGCGCTTGGTGCGGTCGCCGCCAAACCGGATCATCAGATCGTCCTCTAATGAAAGGTAAAAACGAGACGATCCGGGGTCGCCCTGCCGCGCTGCACGCCCACGCAACTGGTCATCGATACGGCGCGCTTCGTGCCGCTCGGTGCCAATGACATGCAGCCCCCCTCTGTTCCACACATCCATCCGATCGCGCTCGCAGTCTCGCTGCACTGCTTGAATGTCATTGATCAGTGATGCTGGCAGTGACGGGACCTGCTGGGTGATACGACGCGCTGCGTCAATATCGCCTGCCAGGACCGCCCGCACCAGCGCCGCACGCGCGTTGTAGTGCTGCTCAAACAGCCGCCGGGTCAACGTCTCAACGTGTCCAGCCTGCCCTAGCAAGCCGCGCAAGGATCGATACTCGTTGAGACGGAACTGCAGATCGGGGATCAACGACAACGGCGCTCCTGCCTCTTGAGCAATCTGGCGTGCCCGATCCATGCGTCGGTAATCGATCATCGACAGGTCGATCTGGCGGATGATCTGCACAAAAGTATCGTAGGGCAGGTCCTTATAGGCGGCGTCCTGTCGGATGTCATCGATCACTGCCCCCAGGATGTCTTCAGCCTGTGCCTTGCGAACCAGATCCTGGTTGGCCTGAACCACCCAATCGACCAATGCTTCATCCATCTTTGCACTGGCAGCCGCTTTCTGGCGCGCCGCGTCTGGATCGCCGGCGACCACGTCTGCCACGATCGGTTGGAAGTGCACCATATCGAAGCATCGGTCAGCCACTAACTTGGCGGCCAACCCCTCTGGATTGCCACCCAACAGGATGTCAGTGCCACGCCCCGCCATGCTAGTTGAGATCGTGATCGCCCCGGAGCGCCCGGCCTGAGCAATGATCAGCGCCTCGCGAGCATGGTTCTTGGCATTCAGAACTTCATGCGGAAGCCCCATTTTTCTCAAGATTCGGCTCAGGGTCTCAGAGGCTTCCACTGACCCCGTACCAACCAGCACCGGACGACCGATCTTTTGCACCTCGGCAATCTCGCGGGCCACAGCATCGAATTTGCCCTCGATCGACAGATACACCTGGTCGGGGTAATCCACACGCTTGAAGAAGCGCGGTTGGTTGCCATTGCCAGGATCCCAATAGCTCGTGATCGGCACGCCACTGTCCATCTCCTGGCTGGCGAGCGTCGGCAGCACCTCAGCCACCCGGCCACGACGGGTTTCAAACACCCCATTCTGGGCTTGGTACTCAATGTTGGTTGGTATAGCCACCACGTCGAGCTTGTATACCTGGTCGAATTCCTCAGCCTGAGTGATGGCAGTGCCGGTCATGCCTGCCAGCTTGTCGTACAGGCGGAAATAGTTCTGCACCGTGATCGTGGCAATGGTCACGTCCTCACGCTTGACCTGCACCCCTTCTTTAGCTTCAATGGCCTGATGCAGGCCCTCGCTGTAACGGCGTGAGGGCATTGGGCGGCCTGTCGTTTGGTCGATCAGGATCACGTGCCCGTCCTGGACAATGTAGTCTCTGTCACGCTTAAGAGTGTACTTAGCCTTCAGCGCGTTTTCTAAGTAGTGCACCAGTTCGTAGTACTGGGGATCATAGATGCTTTGACCCGCAGCAACGTCGATCTCCGGTACCAGCCGCTCGATCTTCTCAATTCCACGGTCGGTCAGCGAGACGGTCTGGGTACGGTCGTCAAGGACGTAGTCCCCGTCTGGCTCCTCAAACTCAAGGTCTGTGGTATTCCGACGCAGCCGCGCCTGTTCGACAATGTCCGCGAATCGACGGTACATCTCGGAAGCCTGCCCTGCCGGCCCAGAAATGATGAGCGGGGTGCGTGCTCCATCGATCAGCACCGAGTCAACCTCGTCTACGATGGCATATGCCAGCTCAAGCTGCACTGTCCGGGTGGGGTCGATAGCTGTGTTATCACGCAGATAGTCGAAGCCGAACTCAGGAGCAGTTCCATAGGTAATGTCGGCTTGATAACACTCGCGGCGCTGGGCGGGACGCCAGTGCACCAGACGCTCATCCTCCAGACTCCCGCCAGGATCGACATACTCTGGATCGTAAATCGCGGAAAACTGCTCCTTGCCGATCACGCCCACGCTTAGCCCCAACAGGTGAAAGACGCGGCCCATCCAGCCGCCGTCGCGGCGGGCCAGGTAATCGTTGACGGTGACCAGGTGTGCTCCACGACCGGTCAGGGCGTTGAGATACAGTGGCAGTGTGGCTGCCAGTGTCTTGCCTTCACCGGTTTTCATCTCGGCAATTTTGCCCTCATGCAACACAATGCCGCCGATCAGTTGCACGTCAAAGGGGCGCTGTCCGATAGTTCGCACTGCCGCTTCGCGGACGGCGGCAAACGCATCAGGCAGAATCTGGTCGAGGATTTCTCGCTCGGCTTCTTTGCGTCTATTCTCATCCTGAATGCCTGCGACGTGTGCCTGCACCCGCGCCCTCAGGTCCCCAGTGAGCGCACGCAGATCATCATCTGCCATCGCTTGCATACGAGGCTCTAGAGCATTAATTTGCTCCACAATGCCCCGATAGCGCTTTAATTCACGCTCTAGAGGGCTGCCGGCTAGCGTACTCAGAAGGCTCTTAAACATATCCTGCCCACTCTATCCTTCTGTCCAACATGTTAGTCATCCCTTGTTCAATGCATGGGATGTGCACACCTGTATTTGTTGAGTTTACCTCAATAAAGTTCTGTCTGCGATGAAGGAGGAAGGCTGATCGAGCAATGATGACCGATATTTAGCCAAGCAGAGGCAAGACTATGCCTTGCCTCTGCTTGGCCTGATCGGCCTCTTTAGAAAGGATAATCTTGGTCCAACGCTCAACTATAGTCGTCCCAGTAGTTGCGCTTACCGCGTTTCTCAGCCTGACCCTCCCGGCCCCGACGGTGAGTCTCGTCAAAACCCTCTGGTTTGATAGTCATACGCCGGCCTGAGGCCAGATCAGAGACACCCTGTTGCATCCCCTCGTCACGCGGAGGTTTCTCCAGATAGCGCAGCAATTGCGCTTCGTCTCGCTCGTAGGCGGTTTCTGGCTCGCTGTAGGTGGTGACGAAGCCCTCGTAGTTGCGGATAACGATCTTGCCTGGCCCACGGCTGATGACGTAATCGGGCATCACCGGGACCTTGCCACCGCCGCCTGGTGCATCAATGATGTACACAGGCACAGCGAAACCTGTGGTGTGGCCTCGCAGCGCCTCGATGATCTCAATACCAACCGAGACGGGAGTACGGAAATGGCCCGCCCCTTGCACTAGATCGCATTGGTAGAGGTAGTAAGGACGCACACGGTTCTTGAGCAACTTGTGCACCAGCTCCATCTGCACCGCTGGATGATCGTTAACACCACGCAGCAGCACAGCCTGGTTTCCGAGGGGGATACCCGCATCGGCCAGTTTCGCCAGGGCGCGGCTTAGTTCAGGCGTGATCTCGCGTGGATGGTTAATGTGGACGTTCATCCACAGGGGATGGTACTTGCGCAACATGTCGCACAACTCGTCGGTGATGCGCTGCGGCAGAAAGATCGGCACACGCGAGCCGATGCGCAGAATCTCGACATGAGGGATGGCGCGCAACTCAGCCAGCAGGTTTTCGAGCAAGCGGGGGGCCATCGTCAGAGGGTCGCCGCCGGAAAGCAGCACATCGCGCACCTGGGGCGTGTTCCGGATGTACTCGATCTGCGCCTCGTGATCGCTCCGACTAAAGTTTGCCTCCGGGTCGCCCACGACTCGCGAGCGGGTGCAGTAACGGCAGTAGCTCGCACACTGGGTGGTGACCAGCATCAGCACCCGATCAGGGTAGCGATGCACCAGGCCGGGCACCGGCGAATGTTCGTCCTCCGCCAGAGAGTCGGCCATCATCGAGTCAAATCCGGCCAGCTCACGTCCTTTCGGGATGACCTGTAGGCGGACCGGCCCATAGGGGTCGTCAGCTTCGAGCAGGCTAGCGAAGTAGGGCGTGATGTCCACACGAAATTTACCTTCGGCGGTGAGACCCTCACGCTCCTCGTCAGTGAGTTGGATGACTTGGCTCAGCCCTTCAACCGAGTTGAGCCGATTGCTCATCTGCCAGCGCCAGTCATCCCACTTCTCCTGAGGAACATCAGCCCAGATGGCGGGACGCGGCGTGTACTCCAGCGCCGACTCAGTGACTGCGGGCTCACTCGTTCTCTGTCCAGTTGCCGGTGTAACTGCCATGTTTGACAACACTCCATGCTTAAACTCAAACTGTGGTTCGTTCTGATGGCTTGTACTCACTGTAGCACAGACAGAAAATTACAACAAGAATTCTTGCTTTATTCGCCGTCGCTGCGGGCATGTCCTTTCTCTCTCGGTGGCGCGGTGTGCGACAAAAAAGCCACGCCCCGATGTCACGGGGCGTGGGACTCCTGTACAGGTGAGGTTAGAAATGGCTATCCACCAGGACATCCTGGGCTTGGAACACCAGGCCACCTTCCTCTGTTGCATCGACCACAACTCGTGTCCCGGAGGGGAAGGCGCCACGCAGCAACTGCACTGAGAGCGGGCTTTCGACATACTTCTGCAATGCCCGCTTGAGGGGACGGGCCCCGAAAGCCGGATCGTATCCCTGGCGAGCCAGCCATGCCCGCGCCCTGTCGGTCAGCTCTACTGTTAGCCCTTGTTCCTCCAACCTTGCGGCAATGTCACGCATCTGCAAATCGACGATCTGCTCTACCTGCTCAATCGTCAGCGGCGAGAAGATGATAATCTCATCAATGCGATTCAGGAATTCAGGACGGAATGTTTCTTTCAGCGCCTTCTCGATCTTGTCGTGATCGGCAACGGTCTCAGGATCGCTGCTGGGAACAAAGCCCAGCGTTCCTCCTCGACGGGCATACTGCGTGCCCAGGTTGCTGGTCATGATGATCACCGTGTTGCGGAAATCAACCGTGCGACCCTGACCGTCGGTCAGACGCCCATCGTCCAGAATTTGCAGCAGCGCATTCCACACATCCTGATGGGCCTTCTCGATCTCGTCAAACAGGATCACCCGATAAGGGCGACGGCGTACTGCCTCGGTGAGCTGGCCACCTTCCTCATATCCTACATAGCCCGGCGGCGCACCAAACAGTCGGGCTGTGGTGTGTTGCTCACGATACTCACTCATGTCGATACGCAGTAGTGCATCCTCGTCATCGAACATGAACTCGGCCAACGCCTTGGCCAGCTCAGTCTTGCCCACCCCCGATGAGCCGAGGAAGATAAACGAGCCAATAGGCCGCCGAGGGTCCTTAAGCCCGGACCGGGCGCGACGGATGGCGTCGGATACAGCGCTGATAGCCTCATCTTGCCCAATGATCCGTTTGTGCAGCATGTCCTCCATACGCAATAGCTTCTCGGCTTCGGTCTCCATCATGTGCTGCATCGGGATGCCGGTCCAGCGGGCTACGACCTCAGCGATATCGTGCTCATCTACCACTTCGTCCAGTGTGTGCTCTCGCCGCCACGTCTCATAGCGCTCATCGTACTCCTCCTGAAGCTGGAGTCGTTGTGTCTTGTATTGGGCCGCGGCTGGATAGTCGCCGGAGAACGCCGCCTGTTCCTCCGTAGCACGCAGCCGTTCGATCTCGTTTTTCATCTCCTTGAGCTCAGAAGGCATTGAGTAAAGTGCAATCCGCACACTGGCTGCCGCCTCGTCGATCAGGTCGATCGCCTTGTCAGGCAGGTGACGATCGGTGACATAACGGTGGCTGAGCCGTGCAGCAGCTACCAGCGCATCATCAGTGAACGTCACATTGTGGTGCGCCTCGTAACGCGCCTTCAGCCCACGCAACATCTCTATGGTTTCTTCGATGCTCGGCTCCTCAACAAATACTGGCGCAAAGCGACGTTCCAGAGCTGAGTCCTTCTCGATGTACTGGCGGTATTCGTCCAATGTGGTCGCGCCGATGGTCTGCAGCTCACCACGAGCCAGCGCAGGTTTCATCATGTTGCTGGCGTCGAGGGCCCCCTGAGCCGCGCCAGCCCCCACTACCTGGTGAATCTCGTCAATGAATAGGATGATCTCACCGTGAGCACGCTGCACTTCCTCGATGGCTGCCTTTAGCCGTTCCTCGAACTCGCCGCGAAAACGTGAACCAGCCACCATGGCCGCCAGGTCCAGCTCGATGACCCGTTTGCCCATCAAGATCTCAGGCACATCGTTGTTGACAATCTTCTGCGCCAGCCCTTCAACGATAGCGGTCTTGCCGACGCCGGCCTCGCCGATCAGCACCGGGTTGTTCTTCGTCCGCCGGGCCAACACCTGTGTGCAGCGGCGGATTTCTTCGTCACGCCCGATGACCGGGTCGAGCTTGCCGCTGCGGGCCATTTCCACCAGGTCGCGGCCGTAGCGCTGGAGCGGCTCGTAGGTCGCTTCCGGGTCGGGCGTCGTGACCGAGGCGCTGCCGCGGACCTCGCGGAGGGCCCGCAATACGTCGTCGCGCGTGACCGCGTTCAGGCGCAGAATCTCGCGGGCCTCGCTCGGCACCTCCGTGAGCGCGAGCAGCAGGTGCTCGGTCGAGGTGTACTGGTCTTTCATGCGCGCGGCTTCCTTCTCGGCCGCGTTCAGGACTTCGACCAGCGATCGGTGGGCCCCCGTCGTGCCGCCCGACTGCTTGGGCAGGCGGTTCAGCTCGCTTTCGACGATGCCGCGAATCTGGGCCACCGGCGCCCCGGCCTTCTCCATCAGCCCAACGACAATGCCGCCCTCGTCGCGCGGTCGCGAGCCGACCAGCGCGGCCAGCAGGTGCAAAGGCGTGACCTCGGGGTGGCCGGCGTCCTGGGCGATCCGTTGGGCGTCCTGGACGGCCTCCTGGGCTTTGGTTGTGTAGCGATCGAACTGCATGGCTTCCCTTTCCGCCGCGCGAGCAGCAGCCGCGAGCGACGACATAGCAGGATTCGTGCCAGCGGCAGCACCCGCCAGCGATTGTACGGCTGTGAAAAAAACCAAGGCTGGCCCGCACAGCCGTGCCACATTGGCACGGTGGCAGACCGGTTCGTCGGCCGCGAGCTTGATTCTCCTTGACGACAGCGGTATCTAAGAACTGGCAGTCCCCGAGGACCGCGAGTGCGCCGGGCCGGTCCCCTGTCGGCCACCAAAGGCCGACGCAACGAATCTCCCGTCGGCCAGCAAGGGTCGACGCCACGAATCCCCCATCGGCCACGAAGGGCCGACGCCACGGGCCGCGAAGGCGCCGTCTTGTGCTCGAACACAAGCTTGTACGCGTGGCTGGCGTGACGGTCAGCGCTCTCGTCGGGGCGGCGGGCGGTCTCGGGTTTTTCACGTTCGGCTATGCCCGCGGGGCGTCGTACATGACGAATCGGCCGGAGGCCTGCGCCAATTGCCATGTCATGCGCTCGCAGTATGAGGCGTGGTCGCGCAGCAGCCATCGGGCCGTGGCCACTTGCAACGATTGCCACGCCCCGCATGAACTGGTCGGCAAGTACAAGACCAAAGCCATCAACGGCTACAACCACTCGTTGGCCTTCACGACCGGGCGGTTTCCCGAGCCGATCCGGATCACCCCGCGGAACGAGGCGATCACCGAGGCCGCCTGCCGATATTGCCACGCGGACATCACCGCCGCGATCGACAGCCGTGGGCATGGAGACCAGGCGCTATCGTGTATCCGGTGTCACCGCTCGGTCGGGCATCTGCATTAGAG
>DAOTXR010000031.1:0-76702 GCA_034435375.1 Anaerolineae bacterium
GCGCTCAACCGAGCGCCCCGCCCATTTGAGGTTTTGCCCAAAGAATTTCCTCGACTCCCTCGATGAAGCACTAACCTTCCACCAATGCCTTGAGGTTTTCGAGGCTCTTCTCCAGATTCTCGGCGTTCATCCGCTCCAGCAACAACCGATCGATGACTTTGCCCAGTCCGCCGCCCGGCACCTCGTACTCGAACCGGGCAGTCAGCCATGTCCCGTTACCTTCTGGCGTGTGCGACCAGCGCGTCGTGCCGGTGATCATCCCCGCGAGCTGGTATAAGACGTACTGGCCTCGCACCAGCTCCAGTGTAGTCATCGTCACGTCGAAACTGACCCCGGCGGCTTTGTATGCCATCTTGACGGCTCCCCCCGGCTCTGGGAACACCCCATCCGGCTGCACCTCGTGAACTCCGGCATACCACTCCGGCAGCCGCCACGGGTCCAGCGCGACAGAGTCCACCGTATCCCACGGTGCTTGGATGAAAATGGTACGCTCCAACACGGTCATGCCGATTCCTCCTGTGGCTCAACAATGCGCTGTGTGCAGGTCTCACCGGCTGCCCGCACGAACAGGGGGACTGCGTGGCAAGTCGTCCGTGAGGTTGGCGTAGGTGAAAGAAGAGGCAGCAAGCGGGTAGTGAACCTGCTGCCTTCAGGATAGGCGCATCTGTCCCAGAGGTCAAGGGCAGCATGGCGGCCCCAAGCGGGCGATGGGGATCGCCTGCCGATGGGCATCAGCCCAGCGTGACTTTCACCCGATGCCTCTTGCCCGCCTCCAGGATTGGCACCACGCAGCCGTCGATCTGCTGCCCATCGGCCACGATCAGCGCCACGCCCTTGCAGACATGCCTGGGGTTGCTCACGGTGATGTCATAGATGGCAGCACGAAACTCGCGCCGCACGTGGAATCCGTCCCAAGCTGCCGGAATGCACGGATCGATGCACAGGCCCTGATAGGTCGGCCTGATGCCCAAGATGTACTGGGTGGCCGCCTGGTACATCCATGATGCCGTCCCGGAAAGCCACGAGTTGCGCGCCAAGCCAAACTGGGGATGCTCATCGCCCAGGATGTTTTGGGGATAGACGTATGGCTCGCATTCGAAGCGGTCAATATCCTCATTTCTCGCAGCGGGGTTGATCTGGCGATAGTACTCATAGGCGCGATCCCCGTGGCCCAGCATGGTTTCAGCGATGATGACCCACGGGTTAGCATGTAGGAAGATGCCGCCATTCTCCTTGGCGCCCGGCGGGTAGGTGCTGACCCCGCCCACGGTGGGATCGAAGCCGTTGTAACCTGGCGTGCTCAGCTTGATGCCGCAGGCCGTGTTCAGCCGCTCGTACACCGACTGAAGCGCCCGTTCGGCTCGTTCGGGCGTGGCAAAGCCTGAGATCACCGGCCACGATTGGCCGTTGGTATAGATCTGTCCGACTCTGTTCGTGTGTGATCCGAGCGGCATGCCGTCGGCGTCAAAGTAACGGACATACCATTCTCCGTCCCACGCACAGGCGTTGACCCGCTGGCGCATCTCGTTGTAGTAGCGGGTATAGCGCCTGACTGTCCCAGCATCGCCCAGATACTCGGCCAGATCGATCAGGTCACGCAAGGCCCTGCCGAACAGGTTGGCCGTGAACAGCGACTCGGCGCCCGCAGGCAGGTTGACAGTGTCGTTCCAGTCCGCATACCCAAGCAGCGGCAAGCCATGGGCCCCCACATCCTTCCACGTGAACTCGATTCCGCGCCGCAGATGGTCCAACACGCTGCCCGACTCGACCGGCTGGCCGCTCTGATCTTTCTCATAGAACGGCACGACCCGGTCGAGAAAGGCCAGGTCACCGGTCTCTCTGAGATAGGCGCACACGGCCAGCACAACCCACAGATGATCGTCGCTGTAATACTGGGGTCGATCCTCGCGTTCGGCTGCGTCACCGACGCTAGCTTCCATGCTCATCGGGTTGAACTGATGCATGGCCGATCCATTGCGCTTCTGGACGCTCAGCAGCTTGACCATCAGCTCCCTGGCCTCGTCAGGCAGATGGGCCACCACGCCCATCACGTCCTGCGAGCTGTCGCGGAAGCCGATTCCGCGCGATCCAAGCCCAAGCTGGTAGTACGACAGATAGCGCGACCAGTTTTTTGTGGTGTGGCATTGGCGCGGGTTGTGGATGTTCAGCATGCTGTTGGTGCTGGGTTCGGGCGTCTCAACCTGCATCCGCCGCAGGTAGCCATCCCAGAAGCGAGCCAACGCCTTGAACGCACGGTCAGCCGCCTTTTCCGAGCAGCAGCGACGGATGACCTTTTGAGCCTCCTCGACATTGGCTTCCTGACCTAACAACACAATCAACCGCCGCGTCTCGCCGGGGGCCAAGTCGCCCAGATGGTGCATCAGCGCGGCGATGTTGTCGCCGCGCTGCGCCTCGGTGTTGCTCAGCTCGCCCTGTTGAAGACTGAGGGGGTTAGCCCACGATCCGTATTCATTGGCGCCCAGGAAGCGCCGACGGTCCGTCTCAAAGGAGGATACAGGGCAGTTGGAGGTGAGGTAGTTGATGCGCGTGTCGCGGAACATAAAGGGGAACTGCGCCAGGCCGACGCGCCCCGAAGGGCGATCGAAGGCCATGCTCTGCATTGTCTGCGGTATCCAATCGGCGTTGGTATACTGCATCAGCGCGAAGGGATGCGTGTATTCAACAACTGGGATCGCATCGACCTGGCGCGTCTGGTTTTCAACGTTGGTGATCCGAATGTCCCACATCAGACAGCTTTCGCCCATGGGCACAAAAATCGTAGCCTCGGTGTGGAACCCATAGAACTCGGACACAATGCGCGTGTAACCCAACCCAACATGGCACTCAAAGAGATCGTAGCGGTCGAGAGTGGGAACATAGAACGGCCCAAAAACCTTGTATCCTCGTTTCTGCTTCAAACGCAAATACAGGGTCGATCCCTTAAAGTCCGAGGCGGGCATCTGCTGGATGTACTTGGTGATGCGGTTGAGGGTGGGATCGCCTTTGCAGATCAATACGCCGCCGGTGTGGTCGACGAACCCTCCGAAATCGAGCGTCCCCACATAGTTGATCCACTTCACCGGCGTGCGTGGAGTGGTGATGACATACTCACGGCTGGCGTCGTCAAAGTACCCGTACCGCATTCGGGCGCTCCTGGCCAAATGAAGTGAGACAGTCTTTGGGCTGCGCCGCCTATCTCAGAATGGCGGTCACTTCAACCTCGGCGCAGCGCCCTGTCGCTGGCACCACGTTTCCATCGATTGGCTGTCCATCCACCACCAACGATACAGCATTGCCCGGCCCTTCGCGCCGCACGTGGATATGGTATGTCGCGCCCCGGAAGGTGCGCGTTGCCCGAAATCCCTCCCAGCCAACCGGGATGACCGGCGCGATCAACAAGCCGTCCCACGTAGGCCGGATTCCGAGAATCCACTGTGTAATCGCGACGTAATTCCAGGCTGCCGTGCCTGTCAACCATGAGTTCTTGGCTTCCCCATGGGTGGGAGCATCGCGTCCGGCGATCATCTGCGCGTAGACATACGGCTCACAGCGATGTACTTCGCTGATCGCTTCGCGCGCCGATGGGTTGATGCGGGTATAGTAGTCGTGCGCCCGATCGCCATTGCCCGTCAGGACCTCGGCGATCATGATCCACGGGTTGGTATGGCAGAAAATGCCAGCGTTCTCTTTGTAGCCTGGCGGGTAGGACGAAATCTCACCCAGGTTCAGAGAGTACTGCGAGTAGGCAGGCTGCTGGAGGACGATGCCATGCGGCGTCGCCAGCCGTTGGTAGACCGAGTCGAGCGCCCGCTGGACCAGGCCATCTTGCAGGCCAATGCCGGCCATGCTGCATATTCCCTGCGGCTCGATGAAAATCTGCCCTTCCGCACACTCGTGCGACCCGATCTTCTGGCCAAAGTGATCGTAAGCACGCAAGAACCATGCCCCATCCCAGCCGTGCCTCTTGACCGTCTTGGCCATGTCCTGGGCAGCTTCAACTGCCCAGGCAGCATCAGCAGCCTCGCCGCGTCGATGGGCAATCGCTGCCATCTCTCCAGCGGCCAGCACAAACAGCCCGGCGATAAGCACCGACTCGGCCACCTTGCCATCCATGTGGGTGGTCGTTTGGAACGACTCGCCCGGCTCCGTGGAAAAGGTGTTGAGGTTCAGGCAGTCGTTCCAGTCGGCGCGTCCGATCAACGGCAGTCCATGCGGCCCCCGCCGATCGAGCGTGTATTGGATGCAACGCCGCACATGTTCGTAGAGCGTCGCCTCGCTGCCAGGCTGATTGTTGAACGGCACCAGCTCGTCAAGAATGCCCCAGTCGCCTGTCTCTTTAAGGTACGCCGCCACACTAAGCACTAACCACAGCGGATCGTCATTGAAGTTGCTGCCAATGGCGTCGTTGCCACGTTTGGTGAGCGGCTGGTACTGATGATAGGCCCCACCGGTTTCAAGCTGAGTGGCAGCCAGGTCCAGGATACGCTCGCGAGCGCGATGTGGGATCAGGTGTACAAACCCCAGCAGGTCCTGGTTTGAATCGCGGAAGCCTATCCCGCGCCCGATGCCCGACTCGAACAGTGAGGCTGAACGCGACAGGTTGAACGTCGTCATACACTGATAGGCGTTCCAGATGTTCACCATGCGATTGGTGTGTAGGTCTGGCGTCTGGACCTGAAACCGGCTGAGCAGGCCATCCCAGGCGGTCCTCAGCGCCTCAAAAGCGGCATCGACGTGGACAGGGTCCAGGTAATGCGCAATGATAGGCTTGACGGTCCGCTTGTTGATCGTCTGCGAGCCAGGCGGGTCAAATTTGTGGTCAGGGGGGTTTTCGTGGTAGCCAAGCACGAAGACGATCTGGCGCTGTTCCCCTGGCTCCAGCGTGACCCTGACGTGATGCGATCCTATGGGGGACCAGCCCTGAGCCACCGAATTGAACGACTCGCCCCGCTCGACCGCCGCCGGGCACTCCCAACCCCGATAGGGTCCTAGAAATACGTCGCGCTGCGTGTCGAACCCAGCCCACGGTTCTGAGCAGGCGAAATAAGCGAAATGGTTGCGCCGCTCGCGGTACTCGGTCTTGTGATAGATCGCGCCCTCCTCAACCTCGACCTCTCCGGTGTTAAAATTGCGCTGGAAATTGGTGGCATCGTCCTGGGCCTCCCATAGCGCAAACTCGATGCATGAAAACACCGACAAGTCGGCGGGCGCAGGGCGCCGGTTGGAGAGCGTCAGCCGCCAGATTTCAAGCGTCTCACCGGGTGGGACAAAGTAGCACGTGTGTGCTTCGATCCCCTGATAGGTTGATCCGATGATGGTGTACCCCAGGCCGTGGCGACACGTGTAACCCTCCAGATTCCGGCGGGTCGGTTGCCAGGAGGGAGACCAGAATGTGCCGGTGGCGCTGTCACGCAGGTAGAGGTAGCGCCCACCATAGTCTATCGGCACATTGTTGTACCGGTAGCGCGTGATGCGCCGCAGGCGGGCGTCGCGGTAAAACGAGTACCCTCCGGCAGTGTTGGAGATGAGGCCGAAGTACGCCTCGCTGCCCAGATAGTTGATCCAGGGCAATGGCGTGTCGGGGCGGGTGATGACGTATTCGCGGTTCTGGTCGTCGAAGCTGCCGAAGCGCATAAACCCTCCGTCGAATTGCATCGCCAGGTCTGGCGTCGCTCACAGACTCCTCCTCGAACATAAGCCGGAGGCTCTTTCTCTCCGCTTCTCCGCCCGGCTCGATCTCCTGACCCTATCGCCGAGCGCCACACGAGGCGCGGATCACCAGTTGTGTAGGGAGAATCACGTGTAGCGGTTCCTGTGCTTCGTGCTCCACCAGGCGGATCAGCATGTTGGCTGCCGTTGCGCCCAGCTCGTACACTGGCTGCCGAATGGTTGTCAACGGGGGGGTGGTATAAGTGGCGACCTGCGAGTCATCGAAGCCCACCAGCGCTATTTCGTCAGGAACCGAGCAGCCAGCCTGGTTTAACGCCCGCAGGGCGCCCATGGCCATCAGATCGCTGGCCACGAACACCGCATCGGGTTTGTGAGGCAGCAGCTTCTGCATGCCTGCGTAGCCGCTGGCCTCGCTGAAGTCACCTTCGGCGATCAGCGACTCGTCTATTTCCATCCCTGCCTCGCCCAGGGCTTCTTTATAGCCCTCCAGGCGCTCCAGCGCCGCGATCATCCGGAGTGGACCGCTGATGGTGGCAATGCGGCGACGGCCTTGCGCGATCAGGTGCGCCGTAGCCAGGCGGCCTCCGTTCCGGTTGTCGGCATCGACGTAGGAAATATCGGGCTGCTGAGGGTTGCGACCAATCACCACGCAGGGCACGCGATCTTTGCATAAGCGCCCAATCAGCGGGTCGTCGATCATCGCCGAGGCAATGATCACGCCATCCAGCATTTTGCTTCGCAAGGCCCGCCGATAGAACTCATCCCTGGCCGGACGGCTGATCATGGACAGCATCAGGTAGTAGCCGTGATCGTTAGAGGCGTCGGACACGCCTTGCAACAGCACGGGGAAGAATGGGTCGGCAAATACAGTGTTGACGGTCTCTGGGATGACGATCCCCAGCACCTGGCTGCGGTTGCTGGCCAGGCTGCGGGCCGCGGCGTGGGGGTGGTAGCCCATTTCCTCCACGACACGCCACACGCGCTCACGTACCTCAGGTCGGACGTTAGGCTCCGCGTTGATGACACGCGATACCGTGGAACGCGACACTCCCGCGATCTCGGCGATTTCTTCCAGTGTGGGCGATCTTCGGCTGTAGACCATAGGCGTAGATGTTGTGAGAGCGCTCCCGAATGGTGCCCCGAAACCTAGGCCGGTATGACCGGCTATGGGAGCGCTCTCGCGGAGGAGGCAAGAAAGCAATCCCTGGTTCAAACACACAATTTGGGAGCGCTCTCAAGGCCATCATATACCGAATCTGGCTGGGCGTCAAGGGTTTTCAAGGTTTTGGGCGTGTTCCTCGTTGAGGGCAGGACCCCCGGCGGGGTCGCGGCGGCGGCGCTGAACCTCGCCCCCTGCCGAGCTGCCGCAGGCGGCTCTCCCCTCTCTCGCCATTCCAACGGAGAGGGGGAAGACCGACCTTCAGTCAGCGGGTAGGGCTGCCTCCAAGTTGAAACGCACCCCAAATCGGTACCTCCGAGCTAGTTAAGCTGATCCGACGTGTGATATAATAACCTCGCACTCATGCTCAGAGCAAGGAAAGGGTGAGGGTGTGTTGGGTAGATGGGGCGTCATGATGTCTTGTGCTGGAGAACGGAATGCAAGTTTCGACCACACTCACCGCTTGGTTGTCCCGTCGCCGTAAGCTCCTCTCCATAGTGTTGATACTGGCAGCGCTGTCGATATCCCCAACCCATACTCGCGCTGCTGTGTCTTCTCCTCTGGCGCCGCTTTCCAAGACTCTGCGACCCACATTGCTCAATAACCCAGTCCCTACGGTGACTCTCGACGTCCCGACAGAGGTGATGGTTGGCGAGAATGTGTCGTTCACCGTCACCTTCGACAACACCGGCGCACTCCCCGACGACACTGGCTATGGCCCTTTCATTGACCTGTATTTGCCGGTGACAGGAGCCGATGCTGCACCGAGTGGCTTCGGCGTTGGCGGGACGGGGACAAACGACATCACTGCCACGTACCTGGGGGCGCCGCTCACCAAAGTGGAGCTTATCTTCCCCGGCAGCGGGCAGGTCAACCATCCCTATGCCGTCACTAACACCGGCGTTCCCGTTGTGGTGACGGGCAGGCCGGGCGATAAGCTGGTGGTGTTGCAGCTTCCCTTTGGCAGCTTTGCTCAGAGCCAGCCGCCGGTAGTCGTCGATGTCACGGCTCCCATGAGCGCCAACGCCACCGTTGGTGCTCCGCTGACGATCCGGGCGCGCGGTGGGTTCCAGTATGGCTTTAACCCGCTCAACGACTGGTGCTGCGGCGACTTGCCGATCATGAATCCGCCCAACAACGCTGCCTTCCCCAACTGGCCTGGCAGCCAGGTGACGCCCATCCTGTACCGCGTCACCAAGACCAACAACGCGCCCGAAAGCGAGACCGCCACCGGGCCGAGCTTTATCCGTACTTACTCGCTGATCGTTGATATCGCTGCTGGCAAGCAGATCACCAACCTGAACCTGAGCGACACGCTGCCGCCCAATGTCGTGTTCGTCGGGGCAATTGCCACCCCTGCCGGCGGCACGCCCAGCTATCCTGCCCCTGGCACCAAGGGGGGCGTGGTTGCCCACAACTTTGGCGCGGTGACGGGTGGAGCTGGAACCCAAGATGCCCGGCTCGATATCCAGTTCTACATTCCAATCACCGACGCGGGTGACGTGGAGGTGATTGATCGCAGCACGGGCGCTGCTGTCAACTCCGACAACGGCCTGACGGTCAGCGGCCAGTGGAATCCCGGCACGGGCGTGGTGGACATTCCCAACAGTCCGTTCACCTGCGCCCCTCCTTGTCCTCCCGGTGGGCGTGTGACCGATAAGTCCATCGCCACCCAGAAGGCTGGGGATGTGATCATTGACCGCAACTATAGCGGCACCACGCCGGGCGACATTGTGCGCTACACGGTCGATTTCCAGGTGTCGGACTTCTTTATGTTCGACACTGTCACTGTCACAGACATTCTAGGCGATGGGCAGCAGTTCATTGTCATCGATCCGGTCACGGGCAATCCGCTGCCGCCCACGCTGTCGTTTGGGGAACAGGGCAGCAGCTCGCCCGCTGCGGCGATGAACCCCGCCAACTATACCGACCCGACAGCCGTGCCGCTCAGCGGCGACGGGTATGGCAACCAGGTGTTGACCTTTGACATCTCCCAGGAGATGATTGACCGAGGCTTCGACGCCGAACTGCGCGGCAAATGCGCGGTTGGGGCGCGGCCCATCACCATCGACCCGGCGGGCGTGTGCGCCACCGATCCCACTGGCACAGGCGGCACCACCGGTCAGCTCGTGTTTTACGCGCTGATCCTGGAGGAGTATCGCACCATAGCCTCGCCCGGCGGGCCGACCCCCGACCTGTCCATTGACCACGGCGACACACTGACCAACGACGTGACCATCACAGGCCGGCTGTTGCCGGTGGACACGACCGGTGCGGGGCCGAACGTCAACGATGGCAGCGGGGCGTCGGTGACCATTGTGCGAGAGAGGATCGCCAAGTCGATCTACGGCTACACGCCCAACGGCGGAGTCTTCACACCGGGCGCTCCGGGCGGACCGCTCTCGCCCGGCGATCTGGTGACATTCCGGCTGCGCTTTGTGCTGCCCTCCACCGACACCGAGAATCTGTCTTTCGTGGACTACCTGCCCATGCCGGTGTTCCACGTCCCGGCGATGATGGCCACCGACCTTGTGTCGCCGCCTGGCACTGTGCCCCCAGTGAACACTGTCACACGCGGCCCCGACGACACTTTCACACTGGCTGCGCCGCCGCCGCCAGGCCGCACGCCGGCCATCACCACCGATACAGCATCCAACTCGATCCGCTTCTTCTATGGCACCTACGACGACGGCGCGTCGGCCCCGTCGATCGTGGACCTGCTGTTCACGGTGCAGATCGATGATGATCCCTACGCCGACGGCTTGCTGCTGACCAATCAGGCGCAGTCGAGCGAGAGCAACTCGTTGGGTACCACCTCCACCGAGAGCGCCATCGTTCAGTTTGTGTTGGGCGAGCCGGTGCTGCGGACGCAGAAGACGGTGGTGGCCGTCAGCAGTACGCTGATGCCGCCGCCTCCGGCCCCGGTGTTCGCCCCAGCACTCACTATGACCTGGACGCCCCCCGGCACCCTGGTTGGTTGCCGTTGGACTTCCGGCCCGATCTCGGCCCCGCCAGCGGATAGCAATGTCAGCAACGTCAATCCGACCGACCTGGTGACGTTTGCCATCTTTGTTGTCAATGGCGGGTCGGCGCCCAATGGGGCCTTCGATATCGTCGTCACCGACTCGTTTGATCCCACTCAGTACCAGGTGCCAGCGGGAGGGTTGAATCTGCGCGTCTTCTACGGCAACTGCGATGAGCTGCCGCAAAACGTTCCGCCTGACGTGTACACCGGCGCGTGGCGCGGCCTGGGCGGCGGTCCGGATGGGTTGCCCAACACGATGGACGACATTTTCGGCAGCGGGATCGAGTTCGTCGATCCCGATCCGGCGCGTGGAGCCTGCCAGGCTCACCTGGCGGCCAACAACCGCGAAATCTTGGTCGTCACCTACGATCTCCAAGTGCGTCCCGGCGTTGCCCCGAACCAGACCATTGTCAACACCGGCACGCTGCAACAATACGCCAGCGCGGAGGGCGGTCCCTCGTTTGTGCCCACGCCCAGCCCGCTGACCAACACTGCGCAGGTCAGGATTCGCTCGGCGGGCGGCAAATCGTCCAACCCGCCGGTGGGCGTGCTCACCGTGGGAGACACCTACCGCCAGCGGATCGAGTTCACTGTCCCGGCAGGCACGGTGGTGCGAGAGCGCCCGGCAGGGTCGGGTTACGTGACCATGCGGGATCGGATCACCGACAACGGGTTGAACGCCATCCCTGGGACTGTGTCGCTGATCATCATTGCACCCTGTGCGGTGCGCGACCCATCACTGGCAGCGGTGCAGCCGCCTATCACGGATACGGCCAACGGTGAGGATGTCAATATCCGGTTGGCCGCGCCTGGCGGCATAGCTATCGACAACACCGGAGGCGGCGACTGCTCATTTGCGCTTGAGATCGATGTGCGGGTGAGCGATGTGGATGCCAACAACGGGCTGGTATACTGGCTGCCGCCGACGACTACTACCTTCACCGCCAGCGACACGGCGACTTTTCTCTACCGGAATAACATCGGTGGAAACGTCGACGCGCCGGCGGGATCGATGAACATCCCGGTTGACCAGTCGGTGATGTCTCTGACCAAGACGTTGGTTGGCATCTTTGAAGGTCCAGCGGTTCCGCCCAACAGCACGTTGGGCATCGTCCGCGCCGGGCCGGCTCGCCGACTGGATGTGGCTCGCTGGGCGGTGGTGCTGTCGAGCATAGGTGAGGCAGGGACGACGGCTTATGAAGTCAGCTTCTACGATACGCTGCCGCTGCATGTTGCCTACGTGCCCGGCTCGGCTTTCATCGACGATGGCGGGGGCGTGCCTGCCAACGCCAACAACAACGTGCAGGATGCTGGGGAGGCGCTGATCGCGCCGACCATTGCCGGCGATGCCACTACCACCCCTCAGACGCTCACCTTTACGCTGGCTGCGCCCTACGAAGATATGGCGTCGGGCACCAACGTGCGGGTAGTGTTCCAGTCGCAGGTGTTGGCCTCCATGCCGTTAACGCCCGATCCCATTGATGGGCTGATCAAACGCAACATGGCCGACGTGAACTGGTCAACGCGCGATGGCAACCAACCTGCCAACGAGGATCGCCTGTATGACGCCCGCTACGACGATGGCGGCTCGCTCTACAACGCGGCAGGCGGCGACGGCAATCAGGACCGCGACACAGAGCAGTTTACGGCCATCGGCCTGACGCTGGCCAAGAGCTTCACACCGCCGGCCATCCCGCACACCGCGCCTGGCAACACGTCCACGCTGCGCTTCACCATCAACAACCCGAACACTATCGATCTGACGGGGGTAACGTTCACCGACACGCTGCCCACCGGAGTGACCTACGCTACGCCGGTTGGTCCAGTGGCGCCAGTCTCCGGCTGCGGTGCGGGGACCATTGAGATCACCAGCCCAACCACCTTCTCGGTCAGCGGCTTAACGGTGCCACCCGGCAACTGTGTGATCGATGTGGTCGTGACCAGCACCGTGCCGAGCAACACGACCAACACAACCACACCCATCATCTCCAATGAGACCGGCGCAGGCAATCAAGCCTCAGCCAACCTGGTCGTGGCCGATCAGCTCGCCATGCACAAGCAGTTTGCGCCCTCGCCGCTGCTGCCGGGGCAGGTCGCTACGCTAACCTTCACTCTCGTCAATGGCAACCCACAGGACATGATCGATGTGGAATTCTTCGAATTACTGCCTATTGGGGTGCCCGCGGGTCGTATGGAGGTGGCGCCAGTGCCGAACGCCAGTGCGGTGGGCTGCGGCCCTGCCCCGGTGTGGAACCCGTTGCCAGGTGACATCAGCCTGACTCTCCGCAATGGGCAGATTCCCAGCGGAGGAGTATGCACTTTGCGGGTGGATGTCGTCGCGAGCGAGAACGCCACCTACGTCAACCTGGTCGATCCGTCCAATGGGGCGGCGCTGACGAGCGGACCGATGGCTGGCACCGTCGTGAGCGGTGACAGCCTGGCCAACATCGACGCGGCCCTCGCAGCCGGGTATACGCTGGATGATCTGCCGGACAACACCTTTGTGTTCGGCGGGACGCTGGTTGGCCCCGGCACACGTCAGCGAGGCACACCCTCCAATGCCGCCACGCTGGTGACGCTTGCCAGGCCAGTAGCGCCTGCCAGCGGCAGCAGCGATGGTGGGGTCTTCTCGCCTGGCCAGGTCCCTGTGATGCTTCCGGAGACCGGCGGTGGGCCGGTGCGGTCTGCGCCCAGGCTGCTGTTCGTGCTGGCGGGTGTTGGAGTAGGCGTTGGTGTGGCAGCGTGGGCGCTGAGGAGGAAGCCTGCGCGCGTCGCTTAGGGCGTTGTCCACCTCTCGTGGACGGCGCTCAGGGTTTGTCTTGTCTGCTTCAACCATCGCAATCGTAATGACACAAGGGGTGATGCCATCGGTCGTCGGCATCGCCCCTTTTCTGTGTCAGTGTGTGGTAAGGGTGTGTTGCGTCGGATGGTAGGGGCGTCAACGTCGGCGATCGTGTTCCTGGTGCACTATCTGTCGACATCAGGGCGAGGATGCTTGCGCGTGGTTGCCTGGGATGCCGGGCCTTCGCCTTCATCCTCATCAAGGCGCAGGCGTGGGAAACCACCGGTGGTGTCCTCCGGCGCAGGCAGGCCGGCAGCCCGGCGGCGGCTCCGGAGGTTGGCCAACTCAGCGCCGTCCTTGGCCGCATCGGGATGGTTCATCAGGACCTCCAGATCGACGGCGCGGCTGAGCAGCGCCTCAGCTTCGCGCAGCAATCCCAGCTGCTCGTAGAGTCTGGACAGGTTGTAACACGTGATGGCCTCGCCCACCCGGTCGTCGAGACGTTGGCGCAGGTGCAAGGCCCATTCATATGCGGCAATGGCATGCTCGATCTGGCCCATCGCCTCATAGACCATCGCCAGCGCATGGCGAGTGCTGGCCTCTCCCATCCGATCCTTCAGTTGGAGGCGGATCTGGAGAGCCTGTTCGTGAGTGGCTTGAGCCTCCTTGTAATTTCCTTTGCGGCGTTGCGCCATACCGATCACGTCCAGCGTGGCAGCCTCCCCGGCCCGGTCGCCGACATCCCACAGGATGGCTAATGCCTGCTCGTAGTAGCCCAGTGCACCGTCGAGGTCGCCCTTCTGGTCATGCAGCAGGCCAATACAGTTAAGGGCCGTGGCTTCACGGACGCGCATCCCCAGCATCCGGTACAGTGCTGCCGCCTGTTCATAGACGCGCATGGCGGCGTCGGGGTCGCGGCGCTGCCAGTAAGCAGCGCCCAGGCTGGCGAGCGTCATGGCCTCACCTTCGTGATCGTTGCTGGCCCGGTAAGCTTGCAGCGCCTGCTCATAGAAGCCTGCTGCCTGGTCGGCCCGGCCCAGCGACGAATAAGCCGCGCCAAGCCGGGCCAGAGCGTCGGCGGGGTTGCTGCGACGGAACTCATCCAACGCATCGCGTCCACCCAACGAGCGGGCAGACGTGGGGTCATCTTTTGTCATGGCTGACCTCCATATCGGATCACGCACTCCGGCGTGGTGGGGTGGTGGATCAGAAGCCAGCCACGCACCACCTTGCTAGAGATGCGCTGGGTGCCTGTTGCACGCAGGTTGACGGCGATCAGGTAGATTCCTGGCTGAGCATTGCGTGCGTCAACAAACACCTCAACCTCGTCGCCGTCATTAGCTGTGGTGACACTCGTCCACACCGTGGGACGGCCTGGCGCATTGGCCGCCTCGATCTGCACCTCGAACTCGCCGGGATAGCCCGCATTGTAGACTGTGAAGCTTCCCAGCCGCAGCAAGCCAGCGCATCCCGCCTCCGCTGTGCGGACCAGCCGATGTGCGACCGCCCCGATGGCGGGGCGGTATTCGATGGGTGGGGGCTTGGGCACGTTCTGGATCGCCTGGACCGCCGGCAGCAGCGATCCGTCGCGGTTCAGGATGCCAAACCAACGCAGGTGGCTGCACAGCGGCTCGTAGCTGTAGTCCTGGTACAGATTCCAGTTTAGGTTCCACACGAACATCGGCCCGGCCCATGGCCAGTTCTGGTCGGCAAAGCGAAAGGCGCGAGCGATGTAGTCAGCCTGCGTATCGCGCGAGACCGCCATCCAGGCGAACTCTTTGAACGATGGATCGGCAGTGCAATCAAACCCCTCCTCACCGGGGCTGCGCACCCAGCCGAACTCAGTGATCCAGACCTGGCGGCCCTGCACACCGTTGCGGAGCAGCAGATCGTACATCACCTCGGCGCGGCGGAAGGAGAAGGGTTGACGGTAGGGATCGACTTCAGGGGGCTGGTTGAAGCCATAAGGGTGGTAGCCCCAGGCGTCGAAGCAGCTGGCCACACCGTGGTTAAACATCTGCTGGGCATACTCCAGGTCGTTGATGTTAAACCCGTCAGGGGTGCCAGCGGTAGGGGCCAGCCCTCCCGACACTACGATCATATGAGGCCGGACCTGCTTAAAAACTCGGTAGGCTGCGCACAGCGCCTGGGTAAAGGCCGCCGGGTCGGGTTTCTGATTGCCCCACTCGCGGCCCAGGTTTGGCTCATTGCCGATCTCGACGGCATCCACACCGGCGGCGTCAAGCTCGTTGGCCAGGTTGTAAAGGCCAGCCACCCAGGCGTCGTCAGGCCAGTGTCGCAGATCGATGCGATACAACACGCGCTGCTGGGGATAGTCGCGCAACTGGTCGGTGGAATAGACCTTGACCCAGTCCATCCCCATCTGGGTGAGGAGGTCAGGGCGTGAGGGGAGCCAAGGCCCTACACTGATCCCATACCCGCCTGGCCGCACAAAGTCCTCCGGATCGGCTTGGGCGGCAGGGATAGCAGTGCGATAAACAGCAACCAGCAGTGCGAAAGGGAGCACGATGCTGAGACCCACCTGCACGAAGCGGCGGAGTGTCGATGTGCAGCTGGAAGTTCGCATATTCCAAGGGTACCAGCACCGCGCTTTCTTCGCCAGTGCGAAGATGACCCCTGAGATAGCCCGCCATTTGACATGGCTGCTCAATGGGGTACAATTGCCGCGTTGTAGACCCACGCCCCCATCGTCTAGAGGACTAGGACGCGGCCCTTTCAAGGCCAAAACAGGAGTTCGAATCTCCTTGGGGGCATTCCGTCTACGCTCTGTACCAGGCGCGGGACACCGGAGGTGTTTTGCGCCTGGATGTGTTTGTCTTGCTGCCGCGCTGCCGACTGCAAGGACACAGGGATATCCAGCACTGCCTGTGGGGTGTGATCGAGGGGACGAAAAGCAGACATGCCGAACCGCCTTTTTGCCTCAGATCGAGGTCCGGCTCCGCCAGCCGCTGAATGCAATGCGGCAGGCCCCGGAACTGCTCGACCGCTTTGGATGGCCCCTTCTTGGGCCGTCGACGATTCGGAACACGTCTGCTGAGGTACCCCCAGCAGGACTCGAACCTGCGCCTCAGCCTCCGGAGGGCCGCGCTCTATCCTCTGAGCTATGGGGGCATATGTCTGTCTACGCCCCAAAATTATAACACCTTTTGCCCCAACGTGCGATTCCCGGATGTTGCCTGTGCCTGCGCAGAGACGGGTCAAGGTCCGGCCTCCGCGCTGATGGTCACCAGTACGTCTGTGTACTCGGCCAGTGTGTGTCCCTCGGCGGCAGGCTGATTGCGTGGGATAAGCCCTCGCAGCACATACGACTCCCCCTCGGCCAGCGCGTCGTGCGGCCCCAAATTGAGCACTAGCAGCAGAGAGCCATCGCTGCCAAAAAATGCGATGTTTTGGTAGACAATTCGTACTGGTCTGCCTGTGATGTTCGTGACGGTCGTCTCGTAGGTATAGGTTGTCTGGTCAAGACCCACTGCCGGGTGGCTGATGTCCAACATCACGGGGTAGCCTGGTTCCCCTGCCTGAGCCGCAACCACCGTTCCGACGGCGTGCACCTGAAGCGTCATCCAACCGATGATGACGGGATCGTTGGGGGAGATCGGCGTCGTCGCACCAGGTCGAGTGTCGTAAGGAACCAAATGCAGGCTGAGCGGCTTGGCCTCCCCCACTCTTGCGCCATCCAGCCTGGTGAAGACCAGGCTCACATCTCTGACCGGCTGGTCGGTTGGGTTGCTGACGTCCGCCATCAGGACATCGCCGTCTGGCTGCCGGATGCGACGCACTTGAGCCACCACCAGCTCAACCATGCCATCTAGGCCAGTCAATGGCGCCACGGTGGGAGTCTCAGTAGGTGGCACTGGCGATGGAGTCAGCAACACAGAAGGATCATCCACATAAGTGGGCGTGGGACCTGCTGGGGTAGGAGAAGCAGCAGTCACAAGGCGCGTCGGCTGACTTGTGGTAGCTTCGGGGGGAGGCGCCGTCGTCGATTCGAGTTCGGGTGTGAAGGTTAGGCTGGCCATCGCCGGAGCGGGCGAAGATGTGGCCATCCTCGAAGGCGGTGTGGCGGCCTCGACCTGACTTCCTGCCGTGGTGACATCTCCTGCGTTTTTCGTCTCGGTGGCTCCAGGCGCTGGAGCAGCCAAAGATGAGGCCAGCAGTCCAGCCAACACCGCCAGGGTCAGCGCCAGCGCCACACCGAACACGACGATCACCATCTGCCGCCATCCAATTCGCATGGTCTCCCTCACCCAGCACTCCTGTTGTGGGCAAGCAAGAGGAGACAGGACAGGTTACCTGTCTCCTCGGTTCTCCGAGTGGGGGCGCGGCAGTTCTGCGTTGTGCATCGTTGCCGCGCTCTCTTCCGGGTCATTATTGGGGTGCGCTCAGTCCGTAGATCGTGCCGTTCTTGCTGGGCACGAACAGCCAGCCGTCATTGCTCACAATGATGCCGCCGGTCTGCGTGCCCTGCGTCGCCACCTTCTTGTCGAAGACGACAGGCGCCCACCACGGGCCATAGCGGTAGTAGGCGTGCAGATATCCCATGCTGTCCAGCACGTAGCTCCAGCCGTTGTCGTCGATCACCGGAGAGGCGCTCCCCAGGGTGGCTGTGTAGGACCGATACTGCCAGTTCACCAGCGTGTTGGCATCGCTGTTCCAGTTGATCTGATAGAAACGCATCCCGGCAGTGAAAACGATGAGATCGGCGTCGTAGCTGGTCGTGTATGGGTCGTCCTGGACTGCCGGCGCTACACCGTCACTGACTGCGCCCACGGTACCGCCGCCATAGGCCAACTGGGGCGCGTGTGCACCCGCCGCTGGATCGAGCCGGTACAGGTAGCCCAGGCTGTTCAGCACCCACAGGTTGTCGTTATACAGCACCGGTGTGGTGTTGACTGTACCCGTCGTCCCGATCTGGATCGGCCAGCCGGAGATCGGCTCCCCTGTGGCCAGGTTGAAGGCGTAGACCTTGTTGGCCGATCCGACGAAAAGGCGGTTGTTCGTGAGGTCAAGCGCCGGCGACGAAGCTCCGGTGCCGGCCCCCAGCGGCCTCGTCCAGCGCCGCGTTCCGTTCCAGTACACCGCGTGCAGGTTGTCGGTGGCGGCGTCCTCAACCACGTAGATCGTGCCGTCTGGCCCGATCACTGGCGAGGACTTGGAGATGTCGCCGCCCAGGTCGATGCGCCAGACGAACCGCATCAGCTTCCCTTCGACGATGGCCGAGGGGTCAGGCGTCGCCTCAAGCGCATACAGGAAGCCATCCTTGGCCCCCACGATCACCCACACGACATCGTTGCTGCACGTGGTCTGATCGACGCAGCCGTCGCCCCCATAGCTTTGCACCAACAGCGCCGGTGAGGCCCCCCCACTGGGTGCTCCTGCTGTGCCAAGGTTGAAGACCCACTGGAGCTGGCCATCTGCTCCACGCGCAAACAGGTACTGGCCGCTGGTATAGAACAGCTCTCCGTTGGGGAAGTCGTTGGTTGCCGGGCCAAGCACTGGGGTGCGCGGCGGTGTGAAGGGTGCGTTGGTACGCGACCACTGCACGGTCGGCGTGCGATGCCCGGCTCCATGGGGATTGTAGCCAGTGTGCCCGTGGTCGTGCTGGAACATCGGCCACTGCGCCTCAACATACAGGTTGCAGTCAGCGCAGGCCACCGGCACTGCCGGGCCGAAGCGCCGCAGGTTGTCGTCGGCTGAGGGCACAACCAAGTACCCATTGGCGTCAATCGCCAACGCGCCTGCCGCGCTGCTGACCGAGGTGCCCACGCCGATGCGCTTGGGCCAGCCGCTGCCGTCAACGGCGTTCCAGGCGGGCGTCAGAGATGCCATAGTGTTGCCGTCCACACCATACAGCCAGCCGTCGGCTCCGCCGATGAACACCTGGTTGTTGCTATCGACCAGCGGGGTTGCATTGGCGAAGTTGGTTGTAAGCGTCCCCAGCGTCAGGCTAGACAACCCGCCGCCGTTGGTATCGTATCGGTACAGGTACTTGCTCACGCCGAAGTACAGATAGAAGTAGTCGTTGGGATCGTCGTACTCGTAGGCTGCCAGCGATGCCGCCCCAACCGTGCCGGTCACGCTCGCCACCTGGGTTGCCCCGCTGCCGTCCTCCACCTGCACACGATACAGCTTGCCGGTGCTGGTTAGGGCGTACACGTAGTCTGTCCCGGTCGGGCGGTCGATCACCAGAGGAGCGCCGGGGATCGGGCTACCCAGACTCGCCGACCACACCACGGCTCCCGTCTCGGCGTTGATGGCATATAGCTTGTCTGCCCCGACCAGCACGAGGTCGGCGGCAGCGCCATCGTAGAAGGATGGAGACGAGGTCCCGCTGCCCGCGCCGAGCGGCCTGCTCCAGACCAATCCGCCGTTCCACACATTGATGGCGTGCAACCGGTCGATAGCTGCGTCCTCCAGCACGTACACCAAGCCGCCACGCCCGGCCAGCGCCGACGCCCTAGAAGCATCCAGGCCCACATCTACCGACCACCATGGTGCGCTCACCCATTGGTGATCTGCCTGGTCGGTTGCGCCATAGGCCCGCACCACGCCCAGCTTATCGGCCACAATCACACGAACCTCGTCGTCGGTCAGGTCGGCGGGGGTGGCGTTGGGATCGAGCTGCACCACGGCTGGCGCAGCGTAGCCACTCACCCCGCTTGTGGCCCCCAGGTCCCAGGTCTTGACGATCGAGTGGGTGCTCGCGTCCAGCGCATACAGGGTGCGTCCGGCCACGTAGTACACCACGCCGTCTGGGTATGTGCCATCGTTCCACGGCATGTCCACTGCGCCAATGACTGGCGGCCTGACATCGCCGCCTGACAGCACAGCCCACTGCTCCACCGAGTTGCCAGGCAGCGCCACGGTTGCAGCGCCCTGGCGCTGGTTGTTGCGCTGGAAGAGCGGCCACTGCCCAACCGCGTAGTCGGTGGTGGTGCCATCGTTTCCACTGTAGGCATAGACGTGCAGTCGTCCGTTCTGCGATGGCCAGATCAGCAGGTCGAAGTTGAGGAAAGCGCCCGATCCAGCCATGCTGCCGCCGTTGAGGCCGCTCACCCACAGGGCAGGGCCGATGATGTGATCCTGCGGCCCGACCACGTAGAGCTTCTGGACGGTTGAGCCAATGTAGATCGCGTCGTCACCCGCCAGCGGCGTTGAGTCGCCCAGATCGCCGGCCAACACCACCGTGTAGAGCTGGCCGTCGTCTGGCCCGCCCCGCACATACTGGTACAGCGTGGCACCCACCCCGAACGCGGTCCGGGTGTGCCAGCCTGCCGTGCACGGGTCGGAGCTGTCGTTGCAAACTGCCAGCACCAGCGGCGCTGCCGACTTGCCCGTGCCGGTCACATCGGTCAGCAGGGTAGAAGCGCCGTCTCCCGCCACGTGATACAGGGCTGCTGCCTTGTTGACCACGTAGTAGCCATCGAACGTGCTATCGGGCAGCCAGCGCACCACCGGCGAGCCGTCGGTGGCCCCTACCGTCGTGGCGGGGAAGCCCGTCACAACCGATCCATCGGTCAGGTTGAAGGCATACAGGCCACCGCCGCCTCCCACCACAACCACGTCGTCGCCGGCGCTGCCGGGCGTATTGTTGTCGTTGATGGCCGGGGAGGAGGTGCCGCTGGAGGAACCAATGGGCTGCGACCACAGCACCGTGCCCTTGAAGTCCAGCGCGATCAGCCGGTCGGCAGCAGGCGCAGCGTTGTCCTCCACCACCAGGATGATGCCCTGATCGGACACAGCCGGCGAAGCCTTCGAGATGTTGTTCCCTACATCGATCTTCCACAGCAGGCTGCCGTTGCTGGCCCTCACGGCGTGCAGAATGCCGTCCGAGCCGCCTACCAGGATGATGATCTGGTCGCCTGGCGGGCGGGAGGTGTCTCTCAGCAGGGCAGGCATGGCAAAGGCCGTCGAAGTCACCGCCGGTCCGAGCGCATACTTGTACTCAACGCCGTTGGGCTGTAGCCAGATGGGTGTATTGCTCCACAGGCTGCGGGCGACCAGGGAGGCCCCAGCCACAAAGTAGATCCTCTCCTCAGCCGGGTCGGTGATCTCGTCGACCACCGGCGGGCGGATTGCGCCGGTCAGGCTATACATGCGCGTCTCGCGGGTCAGCGCCCCGCCGCCGCCGTGGATGCTGGGGTGATGCGAGGCTGCACGCTGGAACATTGGCCAGTAGGTATCAGCCACACTGCAGGTCAGGCACAGCCCTTCTGCCGTCCCGAAGGCACGCAGGTTGTCGTCGGCTGAGGGCCACAGCAGGATGCCGCCCTGCGGATTCTGGGCAATGGCTCCCGCATTTGCCATCGAGCCGGCGCCGGTGAAGACCAGCGTAGCGGTCGAGCCTGCCCGCGTGACCTTCCACAGCTTGTTGTTGCTGGTGCCGACGAAGACGTTGCCCGCGCCATCTACTACCGGCGTGCTGTTAGTCGTCAGGCCGCTCAGCGGAATGGGCGTGGCCGTGCTGCCGCCGATGTCCCAGCGGTATAGCTTGCCGCCCAACGTCCAATACAAGTAGCCCGATGTCCCGCCGCCGGGATCGAAGGCCAACGAGCCGGACCCGCTGCCCGACGGGGCGTCGTAGACCAGCGTCGCCCCACCGCCGCTCAACGGCACACGGTACAGATCGCCCAGGCTGTTGAGCGCATACACGTTCGAACCGTCCACGATCAGTGGCGCACCCGGCACGGTTGTTGTCGTCGCACCCAGGGTGTAGCCCGCCGCATCCCAACCGGGGCAGGCCGTGCCGTTGGTCTGCAAGAAGCCGTACAGATTCTTGCCGCCCACATAGATGCAGCCGCTGGTTTCATCGTAAGCAGGGGAAGATGTCCCTGCCGCTGCGCCAAGGTTGGCCGTCCAACGCACCGAACCGGTGTGCGAGACGGCGATCAGGCGGTCGGTGGTCCCATCCTCGACCACGTACACCGTCCCGTCCGCGCCGATGGTCGGCGACGCTTTGGAAATATTGGCCCCCACGTCGGTGGCCCAGATGCGCGCGCCGGTCAGCGCATTCACCGCGTGCAACACGCCGTCCTTCCCACCGACGTACACCACACCGTCCTCGAAGCCGGGAGCGTCGGTGTTGTCGTCGGCCAGGGCTGGCGCGGCAAACCCGGCTGGCGTGCCTGCCACACCCAGGTCATACGACCACGCCAGCGTGCGGGTGGCCAGGTCGAGCGCGCGCAGGTAGCGGCCCGTCACAAAGTAGGCAATGCCCTGCGGATAATCCGTCAGACCGTATTCGCCTACCACCGGTGGGAACACATCGCCGCCCGGCGCGCGGGCCCACAGGAGTGTTGCCGCTGCCAGGGTGTCGGTGCTGTGGCCCTGGTTGTACTGACCTTGCTGGAAGAGCGGCCAGTGAGAGCCGGACTCAGGTCCGCAGGTTGGGCAGCTACCTGGCGGCGTGCCGTAAATGTATAGCGAGTCGTTCGACGAGGGCACAAACAGCTGCCCGCTGATAGGCGAGATAGCGAACCCGGCTGCCGTGCTGACCCCTGCCACTTTGGGCCAGCCGGAGAGCGCCGTCATGGACGCGCCGTTGACGCCGTACACCTTGCCGTCGGTTGAGCCGATGAAGACGTTTCCGGCGCTGTCAACTACCGGTGTGGCGTCGGTCAGGCTGCCACCCAGCAGCAGGGGGGAGACGCCGCCGCTCGTGTAGTAGCGGTACAGCGTGGCAACGTGGCCCCAATACAGGTAGAAATGCGTGCCGCCATCGCTCTGGGCGGCCAGCGAACCGGCAGCGTGGGCACCCACAGGCGCATCGTAGAGGCGTATAGCAACGCCGGTGGTCGGATTTGCACTGTACAGGTCGCCCAGGCTGTTGACGACGTACACCGTCCATGTTCCGCCGGGGTTGATCACCAGCGGTGTGGAGGGCACGGTGGCTGCTTCTGCGCCGGTCTTGATCGCGCTTGACCACTTGACGCCGCCCCAGATGGTCACGGCGTACAGCTTGTCGGCGCCAACAAAGATCAGGTCATCTTCGGTGCCGCCGGAGGCCGGGTTGGACCAGTACACTGGCGAGGAGGTGCCCGCGCCTGACCCCAACGTGATAGCCCATCCCAGCGAGCAGTCGGAATTGAGGGCGATCAGCCGGTCGTTGGTGGCATCCTCGACGAAGTAGATTCGACCGTCAGCGCCGATGACAGGCGACGCTTTGCTCAGGTTGGCGCCCAGGTCGACAGACCGGCACACTGGTTGCAGGCCCGCTATGCCGGGGTCGGCGTCGCCGTCGATGCCGTCCAGCTTATAGACGTAGCCATCAGCGCTGCCGACGTAGATGTACAGCTCGTCGTCGGCAGGATTGCCCGGCGTGCCGCTGTCGTTGTAGTCAGTCATTGCTGGCGCAGCCTGTCCACTGACCGTGCCTGTGGTACCCAGATCGAACTTCCAGAGCACCTGCCCCAGCACCGGGTCGATGCCGTAGACGTAGCGGCCCGCATTCACGTAGGCGATGCCATGGGGTCTGCCCTGGTCGGTCATTGCCGGGCCGACCACGGGTGAGCGCACGTCCGCGCCCAGCGGTATGGCTGCCAGCAGCATGCTGGCGCTGGAGCTCACCGCCGTTGGGCTGACCCCAGTGCGGGCGGGCGTGTTCTGGAAGAGTGGCCAAGCTGCACTGGAGTCGGCCACGCAAGTGGCCGCGCCAGGTGTGCAGGCCGCCGGTCCAGCGGGCACCGCCCCCATGATCAGCTTGCCCCAGCCCCAGTTGTTGTCTTTGCCGGGTGTGGGGTCGCCTGGATCGTCCTCGGCAGTAGTTTCAAGGTAGCTGCGCACCTGGGCATTGGTCCAGTTGGGGTGAGCCTGCCACACCAGCGCCGCCGCGCCTGCTACGTGAGGTGCCGCGCCGGACGTGCCGCAGAAGCCGCTGGTGCTCGATGTAGGCATTTCTTTGGTCGTGGTGCAGTCTGGGCCAGTGATGTCTGGCTTGAGGGCCTCGCTGCCGGAGGGCGGACCGCCATTGGCGCCGTTGACCGGCCCGCGCGAGCTATAAGGCTCTACAGTGGTCAGGTAGTAGGCATGAGCCCCCACGGTGAAGGCGCTGGCGGCGTCCGCTGGAGAGGCCAGGCTGCTAGATACGCTGTCGTATTCCAGGTCCCAGCCATCGACGTATAGCTCCAGATATTCGGTGCCAGAGCCGCCGTAGTTCTGTACGACGATGGCCACCTGCACGGTTCCGTAAAGGCCGCCGCTGGCCGGGACGCAGGCGCTGACCCACTCGGTGGGCCAGGGGTAGCCGCCGCCCTGGTCGCTGCCGCCCATGGCGAAGTCGTGCCAACTGCCAGCGTAGTAAGCCTTGATCCATAGGTCGTAGTCTTGGCCGGGCGCCACATCATCCCAATCGTTCCAGCTCAGGCTCGCTGTGACCATGTAGCAATAACCGGGATCGTTGGGCCAGCTCTGGATGTTGTTGTAGATGTCTCCACCGCCCCAGTTGTGGAACTGGTTGGGTTGCACGCCCCCGTCGCTCACGTAGGCCCCCTGCCAGTGCCCGACGGCCTCGTTGCCAGCCGCCGCCACGTACAGCACGCCCTGGTCGTTGGCATAGTCCACCGAGTCGTCCAGGAAGCCATTGCCATCGCCGTCGTCGTAGTTCGTCCAGCCGATGGAGGCATTGATGATCTGCACACCCTGCGCCACCAGCCACTGGATAGCCGCGGCGAACTCTATTTCGGTGCTGATGTTGACCAGCCACATCTCGACGCCGGGGGCCATGTCGTAGACGATCTCGGCTACCTGAGTGCCGTGGTTGCTGGTCTGGAGGTTGCCATCGGCGCGGAACGAGGTGGCATGCACCAGACTGGAAGGCGGCAACTCGGTGCCGAGCAGCGTGGTGTAGCCCGTGAAGCCCACATCCAGGATAGCTACCTTGACTCCCCGGCCTGTGATGCCCACGTTGTGCCAGGTTGCCGCGCCAGTCGTGCTCACGCCTTCGGAGGTGTAGGCGCCGGCCATCTCCTCCGCGTAGGCTGGCAGCCGCACCCCGGCGAACACCCCGCTCTCCACCAGCGTTGGCAGGGCGCGGACGGGCAGGCTGATCTGGACCATGTTGCCTGCTGCGACCTCCACGAGGCCGCTCAGCGAAGCGACCACCTGGCGCGCGTCGTGCACGGTCTTGCCGTTGTCTACCATGGCCGCCACCTGCACGAACTCGTCCCCTTGTTGCAGCGTGAAGCCGTGCGCTTCGGCAAACTCGCCTGCCGCACTTACCCCCCCACTGCCGTAGGCCTCCACCAATTGGTTCAGGGTGGAGCTTAGGCGCGGATCGCCCCGGGGACGCGATTCCGGCTCAGGGGGCGTGGAGGTCTCAGTGGGTGTTGGTGTCTCAGTGGGCGTCGGCGTCTCGGTGGGGGACTCTGTGGCCGTGGGGGTCTCAGTGGGGGTCTCCATCACCACGGGTGTTTCAGTTGGCGTCTCAGTGGAAACGGGAGTCTCTGTCGGGGTCGGATCGATGGGGGTGGGGATCGGATCGGTTGGGGTGGGGGTAGGGTCTTCCTGAAAGGCAGCCGCTCCACCAATGGGGACCAGCAGGAACAATAGCGCGAGAAGGACCACCATGCCCAGCAGGAACCGCCCGGACTGTTGGGAAAGGATAAGACTCATCTTTTGGCTCTCCTAGCAATGATGCACATGGAATCCCATATCCAGTTTGAGGCGGATCGCCCTTGGTTCTGGTTCATCTTGGGTGATCCTATGCTGCTGGCCTGGCGCATTTCCCGGCCCACTGGTCAGGCCAGTGTTTCTCTGGAAATATCCGCTCGGACTGTCGGAGTCCTAGCAGAGGCGGATGCTTATCTCTTGTTTTATGTTACTATAAAGTGCAGCAAGAGTGCGACAAGAGTGTCAAGTTCACATTGCCTGGGCCTGGAACTGACTGGCAGACGACATATTGACAGGGAATGAAAATCTCGATCCAATTCTAGCCAAATTGCTTGCATTCAAGGCCCAGATCGATCTGAACGTGATCGGTGCTAATGTTTTCCCCACGCGCGTGGGGTCGTCGGCGCTGCGCAGTAGATCGAAAGAAGCCATCCTAAATCACCTCCACGGGTAGTGAGGGTGGTTCAGGATAGCTTCGTGAGGCGGGGAGGACAGGATTCGAACCTGCGAACGGCTTTTTAAGAACCGTTAACCGCTTAGCAGGCGGCCCCAATCGACCACTCTGGCACCTCCCCGGATGGGGTTGTTCACCAGCGGAGCGAGAGGGATTCGAACCCCCGGTGACGTGAACGCCACAACGGTTTTCAAGACCGCCGCCATAAACCACTCGGCCATCGCTCCACAAAACCATTGTACCACGCCCGATCTGGGTCGGCAACGTTACCCTAGTGCAGCTTGTCTCCAACACCGACATCCTCCTCAGCGCCGTCGTCCATAGCCCGTCAGCGCGGCAGCGGGAACATCGTGCGGCCTTCCGTTTCGTCGAGGGCGGCCTGGCGCTGCTCGCACGCCGCATGGGCCTGGTCGATCAGCGTATTGAGCATGTTCTGGACCGCAGCGCAGGTTGGCTGGGGTTCCATTTCATCTAGCAGACCTGCCAGCGCGTGGGCGCAGCTCAGTGCAATAGCGCCGTGCTGTCGTTCGTGGGCCTGGACATGCTGCATAAAGCGGTACCACTCGTCATAGAGCAGGCGGTTGGGGTACCTGGCAGGCACCCATTGAGGATAGGTGTAAGTCACCTGAAGCTTCACGACCATGTGAGTCGCCCGGCACGCCAGAGCCGTTTCGTAAGGCTGCCACTCCACCGACAGGCGGTAAGCAGTCATGGCAATGGAGTGCTCACCAGTCTCATCCAGCTGCGGCCCCAGGGTGTACAGCGCCTGCTGGATATCGGCCAGCGTCGCGGCCTCGAAGGTGTAGTATGTAGTCTGCTCTGTCAAGCTGACCTGGGTATCGATCCCCAGCGGAGCTTGTTGATCTTGGGTGTCAGGCAGTGCGACCAGGATCGGCGAAGCGGCAGGCGAGCGCGTGGTGGGCAGCAGAGCCGCCATAATGGCTGCCCCGCCCACGATCACCCCTAGAGCCAGCGTGGCGAGTCCCAGCGCCAGGGGGATACTATTGCGCCTAACCTGGCGGGCAGGGCGGGCCGTGGCGCGGTTGTCTGGGACGTTGGTCTGCTGGATGCGTTGCTGTAGGGCCGGCAGCGACTGTCGCGCCCAGTCATCGGAGGGGTTCAGGTGGAGAATCCGGTAGACAGCGGCAAGCGCCTCCCGCGAGTCAGGGGACAGGTAGGCCAGCCACTTCCAGGCCATCACCTGGCGTGGGTCGTGCGCCACGACGGCACGCAGCAGCCGGAGGGCTTCACCGGTGCGGCCAGCGTTGGCAAGTTGGATGGCCCGCAGGATGTATTGTTGCATGATGTCCTTCTGCGCGTCTTGGCGTGCAAGTCGCCCATGTAAGTTTGATCATCGCACAGATCCTGCGGCTAGGCTACTGTACAGCAGTACTACCCCTCGACTTTTGACCCTACACGGGGCGCCGATCCTGTGTTATTATGGAGTTGCGCAGCGCCGGGGACAGGGCTGCGCGATCCGAAACCAATGAGAAGGAGAGTCACCATGCGACGTGGCATGATTCTCGCGCTGGCAGCAGTCGTGTTGGTGGTCGTAGTGTTGTCGGGTGTCGCACCTGCCTACGCCATGCAAGCCTGGATCGCCAAGGTCAAAAGCGATTGCACTGCTGTCCAGGCGGATGTGGTGCTGGTGTGGGATACCAACGACGAAAACGGCGCTGACAAGTTTCGGCTGGAGGTCTATGATGCCACAACCAGCCGGCTGGTCTATTCGCAGAACGAGCAGATCACACAGCAGCAAAGCCCGTGGTTCTGGCAGACCCAGCGTTTGCAGTTCACTGTCTCTAAGTCGCACTACCTGGTTGAGCTGTGGGATGTCAATGCCAAAGGCGATCGTGTGCGCCGCATGGACCAGGTCGAGCACGATTGTGTGACCCACGCCTCATGGCGACCTGCTGGCGCGATCCAGCCCGATATTATCGACCCAACTCCTAACCCAGAATGTTTTGCCACCATCAACTTCTATAGTTACAATGTGGCTCCTGAGGATGGACAGTTGATGTTTGTGTGGAGCTACGGCAACAGAGTCGCCGATGAGAACTACTTTGCCGCCACACAGCACATCTCGAAAGGGCAGCCGATCAACCCTGATGAAGTGTGGTTCAAATTCCCGTGCGGCGTGTACGTGAAGCTCTTTTACCAGGTAGACAGCACCAAGGCTATCTATTTCCTGCCCTCCCAGTATTATCCGCAGGATGCCTACGGCACGCCTGCGACTCACGGGGAGAGCAAGCTGTGGTACTACACCTACTTCCCGCTTAACCCGCCGTTGCGCCCCACCCCCACGCCACAGCCATAAGCTTGGCCAGTCCACGAGGAGGAGGATACCACGCCGGGAGATCGATCTCCCGGCGTGGTAGTTCATGGTAAGAGGCGGTGTTTCGATCATGTCTGACGTGGCTGACTTTTCCGTTCCCCCTGGCCCTGAGTGGAATCGCTGGGTGCTCGGCGGCAGCGCTGTTGAAACAACCGGGCAGACGTGGCGCTTCGTCAACGATCCGCGTGGCGAAGGCTATACCGACGCTCAGATCGACGATTATCAGCGCCTGCGCCGCCATGACTTTCGCTGGCGTGCGCCGCTCACGCTCAGCGTGCGGGCGCGTTTTTCCCACCCGGCGGGAGAGCTAGTTGGAACGGCAGGATTTGGTTTCTGGAACGATCCCTTCCTGATGACCGGCGCACGGCTCCCCGCCCTGCCGCGTGCGATCTGGTTCTTTTATGCCTCGCCTCACTCTGCTTTGAAGCTGGACCTCCACGTTCCCGGCCACGGCTGGAAAGCGGCTACCATCGACGCTATCCGGCTGCCGTTCTTCCTGCTTGCGCCGACTGCTCCGCTGGCTGTGCCTTTGATGAATGTCCGGCCTCTGTATCGGGTGTTGTGGCCGGTGGGGCAGTGGACTATAGGCGTCAGTGAGGCGCTCATCGATGTTGATATGACGGCCTGGCACACTTATAGGCTGGATTGGGGCGTGCACCGCGCCTGCTTCACCGTTGATGAGACAGTCGTGCTCGACTGTGGCACGCCGCCGCGCGGGCCACTCGGCTTTGTGGCGTGGATCGATAATCAGGCGATGATGGCCACACCCTGGGGACAGTTCGGCTGGCGAGCGTTGCCCCTCCCGCAGCGGCAGTGGATGGAGATAGGCGGCCTGCATATCCAGCAAAGGGGCACTTAACTTTGTGCCCCCTGATTGTCCCATGCCTTCCTGCTAACCGCCTGTCGTTTGGCCTAGGATGTTTTCGCTTAGTCCGTAATCGTGTAGGACGGGTTTACCGAGGGATCAATGCCGTACTCTTCCAGTTCCTGGTTATCGCACGTCACGACCTTCAGGTCATAAGTCCCCGGTGGAATGCCCTCGATGGTGAACTGCTGGCCCGGTGGAATCGTGGTGTTCTCACCAAGTTGATCGGGTCCCCAGTCAGTCGCCTCGCTCGACGAGAAATACACGTAGCAGATCTCGATGCTGCTGTTGTTGATGATGGTGAATTCATTGGTATCTTCCGAGATCGTCCAGGTGAAATCCCCGCCGCTCAGCTGCACCTCGAATTCCTGGGCTAGGACGTTATTCTCACAGTCCTCAGCCTTGATGTCGTACACCCCTACGGGGATGTTGGTGATCGTGAAACTTGCTCCTGGCGCAATGACGTTGCTTTCCCCCAGCTGATCAGACCCCCACTCACTTTCGGTGCTCGGCGAGATGAACACATAACAAACTGCCGTGTTAGCCATCTGGTTGACGATTTGCAGGTTGGTGCCAGTGCCGCCTGTTGCAGAACCGCTCACCGTCCAGGTAAAGAGGCCCCCCTGCAACTGGACGCTGTACTGCTCGGCAACCATGACGTTGTTGCAGTCCTCGGCGCGCATGTCATAGGTTCCCGGTTGGAGGCCGCTGATCGTAGCCGACTGCCCAGCCCCAATGATCTCCGAGTCGCCCAGCCGATCCTCGCCCCAACTATCTTCAGTGGAGAGCGAGATGTATACGTAGCAGATGTCGCCGCTAGTCTGATTCACAATCTGCACATCGGCGAGTTGCGGCAAGGGGGGATTGGTGGGCGGCGGTGGTAGGGCAGTTGAGGTGGGAGCGGGAGGGGGAGTCCCTCCACCAATGCATGCGAGCGCTGCGAGTGCCAATGCACCCAGCGCCGCCAGGATCAGCCATTTGCTATATGTCGAACTATGCGAACTCATATCTGTACTCCTCCGTATATTCCAAGCAAAAAGGTCGAACAAGACGTTGCAGCCGAGCTCAGCACCCGGATGGTAGCGCAATTATAATGGTTGCGATGAATCGTGCAATTGGCAGAAGAACCGCTGCGTCTTATTTACGACCCACTGCACTATCGTCGGGCGGAGGTCGCCTGGGTTGGCAACACCAGCCCGGCCAGCACCACCAGGGCCGCCCACACGCCGGTCGCTGCAGCTAGGTGCAGGATGCGCCAGGCCATTGGCAGTTTCAGGATGACTTGGGCCGCTCCGATGCCCACCTGCACGCCGAACAGCACCCCCAACACTGCCGCCCATATGACTGCGCTCCGTAGCCGCTGTGCAGTGTGCAATGTTGCAGCGAGTATGGCCACGATCAGAGCCGACACAGCAACGACCGTGTAACGGTGGATCAGGTGGATCACGATCAGGGAGCTGCTCGCCGGGGATGGCAGCAGTGCGCCGTGGCACAATGGCCAATCGGGGCAGGCGAGCTGCGCGTGGCTGCCCACGACCAGCGCGCCTGTCAGAAGCAAGATGAACATCGCCCCCAAGGCGAGGCCAATCAGCCTCTGGTAACGGCCAGACAATGCAAGTCCATGGGCAGGGCGATGGGCGCCTGCGGCGGTCAGTGTCACGCCGGCCAGGATCAGCATTCCCATGCCGAGGTGAAAGGCCACAGCCAGAGGTTCGAGTTCGGTGGCGACCACCAGCGCTCCCAGGGGCACCTGGACCCCCAGCAGAGCCACTGCCGCGCTGATGGGTGCGACGATGTGAAACGTGCGCCGATGGCAGCGCCAGGCCGCCACCAGGGTGGCGATCAACAACCCGCTGCCCACAGCTGCGACGCTGCGGTGTGTAAATTCGATCAGTGCAGCAGTCTCTGGTAGGGGAAACAGCCTGCCGTGGCACAGCGGCCAGTCGGGGCAACCCAGCCCGGAGCCAGTCACACGTACTGCGCCGCCGATGATGATCAACAGGTAGGTTACCACGGCAGCGGCGGCGGCTAGGCGTCGGAAGAAACGGCGGCATGAATCAAGCATGGGCTTTCTCGCTTTGAGGTAATGCGCCTCATAAGCTGGGATCATATCGCGTTTTGCGCCTTGCTTCACGCGGAGTGGTCCGCATTGCCCTAATTGATCCAGCCTGAGTCTGGGTGGGGATTGTGAGGTTTTGTATCGACTGGCGCGAATCGGCCCTGTGTGTGTAATCTGGGGGCAGATCGATTGGAGGGAACTTTGCGGGGCTGGAGATCGTCTTTGATGCAAATCACAGATTCGGAACTCTGAGGCGAAGAAGAGAAACGCAAGGAAGGAAAGATCACCATGACTGGCAAATGGACTCGCTATGCATTGTTGGGCATGATGCTCGCTGCCCTGGCGTTAAGCGTCAGCGGGTGCGCGGCTTTGGGGGGCGCGACAACCGAACCTGAGGCGGTTACGGAGGAGGGTGGCCTTGCGGAGGAACCTCTCGGTGAGGAGAAGGTAGAGGACGAGGTTGGCTATACTTCCAGCCCGGCGGCTGGAGCGACCAGCGCCCCTGCGGCTGAGGCCCCGGCGGAGAGCGGCACTCCTTCTGTTGCTAGTGGATATGGCGGCGGTCCTGACGACGCCTCCAGCGATCGGGGGGGCGGTGAGAGCGGAGGAGCGGGAGCGCCCCTGGTGCAGCCCACGGCGGTTGCGGCCAATCCGGTCATCGTGCCCCCTGACCAGCAGTACACAGCGCCACTCCAGGCTGGCGAGATCGATGACAATGAGAACTTTGAAGCCTACCTCCAGTACCGGCTTGACTTCTTCAAGTTCGTGAGCTATGAGGTCCACGACGTGGATATCAGCGAGCGGCACCTCGTCCGCGTGACGACATCCAACGGACTGCCTGTGCTCGGCGCGACCGTGCTGATCTATGAGGGTCAGAACCTGGTCACTGCCCTGCGCACGACGGCCACCGGCCAAGCTTACTTCTTCCCGCTGGCTTTCCCGCTCTACGCTGGGGCGCAGTCCTACACCGTAACAGTTCAGAAGGGCCAGGCTTCCCAGTCGTTCACACTGACCCGTGAGAACCGAGATGCTGTGTGGCCGGTGACGCTCGATGTGCCGCCTACCCAGCCTCCGGTCAACCTGGATGTGCTGTTCCTGCTCGACGCGACCGGCAGTATGGGTGACGAGATCGACCAACTCAAGAATAACATCCTGAGCATCTCGGCTCAGATCGAGGCTTTGCCCAGCAATCCCAACGTGCGCTTCGGACTGGTTCACTATAAGGACCGGGGGGACGAGTATGTGGTGCGCACAGTGCCTTTCACTGATAATGTGCAGCAGTTCCAGAACGACCTGATGAACGTCTACGCTGCGGGCGGCGGCGATGACCCCGAGTCGCTGAACGAGGCGCTGCACAACGCTGTGGTCGGTATGGATTGGCGGGTTGAAGACACCGTGAGCCTGATCTTCCTGGTGGCCGACGCACCGCCTCACCTTGACTATCCACAGGACTTTGATTACGCCCAGGACATGGTCAGCGCTGCGCAGCTTGGCATCAAGATCTTCCCGATTGCCTCGCGTCTGGACGGCGCTGACTACTACCAGCAACAGGCCGAGTACATCTTCCGGCAGTTGGCCCAATACACCGGCGGGCACTTCATCTTCTTGACCTATCAAGATACGCCGACCAGCTCAGGGGAACCGGGCACCGAGGCCCACGTGCAAGAAGACTCATACAGCGTGGAAGACCTCGATGCACTGGTGGTGCGGCTGGTGCAGGATGAACTGGCCGCTCTCTCAGGCGAGCAGCGCTGACAGCACACTAGGAGCGGTCAGGGGCAGACTCTGGCCGCTCCCACTTTCTGGTTCCCGATGGGGCTGGGCGTGAAACAACGCTCCCGGCGGTCGAGCCGGGAGCGTGTCGATTCGGCGATGAGATGGATTAGGGAGCAGAAGATGGCTCCGGTGGCCCCGACAACTTTTCAGCAGGGGCGGGCGGCGTGCTGGTTGGCTTTGGCTCCGCAGTGCGGAACTCCTTCATAGGCCGCTTGGCCGTCTGGATCGTGCCGGCCACGCCGAAGATCGACATGGAGAGGTGGATGCCTGCTGACTGGATGCGGTCCAGGCAGCGTGGCGCTAGGCCGACAGGTTTGATGACTCCCAATGTAGTTCCCTGCGGGCCGGTGGCCCCACTCTGTTCGTACTCAAATATGGTGGACAGCATGATGGCGTCGTTCTCCATGCCTTCCACTTCGGCCACCTGGACGATCTTACGCGAGCCGTCGCGGAAGCGTTTCATCTGCACGATCAGGTCGATGGCCGAGGCTACTTGCTCGCGGATAGCCGCCACCGGCAGCTTGAGGCCACCCATCAAGCACATCGTCTCAAGGCGGGACAGGGCATCTGAGGGTGTATTAGCATGGATGGTGCCCATCGATCCATCGCGGCCTGAGTTCATGGCCTGTAGCACGTCGATGGCCTCACTACCGCGCACCTCGCCCACGATGATGCGGTCAGGGCGCATACGCAGCGAGTTGGCGACCAGCTCGCGGATCGTGATCTCCCCTTCGCCCTCGATATTCATGGGGCGTGTCTCCAACCGGATGACGTGCGTCTGCTGGAGCTGAAGCTCGGCGGCATTCTCAATCGTCACAATGCGTTCCTTGTCGGGGATGAAGCCCGACATCACGTTGAGCAGTGTCGTTTTGCCGCAACCGCTGCCGCCGGAGATCAGGATGTTGAGTTGAGCTTTGACGGCAGCCTGGAGAAACTCGAACACTTCGGGGCTGGCCGTGTTGTTGGCAATCAGGTCAGCCGCACTCAGGGGCGTAGACGAGAACTTACGGATCGTCAGGCACGGCCCTTCCAGCGACACGGGAGGGATCACAACATTCACGCGGGAGCCATCGGGCAGGCGGGCATCGACCATGGGCGAGGTTTCGTCCACGCGACGGCCCAGTGGGGAGAGGATGCGCTCGATGATGTGCAGCAAGTGCTCGTCGTCCTCAAAAGCGACGCTGGTCTTGTAGATATGTCCTTTGCGCTCGACGTAGACCTTCTTGGGACCGATGACCATGATGTCCGTGGTAGCATCATCGGCCAAGATCGGTTCGAGCGGACCAAAGCCCATGATGTCGGCCACCACGGCGTCGAAGATGGCCTTGCGTTCGGCGCGGTTGAGGACAATGCCCTCCTCTGCCACAATCTGATCGAAGAGGTCTCTGACTCGCTTGAACATCTCCTCTTCGGTGTCTTGGATTGGCTTGTCCTCCTTCTTTATCTTGCCGAGCTGGGTCTTGGGCTGTGGCTTCTTCTCCTCCGGCTTCTCCTGGTCTTTGGCTTTGTCTTTGCCCTTCCTGGCAAGCGGCTTCAGCTCGGCCAGCATGCGCCGCTGAATGCGCTGCTTGAGGTCACGGACACGTTCGTCGCTGCGCAGTATATGGGTGCCAGGGAGGGTGTCTTGGGCAGCCTGCTGCGTGATAGGTCTGGCAGGACCCGGTTTGGCCGGCTGACCCTCAGTCTCTGGCTTGTTCTGCTGCATGCGTCCCAGCAAACCGGTCATGGAGTTTGCTCCTGCCCGCACACGGCGAACTGATGACACGCTTCTACGCTTGTGGCGCTATGCACATTGTACGATGGGCAGGTGCAAATCGCAAGGAGCGAGACAGTACTATCCTGCTGAGCAAGAGGCAGCCCGATCCGCCCCAGCCGATCGGGCTGCCTCGTCCGGAGGACACAAGGGCTAGAGCCTGGGGCTAAGGTATCCACGCCGGATTGAGGTCGTCGGCGGTGTTGTCGGTCAGCTGGATCGCCTCAGCCTCACAACCTTCCTCTGGTGAGCGGCAATTGGTTCGGATCAGGTACAGCTCAAAGTCGCCCTCGCCGCTCCGATCTGAGGCAAAGACCAGATAGCGCCCATCGGGTGACCAGGTCGGCTCGACATCGTTGGAAGTCTCGGCGGTGAGCTGGACCACCTGAGCACCGTTGGCGGCCATCACATACAGGTCGTTGTCTCCCCGCGCATAGGACACGAACGCGATCCGGTTCCCGTCGGGCGACCAGGCTGGAGAGCTATCGGACGAGCCTGTGCCGGGCAGTGGCTCATACTCGGTGGTGCCGGGCATCATCAGTGCAATCACCGACGGCAAGCCAGGGAAATCTGACGCAGCGAACACGATCCGCGACCCGTCGGGTGACCACGCCGGATGCAGGTCGTAGCGCCCGGTGGTGACAGTGGTCAGCGCGTCTTCGCACGCCCCAGCCTGGGCCATACAGGCCGAGTTGAATGACATCAGGTCGCTGCCGCTGGCCGTCTCGCGCGAGAAGACCACTGTTCTCCCATCGGGCGACCAGGCCGGGTAGCGGTCCATCGACGTGGCCGTGGTCAACTGCGTCCGGTTTGCGCCTCTGGCATCCATCACAAATAGGTCATCATCACCCGACTGGTCAGATACGAACACGACCTGTTCGCCGTTGGGTGACCAGGAGGGCCAGCGGTCTTCCACATCGTTGTCGGTCACCTGGACAGCTATCCCTGTAGCCATGTCAAGCACGTAGATGTCGAAGTCTCCATCGCGGTTTGAGGCGAAGGCGATCCGGCCCTGGGCAAAGGGCAAAGCTGTTGGTGAGAGTGCACCGGTCGGAGCTGGGGCCTCGGTGGCCACTGGCGCGGCGCTGGTCTGGCCCGGAGGCACGATGCCGGGAGGGAGGGTCGCCTCGGTGGCGACGCTGCCGTGGGTCGTGGGTTCTCCCCCGCTGATCGAGAGGGCGGGAATGCGGCTCCAGATCACAAGGGCTAGGACGAGCAATGCGATCAGCGCCACCGCCCCGACGGCCATCCAGACCTGGCGCGGTTCCCAGCGGCGAGGCCGGTCGGCCTGGCCGACATCTTCCCTGGTCTCGCCACGGATGGCTGCCAACAGTTGGCGGGTAATCGGCCCAAAGCCGCCATGTTGCTCTGTGTGAGGAGGGCGTGGCGCATGGGTGAGGGCAGGGGAAGGCGGCGGCTGGACTCGCACTTCCACTTCGACCCTATGCTCTCTTTCTTCCTCTGCCTGCTCCAGGGCGTGCATCTGCGCGATCTCACGCTCTTCCTCTTCGGTCAGGATGATGGGCGGCAACTCCCCGGTCACGGTGTCAAACCAAGGGATGAAGTCCTCCGGCAGTTCTCCCCCTGGGCTGTAGGCCGCCGCGCCGGGCTGGGCAGCCCCTGCCGGGCGGGGCCGTCGCGCCGGCGGCACGCGTCGCCACGACCGTTGCCGGGCGAGCTGCACCAACTGCTCGAACGTCTCCAGTGTCAGGGGTTGAAACTCACCTGTAGGGGCCTGAAACTGTGGGACATAATGTTCGGGGGTCTCACCACGGGCATGGGCGCTGAGGACCTGCTCGATCTCCTCAATGGTCTCTTCGGTGATCGGCTGAAGCTCGCCGGTGGTCGTCACGAATTTGGGGATGACGCCGGGGGGATACTCGCCGATGGGCGGCAGCGCAGAAGGCTGAGCCGGCGGTTGGGTCGGCGCGGCTTCGGGCCGGGGCGTCTCGCGCTGCAGCGGCAGCAATTCGTCCTCAGGAGGTTCGGGCTGGATCGGTTCGAGTGGTCTTCTGCCGCGCAAACTACGGCCTTCGATCAATTCGTCAGACATGCGGATCGCCTCGTTCTTATGTGGTGGTCTGCCAGACTTCAGACGATGGTCGCCTCGCTGATCGCCTCATGGCAGGGATCAGCAACAGGAACCTGCCTGCCGGCGCCCGCAATTGGGAGCGGGCCGCGTCGCTGCGTGCGACCCACTCCCGCACGTTGGCGTTGGGATCGAGCACTAGCGAACCAGTCAACACGTATTCTGGACACACCATCAGATCGCCCTCACTGGTGTCGATCAGGCGTTGGACGGCTTGGAGGTTGTGCTCGATGTCACCGCGGACGATCTCGGGTTGGAGCAACGAGAGTCGCATGGTGTGGTTCCTTGTGGCAGCCGGATGTAGTGCTGCTAAGATTATACCAGAATCGCAAGTCAAGCATGGGCAGGGCAGATCGGCAACAAAAAGACCCCGGCTGAGCGGGGCCGATGCGCCAGGCAGGACTCGAACCTGCAACACCCAGCTCCGTAGGCTGGTGCTCTATCCATTGAGCTACTGGCGCAATTACGAGAAAATAGTGTACCACGCTCGATGCGTTTGGGCAATAGGCCGTTGCGCAAGATTTCGGGCAGCGAGCCGGCGTTGGGTATTCTGGATACGACAGGTCTGGAACTGGCGGTGGGATTCTGGTAGACTCGGTGTCGGTGGCGCCGAGGAGATCATAGGCATGGAAGGAGGCATGGTGTATGCCGCTGTTTTATCTGAGACCGTTTGACTTCCACCCCGAGAGACGCAAACGCAGGCCGCGTCTGATTGAGTTTGAGATGGAGGGCGTGCTGCTCTACATGGTCATTGGCGTGGTGGGGCTGGCTTTCTTTGCCGCCTTCATTGTTATGCCGGCGCTGGCTGTCCTCGGGCAGAGTGTCCCGTAACAACCTGTTGACGCTGCCAGAACAGCATGTTAAACTGCTGCATACAATGGCATAGGCATCGACTCAGACGGAGCCAGGGCGTTCACTGCGCTTGGCAGAGAGGCGCCGGACAGGTGCAAGGCGCCAGCGCTAGACGCCTGAGACGACGTTGAGGGTGTCGTCTCATCCATCCACTCCTGAGCACGTTGCTCTGAGGAAATGCAGAGCCGGGTCTGCCCGTTACAGCAATCCATGAGGGGCAGTGCCGTGCATTGCCCGAACTCAGGTGGTACCACGGGGAAGTCCCTCGTCCTGAAGCCAGGCGAGGGTTTTTTGGTGTACAGGCTCACAAGGGGGAGAGCTATGTTAGATATCCGTCTCATTCGGGAACAGCCAGAACGGGTCAAGCAGGCCATGCGTGACCTCAACGATGAAGAGGCGATCTCGCGCATCGACCTGATCCTTGAGCTGGATGAGCGCCGCCGGGCGCTGCTCCAGGAGGTCGAGGACATGCGCGCCGAGCGCAACAAGTCCAGCAAGATCATTGGCTTCACCCGCGATCCCAAAGAGCGTGAGACCAAGATCGGGCAGATGAAGGCGCTGAGCGCGCGCCTGGAGAAGCTAGAGGCCGATCTGCGTGAGATCGAGGAGACTCTGGCCGAAGAAATGCTGTGGGTTCCCAACCTGCCTGCCGCTGACGTGCCGATCGGCCCCGACGAGTCGCACAACGTCGTGCTCCGTCAGGAAGGCACGCTGCCCACCTTCGACTTTGAACCGCTGCCGCACTGGGACCTTGGCCTCATACTGGATGTCATCGACTTCGAGCGTGGAGCTAAGCTCTCCGGTTCGCGCTTTTACGTGCTTAAGGGGCTGGGAGCCCGTCTCCAGCGAGCGTTGATCACCTGGATGCTGGATGTTCACACGAATGAGCACGGCTATACGGAAGTGTATCCCCCCTTTATGGTGCGCAGCCATTGCATGGTCGGGACAGGCAATCTGCCCAAGTTTGGCGAGAATCTCTACCACGACCATGAGGAGGATTTCTGGTGGGTGCCAACCGCTGAGGTGCCGGTGACCAACCTGCATCGCGACGAAATCCTGGACGGTGAAAAGCTGCCCTTGTACTACGTAGCCTACACGCCGTGCTTCCGCCGCGAGAAGATGAGCGCCGGGCGTGACGTGCGTGGCATCAAGCGTGGCCACCAGTTCGACAAAGTGGAGCTGGTCAAGATCGTGGCGGGCGATCCGGACGTGTCGGATCAAGAACACCACAAGCTGCTGGCCGATGCCGAGGACATCGCGCGGCGATTGGGGCTGCCCTACCGCATTGTCCAGATGTGCACCGGCGATCTGAGCTTTGTAGCCGCCAAGAAGTACGACATCGAGGTGTGGGCTGCCGGATCGCAGGAGTGGCTGGAGGTGTCTTCGGTATCGAACTTTCACGATTTTCAGGCGCGGCGTATGAACCTGCGCTACCGTCCGGCCAAAGGCGAGAAGCCAGAGTTTGCCCATACGCTGAACGGGTCAGGGTTAGCACTGCCGCGAGTGATGATCGGCATCCTGGAGAACTACCAACAACGTGATGGCTCGGTGGTGATCCCGGAGGTATTGCGCCCGTATATGGGGGGCGCGACGGTGATCCCGGTGCCGGAACGGTGAGACTTGCGGCGATTGGAGATGAGGCCGCGGAGGGGGATGAGCCGGCGAGAGTCTCCTCTGGCGATGTCTGTCTGGCCATCAAGTATGGCGCCGCTGCGCTTGGAACTGGGGGCTGATGCGCTGCCGGGCAGTGGAGTCCGCATTGCTGCCGTGCAGCACATCAACCTGTACGTCGGCGATCGGTCTGGATTGTTGGCGTGGCGGCGCTCCTGATCCTCCCCACGATTGACGACAGCGTGGTGTGGAGAGAGGCGCTCAGGCTGCGTTGCCATTCTCTCCCCAGGAGCTGATCGAAGACGCACGGGCCACGAAGACAGGATCGCGTCTCTTTTTGTCCTTCAATGCCTCACAGCCATGCTTTCCCACGCTCGCCATCCCTGCCCTGGCCCAATTTGGCGTATCAGCGGGCGGTTGCTACAATTGAACACTGCTATTTCGGCGAATCATGGTGAAGGCGCAGCACGCTGCGCCTCGACAGCCCTTCGGCCCTGCGTTGTGTTTCGTTGAGCATGGAATGGACAATGGGGATGCTGTGCGGTCAACGGTGAGGTTGACTGCAATCTGTAGACTAACAGCCGAAAAATTCGGCACGGAAGGCGATTATGAGTCCTTCGAGACTGACCGCTGAGATCTGGCCCATCACAGATGCCGGGCAAGCCGAGAGCAACCAGGACTATGTTCTCGTCTACCACCCCGGCGATGAGCAGCAGGCCCGCTATGCGGGCAGCCTGTACGTGGTGGCCGATGGAGAGGGGGGCGGCCAGCAGGGGCAGCTTGCCAGCCGCTATGCTGCTCAGAAAGTTATGCATGTCTACTATTCCAGCGACGAGCCTGACCTGGGCCTCCGCCTGCGCGAGGCGGTCCTGGCTGCCAATGCTGATCTGTTCGAATACGCCCGGCAACGCCCTGAGCTGGTCAAGTTAAGCACGACGTTCGTTGCTGCGGTGCTGCGAGGTGAGCAGATGCACGTCGCCTCCGTGGGTGACAGCCGCGCTTACCTCGTTCGCGACGGCCAGATCCGCCAGATCACCCGCGACCACACCCTGGTGCAGCAGCTCCTGGAAGAAGGGGCCATCACGCCTGAGGAAGCCCGCGAGCACCCCCGGCGCGATGTGGTGCTCCGCACCATTGGGGCGCAGGCAGAAGTGACGGTGGACATTGTCGATCTGCGTCTGCGCCCTGACGACGTGATTGTGCTGTGTACGGATGGTCTGACGCAGGCCGTTCGAGATGACGAGATCGCGCTGGTGGCGTCCTCCATGTCGCCACGGGACGCCGCCGAGGAGCTGATTCAGCGCGCCAAAGAGCGTGGCGGCAAGGATAACATCACCCTGGTAGCGGGCTTGGTGCGCGACGGCGCGCCGCTTGAGGTCGAAGTTCCCCACACATGGGACGGCCTGCCCCCTAGCTTTGAGGCCCAGCCGGCCCTGGCTGTGCCTCGCGCTGTTCGGCCTGAGCCGCCTGCTCCGCCCACTGAGCCTTCGCAGCCGACGGAGCATCTGGCCGAGACGGTGCGTGCACGTCGCATCACCTCTGAGGAGGCCGCGGCGGATGCCTGGCAGGAGGCAGCGCCCACGGCTCCGGAGGGATTGCCCGCGCCGCCTTACCAGCAGCCGGTGCAGCCTGCGCCACCCTATGGCGCTCCTGCGCAAGGATACCCTGCGCCGCAGCCGCCCTCGCCGCGAGCGCCCTATCCGCCGCAGCCCTATGGGCCACGCGGTGCGCCAGGCGGCTCTCCCTCTCCTCCTGGCTACGCCATTGATCCAGTGACCGGCCTGCCGCCGGTTCCCCCGCAGCCTGCCCAGCCTGGTCAGGCCCCTGGCTGGACTGGGCCACAGCCTGCCGGGGGATATGCGCCACGCATCTATCAACCCCCGGCCCAGCCGAACCTGCGCGTGCAGCGTCGTGGCGGAATCTCGCTAGGGGCGTTCGCCGTCGTGGGTTTGATAGCGATTATTATGACGGCGCTGATGGTCGTGATCTTGGTCAACCCCATGGGGTGGACTCTGCCTTTTATCGGTGGGGGCGAGGAGGAAGCCACGAGTCCGGTTGTCGGGCAGCCAGTGACCCAGGCTGCGCTCACCCAGCCAGTGGTCGCACCGCCATCGACGGCGGCTGTCACGCCCACTCCCAGCGTCGAGCCGTCGCCCACTACGCCAGTGACGCCGCCAGGCATGGTATACATCGATGGCGGGCCGTTCACGCGCGGTGTGACAGACGAAGAGGCTCAGGCGGCGGCGCTGGCCTGCATCAATGAGACGGTTGACGACCCACAACGTCGCCAGTTCTGCCGCCCGGAAAACTTCGGTGATGCCAAGCCGGTTGAGGAGATCACGCTCAGCGCCTTCTTTATCGACCTGACCGAGGTGACGAACCAAGCCTATGCCGGATGTGTAGCTGCCGGGGTCTGCACGCCGCCAGAAAACGTCGAGTTCTACGACGATCCGAACTTTGCGCAGCATCCCGTGGTCTATGTCACCTATGAGCAGGCTACCCAGTATTGTCAATGGGCCGGAAAGCGCCTGCCGACCGAGGCGGAGTGGGAGAAGGCGGCTCGCTGGGATCCGGCCAGCGGAGCCTCTTATGTGTATCCCTGGGGCAACACCTTCGAGGTGGGCCGCGCCAACACGCTTTCGGCGGGTCTGGGTGGCCTGAGCGCCGTGCAGGCTTTCCCACGCGACCTCAGCCCGTCGGGGGTGCTGGGCATGGCTGGCAACGCCAGGGAGTGGGTGCAGGACTGGTACTTTGGCAACTATGATGGCCTGGGGACGTTGAATCCGGTCCGCTTGGGGACACAGCCGCTGCCCGTGCCAGCGCGGGCGGCGCGTGGAGGCTCTTACCAAGACCTCGATTCGATGTCGCGAGCGGGGCATCGTTTTGATGTGAATGCCGTAAGTGCGGCTCCCTGGCTGAGTTTCCGGTGTGTGGCTGAAGTGGCGGGCGCTGCACCTCCTGCCGCCCCGACTGATGAGACGCCCGTGGTGGTGCCGACGCCCACGCCGACCAACACCCCTGTCCCTTAAAAGGCCCAGGGGCTTTCCCAATGTCATGGGGTGGGACATACGCGATCTCTGAGGGTCAGACGTATCGCTTCAGACCGGATGGATCGGCGGCTGTCAGCTTGTGGCCATGTCATTCGTAAAGGTCAACGCAATCAACATCAGACTTCATTGAGAGGGGAAAGGAAGACGATCGAAATGCAGTATATGCACGTCACCACGTTCGAATGGGCCATGGTGCTCACCGTGATGGGCACCGCTGTCCTGGCTCTCGTCTATGCCGCACTGTTGGCCCGGCAGATTCTCGCCTACGACAAGGGCACCGAGAAGATGCAGGCCATCTGGCAGGACATTAAAAAGGGCGCCAACGCCTATCTCCGTACCCAGCTTAGAACCATCGTTGTCCTGATCTTCTTCCTGACGCTGCTGATGTTCTTCAGTGTGTACCTGGTGCGGCCTACGCCGGAAGCGCAGGAGATGTTCGGGGCCAATGCGCGCATCATCATCGCCTTTGCTCGCGCAGGGGCTTTCCTGCTTGGCTCCACCTTCTCAGCGACAGTCGGGTTCATTGGCATGAACATGGCGGTCGAGGGCAACGTGCGGGTCGCTGCGGCGTCGCGTGTCAGCTACCAGGAGGCGCTCAAGATTGCCTACCGCTCTGGGACGATCACTGGCATGTTGACCGACGGTCTGGGCCTGTTGGGCGGCACAGCGATTTTTATGATCTTTGGCAAGGCTTCGCCTGACGTGCTGCTTGGTTTTGGCTTTGGCGGCACGCTGCTGGCGCTGTTCATGCGTGTGGGTGGGGGCATCTACACCAAGGCGGCTGATGTGGGCGCGGACCTGGTCGGCAAGGTGGAAGCGGGCATGGAAGAGGACGACCCGCGCAACGCTGCCGTGATTGCCGACCTGGTAGGCGACAATGTGGGCGACTGCGCTGGGATGGCTGCCGACATCTTCGAGAGCTACGAGGTGACGGTGGTCTCCAGCCTGATCCTCGGCTTGGCGCTGGCTCAGATCACGGGCAACCTCCATTGGATCATCATCCCCCTGCTGATCCGCGGCGTGGGCGTGGTCAGCTCGATCATCGGGACGTATGCCGTTGCGTTGTGGAGGGGCGTCGATGCTGAGGATGCGATGTACAAGAGCTACGAGCTGTCGAGCGCCATCACCATCACCTCAGCCTTCCTGCTCAGCTACTTCTATGCCGGCGACCTACGCATGGGCGTGCTGAATGCCATCGGCGTGGCGCTGGCCGTGGCCTTCAATCCGTTGACTTCCTACGCGACCAGTGCGGCCAGCTCGCGTGTGCGGCATATCTCCAGCGCCACGCGCTTTGGCCCAGCGCTGGTGATCCTGGAGGGGATGAGCCTGGGATACCTCTCCAGTGTGTGGGCAGTGACGGTCATCATCGTCAGTCTGGCAGCATCGATCCTGATCTACTCGGCAGGGTTGCCGGATGCCATCCGGACCATTGTCCTGTATGCCGCGATTGTTATCGGCGTGGTTGGCGGCATTGTGCAGTGGATTCGGCACAAGATCTGGATCGATGGGCTGATCTTCCTGATGTGGACGCTGGTGGTTGGGTTCTTCCTCTACAGCATGAATTCCACTGGAGAGAACGCCTTCACCTACATCCTGTTTGGCGTGTCGATGATCGGCGTCGGTATGCTGTCGCACACTGGCAACAATGTGTCTATGGACACCTTCGGCCCCATCTCAGACAACGCCAACGGCATCGGCGAGGTGGCTGGGATGGAGCCGCAGCAGCGCCAGATCATGGCTGACCTGGACGCCGCCGGCAACACCACCAAGGCCATCACCAAGGGGGTAGCGATTGGCTCGGCGGTGATCGCGGCGCTGTCGCTGTATGGAGCCTTCTTCACCGACATCAAGCGTGTGTGGCCCACCGACCTGCGCGGCCCATTCCAGGAAGTGATCAACCTATCCAACCCGACGGTGTTTGTAGGGCTGCTGATCGGCGGGATGCTGCCTCTGTTGTTCGGTGGTCTGCTGATCAAGGCCGTCAATCGTGCTGCCTCGCAGATGATGGCCGAAGTGCGCCGCCAGCTGCGTATCCCAGCCATCTGGGAGGGCAAGCAAAAGCCCGACTACAGCCGTGCCGTCGAGATCAGCACGCGGGCTGCCCAGGCCGAACTGGTGCCGATTGGCCTGATTGCTGTACTTGCGCCGGTAGTAGTCGGCCTGCTGCTCAAAGAACAGGCGCTTGGCTCATTTCTGGCTGGGATCATCGTCAGTGGGCAGCTGCTGGCCGTGTTCATGGCCAATGCGGGCGGCGCGTGGGACAATGCCAAGAAGCATGTTGAAGATGGCAACTTTGGCGGCAAGGGCACGGCCAACCATGCGGCTTCGGTGGTAGGCGACATCGTAGGCGATCCGCTCAAAGACACGGCTGGCCCGGCGCTGAACCCCATGATCAAGGTGATGAACCTGGTGGGGCTGATCATGGCTCCCATCGTTGTGGAGTTTGCGGGATTCTCGTGGGTTATCGTGGCGATAGTCGTGGTGGGCATCGTAACGATTGTGTGGGCCATCCGCCGCTCTGACCGCCCGGTGGTGCTGGTGGAGGACGAGGGAACGCAGGTCTTCGAGGCTGTCTCAGCAGATTGAGTCTGGCGGAGACGCTCAGAACGATCCATAGGCAGGGGGCGACTCTACCTAGTGAAGTCGCCCCCTGCGATTCAGAGAGCGGCGTTTCCCCTTGTCTTCGCCAACTTTACTTCCTCACTTCTTGGCGCTTCAGCACCCGCTGTTGTGAAACTGCTCGGTGAGCAACCGGGCCAGCGTCAAGCCGCTGTTGATCGGCACCCAATCCCAGTCGGGCGCGTCGCCGGGGTAGCGATGCACCCACCACATGTACTCCATCAGGTATTTGGCTGGCTCGCAGCGGCTCCCACTCAACGGCCTGCCGCGAAAGGTATACTGGGGAGCGCGGAAATCGACGATATGGCCCATCTCGTGCGCCCAGCGGCTGTTCAATGCGCCAGGATAGCCCAGCAGCACATTGGCTACCTCGTTCTGTGCGACGAGCAGTTCGTTGCCCGTGCCATTGTCAGGCACCAGGAAGCCCTGCTGGAGGGCTGCGCTGATGCGGATCGTCAGCGGACCGCGCCCGCCATAGGTGGCGTCAAGGATGATCGCGGCTTCCAGGTCGCTGAAGAGGTGGCCGGAGCGATAGGGGATCAACAAGGCGTCGCGCACCTCCTGAGGGTCAGGCATTTGGTTGAATGCGCCGTTGAGGGCAATGTCGCTTGCCAGGAACTGCTGTAAGCTTTGCTCGTCGATCGTTACCTGCCCATCGATCAACGCCTGGAGGAAGCGCTCACGCCGGACATCCACCGTGCCGGAGTCGGGGAAGTGCACGAAGGGCGGCGTGCTGGGCTGCCATGCCTGAATCTGGTCTCGGGTGCGGTTGTCCCACGTGACGAGCCGCATGTCGCCGCCAAACGAGCGGGCCGCTGCCTGGAAGTCAGCCATGCGTCCCCAGAAGAAGGCTAGGCCGCGCGTGTAGAAGTCCTCGATCAGGGTGATCATCGGATCGGGCAGTATCTGCCCCCAACGGCGATAGTACGAGAATCCGTAGTGGTAGAACTGCTCGCCGTCAGGCCCTCGCTGAATCCACACACCGGGGGCGTCGCGAACATTGAGGAAGTAACCGGTGCTTGCCTCGAACACGTCGCCGGTGGTCTCGTCCAGCCAGCCGATCACCTGCTGCTCGCCGCTTTGCACATCGATGGTGAGGTAGCCGACACGTTTGATCAACTCGCCGTTGTGCTCCTCCACGGAAGTGATCAGTGCATTGCCGATTGGGTACACGTCGCCACTGCGCAGGGCCTCGATCGCGCGCAGATCGGTATCCAGAAAGGCCGCATCGTCGCCCTCGACGAAGCGTTGCCAGCGGGCTGTCAGGTCTCGATCGAAGAGCGCCGACTCGTCACGGGATAGCGCCCCGATCTGCTCACGGATGGCTCCATAACGGATCGGAGCAGGGTCGAAGGCGGGCAGGATCAGATGGAATGCCTCGCCAGGGGCCGCCTCGACTGATAAAGGGTCTGCTGCGGCGCTGTTGCCAACACGGTGGACTTCGTGCGCAATCACGAACGGCGAACCATCGAACAACAAGGTTTGCAGGCCGTAGGCAGCCAGATCGAGCGCCAGGTTGGCCGGCAGACTTTTGGGCAGACGAACGTTGACGTATGCTCCCTCTGGCAACGCTAGGTATTCGCTGCGAATCCAGGCCCACTCGCCGGGCCGCAGCTCCTGGCCGGACCAACGTTCCATGGCTGCTTCGAATTCGCCCAGCCCAGACTCATACACGATCAGGTACACACCAGGAGCCAAGCCCTCAAAAGCAAAACGGCCCTGTGCGTCGGTGCGGACAGACGGGCCGATCAGGCGGCAGGGCGAAAGAGCCTGGCGGGCATCATCGGCTGCCATGACTTGGCACAGCGCAACGCCGCGATCGATGACGTTCACATCGTCGCTTGAGGGAACCAGAGCGCCCCGAATTGAGGCTGTGGCGAGCAGGGGGGGAGGGGACAGAGAGTTGTCAGCCAGGTTGCCACGGCAACCTGCCAAAGCCAGCCCTATGATGAGGATTGGCGGCGCGAGTCGTGTAAACATAGCGCAGATTGTAAACGGTGAGGCGGGGAATGTGTAGGCCAAAAGGGGGCCGCCCGAAGTGCGGGCGGCCCCTCAGCACGCTATAACCTATCGACGGTAACGCGAACGTTCCTCGATTACGATCACCGGCGCTAACTGGGGCTGGGCGTGTTGAACTGTCTCTCTGCGGATCACGTTCAACATAGCAACCAGCGCGAATACCATCACAACTGCCACTACTGCACCCATCGTCGTCCGCCTTTCATCTGCTCAAGTCCACCCTTCAACCGTCTTCCGATACTTCGCTGCATTAAACAAAAGTGTAACGTGCATTGCATGGCTATTCAACCCATCCAAAGTACCAGACGATCAGAAATACATTAGAAACGCTGCCTGAAGCGGCTGTCCCAGGCGGGCCTGCTCTGAGCCGGGGCAAAGGCGGCGTATGATGTGGCTTCCTGGTGTGGTGAAGTTATCGAAACAAAAACAAAGGGCGCACTACAATGCGCCCTGTCATGATTACCTGTGAATGTTTCTGATCAGGTTTACGAGGCGCGCAGGCTAGCTGGCAGAGTCACAGTGAACTCTGCGCCGCGCTCCGGACGGTTACGGACTGTCACCTTGCCGTGGTGGGCCTCTGCCACCACAAGCACCGAGGACAGTCCTACCCCGGTTCCAGCCGATGTGGTGGCCGCACCCCTGCCGCGATAGTACTTCTCGAAGATGTGAGGCATGTCTTCGGGTGCGATGCCTGGGCCTTCATCCCACACCTGGAGCGTGATGGCCGAATCGCCGAAATCGAGCTTCACGCCGACCTGGGTGCTTTGCGGCGAATACTTGATGGCGTTGTCGAGCAGGTTGAGGACCATGTGATACAGGCGCGTCTCGTCGCCCGTGATCGAATAGGGCTTCCCAGTCTGTTCAAAGCTGATCCGGATGTCCTTGGTCAGCGCCGCGCCCTCCACGTGGTTAATCGTGCGACTGATCACCGCCGCCAGATCGCATGGCTTGAACTCCATGGGCGATGCCTCGCTCTCAGCCGACTCGAGCAACTGGTTAATCATGCTGAGCAGCCGGTCGGAGGCAGCAACGATCTGTTGGATGTAGCGGGTGCTGCGCTCGTCCAGCGGCACAACCTTCTGCAGAAGCTGCGCCCAGCCCCGGATCGAGGTCAGAGGGCTTTTTAAATCATGAGACAGCGTGTGGGTGAATTCCAGGCGGTCGCGCTCTAGCTTCTTGACGTATGTGATGTCCTGCATCACGACGATGGTCCCCACCTCAGGCGAATGCTCAGTTGTGGTCAGGTAGGTGCGGTTGCCGATCTGAAGCTCGGTAGTGCGCCCCACGCCGCTGCTCAGGCCGTCAAACAATGTCGCCATGTGAGCCGAGACGATCTCGCGGGCCGCAGCATTCGAGATCAAGATCTCTCCATCGTCATCGAGGATCAGCAGGGGCTGCGAGAGCGCCTGAGCCGTGATCTGGATCGCGGCACGCTGCCGCTCGGACTCGGCAAACAGGCGGGCGTTCTGAATCGCCGTGGCCACTGGGTTGGCGAACAACTGCAGGCGGCTGACATCGTCGTCAGAGAAGGGGCCGTCAGTCTTGTTGAACAGGCTCAGCACGCCAACAATGCGTTCCTGGATGCGCAGAGGGACGCAAGCCATCGATTGCGGGGCCTGATTGCCCAGCTGGTCGTACAAGGGATTGTAGCAGGGATGGCTGTGAGCGTCGTTAGTGACGATCACCTCGCCGCTCTGGGCAACGCTGCCCAGAATGCCCTTGCCAACCGGCACCGACACGTTCCCGTCTGGTTCGGTGGCGCTGGTATAGACATACAGGCTTTCGCCGGTCTTGTCCAGCAGGTACAGCCGCACGGCAGCGACCGGCCAGTGTTTGCTCATTTGCTCAACCAGCACCCGGTAGACACGTTCCAGGTCGAGAGAGGATGACACGGTGTGCGATAGCTCGTTGAGGGCTGAAAGCTCTTTGACGCGCCGGGCCAACGCCTGGTCGGTGGCCTGGTACAGGCGGGCGTTCTGAATAGCGATCGCGGCAAAGTCGGCGATGGCCAGCAGCAGCCGCTCGTCGCGCTCGCGGAAGCGCTTGCCCGGCTCGCGGTGAGCCACAGCCAGCACACCGAATGTCACGCCGCCCAGCGCGATTGGCACATACACCAACGCCTCGACCAGGTAGTCCGTCTTGACTTTGATAGCCTCCTCGCCTGGCTGGCGGCTGGCGCGCAGGGGCTTGCCCGTGTTGATCACCTTCCCCGCCAGGGTATCCTCGCGGATCGGCAGGCGCATGCGGCGGATTTTCTCATCCTCGATGCCGCGCTGCGCTTCCAGGAAAAGCTCTCCGGTGCGCTCATCCACCAGCCAGATGCCAGCCTCGCCCGCCGAAGTGAGCGTCATGGCTGTCTCAGCCACCTGATTCAGCACTTCATCCAGGTCGAGCTGCGAGGTGATGGATCGGGCGATCTGCTGAAGCGCGTCGGCCAGCTCCAGCTTGCGCTCAAGGGGCGCCGTCTGGAGGATGGGGCGTTCGATGATGCGTATCACGAACTGTAGCCTGCCCAGAGTGAGCGTGTCGCCGTTGACCAGGGGGTAGGGTGTGTTGATGCCGATGGAGCGACCATTGCGCAACGTGCCGTTGGTGCTGCCCAGGTCAATGACATAGAGCGCTGTAGTGGTCGGGCGCAGCGCCAGATGCCGGCGCGACACGCCTAGCTCGCCGGCCTCATAGGGATTCAGATCGACCATCTCTGGCGTCTCGCCGCCTCGCCCCAGGATCACCTCGCCGTTGATGTCCAGGCCGAATCGCTTGCTGGGGTCAGTGGCCAGATCAAAACGCACCCGCCATACTGGGACCTGGGAGGCTCCAGCGACCACATTCGGCTGAGGAACGGGCCGGTAGTCAACCTCAGGCTCTAGAAATGCCATGTCATGCAGGCCGGTCCCGCTGAGTTTGTCTGTCGCCTGTCGCGTGGATTGGTCGTCGTTGGTCATTCTATACGCATCCCCTTGGGTATCTGTATCGCACGTACCCTAGACAATGCTGGCGAAGAACTTCGAAACGTGGTCACAGTGGGCTATGGTTCTCACAGGCAAAGTCGGGCAATGGCAACCTTTGGGTATGAGACACTATCAATCAAACTGCCTCCGGGCCGACTTATGGCCTAGGCTAGACCGGGGACAGTCTATCTACCTTGAGCGTGACTTCCAGCTATTATATCATACGATCTTAATCAGCGTTGGCAAGCCGATGCCAACTCCTGAGAAGCTGTGGGTAGCTCTGCGCCCTGTGGCACAGCGACGAAACAGCAAGCTATACTCTTTGACGGAGGCCTGTCAAAGTTTGACTAACGCAGGTCTCAATAGCTTTGCCATGCGATGCTTGTGGCGGGATAACTATCAGCAAGACCTCCTCCGCAGGAGGTGATCGGATAGGTCTCATGATCCGTCCTCGCGCTTCTCTGGGGCTGGACCCGGCTCAAAGCCGGACCCGCGACCGTGAAGAACCACCTCGATCGGTCAACTTCCGCCGATTGATGCGGTATGTCAGGCCCTACCTTCCACGCCTGGGGATTGCCCTGCTGGCGCTGGTTGTGACGACCGTGATTGGGCTGGCCTTTCCCTATGTCATCCAGACGCTGATCGACGGCGTTTTGCGCCAGCGTGACCTGGCTGCTCTGAACCGCATTGCTGGGCAGCTCCTGGCGCTGTTCGTGGTGCGCTTCTTCTTCGGCTACCTCGAACAGTACATGCTGACGTTCGTCGGGGAACGGGTGGTGGTGGATTTGCGGCAGCAGATTTACGAGCACCTGAACACGCTGTCGATCAGCTTCTTTGATGAGCGCCGCACGGGTGAGATTGTCTCGCGCCTGGCCAGCGACGTGACGCAGGTTCGCACCGCGCTGACTCATAACCTGGCTATGGTGATCGGCCAGACGCTCACGCTGGTTGGTGCGCTGGCGATTGTGATTGTCATCAACTGGCGGATGACGCTGTTTATTTTGCTGCTTGCCCCGCCGATTGGACTGCTTGGAGCCTTCTTTGGGCGGCTGATGCGCCGGATGAGCACAGAGGTGCAGGATGCGTTGGCCGGATCGGCGACCATTGTCGAGGAAGTGTTGCAGAACATCCGCGTGGTCAAGAGCTTTGTGCGTGAGGACTACGAGATCGGACGCTATCGCCAAGCCATGGAGCGCACCTTTGGCGCGGCCATGCGCCTGACGCGCGTGCGTGCGGCCTTCGGCCCGTTGATCTTCTCCATCCTGCTTATAGCGGTCGTCGGCGTGCTGTGGTTTGGTGGGCGCGAGGTGATCGCCGGGCGGCTGACTCCGGGCGGCCTGACCTCCTTCCTCTTTTATCTGATCTTCATTGCTGGATCGTTTGGCGCCTTTACTGGACTGTATACTCAGCTTCAGGAAGCCCTGGGAGCGACGCAGCGCATCTTCGAGATCCTGGACGCCAAGCCGGAGATCGAGGATCGACCCGACGCTGTGTCCATCACCTCAACTGAGGGACGGATCACGTTCGAGCGCGTCTCATTTCACTACGAGGGGCGGGCAGGTGCGTTAGAGGGCATTGATCTGGAAGTGCAGCCTGGTGAGATTTTGGCGCTGGTCGGGCCGAGCGGTGCGGGTAAGTCGACAATGGTCGGCCTGATCGCGCGTTTCTATGACCCGACTGAGGGCCGCATCTTGCTGGACGGGCGCGACCTGCGTGACCTGACCCAGCGTAGCCTGCGCCAGCACATGGCTATCGTTCCCCAGGAGACGATCCTGTTCGGAGGGACGGTGCGCGAGAACATCCTCTACGGCAGACTCGAGGCGGGGCATGATCAGATGATCGAGGCGGCGCGGGCGGCCAATGCTCACGATTTCATTGTGGAGCTGCCTGATGGTTATGATACTGTGGTTGGTGAGCGGGGTGTCAAGCTCTCCGGTGGACAGCGTCAGCGTATCGCGATTGCGCGGGCTATTCTGAAGAACCCACGCATCCTGCTGCTGGATGAAGCAACTAGCAGTCTAGACAGCCAGAGTGAGGGGTTGGTCCAGGAGGCGCTGGAGCGGCTCATGCAGGGCCGCACAACCATCATCATCGCGCACCGGTTGAGTACGGTGCAGGTCGCCGACCGGATCGCAGTGTTGGATCGCGGGCGGCTGGTGGAACTTGGCCGGCATGATGAGCTGTTGCTTGCCAACGGTCTCTATGCACGATTGTATCGAATGCAGTTTGAAGGTGGACTTAAGGAGACGATTGAGGTGGGGTCGGCCTGATCGCCGCCGGAAGCTGCTGCCCTGCCGTCGCCGCCAGGCATGAAATCATGGTATGATAGGCTGAAAGTTATCTGCTAATGAGCTGGCTGTGAGATGTTTCACAGCCAGAGTTTGGCAGCCATTCATGGCGAGCATCTATGATCAAAATCGTCACCGACTCCAGCGCCGGCCTGCCCGAAGACATGCTCGAAGCCTACGACATCCGACTTGTCTCAGCCTGTCTGACCTTTGGCGCAGGGATTGTCCGCGAACATGTCGATCTGCCTACCGACCAGTTTTATGCATTCCTGGCTGGGCATCCTGCCGAGATTCCGCGTCCGATCTGCCCACCGGTAAGCGAGTTTGTGCGAGTGTATGATCAGCTAATGGCCGACGCGCCGACGGCGGACATCGTCTCCATCCACATATCTGGGGCTATGGACGCTGGCCTTGGTGGCACGCTGGTTTCCGCCCGTAAATCGCTCGATCACTACCCTGGCTTCAGCCTACAGGTGTTCGACTCGCGATCCTGCCTGCTGGGTGAGGGGTTGATGGCGCTCCAGGCTGCCCGGCTGGCGCAGGAAGGGGCCACTCTGGAGGCGGTGTTGGCGCAGCTGGAACTTATGCGTGAGCAGATGCAACTGGTGTGCGTGGTAGATACGTCGCCGCTCGGAGGGCCGGTGTGGCGGACAGTGTACCCGCCTGACCATGACTCCCGCCGGTATGGAATTGTGGCCCTCCATCAGGGAATGTTCGAGCCACAGGGCCGTTATGCCGACCGCGCCGCGGCGCTGGCTGCCCTGCGCGAGCGCGTGCCGACGGACTCCGGGCGAGCTGGGATTCAGGCTGGGGTGATGCACGGCGCCTGCCCAGATGAGGCCCGCTGGCTCGCTGATACCCTATACGATACACGCCACTGCCAGACGCTGCTGGTCAGTGAAATTAGCCCCTCTCTGGGTGTGTTGCTTGGCCTGGGGGCGCTAGGCGTGTGTTGGTGTGCGATGCCATCTTCGGCGTGAATAGGCCTAGTGATGATCCAGATCGTCATCGATTCAGGCGCCAGCCTGCCGCCAGACATCCTGGCAAACAACCAGATCGAGGTCGTCCCAACCTATGTCCGCTTTGGCAACGAGGTGTTTGTCGATGGCGTGGACCTGATAGCCTCTGGATTTTATCGCCGTCTGGCGCATAGCGACCTCCAACCGGAGATCATCGCGCCAAGCGCCGATGACTTCATCCTGGTGTACCGGCACATCTTGGAAGCCAATCCGGAGATGAACATCCTGTCGATTCATCTTTCTGGACAGATGAGTACCACTGTGGAGGCAGCTCGGCAGGCTGCCGGGCTAATGCCGGGCATGAGCATCCACGTGTTCGATTCGGGTCAGCTTTCGCTAGGGTACGGACTGATGGCCTGTGAGGCGGCGCTAATGGCCCGCGAGGGGGCAAGTATCCAGGCCATTCTGGACTGCCTGGCCCGCATGCGTGGCCGGATGCGCACCTATATCGCCGTCGATACCCTGGAGTACCTGGTCCGCAGCGGGCGCATCCGCCGCACCGACTTCCTGATGGGGTCGCTGCTGGAAGTGAGGCCCATCCTGACGCTGAGAGGCGGCGTCTTCGCAGACCATGGCCGCTACCGCACCTGGCCGCGCGCGCTCGATGCCCTGCGGGAACTGGCGATGGAAGGGGGAGGTGGTAAGCCACACCTCCAGATTGGCATCATGCACGGCGACAACGAAGCTGACGCCCTCAGCCTGGCTGCCGACCTGCGTGAAGCGCTCCAGCCGGAATTGCTGTTGGTCAGCCCGGTCGGGGCGGACCTGGGAGTGCAGGTCGGGCCGGGGGCAGTGTGCGTGTGCTGGTACGCGCCAGATTGATGGGTCTGCTTCTAGGCGGCCTAACTATCAGGGACGGCGTCCGGCGCCGTCCCTGGTTTTATGAGGATCGGTTATCAGATAAAATGCTAGGGAACAGTCCCAACCAGCTCAACCGCGTCGATCTCATTCCACCCAGTGTGGTTCGTCTGGTCAATGGTCACGATCACAGTCTGCACTGGCGTGCTGACGTTGGTCACGTCTCCTTCAAAGACAGTGGGGCATGCCTCGGTGTAGATCTCCGGCGCGCCTTCGTACACGACAGTGGTATTGCCGTTGGTATCCACTACTTCGACTTTGGTGATCGCCCCTGGGTTGTAGGATTCGTGGATGGCAATATGGGTTGGGATCACTGCCATCACATACTCCAGGCGCAGCCATTCCACGCCCGTGCTGCTTAAGCTGGCCCAGGCGGTCGCGTAGTCTCCGCACTCTGGCGTATCAGGCGCACCGGTGGCCTGCATGGCGCTCCAGCTATCATTGCCGTACTCGCTGCTGGCGGTGGCTACGAAGGCCCACTGGTTGAGCATCTGGCCGGAACCGACTGCTGGGCCGCCGCCGGTTACGCCGCCGGAGGGAGCGCCCTCAGACACCGTGACGGTGTAGGACCCCTCGGACCACGTGTCGATCCGGATGGTGTATAGACCGTCCATAGGCAGCGTGTACACGATCACCGGGTTGACGCCCTCTGTGTCGTCCTCTTCGACCAGCAGGGTGCCGTTGGGATCGATCAACTTGGCGCGGGTGTCCAGATCGCCAGCAGCGCCAGTGATGCGGATGGTGACGATCTGCCCGGCGTTGCCCTCGAAGACGTAGTTGTGGGCATCAAACACGCTTGTGAATGTATCGCCGTCTGTGCCGCCAACGGCGATCTCACGGACAAATGAGGTCTCGTAGCCGTCGCCAGCGTCGTACATCGGCAGGTTGCCCTCGACGATCGGGCCAGCGCTGGTCATCTGGGCTTGGATGGTCGGTGCAACCTCACCGACTTCAGTCGCGGCGGCTTCCAGCGTGCTCGCAGCGCTCGTCAGGTTGGCGAGCGGGCCGCAAGTACAGGCCAGCGCTGCTAACATCAGCACGGCCAGGGCAACCATCCACAGTGCATCCCTCTTGTCTCCTAACACGATGTAACTCCTTTCCTTACGCTAATGGATATTGTGGCTTCCAACATCACCTGATTGGTCTTCCCGCTACTGAATACTGACAGTGTAGTCCCCTGGCACCCATACATCGACACGGATTGTGTAGATCCCATCCATCGGCAGCGTGTAGGTGATCACCACGTTAACATTGCTGGCATCCACATCCTGCTGGCGACTGAGGACGTTACCGCCAGGATCGATAAGCTTGGCGCTGGGATCGGCGCCGCCAATCCCTGTCACGCTGATCGTGACCGCCTGTCCGGCATGTCCTTCAAATAGCCAGTTGTGCGCGTGAAACAGCTCGCCCTCACCTAGCGTCGCCGTCCGTGTCTCGCCCAGCGCGATTCGCTCCACCAGCGTCGTATCGTAGTCGTCGCCGCCAGTGAAGACCGGCAGGTCGCCGCTGCTGACAGACGTGGCAGCCTGATCAGAGCCTGGCTCCGTCGTAACTGCCCCGCCAGTCGGGGGGATGACCTGCGGGCTTTGGTTGGCTTCGGCTGTCTGTTGGCTCGATTGGCTGGCAAACTGGGCGGCCTGAGCCTGAAGGGTCGGCGCGTATTGGGTCATCTGCGCTTCAAGAGTCGGCGCATAGAGAGTGGCGGCCTCGAATGCGGCATTCTGCGTTTCCTGATCGCCTGCTGCGCCCTCTGGCCTGGGTGAGCAGGCTATCATGATCAGCATCGCCCAGATGGCTGCCAGGGCCATAGGCGCCCATCGACTCACCAACGCGCAGTTTCCCTTCATTCCCCAAACTCGACGAGCAGCATTGTACGATTCGAGGTAGACCACCTACTGCAACGTGACGGTGTACGACCCTGTGGTGTACACATCGACACGGATGGTGTATCTACCAGCAGAGGGCAAGGTGTAGGAGATGTACGAGTTGTAGCCACCACCGCTGTCGTCATCCTCGGCGAGGACGTTGCCCTGCGGGTCGATCAGCTTGGTGCGTGGATCGCAGTCGCCCTGACCGACAACGCTGATCGTGACTGTCTGGCCGGCAGCGCCCTCGAAGGTCCAGTTGTGGGCCTCGAAGATGCTGTTCAACGTCCCGTTGGCGCTTCCGCCTACGGAGATGGTGCCTCCGCCGGTCGTGTCCAGCCCGTCACCGCCGTCGAAAGTACTGCTTCCGCCACCGGAGGGTACCAGATTGCCCAGTCCGCCACATGAGCAGGCCAGCGCCCCTAGTGCCAGCACAGCTACAACGATCATGAGTGCGCGGCGATTCCGAATCTCAACCATTCTAATTTCCTCCCTGATCTCTCTCATTTTGTATGCCTGCTAGACAGGTGCGCAGGCTGACAGCATTGTACTGGCGATTGCTAAATGGGGCCAGTGGGCTTAAAGTGGGAGTGCTCAACAAGGTGGTCAGGTATTAACGGGTCAGGCGGTTTTGGCCCTCCATATCCACTCCGTTGGGCACTCCCTTGAGGTCCTGAGTTGTCGGCGCACAAGGTTATAGGGTTTGGTCATTAGCAGATCGCTCAGCATCGACATCGTGTACAGACGAGCAAAGGAGGATCGCCGGGTGGCGACAGGGCTGAATGCAGGCAATATCTTCAACACTGACCGTGATCTGCTTGACCATGTGCTGCGTGACCTCATGCCATCCTCTGACTATGCCTGTGGGGTGATCGATTTGCTGTGTCTGCTTGGCCTGGCTCGCAGGCGGCAGGATGGGCTGGCGCCGTCAGGCGAGGTCGCAGCGATGGTGATCGACAGTCTGCGGGCGCATCTGGCAGAGGGCGTCTCGGTGGGTTTGCCGTGGAATGACCTCGACGCAGAGGGATTGCGCGGTGTGGATGTGCTCCGGACCATCGAACTGGCTCGGTGGGCAGCCGTGGAGCAGCCTGCCCCGGCGCGAACCGTGCGTGTCGTGCAGGCGGTGATCAAGGCCCGGCAGGGTGATGAGGATGTGTACCTGATGCAGTTTGATCGACACGCTGGGCGTTATCAGCCCATTGGGGGCAAGCAGGAGCCCACTGATGTGGATGCCGATGCCGCGTTGCGCCGCGAGATCATGGAGGAGCTGGGCCTCAATGCGATCCCTGGCCCTGACGATTGCACACTGGAGTTCCTATGCCATAGGCGTATGGTAGAGATCAGCGCGACCTATGGCATTCTGACCGCCTACGACATGGACTTCTACGCTGTGGGCGAAGTCCGCTTCCCGATTCGCGCCGACGCCAGCACGCGCTGGCTGACACGCCGCGAAATCGCAGCACAGCGGGCGAGCGACAGCCGGGCGATCTCGTCGGTGTATCAGGACGGGCCAGGGTGGGATCGGCTTGATGCGTTGCCGCCGGGGATGGAACTGTGAAGGGCAGCCTGGGCTACCCTTCACTTCGTCGATCAGACCCACCCCAGAATGCCCATGAAGACCCCATAGGCTACTATGTCGATAGCCCACATGGCACCGACAGCGATCAGCTTGGTCTTCATCGACTCCAGGTCGTGTACCCAGAACGAGAAGAACATGTATAGTGAGTAGCCGAAGATGATGATCAACCACGGGCTATACCAGTTCCACCAGGTGTACTCCCAGATCAGTGCGTTCCAGCGATTCAGGACAATCTCGACCAGCACGCAGAACACCGAATTGGCAATCGCAAACAGCAGGCGGTTGTTAATGCCCCATATCTTCAGCTTTTTGTCTGCGGGCAGCACCTTCGCAAATGCAACCCCGGCAATCGCAAACATGAGCGTGATCTCGATGTTCAGGCCGACGGTGATCAGGAAAGCCGAGTCGGCGGGTGCGGTCCAGATTGCGGAGCGCTGCGAGAAGTGCAGCCACAGCGCATTGATCAGCTCAATGAACCACTCCAAGCCATAGAAAGCCAGCCCGGCCAGCACCACGTTCCAGTTGCGCTTCTCGATCTCGTTGAAGTAGACGTAGATCACGAACGCAAAGAGCGGGATGATGTACCACTGGAAATGGTCAGGGCTGCGCAGGTTGGCCAGCGCTTCCAGCGAGGCGTCAGTCATTGTAATCCTCCGTTGTAAGGGCAGGAATAAAGAGGGCTTGCCGAGCACACGATGCTCCAACTCTCATTGTAAGGCAAGTCTGGCAGGTGTAAAAAGGAAGTCAGGGGAGCACTTTATCCCTGCGCGGCATCCTCTTTGTCTTTGAAGTGAATGTAGAAGGCGTCCCGACCCAGGTCAGCGCAATGCTACTTCTTCCGGGAACAGGGCGCTGCCGCCCGCGCGGAGGAAAGGGGCTCGATCGGCTTTGTGGCTGTGGTGAGCCTGGGCGACAGCGTTCCAGGCCAGGCGGTTTGCCTCGCGCAGGTCCTTGCGCGTAGCTGTCTCCTCTCATTTGGGAGCGATATGGAGTCAGGGGATCACAATTGTCGGCGCGCCGCCCTGCCGTTCCCGCGCTTTCTCCAGCGGCAACGCCACAATGCCGGCCTCTTCACGCCAATCAAGCGCCAGCGTGGTGAATGGCGTCACCCGCCCCCAGCCCTCGATCATGCGGATGGTGTGGGATGTGACCAGCCGCAGCACCAGCACCTCGATCACCTGCCAGGCTTCAGGGTCCCGATAGGGGTGCGCCAATACCACTTGCTTGCCATCCTTGAGGCGTGGCACAACCTTGTTGATCAGCCGCTTCCACACGACGGCGCTGACGCGGCGAGCAGCGGCGTCGCGGATCGGCGCGGGGAAAGCGCGTAGGGTGCTTTCCAGGAAGCGCCCATACTCGTCGGGCGGCATCACCGTGACCTCGGCCCGCCGGATGCCGCGCCGCCCCATCTCATCCTCTTGATCGGTGACAGTCACGACCGAGACAGCCACGGAACGCGCATCAATGGGAAAACATTTCAAGGAGCGTGCGCCGGTGTAAATTTCAGCGCCCCAACCCTGGCCGCGCGGCATAGCCCAGCGCCAGATCGTCTTGAGCGTCTGCTCGTCAAAGCCATCAGCCGGCGGCTTGAAGCGATAGCCGGGGTGCAAACTATCCAGCGCGTATTCGATCACAAGCTGGCCCATCAGAGAGTCGCCTACAGCTGGCATTGGCCTGTCTTTACTGCGGCTGCTTTGACCTGGGACGGATGGAGTCGAAGAACTCGACCATGGCCTCCTCGACGCCCTCTTCGGTGACCAAGCTGGTGTGGTAGATCGCATACCGGTAGCGCAGCCGCTCGGCCTGTGACTTGAGGCGACGTGTCTCGTTGCGGAAGTTCTCCAGGATGTCCTCGACGGTTTGGCTTCCAGACCACAGGTCCGATTTATTGACGATCAACAGGAACATTTTGAGCGACCGACGTGCCTCTTCTTCGTCGTCAAGCATTTGTAAGACGAAGTTTAGCGCGTCCTTGTGCTGGTAGATGTTGGTATGATCGAGCAGAAAGATGATGCCGCGCGGCCTGGTCTGCCTGAACAACTCTACCCAGTCAGTATCCCACATCGAATATTCACCACCCACGTCGCGTTTGGGTCGCAGGCGCATGCCGCCACCATCGGCGCTGATGTGCGTCGTGAAGGGCGGCACCGGGTCGCCACCCGCCGCGGTGGGGTCTGGATCGAACGCTTCGAGCAACTCCAGGTCGTTGCGCAGCCATTCGATCAACGTGGTTTTGCCGGTCTGCCGGTAGCCCAGCACGATGAAAGGCAACCCAAACACCCGGACATAAGCGAAGTCGACCACCGTGTCAAGCCGATCGCTGATGGCGCGTGTGAACCGCGAGAGGGATTTCAGAAAGCCGGAGACCATCCGGCCCAGGGTACGAGTCGTTGTGCTCATGACTACCGCCTCTGTGCGCTCCAGTCTTGTTTGTCCTGCGGGCTTGACCGGGGTCATTCTCGGCCAAACCCAAGATTTCACCGAAAGGATTTCCTCATGCCTCTTCGGCGACAAACCTGATCGTACACCTTTACGCACAAGCCGTCGATAAGTTGCTGATCGTGTTTTAAGCACTCTCTGTGCCATCCCAGCGGTTGCCCTTCGCGGTGAACCTGCGACATGCTACCTTGTCGCGCCATCTCCCCTGAGCTTCGATTTTGGGCTTTTTGTCAAGATCACTACAATGAAGTGCACGGCGAACGCTAGGAGATGGGAACGACCAAGCGAGCACAGGGGGATGACAAAGATGAGTAGTGAGCCGCTCCACGGTGCCGGCTTGCGAATCAACGAGCAGAGACTGCTGCAAGACTTGGATGATCTCGCTCAGATCGGTGGAACGCCTGAGGGGGGAGTGAATCGCCCTGCCCTCTCTGAGGCGGATCTGGAGGCGCGCCGCTGGCTGCGCGCCAGGGCTAGTGCGGCTGGGATCGAGGCTCGCCAGGATGGCGCGGGCAATATCCACCTGATCCTGCCCGCTGGCGATCCGGATGCGTCAACCGTCATGTGTGGCTCGCATCTGGACACGGTGCCCAACGGCGGTCGCTTCGATGGGGCTTTGGGAGTGATTGCCGCGCTTGAGGTATTGCGGACCATCAAGGATGCCGGATTGAGCCTGCCTGTGCACCTGGAGGCGGTCAGCTTTACTGACGAGGAAGGCACATGGAGCGGCCTTCTGGGCAGCCGGGCGATGGCCGGTCTGCTCACCGATCGGGACTTTGATGCTCCCCGTGGCGGCAGTGAGGCGTTCATGGCGCGGCTGGCGGCGGCGGGCCTGACATACGAGGGGATCTCTGCCGCGCGGCGTGATCCCACTGCCATCAAAGCGTGGGTAGAAGTCCACATTGAGCAAGGGTTGCGTTTGGAGGAGTCGGGGCACGCGGTCGGCATTGTGTCGAGCATTACCGGGATAGCTGCCTACTGGCTGACTTTTGTGGGGCGCGCCGATCATGCCGGGACAACGCCGATGGATCGGCGTCAGGACGCCCTGCGTGGCGTGGCTGAGTTTCTGCGCCAATCGCGGGAACTGGTGGTTAACCGCTTCCCGCAGGGTGTGATGAACTGCGGCATCGTCGAGGTGTCTCCGGGGGCGTTCAACATTGTACCTGAGCGGGCGCGGCTGGCGCTCGAATTCCGCCACGCCGACCCCGGCAAGTTAGAGGCCATGCGCGAGGCCCTGATCAGCCTGGCCCTCCATGTCGTTGAGGTTGAAGGGCTGGGGCTGGAAGTTGAACAGATGGGGATACATTCGCCGGTGGCGCTGCATCGCGACGTTTTCATGGCCATTGAACGGGCCTGCGACACGCTGAACCTGTCGCACATGCACCTGGTCTCCTACGCCGGGCACGACACTCAGATCATGGCGGCCATCACCCGCGCCGGGATGTTCTTTGTGCCCTCGGTCGGAGGAGCCAGCCACAGCCCGCGCGAGCTGACCCGCCGCGAGGACTGCGTCAATGCGGGGAACGTGCTGTTGCACACTGTGCTGAACTTGGCAGCTGAGCCATAGACAGGCAGTGGACCTCACGTCGGTCGACCATTCGTCTTTTTGATGCGCTCTACAATGGCCTGCCAGCAGGCGGCGTACTCGCCCTCCAGCGGCGGTTTGAGCGATGAGGACCGGTCTCCAAGCAGCAGCTTGCTGATCGTGTCCAGGAGTATCACCAGTTGAAGATCGCCCTGTTGTTGGGCAAGCACCAGGCTGCGCCGGACAATGTTGAACCATTCGGCGCGCCGCTCAGGGTGATTGGTCATCACCATCACTGTGTTGGCGGCGATCACATCTAACAGGTTAGGCTGCGCCTCTGGCCTGATGGGGCCTCCCATTGCTGCCAGCCCACTGAGGATGGCCTGCCAGCAGGCGGCGTACTCGCCCTGCAGCGATGGGTGCAGCGTTTCCATCGGCTCGCCGAGCAGCAGCTTCTGCACAGCGATCAGCAACGTGATGAGCTGGACATCTCCGTGTGAGCGCGCCGAGGCAATCGCCTCGCGCACTACGCTGAACCATTCGTCGCGCCGTTGCGGGGCGACTGTCAGCACCTCGACCGTGTTGGCGGCGATCACGTCGAGCAGGTTGGGTTCTTCCTCTATGCTGCCCTCCGTTTCATCAATGGCAGCCTGCCAGCGGGTTGTGCGGCCACCATCGAGGTGTGGGCTGTGCCTATGGTAGTCAGGTTGCTTTGTGTCCTCGGAGGACTGATTATATACTACTTGGTGACTTGCGTCGCGCAGAAAGGTTGCACATGCCCAACCGTTATGCCATTGACAAGACTCTGAAAGCCAACGACCTCCGTTTTCACTACCGTGACTGGAATGGGCACGGTTGGCCGGTTTTGCTGCTCCATGGGCTGTCATCGACCAGCCATATCTGGGACCTGGTTGCGGCCCGGCTGGTGGACGAGGCCCGCGTGGTGGCCGTCGATCAGCGCGGACACGGCCAGTCTGACAAGCCAGATAGCGCCTACACCTTCGAGGAAATAGGCCGTGACCTGGAAGCTGTGATTGCTGCGCTCGACTTCGAACGCCCTGTGATCGTGGGGCACAGTTGGGGTGCGCACGTTGGACTGTGGTTGTCCGCTCGTTGCCCGGAAGTAGTTGGTGGGCTGGTGATGGTCGATGGGGGCATGATGGATATGGGGGACCTGTCGTGGGATCAGGTCATCGAGCGGCTCAGCCCTCCTCAGATTGATGGGACCCCGGTTGAGGAGTTTCGCCGGATGGTCCAGGAGCGCGCCCCGCAGGGGATGCTTTCCCCTGAGGTTGAGGCGGCCATGCTGTCCAATTTTGAGATCGATGGCAACGATCGGATCCGCCGCCGCCTGCCGGTCGAGTATCATCTGCGCATCCTGCGGGCAATGTGGGAGCTGCGCCTCCTGCCGTTCTATGAGAAAGTGGAGTGCCCGGTACTCCTGCTGCCCACCCGGCACGCCGACGACCTGCCGGAGCATCTGTCGCGCAAACAGCAGGGGGTCGCGCTGGCGCAGGAGAAGCTTGCCGATGTGGAGGTGGTGTGGCTGGACGATACGATCCACGACGCGCCGATCCAGCGCCCCGACCGGCTGGCAGAAGAGATCAACCGCTTTCTCCGTGAGCGAATCTGAGAGACATTTTCCCGCGTGGTCCTAGTTCAGTCCTGTGCTACAGTCCTCCCATCGTTGGGTGGAGAGAGGAGATTTCGCTTCATGGGTATCGTCGAGGCAATCCATATCAAACCTGGCAGCCGCATCCCTATGCAGCCCGTCCGGCAGGCCAGACTGGTGGCTGGCCTAGGCATTGAGGGCGACGCAGCCGCCAGGCAGCAGAGCAAGCGGCAGGTGCTCGTCATGCCTGCCGAGGTGCTCGACGCCTTTGGTCTGCCAGCCGGTGCGGTGCGTGAGAATATCACCACGCGCGGTTTTGACGTGATGGCCCTGAGGCGTGGTCAGCGAGTGCGGATAGGCGAGGCGCTGCTGGAAACGACGCTGGAATGCGCCCCTTGTGGTCTGATGGACCACATCCGGCCTGGCCTGCAAGAGGCCCTGCGCGGCCAGCGTGGGATGTTATTCCGCGTGGTTTTGGGCGGTATGGTGAATGTTGGAGACCTGATCGAGGTGGTTGAAGATACACAACCTGGAGATGGCCAATAGGGAGTTGCCATGAGGTGCATGCTGAGTTAGAGGCGTCAGCAGGCCAGGAACTTCCCCTGGCTTGCTGGGTGTTCCACATCGAAACCCTGTACCACACCTCTCCTGAAGGATACAGCGTCTTATGAAGCCACACATTCTTGCCCTCCTAACTGCTCTGGCGTGGGGCATCGGCGGTTACTGCGAAAAGAAAGGTCTGCACCTGGGCAATCTCTCACCAGAGGTGGGGGTCGCCATCCGTTCGCTGGTGGCGCTGATCCTCATGGCGGCCATCAGCTTCCCGCAGTGGAGGGCTGCTACGCAGGCCCGTCCGGCGGCGCTGCTGTACATTGCCCTGGGCGGAGGGCTGATCGGCGCGGCCCTGGGGGGGGTGTTCTACTTCGGCGCGCTCAAGAGCGCGCCGCTGAGCCAGGTGATGCCAATTGCCTTCACCTCTCCACTGTTCGGGGCCTTGCTAAGCGTGATCTTGAGCGGTGAGCCGCTTACCCCCCGCCTGATCGTCGGCGTGCTGCTGACGGTGGGGGGCATCATTGTCTTGACAGGCAGTTGAGGTGTGCAGCAGAAGGGGCGCCGATCTTATGGGGCGCCCCTAGCATGGCCGATGGGGGATGACAGCCGTTACTGATACTCCCATACTGCCTCGCCGTTCAGCACGCGCACAATCTGGTCGGGAAAACGGTCGGGATCGAGCGGCTTGCCGATAAAGCCGTTGAATCCGGCAGTGATAGCACGCTGCATCCATTCCTGGCTGGCATTGGCGGTGACGGCCACGATCAGTGTCTCTTTAAGGCGGGGGTGCTCACGCAATTTACGGTGCACCTCGAAGCCATCCTCGTAGGGCAGATTGATGTCCAACAGAATCAAGTCGGGTTGGCTGTACTGCTCGGCCTGTTGGGCGACCTTCCACCCACTGCTGATCCACTCGCAATGCTCGATGCCCAGATCGGTCAACAGCCGGATGATCAAAGTGTAGTTGCTGACGTTATCCTCCACAATCAGGATGCGTTTGTCGCTCAGAGAGTGGTTGGCCTTTGTTGTGGGCATGGCTGTGTCTCTCCTCCCCATCATAGACCTGGGCTGCTGGGCCGCCTCTGGCTGAACAGGCGTGCATTGTCGATGGCAATGGCGACCTGATCGGCCATCATCTGGATGGTCTGGATATCCTCGCTGCTGAAGGCATTCAGGCTGGTGCTCTGCACATCCAGTGCGCCGATAACCTCGCCGCGCACCCGCAGTGGCAATGCCATCTCAGAGCGCGTTTTGGGCAGCAGCGGGTTGTCAAAGCGGATGGCCTCCTCGCCTACGTCCAGCGCGATGCGGGCAGTGTTGTTGGCCGTGACCCAACCAACCATAGATTGGCTGCCCACACCCAGCTTATGGCCACGCCGGAGCAGCTCCTGCCCGGCCTCGCCGGTGGCAGACCGCAGCACAGCCCATTCGCCAGCCTGATCGATCAAGAAGATGGCGGCATAGTAAAAGCCAAAGTGGGTGCGGATCAGGTCCACGCAGCGGGTCAGCAACTCCTGCACATCGTGGATCTGGGTGGCTGCCCTGGAGACTTCGGACGAGGCCAGCAAGTGCATGTTGCGGCGCTGTAGGTCCTGCAGAAGCTGCATTTCTTGGCTCAATGTCTTGAGTGTGAACAGGGCTCCGCTGAGCTTGCCGCCGTCGGCGTGAAGGGCGCCTGCGTGCACTTCAACCGGGATGGGGCTGCCATCGTGGGTCAGGATTTCTTTCACATAGGCGGCTGGCTGCCCACCTTCAATCAACACCTGCAGTGCATGCTGGTCGGCCTCCCGATACTCTTCTCCGCTGATCTCGGCCAGCGTGCGCCCCTCCAGATCGGCGTGGGTGACGTGGAGCAAATTCAGCAGCATACAGTTAGTCGCGCTAATGCGACCCTCCAGATCGGTGATGATGATGCTTAGTGGAATGCCGTCGATAAGCTGCTGGGCAGTAAACTGCATTGAACCTACCTCCTTGGGGAGCATTTTGGATGCTACATGGGTCGTTTCAAGAGCTTGCGATGGATGAGCGCCACTCGAACCGTAGTCAGGTCGTTCCATATCCGACGCCAGGCCGGGTCAACAGACCCCGGATGGTCGGCAGCAGGTCCGAGTCCATATGAGCCTTGCCGACGAAAGCATCGGCTCCGGCTTCAAGGGCAGCCTGGCGATGGCGCGGAGTGTCAAACAGCGTCAGGACGATGGTCGGCAGATGGGGCCAGCGGGATTTGACCTGCTGAGTGAAGTCCAGACCGTTCATGTCGGGCATAGACAGATCGACGATCAGCAGATGGGGATTGGCGCTGTTGACCAGGCCCATTGCCTCCTGCGCGGAGGTAGCCGTCCCTACGACTTCGATCCCCTCGAATTCACGCAGGTACTCCTGAAGCACGTCCAGGAACCTCCGGTTATCGTCCACCAGGATGACACGACTGCATTCCATCAGCATTTCCATTTGCTCACAGGCATAGGGCCTGTTGAACGTTGCACCGGGAAAGAGATGCAGGGAGTCTTTCTCGGTGGAATCTCAGGTTTGACTGGAGGCGCTTCCGGTCAAACACTCAGGCCCTTCAGGCTCGATGGTTGGCAATCATACGTTATCACAGCCTGGCAGGTCAGTATATGGGGTACTACCCTACTCATTGTGCTCTATGGAGAAGAGGGCAGCTGAGATGCTGCCCTGCTTTCTTCACGACTGTCCAGGCCACCCGTCGATGGGAGGAGAACAGGCAGGAGTCATGACGGGGATACGTCGCACTCGGTGAGCCTATTGTTGCTCGCCCGGGGCTGTGATGATGCCGTTTGCCAGCGCGAATCGTACCAATCCGGTCACATCGCGGATGTTGAGTTTTTCCATCAGATTAAAGCGGTGTTTCTCAACCGTCTTGACGCTGATCCCCAGCTTAGTGGCGATCTGGCGATTGGTATTGCCCTCTGCAACAAGCTGGAGTACCTCGCGCTCACGCTGTGTGAGCCGTTCTAAAGGTGACGGTATGGCCGAGCGGCGGTGCAAGTGCTCCTCGATCTCATCGCGGGGGAGCCGCTCGGAAAGATAGGTTTCACCGTCGAGCACGGTGCGGATCGCCAGAGGCAGCTCGTCGGCGACCGAGTCCTTGAGCAGGTAGCCGGATGCTCCTGCCAGCAGGGCCTGCACCACGTAATCTGTGCGGCTGTGCTGCGACAGGATGATCACATAAGGAGGCGTGGCTAGGTCGCGTAAGCGGCTTGTCGCCTCCAGGCCGTTCAGGTTGGGCATGCTGATGTCCATCACCACCACGTCTGGGCGCAGCTTCTCGGCCAGCAGAACGGCTTGCAGACCGTCTTGCGCCTGAGCTACGACTTCGAAGCCACCCTGTTCGTGCAGCAGCGCTCGCAGTCCTTCACGAACCAGGTGATGGTCTTCAGCCAGCAGGACCTTGATCAGTCTCATGGCTGCGCTCCTTGGTGGGCAGGCTGACCTTCAGGCGGGTTCCTGTTCCTGGTGCGGTGTCGATGTCCAGGCGCCCTCCCACATTGTCAACCCGCTCCTTCATCCCTAGCAGGCCCAATCCCACATTGGGCCGATCAGCGTGAGTCAGCGCGTCTAGGTCAAATCCGTCCCCGTCGTCTTCGACGACAATGGTCAATTGGTCGGCGGAGAACTGGGCGTGGACAAGGGCATGCTGCGCGTTGGCGTGGCGCACGATGTTGGTCAGGGCCTCCTGCACCACACGATAGGCAGTCAGCTCAAGGACGGGGCTGAGCCGGCCAGGGGGTCCCTCGGAGATGAACTGGACAGGCAGGCTGGTCCGCTGTGAGAAACTCTCGCACAGGGATGCCAACGCCGGTTCCCATCCCATTTCCTCCAGCAGTGGTGGGCGCAGCTCGTGCGACAGCGCACGCACGGTCTGGAGCGTCTCGTCAATCAGGGAGCTAAGAGTGTCGAGCTTCTCGTGTGCGCCCTCAGACTCGGCAGGAATGGCGTTCTTGACCATGCGCACGCGCATTTTGGCTACGGTCAGCGCCTGTCCGATCTCGTCGTGCAACTCGTGGGCGATGCGACGGCGTTCGTCTTCATGGGCCTGTGTCAGGCGCGTGGTCAGCTCACTCAGGCGCGCCCGCGCTATGACGTGCTGGCTGATGTCGCGGGCAATGCCCTCGATGGCGATCAGGTTGCCACGGCTGTCGAAAATGGGCGTCATGCGCATCTCGACATGGACCAGGTGGCCGTCTTTGTGGTGCCAGCGGATCACGCAGTAACGGCGCGGCCCCTCAGGGTCAGCCAGGTCGGAAAACACACTTTCGTAGACAGGCAGGTCATCGATGTGGATGCTGCGGTAACCCAGGCCAGGGTCAGCATAGTGCTCCTCTGGCGTGTAACCGATCACGTCGGTGGAGGCCCGGCTGACGTACTCAAAGCCCCGCGCATAGGACCAGCGGAAGATCATGTCGGGGGCGTTCTCGGCGATCCGCTTGAAGCGGTCTTCGCTCTCACGCAGGGCTGCCTGAACCTGCTTGCGTGTGGTGATGTCCTCAACCATGCTGATAGCGTACAGGGGGAGACCCTCCGCATCGCGGACGACGGTACTGGTCAGGTTGCCCCACATGGCCATGCCGTCCTTCCGCACCAACCGCTTTTCTGTTCGGTAGACAGGTATCTCGCCCTTGACCAGTCGACAGGCGTTAGCTCTGACCTCGTCAATATCGTCGCGATGGATCACGTCTGCGACGGTTATGCTTCGCAGTTCGTCTTCTGTATAACCGAGCATCTGGCATAGCGTAGCGTTGATCTGGAGTGGGCGAAGCTGGAGATCGACGATGGCCATGCCTAAGGGACTATCTTCGAAGATGTGCCGGAAGCGCTCCTCGCTTTCTCGGCGGGCTTCTTCGGCTGTCGCCCGTTCGGTAATGTCGCGGCTGATGCTGATCACCCCCAACAGTTCCCCCTCCGGTGAGACGTAGGGGAACTTGGCTGTTAGGATGACGTACTCTCTGCCCTTGATCGTGACCTTCCGTTCCAGGTTGTAAACGGGGCCGGATGTCATCACCTGTTGGTCAATAGTCCGGGATTGTTGCCCAATCTCCTCACCGAACAGGTCTTCGTCCAGCTTGCCCAGGATTTCCTCCGGACGGCGGTCCAGGAAACGGGCCATGGCCGGGTTGACCATCACATAGCGGCCTTCTGGGTTCTTGATGTAGATCGTGTCGGTGGTGTTCTCCACGATGGCGCGTAGCATAGCCTCGCTCTCGCGCCGGATTTGGCCTGCCCGGCTCTGTGGAGTCACGTCGTGGACGATGGCGAGAAGCTGCGGGTGGCCGTCCCACGGCAGTGCGCTCAGGCAGACCTCCACCTCGTAAGTGACGCCTTGCGCCGTCGGCTGCTGGCACACGAAGCTCAAGATGCCGCCGCGCAGCACTTCGGGCAGGTGGGCCTCGATCTCGTTGAGCGAACAGTCCACCAGAGCATCGAATTTCAGAGTCACCAGCTCGTCGTGAGAGTGCTCGAAGAAAGCGCAGGCTGCCGGGTTGGCATCTAGGATGGCGTAGGATGCCGCATTGAGCACCAACATCGGCATCTGGCTGTCTGAAAAGGTGTCTGGGCGCGACTGAGCTGCCGACGCATCTGCTCGGTGGGCAAGGTGGGTTCGCCTGGCCGACTGAAACAGACTTGGCAGCAGCGCTAGGTACGGCTCGTGGGCGGGTAGGACCACGGCCTCCACCTCGCCCACTATATCAACCGCCATCTGAACCTCGTCCTCGCCGACCAATAGAATCAGCAGCGCGCCGGGGTAGGCCGACCGCACGCGGCGCACCAGGTTCGGCGCAGCCAGATGGTCTAGCTGAAGGCGGGTCACTATGGCGTCGATGTCGAGGCCGCCGGAAAGCAAATGCTCCAGGTCGATCTCACCAGGCGCTTCGATCAGCGTCAGTTCTGGCCTGTCCGACAATGCGCGGCAGACCTGAGCGCGACGCTCCAGGTTGTCGTCAAGCAGCAGTACACAGATTGTTGAGTCGGTCATGTTGTCCGGCCTGGCTGCCAGGTGCGAGGCCCTCGGTCGCTTCACCTTAGTGACATTATAGGATGGGTTGCCGCTGTGATGCAAAGGACACGCCGCACGCGATACAATTCAGAGACGTTGAGCGATCTAGAGGGGCTGAGGCATGGTGGGACATACGGCCCATTTACCATTGTTGTAAGTTATGAGATGATCAATAGTTACGGGCGCAGATAAGAGTGAGCAATACAGGCCAAAACAGCGATCCACCCACAAACCAAGAGATGGAGTCGCAAGAAGCCTTCCGCCAAGCGCAGATAGAGCACCCGGCAATTCTGCTGGTTGATGATGATCCGGCTATTCTGGAGGGAGTTGCCGATCTATTAGAGCTGCATGGGTACGAGGTGTCCACTGCCATCAATGGACGAGAGGCGCTCGCAGTCATGCAACGCCGCGTGCCGGACCTGGTCATTTCGGACATCATGATGCCCGATATGGATGGCTACGAGTTTTTCAATGCGGTGCGCAGCAACCCGGCATGGACCCCGATCCCGTTCGTCTTTTTGACTGCGCGCGGCCAGCCTACCGACATCCGACGTGGGAGCAACCTGGGCGCTGATGCCTACTTGACCAAGCCGTTTGAACCGGAGGACCTGCTGGTCACGGTGCGCGGCAGGCTTAAGCGTGTGCGTGACATTCAAGCAGTTGCTCAGGCTGACATCGATCGCATGAAGCAGCAGCTGATCACCATTTTCAGCCATGAGCTGCGTACTCCCCTGACCTACATCTACGGCTATGTCAACCTGTTGCAGGAGCAGCACGCTAATTTGGATCGGACCACGCTTGAGACCATGCTGGACGGCATCCAGCGCGGCGCAGATCGGCTGGTCAGGTTGGTTGAAGATCTGATGCTTGTGGTGCGCATCGACAGCGGCGTGGTTGGCATGGAAATAATGCTGCGGCGCGTACCTGTCCAACTGGACACCCTGATTGCTGAGATTGTCCTCAAATGCCAGCCGATGGCCGACGAGCACCATGTCACCATCAGCGTAAGCCTGCCCGAAGGCTTGGCTGTGTTTGGGATGCCGCTCTACCTGGAAGATGCGCTGGCTCGTATCGTGGATAACGCCATCAAGTTCTGCAAGCAGGAAGGCGGGCGCGTGACGATCTCGGCAGAGGCGATTGACCGAGAGGTGGTTATCTCGGTGCGGGACGACGGGATCGGCATCGAGCCCACCCAGCATCAGGCGATTTTTGAGCGGTTCCTACAGCTCAACCGCGACTCGCTTGAGCAGCAGGGCATTGGCCTGGGGCTGACTATCGCCCGCGATATAGTGCGCTTACACGGCGGCGACATCTCGGTCGAGAGCGAAGTCGGGGTAGGCAGCGTGTTTTTCATCCACCTACCTCTCCCTTGATCGCGTTGCGAAAGGCCAGGGCAGCCACTTCAGTGCTGTTGGGGTGAGGTCAGGAACCGAGGCGTTACAACACCAGTTCCATCTCGATCCTCCTGAACGACTCGACATAGCTGTGAGCATAGAAAGCATCGAGATAAGGGGCGTCGGCAGGAAGATTTTCAGCTACTGTGTCGAGCGTCGGGAAGGTGCTGTGCAGGTGATAGAGCAGGCTGGCTGCCGGGACGTTGGCCGGTCCGGCCTCCGACCCCACCATCACACGCCTGAGCTGGAGTGCGGTGCGTTCGTAGCTGATCCAGCCGCTCAGGCCGCTTGCGTGATCGGTGACGTAAAACCCCTTGACATTCCTAGCATTGATGATGGACTCGGTCTGGTTGGTCCAGGCTTCATGCCAGGAGCGCCTGGCAGCCAGATCAACTACCTGGGCCTTGTCCAGTGCGATGAGGTCTGTCGGTGGTTGCTGCGGAGTGCTGACGGGCGGTCCGGGAGGGCGTCGGAGGACCAGCAGATGCCTGACCTCAGTAAAACCCAGCCGCGCAAAAAGCTCATAGGCGGGGGTGTTTCCGACGATCACCTCCAGATATATGACGGGGAGGCCACGCCGTGCGGCTTGCTCAACACAGTATTCTGTCATGGCGCGGCCTGCGCCATGACGTCGTGAGGTGGGCAGCACCCCCAACCGTGTGAGCCACGCCCGCCCCTCCCGCAGCCCTAGCATGCAGATTCCCAGAGGCTCCTCTCCGTACAGCGCCACAACCGAGGCGTCTAGGTCCACATCATATGTGTCGATGTATTCCTGGAGGCGGTGAGCATTCATAGGCATGGGGACCAGGTAATCGACACGTGTCTGGTTATAAGTATCGGTAAGCTGTTCGATGCTAAATCGACTGGCAGGTACGAGTTCCACGGCTGTCCCTGCTATCTGACCGAGGCAGACAGATAGGATGCTACTTGGCGGGCAAACTCACGGGTGTCGATTGGTTTGGAGATATACCCTTCGCACCCATAGGCAGTGACCATCTGACGGGCAGTCTCAGCGGGCCATGCGGTGACCACCACCAGCGGTGTGTGAGGCAGGGCATCAGGCTGTTTCAGCATTCCAGCGACGGTCTGCCCATCCACATCGGGCAGGCCGAGGTCCAGCAGGATCAGGTCTGGGTTGTGGCCGAAGGCCATCTGAAGGCCGGACTCGCCATCCTCTGCAATGAGGACAGAGAAATGGTGGCGTTCAAGCACACGTTGCATCAATCGTGAGTTCTTAGGATTATCCTCGATGATCAGAATGGTGTACCCCGATCCGAATGGGACTGGCTCTTCAGATGCCATAAAGAAGCCCTCCTCAGGAAGCAGCTTCGGGAAGTCAATGGCTGCCTGCCAGCGTGACCCCGGTATCCAGCCCAGGTGCAAGAGCGGACACTGCTGGACCCGCCTTCACGCTGGCGCTATGCCTGCCTCCACCGAACAGTATAGCCCTGCTTCGATGCCCCCACAATGGGTGGCAGCGGGGCATCAGACAGGGCTGATGGACGAGACCATGGAGTAGGCGATTGCTCAGCAGGTTCGAGCGCGGAAACTTCCGATGCTAATGCCTAACCGCCGAGGTATTGGCTCAGTACGTCGCGCAGGTCGGCGCGGCTGATCGGCTTACGCAGGTAACCGTCGCACCCGGCTTCCAGGTATCTCTCCCGGTCACCGACCATGGCGTTGGCTGTCAACGCCACAACGGGGATGCCCTGCAGGTCCGGGTCTGCTTTGATGCGCCGCGTCACCTCCACGCCATCGATGTCGGGCAGGTTGATGTCCATCAGAATCAGGTCGGGTTTGATTTCGTGGATGAGTTTGAGAGCAGCAGCGCCGTCTTCAGCGCGGAAGACCTCATGCGAACCACCATTCTCCGACTGCACCATGCGCATCACCAGCCGATAGTTCTGGAAGTTGTCTTCGACGTACATGATCTTTCCCATAATGCCTATCTCCACACTGGACTTTTTACTCTACAACCATGCCACGGTCCACGAGACAGGACCTACAGCGCTGTGTGCTGAGAGTCGCTCTCCTCGTGGCCTGCCTCAGATGATCCGTTGTTGGAGGCAGACTTCAGCGCAGCGCCATCGTTGCCCAGGAAATGCGCGATCTGCTCAGGGAAGCTGCGCGTATCAATCGGTTTGGTGATGTACCCGTCGCAGCCGTAGGTCAGTGCACGTTGCTGGGTCACCTGATCGGTGCTGGCTGTCACTGCCACCACTGGAATGTTACCAGGGATACGATTGATCAGTGCAGCAATCGTGTGCCCGCCGATATCGGGCAGGCCCAAATCTAGCAGCACGAGGTCCACCGCCTGCTCGCTGGCGATCTTTAGGCCAGTCAGCCCCTCACTCGCGTGGATGACAGCATGTCCGGCTCGCTCTAACACGCGGGTGGCAAGTCTGGCGCTCATCTGATCATCTTCGATCAGTAAAATGGTTGCCATGAGACGCTCCTGAAGTAGCATTACAACATTAAACAGTCCCGATGAGCTTCGCCACGCGCTCTTGCAGCGCCATGCGGTCGATAGCCCCTTTGGTCCAAGTCGAGTCCACCAGTTTTTCGAGTCGGGCGCGCTCGTCTGAGCTTAACTCTTTGGCCGTCAGCACGACCACTGGTATGTCGCGCGTGGACGGATCGGTGCGCACCACTTCCAGCAGCTCAAAACCGCTCATGTCCGGCAGCATCAGGTCGAGGATAATCAGATCGGGGATGCTCTGGCGCAACATGAGCAGCGCTTGTTCGGCAGAGTGGGCCTCGACCACGCGGCAGATGCCCTGCTGATCGAGCGTGCGGCGCAGCAGCCGTCCATCCAGTGGATTGTCCTCGACGACCAGTACGGTGTGTGTCGCGTTTTCTGCTGCCGGTTGGAGCGGCGCAGATGTAGCAGGCTCTGGTCCTGGCTCCGAGTGCTGTCCCAGCAGCTCGACGATGTGCTCCGCCAGATCGTGCGTTTTGTAGCTGCCCTTCAGCCACAGCGAGACGGTCTGCTGCTTCAGCCTCTCACGCTCCTGGTCCGTCAGCACCTTGCCAGAGACGACGATCACAGGGATCTGCTGTGTGATTGGGTCGGCCTTGAGCGCGTCCAGCACATCGAAGCCAGACATGTCCGGCATCATCAGGTCCAGGACGACCAGATCGGGCAGCTGCTCACGCACCAATTCGATCCCCTCTGGGGCAGTATGAGCCTCATACACACGGTATGACTTGTGCCGTTGGAGCAGGCGGCGGATCAGGCGGCTGTCACGCGGACTGTCGTCGATCACCACCACTCGTGTAGCCTTTTCGTCCAGAAGCTCCAACGCTGCACCGAGTCCCTCCTCAGGCATGCCCCATTGCTCCACAAGCTGGCTGCGCAGCTCGATGTCTACCACGTACTGCTCACCCAGCACGAACTTTTCGACCGGGAGGGTGTGCCCGGAGGCATTCACTACCACAGTGTGGCTGGGTCGAACGATGCCCTCGCGCACCAGTTTCTCTAACCCGGCAAAGGCCACCGCTGTGGCAGGCTCAACCGAAAGGCCCTCGGTGCGGGCCAGGTGGCGCAGGGCGCGGAATGCCTCTTCGTCAGACACAGAGACCATCGCGCCCCGGTTGCTCTTGACAGCCTCGTATAGAATGGTGTAGCCGTAGCCTGGGTCGCCGGTAGCCAGGATGCTGATTCGGGTCTGCGGGATCACTGGCTTGGCGGTCTCGTGATCGGCCTTGAAAGCCTGCACCATGGGCTGGCAGCCTTCGACCTGCACGATGGCCAGGCGTGGTACCCGCCTGATCAACCCAGCCTGGAGCAGTTCGTGGAAGCCCTTCCAAACGCCAATCGGTCCGATCCCGCCGCTGACGGCCTGGATGTACCAGTCGGGAGCATGCCAGTTGAGCTGCTCGGCGATCTCGAAGGCAATCGTCTTCATGCTTTCCTTGGAGACAATGGCCTTAGCGCCCTGTTCGTAGTACAGGCCATGCCGCTCGGCAAAGCGGGCGGCCACGACCTTGGTCTGGTCGTAGGTGCCGGAGACTTTGATCACCTCGGCGCCGTAGAGCGCGATTTCGCGCATCTTTTCAGCAGGCACGCTGCTGGTGACAAACACCCACAGCTTGATCCCGGCGCGGGCGCAGTAGGCTGCGTAGGCGGTCGCCGCGTTGCCGGTGGAAGCCATCACCACCTCGTCGATTCCGATGGCTTTGAGGGCTGACACGACCAACGTGGCCTGGCGATCTTTGAACGAACTGGTCGGCGATTGTCGTTCGTCTTTGACGTACAAGCGTCGCAGGCCCAGTTCTTTACCCAGCCGCTCGGCTCGCAGCAGCGGCGACCACCCCTCGCTCATGCTGACGCGCAGCCGGGCAACGATCGGCAGAAGCTCATGGTAGCGCCACAGCGTCGTGTCCCGGCTACCAAGCACGGTCGGCCACAGCCGCCCCACCTGCGGGTAGTCGTAGCGTGCGTCCAGCCACTGCGATCCGCACTGGTCACAGTGGGTGGCGCTGAGGGTTGGCCTCATGGTATGGCCACAGGTCAGGCAGACGACCTGGGTGAAAGTTCGGGTCAGGGCAGTCATAATGTGTCCTGGTTGGGTTCGGTCGTTCCAGTCTGCCCCTCCTGTGTTTCCCCAGGAGGGGCAGAGTTCAATGCCAGGCTGGTTCAGTCGGCGCCAGCCTTGGCTTTGGCAGACTTCTTTGGCTTACGTCCATTGGTGGTGGTCGTAGCTCTCTGTCCACCGTCGTCACCGGCCTTGGGACTTGGCCTGACCTGGACATGCAGAGGCAGCTTGAAGTGGAAGGTGGATCCCTTACCGACTTCGCTCTCCAGCCACAGATCGCCGCCATGCAATTGCACCAGCTGGCGCGTGATGGTCAGGCCCAGGCCAGTGCCGCCTGCCTTGCGGGTAGCCGATCCGTCGGCCTGACGGAACTGGTCGAAGATGATCTCATGATACTCTGGCGGGATGCCGCCGCCTGTGTCCTGCACAGAGAAGTACATCCAGCTATCCTCGGTGTGGCATGTCAGCCTGACGTAGCCTTCGTCGGTGAATTTGATGGCGTTGCTGAGCAGGTTCCACAGAATCTGGCGCAAGCGCACCGGGTCGGCATGCAGTTCTGGCACATCGTCCGGCACATCTAGCAGCAGTTGGACGTCGGGCTTCTCCTTGAGCAGCACACGTGACATGTCCACGATCTGCGAAACAAAGGGCGGCACCTCAATTACAGCAGGAGTCAGCTCCATCCGCCCAGCCTCGATCTTGGCCAAGTCGAGGATGTCGTTGATGATCGACAACAGGTGATGGCCACTGGAGTGGATGGCTTTCAGGTCTTCGAGCGACATCTCGTCCAGTTGCGCTCCCACATCATCGATCAGCAACTCCGAGTAGCCGATGATGGAGTTGAGCGGCGTGCGCAGCTCGTGGCTTATGTTGGCCAGGAACTCGCTCTTGAGCCGATCCAGTTCGCGGAGCTGGAGGGCGGTCTGGAGCTGTTCCTGGTAAAGCTGTGCGTTCGAGAGCGCGATGGCCAACTGGTTGGCGATGATCGTCAGAGTACGAATTTCGTCGTCGGTGAAGTAGTTAGACCGGTTTTGTTGTACGTCCAGCACGCCCAGCAGCTTGTCAGCTGCCGTCAGCGGGATGGCGACTTCTGAGCGGGTGCGCGGCAGGAGGGGGTTGGGCAGGTGGTCGGGATTGTGCCCCACGTCATTGACGATGACGGGTTCGAGCGTCCGGGCGGCGCGAGCTACCAGGCTGCGCTCGGCGTTGAGCGGGATGCTGTGCCCGGCCTCCTTCATGATCCGGCCCGCCTCCCCCAGCCCCTCGCGCACCACCAGATAGCTCCTGGTGGGGTCGAGGAGATAGATGTGGGCATGGTAGT
>DAOTXR010000032.1:0-10417 GCA_034435375.1 Anaerolineae bacterium
GGGGCAGGCTCTGGCCTGCCCCTCTACCCTCGCCACAGCACATTTGAGGGCCTACTGTTCGATGGCAAAACTTACGTTCACATCCACCGTGACGGTGAGCTGGCCCGTACTGACAGGCACAGCTGCCGGAGATGCACCCATTGCGTCGTAAGCTGCCGCACGCTCCACATAGATCGGAGTGGGCATGTACGACTCGCTGACAGTGACCGGGCCGCCGAGCTTGACGCCCAACCCTTCGGCCAACTGCTGGGCGCGCGCCTGTGCGTCGGTGACGGCCTGAGTCCGCGCCTCAGCCTGAAGGGCAGCGGGATCACTGATGCCGAAACTCAGCTCCTGGACCGTGTTGGCGCCGGCCTCGAGGCCCGCTCCCAGCACTTCTCCTGCCTTGCCGATGTCGCGCACCTTGACCCGCAGCGTATTCTGCACATGATAGATGCGCTGCCCGGTTGGCTGGCCCCGCTCGTCGTATGGATCCTCGACCCATACGTTGAAGTTGATCGTCTGCATGTCTTCCGCAGCGATGCCCTGCGCCGTCATCGCCGCCTGCACATCGGACATCGCCGTGTTGGCCTGAGCAATAGCCTGGTCCAGGTCGGGAGCCTTCACATCGATGCCCAGGCTGATGTAGGCTATGTCGGGCGTGCCGGTGGCCTCTCCGTGCCCGCTGACGTTGATAGTGGGCTGCGGGGCGTTGGTCGACGCAGCCGACGGGCTGGTGCAGGCTGTGGCCGCCAGCATGGCCACGGCCAAAAGGGCAATCAGACCGATGATTGGGCGTGCGTTGTTGATACCTGTAGACATAGTGAACCTCCTCGGTTTGCTTTCTCATGCTCTGGTCACGTTGAATCACACATAACAGACGCGCCAACACATCAAAAGGTTCCCGACATAGCTCAGCTTGGTGCTTCTCCGTGACGATCATCTGGCGCAGAGAGGCCATTTGACACGCGCACGGCAAGGCGACGGTGAGAGACAATCAGAGGTACATCGGCGCGAGGAAAAGGATATGAACACAAGCAACCGCCGCAACCTGATCGTTCTGTTCTTCACCCTGGTCGTCGTGATGGTGGGGTTCGGGATCGTGATCCCCATCATGCCATTCTACATTGAAAACCTCGGCGCAAGTGGCAGCGCGTTGGGGTTGCTGATGGCTGTCTATTCGCTGATGCAGTTCCTGTGTGCGCCGTTGTGGGGCGACCTCTCCGACCGTTACGGGCGCAAGCCGATACTGTTGCTGGGAATCCTGGGCAATGCGGTGACGTTGATCCTGTTTGGATTGTCTACCCGCCTGTGGATGCTGTTTGTTACTCGTGCGTTGGCTGGTGTGCTCTCCTCGGCTACTCTGCCCACCGCCATGGCCTATGTCGGGGATAGCACCTCCCACGACGAACGGGGGGGCGGCATGGGTGTTTTGGGGGCAGCGATGGGCGTTGGAATGGTGCTGGGGCCAGGGTTGGGCGGCCCGCTGGCTGAGAGGTCTCTGTCACTGCCGTTCTTCCTTGCCGGAGGACTGTCGGCGATAGCGCTAATCCTCGTGGCTGCTCTCCTGCCCGAGTCGCTGCCCACGGAAGCCCGCACCTCAGCCGTTCGCATCCAGGGGCCTCAGATCGACCAGATGTGGCATGCGCTGGCCGGTCCGGTCGGCGTTTTGCTGGTGCTGGCCTTCCTGATGATGTTCGGCCTGGCGAACTTCGAGAGCGTGTTCGGACTGTATACGCTGGAGCGCTATGGCTATGGCCCCAGCCAGGTGGGAATCATCCTGACCCTGATCGGCCTTGTGTCAGCAGTACTCCAGGGCGCATTGACCGGCCCGCTGAGCCGATGGTGGGGTGAGACCAACATTATCCGCGCCTCGATGCTAGTAAGCGCTCTGGGCTTTGCGATGATGACGCTGCCCCGCTCGCTGGCGGGCGTCATTGTTGCGGCTTTGATCTTTATCATGGGCAACTCCTTGCTGCGCCCGGCAGTATCTGCGCTGATCTCCAAACGCGCAACCGGCGGTCAGGGCATGGCGATGGGTCTGAGCAACAGCTTCATGAGTCTGGGCCGGGTGTTCGGACCAGCCTGGGCGGGCTTCGCCTTCGATCTGCACATCAATCTGCCCTACTTGAGCGGCGCAGCCATCATGGCAGCTGGTCTGGCGATCAGCCTGATCTGGCTGGCGCAAGAGCCGCGCAGGCAGGCCCAGATTTCTGACACGGATCCAATCCGATGAAGGCTGTGGCTCATCGCGATCCCGGCGCCGTCCCAACTCGTGGAGGCGCCTCAAGGGTCCGAATCGCAAGCTGGCCGTAGAGGTGGCCAGCGAACCAGCTCATCACAGTTAGGGTAAGCGCGGGAACGAGGATCGGCGCCAGGAAGGCCCCTACCCCCGTGGTGGACAGCAGCCCAGTCGACAGGCTGCCCAGCGCACCGAGGGCCAGCGTTAGGACGGAGAGGTAAATACCCGTCACCAGATCGTCGAGGAAGTTGCGAAAGGCCAGCCGGATGTTGGCCGCAAAATCGAAGAAAGCCGAGAAGCGGCGAGTCTCGATGTAGCGAAGATACCCAGACCAGTACAGAATGTTGGCTGCTACGGCGTACAGCAGTGTGCCGCATAGCAGCGCAGCGCGGGCAGGGAGGCCTTCTGTGTAGAGCTGTGCGAACGCCTCAAAGGACCGGTCAGCTTGGCCGAAAAAACGGATCGCCAGATTGACCCACAGCACGACGCCGATCGTCACAAAAGCCCACGTGGGCAAATTGTAAAGGAACCCCACCCCTCGGATCGTCAGGCCCCGCCACAGCTTCCTGCCGAGGCCATCCCAGCCGGGTAGCAGACGGGGTGCCCCTTGCCGGACACGAACACTGATCTCAAACTCCCAACCTTTGATGATAAAAAAACCGATGACCGGGATGGCGGCAACCAGCAGAGCCATTCCCAGCTCTGAAATCCAGCGCCGATCCTCGAAGGGATAGACTAAGGCTTTCCAGAACTTCACAGTCCCGACTCGGCAAGCTGCTGTTTACAGAAATAGCGCAGGCCATGCGCCGTACTCAGGAGCCTGGATCATGCTCAGCCCTCGGAAGAACAGCAAGGCCATGCCTACCATGTAGAGAGCTGCCATAATGGCAACTACGCCCAAGAATCGTTGCCACATCTCCTTGCGACGCAGGCTCATCACCGCCAGAATGGCGAAAATGCCCGCCGAGATCAGCATGTACGTCGAGACTGCCGCAGGCGATACCATGCTGTTGGGCGCCTGGGCAAAGCCCAGTCCGCCAAAGACCACGGCGCAGATCAGCAGGACAATGATAATCAAGGTTGAGACGCGCATGTTTTTCATCACTTTGTCCTCGATTCGACCGACCAGGGCCTATGCGAAGGCTGTGACAAACTCCGGCGGGCGACCCAGAGCAGGAGTTCATCTCGGCCTCCTGGCGATCACTCAGGTTCGCTCTGAGAAACAACACGGCTTGTTTGTCAAGAATGCTACGGCCCTATCCTCTTCGCTGTCCATGATGATGGTCAGCGTGCGCCCGTTGCTGACAGAAGGTACATCGATCACTTTGATGTACGGCGTGTAGCGATCATCCGCTGGGAGGAGTTGCGACAACAAATTGGGCGCTGAGCGGAAAAAACTTTCCTGGTAGACGTTGGAGGGGTCATCAGGAAAGATCGGCAACGGATAGATATTCGCTTCGACCAAATCCTGGAAAAAGTGGGTGCCGTAAGACAGTTCAGGGGCGCTGCCATCGCCAGCAAAGGCCACTTCGATCAGGACCCGCGTGTTGTAGATGTCGGCGTAGGTCACCGGGACGCCCACCTGGATATTGGATGACCCCCAGCGCCCAGGCCCCATCAAAATGAAGGTCTGGTTGGCCAGGGCGTGATTCAGGCGGCCCACCACCTGTGCGATCTCGATCCGCGTGTGCGGCTCTGGAATGTGCACATAAGCGTGCGGATCGACATAGATCACATAGCGGATACCCTCCACGCAGCCGCGCGGCACCTGCTGGTTGACCGTGAAGATCACGTCCTGCTCTGGAATGTCCTCAGGGATGTGCACATCGTGGTACACATCACCGCGTCGACTGAGAGTGCGGCACTGCAACAGCGCGATCCGCACCTGTGGCTTAGGATAAGTGGCGACAAGCTGGCCGGCAAACTCTACATCGACCGGGCGCTCATAGGCTTTCTCCAGGATCTTCAGCGACTCGCGCAGCAGAGTGACAAACTGCTCCTGGGCCAGCAGGTTGTCGAAAGTGACAACCATCTGGTGCGGCTCCAGCGCCACCGGGCGGCGCGCGAACGGCTGGACAAACCCACCCTGATCGACCGACACAATGGCGGTTAGCGCCGGGTAATCAATGTCAAGCACCTGGCCAACTGGCAGCGTCTTGAAAGTGTTGTCTTCCACATCGATCACGTCGATCTGGTGCTGCGAATAGTGGCGCACCATGCGCGCCCCAAACTCTGGGCGCAGGGAGGGGTGGCTGAGAGACACCATACGTGGATAGTCCCGCCCCACGCGGTCCACCGCGCGGGTCCCCAACCCGACGACCATACGGAGCAGGCCATCCTCGCCGCGGATGCGCTTGCTCCAACGATAGGGATTGAAGCTGAAACCTACTCCCGCGACATCGGGGAAGACATAACGCCCATAGCGGCGGCCCTCGACTTTCTGGATCAACACCGCCATACGTTCGTCATAGTCGGTCAGGCCCATGCGATCGCGGTAGATCAGCGCCTCGGGCCGGATCACACTGGCGTAAACCTTGATGATGGCGGTTTGCAACTCACGGAGGTTCTCTGCGTGAGTGCCCTGGTTGGGCAGGAAAAAGCTGTCGTACTTGCCAGCAAACGACGTGTCGAAGTTGTCTTCGAGCAGGCTGGAGGAGCGGACGATGAGCGGCGCATCGCCTACACTGTCAAGCAGCTCAGACAATTGATCAATGATCTCGTCTGGCAGGCGGCTGTTAAGGTAAGCGTTGTACGCAATTGGATAGTCGCTCATCATTTGCTCGGGCCGCTTGTACTTCTGGTTCATGAAGCGAAACAGGTCATTGTTGTTGTGGAAGTCGTAAAAGATGTCAGCGCCCAGGAACCACGACTCAGGTATGGTGATGAAACGGTCTACGTCGATCCCGTGCTGCGGGCCGTGGCGCTGGAGGACTTTGTAAGCGAGAAGCATTCCCGCCGCCTTGCCTCCGATCTTGCCGCGCCCGATGCGGTGGCGACGAATCTGGTCCAGGTCTTTAACGGTGAAATAATCGCGGGCCACGCGCACAAACGCCAGCTGATCCGAGATCATGGCCTTGATCAGCACGACGATGATCTCCATCAGGTGATGCTGGATGCTGACCCGCATCTCCGGCGGATAGTTCTCATAGGCTTCCCCCTGAGCAAACAGCAGATCCCAGGGGGCCAGTTCGGGATTAAAGGTGAGGATGACCTGGCGGTTAGGGATGCGCTCAGAGAGGACTTCATGGACAATCTGCTCGAAGAGGTCGTGGGGCAGGTTGTAGGCGAAGTAGAAGTCGGTCATGTGGTCGCGAATCTGATCGGTGCGCGTCTGCCACACATCAGGCGGCTCTTGCTCAAATGGGTTGACCAACCCTTCGCGTTCTTGCGACTGGATGGCCTTGTCGCGGACCTCCTGCTCAAAGGCCTGTTTGCTCACGATGCCGCGTGAGAACAGCTCCTCGCGCATGCGCTGACGGATACGCCGGGCCAAAATCGGGTACTGGCTGATTTCCAGGTAGAGCTGAAGAACTTTGGGCAACTGTTGCGGGTCATATGACATGCGGCCTGTCACCTACTTCATCCGAGTGTCCGTCACGCGACCGTTCCATTCTACCACGATGGCCACAATTGTGAGAAAAGAAGGGCAGTAGGGTATCTCCCCATTCAAAACAGACTCTACAGATGCTACACTGAGAGGAACCTGGTGCGGTAGTCTAAAGTATGCATGGTGCCTTTATCCCCAGGAGCGAGACATGACTATCAAGGACATAGTTCTCGGTTTGTTGGCCCTGCCGATCCTCGCACTGTCTGCCTGCACAGGCTCCGCGCAGCAGGCCCAACAACCCATTCCAGAAGAATCGGTCAGCGTTCAACTGTCGTGGATACATACGATTGAGTTCGCAGGGTTCTACATGGCTCAAGACAGGAACCATTATTCGCAGGAAGGTCTTGCCGTGGAACTGCGGGCTGGCGGCAACGACGCCAACGGCAACTACATTGACCCTCTCCGCGAAGTGGCTGAAGGGAGGGCCACTTTTGGTGTCACGGATGGCGGTTTGTTGCTGATCGCCAGGGCGAATGGCGATCCGGTCGTCGCTATTGCCACAATCTACCAGCGCCATCCCTTAGCATTCGTCTCGCTGGCCGACAAAAACATTGAGCGCCCCCAGGATTTGGTAGGCAGAACAGTAGACATCGCTGACAACAGCAAAGCTATGTTCCTGTCCATGCTATCCGCAGTGGGAGTCCCACAATCGCAGGTCAACCTGCATACCCGCACTGATTACACCATCGACCCTTTAGTGAACGGCCAGATGGATGTGATCGAGGCCTGGATTACTAACGAGATAGTTGACCTGGAACTGGGGGGCTACGAATTCAACATGATTCTCCCCTCCGACTATGGAATCGACATGTACCCAGATGTCATCTTCACGACGGAGGAGACAATCGCCAACCGGCCTGAGATGGTGGAGAAGTTCCTGCGGGCTACTTTGCGCGGGGTACAGGACGCCATCGATGATCCGGCAGAAGCCGCCACGCTCTCGGTCTCCTACAACAGCGACCTCAATGTAGACAGAGAGACCCGTGCAATGGAACGCTCGCTGCCGCTGCTCAATCCATCGGGCAGCAAGCTTGGCATGATGACGCCTGAGCACTGGGAGACCACCCAGCAGATTCTGCTCGCCCAGGGGCTGCTGAGCGAGCCGCTAGACGTCAGCACAGCCTACACCATGACATTCCTGAACAGCATCTACGGCCAGTAAGATTCTGTTCACAGGGAGTGAGGAGACGTAATCATATGACATTACCGTCGCAAACGAGAGGGTCGATGCGTACAGAACTGCCAGCCCGACGCCAGTTGCGCTGGACGCTGGTTCTGTACTTCGTGTTGTTGGCTGTGCTACCTGTAGCCGTTGCGTTGTCGGTCGCCCTGGCCAGAACCAGCGCCCAGGCGCGTCAGCAAGTTATACAGCAGCTCGAAGCCATCGCCAACTTGAAGGCGCGGCAAATCGACAGCTGGTTGGACAGCAGCCAAACCTCGCTGACCCAAATGCTGGCCGGATCGACGACATACGATTATTTCATCTCGGCGGCCACCAGCCAGGAAAATCTCGAGATCGTCACAGACATTCTGACCGACGCTGACAGAGCCACTGACAACTTCAATGAGTTCTTTTACTATACTACCAACGGGGAGATCGTGGCTTCGTCAGACCCCAACCAGGTGGGAAAGATCGTCGCCATCCAGCCCTACTTCCGGCCCAGCCTGATCAGCCCATACATCCAGCCGCCTTTCTACGAGCTAAGCTCCGATGAGCTGACCATCATCGTCACGCAACCCGTGACCGATGAGAACAATGTCGCGATCGGTGTCCTGGCTGGGCGGCTGGACTTAACCACATTGTCAAGCATCATGGCCAGCAATGCCGGACTGGGCGCCACCGGCGAGTCCTACCTGATCAGCAGCGAAAGCAACTACTTGCTGACGCCCAGTCGCCTTGCCGAGTATCCCTTGACTCGCGCCTACCACAGCGAAGGCATTGAACGGGCGCTGCAAAGGCAAAATGGCGTCGAGACCTATCTGAACTACCAGGATCCTCCCGTATTGGTGATCGGCGCCTACCGCTGGGTGCCCGAACTAAAAGCAGGCTTGCTGGTCGAACAGGAACAGGCAGAAGCGCTGATCGCCTCTGCCCAAGCACGTAGATTGGGCATGATCACCGCACTGGCGGCCGTAGTGTCAGCCGTGGCGGTGGGCATGATGACCGCAGCCCGGATCGCCCAGCCGCTCTCCAACCTGACCCAGACCGCGCAGCGCATCGCGGGCGGCGACCTGGCCCAGCGGGCCACCGTCACCGAGCGCAACGAGATCGGGTTGCTGGCTGAAGCCTTCAACCGGATGGCTACCCAGCTTCAGGACTTGATCGCCTCGCTGGAGGATCGCGTTGCTGCCCGCACCCGCGACCTGCAAGTGGCCGCCGAGGTATCACAGCAGGTATCGACGCTGCTTGACCTCAACGAACTGCTGCCCGCTCTGGTCGAGTTGACCAAGTCCAGTTTCAATCTGTACCATGCTCACGTCTACCTGCTCAACGAGACCGGCGATCTGCTAGTGATGGAGGCCGGGGCAGGTGAGCCTGGTCGGCAGATGAAGGCTGCTGGGCACAGCATCTCAATCAATGCGGAGCGCAGTATCGTGGCACGCGCCGCCCGCACTCGCCAAGCTGTGATCATCGAGAACACGACCACCGAGCCAGGCTTCTTGCCCAATCCGCTGCTTCCACAGACCCGCTCGGAGATGGCCGTGCCTATGGTCCTGGGCGATCGGCTGATCGGCGTGCTGGATGTGCAGGCCAGCGAGGTGGGCTACTTCACGCAGGAAAGCGTCCCCGTGATGCTCACGCTGGCCGGTCAGGTGGCAGTTGCCGTGCAGAACGCCCGCGCTTACAGCGAGCTACGCAAAGCGCAGGAGGAAACCAGGGCTGCGCTCGAGCAGCTCGAACGTCGCAACGTGTTCTCGTCCGGGATCGCCCGGTTTGCAACGACCCTGCTGAACCGTGGGTTGGCGGGACTGCGCGACGCTCTGGGCATGTTGGGCGAGGCTGTGCGGGTCAGCCGTGTGTACGTCTTTGAGAACTTCACCGCAGCCGATGGATCGCTGGCTTGCCGTCAGACTCATGAGTGGGCCGCGGAAGGGATCGCCAGCGCAGAAAACCCGCACGTGCCTTACGATGAGGCCATCCCACACTGGAAACAAGGGCTGCTGTCTGGCCAACCGGTGGCCGCGCTGCGATCCAAGACCGGCGCACCCGAGATCGCCATTCTGGAGGAGCAGAAAATCCAGTCGCTCCTGCTGCTCCCCATCATCATCGAAGGCCAGATGTATGGCTTCGTCGGCTTTGATGACTGTGTGCAGGAGCGCGTATGGGATCAATCAGAGATTGAGTTGCTCCAGACAGCATCCATCTCGATCTCATACGCCATCGCTGGCGCTCGGCTGCTCCGCCAGACGCAGGAGGCGCTGGAGCAGGTCGAGGTGTTGTATCAGATGAACGTGGCCCTGATCGCCGCCCAGGAACCTGCCGACATCTTGCGCTCGTTCGTCGAGTTGAACCCAACTCAAGGCGCCTACTTCGCCTTCCTCTACAACGTCCACAGCGATGCCGCAGGTCAGGCCAAGGTCGGTGAAATGGTTGCTTCAGTGACCTCGACAGGTGAGGCATTTGACCTACCAGATGAGGTGCGCAAGCAAATCAGCACCATCCCGATCACGCAGGAGATGCTGAACAACCCACATCAGATTTACACCATCACTGACATCGCCAAGGTGACAGACGTCACCGAGGAGACCAGAGCAGCCATGCAGGCCAGCAAAGTCCATGGGCTGACTGTCATTCCGCTGGCGCCGCACGGTGGCCACGTGATCGGCATGATCGCTCTGGTGTGGCCGGAGCCTCATCCCCTGAGCGATCGGGAGCGCCAACTGTACGAAGTGGTTGCGCCCCAGATCGCTACGGTGATCGAGAACCGGCAGCTTTCTGCCGAGACTAGGCAGTCAGAGCAACTGCTGCGCAGCATCATCGACACGACGCCAGACTGGATCTTTGCCAAGGATAGCCAGTACCGCTACTTGATTGTCAACGAGTCTTTCGCCCAGTTCTACGGACGGCGCACCCCTGAGGAGATGCTCGGCAAGGACGACTACGACCTGGGCACGCCTGCCTACCTGATCGAAGGCGACCCGCAGCGTGGCATCCGCGGCTTCCGCACCGACGACCGCGAGGTGATCGAAGGTGGCCGGACGATCCACAACCCCTTCGACGTGGTCAACTATGCAGACGGGACCGAGCATGTATTTGACACCACCAAGATGCCGCTGCGCGATGCCGATGGCAACATCATCGGCGTGCTGGGCATCGCCCGCGACATCACCGAGCAGCATCAGGCTCGCCGTCGCCAACAGACAGCCTATCAGCTTGGCCAGATGCTGAATCGGCTGCTCGACCCCGATGAGTTGCTGCGCGAGGTGGTCAACAGCCTGGCCACCGCCTTCGGCTACTACCATGCCCACATCTATCTCCTCGACCCCACCAGGAGCTATCTGGTGGTGCGCGAGGGGCTGGGGGAGGCGGGCCGGATCATGAAGGAGGCCGGGCACAGCATCCCGCTCAACGCCGAGCGCAGCCTGGT
>DAOTXR010000033.1:0-10652 GCA_034435375.1 Anaerolineae bacterium
CGCTTCAGCGCGCCTATGATCTCTGTCGCCGGACGGTTTACCGTCCGGCCTGCGACTTCTCTACGTACTGCACGTCCGGCATGGCCTTGAAGTCGGCATCCTGGGTCCACAGCGTGGCATCATAAGCCCGGGCCGTTGCCAGCATGATGCTGTCTGCCATTGGAAGCCCTGTCTCCACCGAAATACGAGATGCTCTCAGGGCGAGCGCCATGTCCAGATCGATTACCTTTCCCTGGGACATCAGGGCGACTGCTTGCAATGCTTCCGGCTCACCCCGCTGCTGGAGAACCCGCTTGAATACCTCGTAGATGCTGATGGAAGGCACCATCAGCCGGGAGACATCTTCGACTGCCGGAGCGAAGAAGCTCGCATTGGGACCATCGGCGAAGTATTCCAGCCACCCTGAGGAATCCACAACGTTCATAGGCGATCCGGCTCCCGCTCGACCGTGGTGTCAATGCCCTTCAGGAAGCCGCGCGAATCGTGCAGGGGCCGCACAAGGATCAGGACGATCCCTTCATTGTACGGAAGGACCTGCATTTTCTGCCCCGGCTCAATGCCCAGCATCTCGCGCACGGCGCGGGGAATGACCACCTGGAACTTGGGCGAAACCGTGACAATCTCCATACGAATCTCCGATCGATGGATGTTCTGTAATACTATCTTGAATTCTATAGCGATTCTGTTATACGTCAAGAATGCCGGAGGCTGAAGCCTCCGGCTACGGCGCTATGCGCCTGCTGAAGCAGGCCCTCTCGGCGCTGGGGCGCGCTTCAGCGCGCCTATGATCTCTGTCGCCGGGCGGTTTACTGCTGCTGCCGGAGCCTCCGGCTACGGCGCTATGCGCCTGCTGAAGCAGGCCCTCCCTGTGCTGGGGCGCGCTTCAGCGCGCCCATGATCTCTGTCGCCGGGCGGTTTACCGTCCGGCTACCTGCCCTTTGCTCGCCGCCCCACCCAGTACCGCTGTGGGTAGCCCGTGATGTCCCGGATTTCCTCATACAGCGGCTTCAGGCTGGCATACATGCGCTGGTACACTCGCCGGTACAGCTCGTCGTAGAGGCGATGCGTCTTCTCATTCGGCTCGAAAGTGTCGCCCAGGCGTACCATCTCCCGCACCGCCGTCTCGAAGTCGGGGTGCAGCTTCAGCCCGACCGCCACGTCCATGGCTGCGCCCAGCCCTGAGGCTTCACTGGTGTGTGGCCTAGAGGTTGGCAGACCGAACACGTCTGCCGTGATCTGCATGGCGGCGTTGCTCTGCGACCCGCCTCCCGCGACTCGCAGCTCGCTGATGGGAATGCGGCTGCGCTTTTCGGTGCGCTCTTTGCCCTCGCGCAGCGCGTAGGCCAGCCCTTCCAAGATGGCTCGGTAGAGATGTCCCCGTGTATGCACATCGCCCCAGCCGATGATCGCGCCTTTGGCCTCCGGGCCGGGCACGCGCAGCCCCGGCGACCAGTAGGGCTGGAGCGTCAGGCCCAGCGAGCCGGGCGGTGCCTGCTCAACCAGCGTGTCGAACAGCGCCTCAACCGGCACGCCGCGCTCGGCGGCAAGCTGCTGCTCGCGCTGGCCAAACTCGCGCTTGAACCAGCTTACCATCCAGAAGCCGCGATAGACCTGCACCTCCAGGCTGTAGGCGTCGGGCACTGCTGAGGGATACGGAGGGATCAGGGGGATAACCTCGATGTAGCGTCGATGGGTGGTGTTGATGGTGGCGGTGGTGCCGTAGCTGATGCAACCAATGTGCGGCTCAAGTGCGCCGGAGCCGATCACCTCGCAGGCTTTGTCGGCAGCGCAGGCGATCAGCGGCAGCCCTGCCGGGATGCCCGTGGCGGCGCTGGCCTCGGCGGTGATCTCGCCCAGCGGCTGGGCGGGTGGAATCAGCTCGACCAGCTTCTCGCGCTCCATCGGCACCGCCTGCCATTTCCAGTCGGAAGGCGCTGCCCAGGTCTTGGCTTTGTAATCGAATGGCAAGTAGCCGACCTGGCAGCCCACCGAGTCGACGAAGCGGCCGGTCAGCCGGTGGGTGAGATAGCCTGACAGAAACATGACCTTATAGGTCTGCGCCCACAGGTCGGGCTGGTGATGCATGATCCAGTTGACCTCGGCCTCCCCCTGTACGTAGGCCGCCGTCTCGCGCATCCCGGCGATGGCAAATAGCAGCCCCCACCATCCACCCACTGGCTTCATGCCCTCAGTGCGGCGCTGATCCAGCCACACGATGGCCGGTCGCAGCGCCTTCCCGGCTGGATCGGTGCACAGGATGGTCGAGCGCTGCGTGGTCAGCCCGACCCCGGCAATGGCTTCCCTGGCAACGCCGGGCATCTGCCACACCTGTTGGCAGGCTGCACACAGCCAGTCCCACAGACGGTCGGGGTCCTGCTCGGCCCAGCCGGGTTCGTGGGAGAAGTACGGCTCGATGTGCACCTGTGACCGGGCGACGATCTCGCCGCGTGGGGTGATGATCAGCACACGCACGCTCTGCGTGCCATAGTCGATGACCAGCAGATGTTCTTTGGCCATAACCTCGCTCACTGTGGACGGGAGAATCCTGGCCCGAACTGTAAACCCAAATGGGAAAGGAGGCAAGCCGGAAAAACGGGATCGCTGAGGTGGCCGGCCTGCGTGGCCATGGTGCGCATGGTGAGCAGGTCGCTTGAGCAGCGCTGATCGGAGTTGGCATATACCTACCTGGGCGCTGCCAGTTGCCCCCGATTTGACCCTTCCATGCCCTGGGGTACAATCCTTACCGATCTTGTCCCCTACTTTGACATACAGGCAAGGAAGGCATCCGCTGTGGTCCAACCGATCCAGATCGAGCACATTGCCAGCTATGTAGGCCAGGAAGTTACCCTCCAGGGCTGGCTGTATCACAAGACCGACAAAGGCAAGCTGCAATTCCTGTTGATGCGCGATGGCACTGGCCTCGTGCAGTGCGTGGTGTTCCAGAAAGAGGTCAGCGCCGAGGTATTTCAGGCGGCCCAGGCGCTCACCCAGGAGTCATCGCTGCGCGTCACGGGCGCTGTCCGCGCCGACCCACGAGCGCCGGGCGTGCCCGGCGGCTATGAGGTGGGCGTCACCGGCCTCGAGGTGATCCAGATTGCCGACGAGTATCCCATCACGCCCAAAGAGCACGGCACCGAGTTTCTGATGGACCACCGCCACCTGTGGATCCGGTCGTCTAAGCAGTGGGCCACGCTGCGCATCCGCGCCACGGTCATCAAGGCCATCCGCGATTACCTGGATAGCCACGGCTACATCAACCTTGACACGCCGATCATCACCCCCACTGCCGGGGAGAACACCACCTCGCTGTTTGAGGTGAACTACTTCGACGAGCCAGCCTACCTGGCCCAGACCGGCCAGCTCTACAACGAGGCCAACATCATGGCCTTTGGCAAGGTGTACTGTTTCGGCCCTACCTTCCGCGCCGAGAAATCCAAGACCCGCCGCCACCTGACCGAGTTCTGGATGGTTGAGCCGGAGATGGCCTTTTTCTCACTTGAGGACTTGATGGACATGGAGGAGGATTTCGTCACCAGCATTGTCAAGACCGTCCTCAGGGAGCGACGGGCCGAGCTGGCCGTGCTGGAGCGCGATACCACGCTGCTGGAGAAGGTCGAACCGCCCTTCCCGCGCATCTCTTACGATGAGGCGGTCAAGATGTTGCACGACATCCGCGAGCAGACCGCCGATCCTGAGCAGCGTGAGCTGCTGGCGATGGAATGGGGCAACGACTTCGGATCGCCGCATGAGACGGCGCTGACGCAGCGCTTCGAGAAGCCGGTCTTTGTCTACCACTATCCAACAGCAGTCAAGGCGTTCTACATGACGCCGGTCGAGGGTCGCCCGGAGGTGTGCCGCAGCGTCGATCTGCTGGCCCCGGAGGGCTACGGCGAGATCATCGGCGGCAGCGAGCGCATTCCCGACGCCGACCTGCTGATGCGGCGCATCCAGGAGTTTGGCGTCAATCCAGATCACTACCAGTGGTATGTGGACCTGCGGCGCTTTGGGACGGTGCCGCACGCTGGGTTTGGCCTGGGCGTCGAGCGCACCGTGGCGTGGCTGTGCGGGTCGTCGCATCTGCGCGAGGCAATCCCGTTTCCGAGGATGCTGAAGCGGATGACGCCGTAGGCCAAGTTGCCTTAGGCCAACATGACGTGGAGGATACCCTGAGCAAGTATATCCCATCCAACCCCACCCCAGGGGTGGATTCGATCCCTGAGCGGAGCAGGCCAGAACGTCCGGCGGCGTCTGCCTCACCCTCACCCCCTGCCCCCTCTCCCTCTCCATTCAATGGAGAGGGAGAGGGGGACGCACACCGCCCGCAGGGGGCAGGAACAACGATGGGGGGTGAGGCTGAGGTTACTCCGTCACCTCCTCCTCCCCTCTACCTCCCTGCCTTCTTCCGCCAGCCCTTCCTGTGGGCGTTGGGCGTGAGCGTGGCCATGCTGGCCCTGTACGTTCGCACCCTGATGCCCGGCCCGGTCGGCGGGGACGCCGGCGAACTGCAATATGCCGGGCCGCTGCTGACGCTGACCCATCCCACCGGCCATCCGCTGTACGTCCTGATCGGCTATGCCTGGTCGAAGCTGATGCCCATCGGCACGGTGGCTTACCGTCTGAACCTGCTCTCGGCGGTATGGGGAGCATTGGCCGCCGGAGTCTTCACCTGGCTCACCCATCGCCTCACCGGGCGGACTGTGATCGCGGTGGCGGGGGGGTTGACGCTCGGCCTGGGGGCGACCTTTTGGGGCGAGGCCACCCTGGCCGACAAGTACGCTTTCAATGCCTTCTTCGCCGCGCTGGTGGTCGGGCTGGCGCTGTGGTGGGCGCAGGATCGCAGCCAGCCGTATGGCGATAAGCTGCTCTACGCCCTCAGCCTATCTTATGGCCTGAGTCTGCTGCATCACCGCTCGATGGCGCTGTTTGGCCCGTGGCTGGCGCTGATGGTAGCCTGCGCCGAGCGCCAGGCGCTGTGGCGTCGCTGGAAACGCACGCTGGTCTGTCTGGCGCTGGTCTGCCTGCCTGCGCTGATCGTCTATCCCACCCTGCTGCCCTGGTTCCGCGACCACACCCTTTACCCCAACCAGTGGCGACCGCGCAACCTGGGCGAGTGGCTGGACTGGATGGCCGACCGCCGCGCCGTCAGCACCTCGTTCGTCGTGCCGGGCCTGGGCGAGCAGATGCTCCGTTACGCGCACACGGTCCTCAACGACTACACCGCTGTCGTGGTGGTCATCGCGCTGGCCGGGCTGGCCTTCCTGGCTCGGCGGCAGCCAATGACAGCGCTGTTCGTCGTGCTCAGCTATGTCCCGCTGATGATGCTCGGCGCGAATTTCCGCGACAACGACCGTCCCTTCACCTACTATCTGCCATCCCTGGTGCTGGTGGTGGCCTGCTACGTCTACGGCCTGAACGCGCTGTGGGATGTGATCCGCGGCTGGCTGAAGGACCATCAGGGTTGGCAGCGCGGCCTGGGAATCGCGCTGGCGGTGGGCGTGTTGGCGCTGCCTGCCTACCAGCTCGCCCACACCTATCCTGTGCGCCGGACGATGGCCCTCTACGGCGATCCGCTTGACATCTGGCGGCAGATTCTTAAGACCGGCACCCAGGGCGAGCGGCTGGCCAGCGGCATGGCCGATCTGCCGCCGGAGGCCGTCGTGATCGGGGATTGGGAGCAGATCACCATCCTGTGGTATGCCCAGCACATCGAGGGGGTGCGCCCTGATCTGACGCTCGTCTATCCCATCGATGCGCTGGCCGACTACGCCGCCAGCGGGCGCGAGATCGTCCTGGCCCGCCATCTGCCGGTCGATGAGACCTGGCACCCCACCAATGTTGACGCGCTGGTGTGGCTGCGGCGCGAGCCATCCTTTGACCTGCCCACCCGGCTGATCCCGATTGGCACGCCGCTGTCTACTCCTGAGGGCGCTCCCCAGCTTGAGCTGGCCGGCTACTGGATGCAGGCGACTACCGTCGAGGCAGGGCAGCACGTGCCGCTGGTGATCACGTGGCGGGCGCTGGCGGACCTAGACACTGACTACAGCCTCTCCTTGCACATTCTGGACGAGCAGTGGAACCTGATCTGGTCGCGCGACATCGGCGCACCAGTGTTGGGCATGTATCCTACCTCCCGCTGGGTGGAAGGCGAGGTGGTGCAGGACTATCATGAACTGGACGTGCCGCGCGAGATGCCGCCGCGCCGCTACCTATGGACGGTGGTCGTCTACCGTCAACTGGCCGATGGCAGCTTTGAGCAGCTGCGCGATCCGGGCGGTGGGATCGAGGTGCTGGGCGGGACGTTCGAGGTTATCCCCCGCCCGGCATGGTGAGGGCGCTCCTCATGAGCCTGGCGACGCGAGGAGGGGGTGAGGCGGCCCCAAGCTGAAATGCGCCCCTGAGCCTCACCCCCTGTCGAGCCGCCCTCGGCGGCTCTCCCTCCACCTCTCCACTGTGTGACTGAGGGGGCAGACCGAGCGCCAGCGAGGTCGGGGGGTGAGGCTCTGAGCGCCAGGCAGCGCTGAACGACCCATATCCGCTGTGTGAGACGCTCCCGCGAGGAGCGTCTAAGATCGCGCCGTTTGAGGGTAGGGTTCGGCACAATGGGCCGGGCGCACGTGCCCCCGTGCGCCCGGCTATCGCACCTCGAGGAGAAGGAGGACCTCGACGTCTGGAGTTATAGTCGAGGTGGGGGAATGAGACCGGCAGAAGGTACCCACTCATTGACCTTCCGTCCGGCAGGCTGTCCAGGTCGCCACATAGGCCCGCTCTGCTCGACCGGCCTCCTCAGGATGTCGGCATCACAGACCTATTGGCCATGATCACTGGAGACTCCGGGCGAGCATGACTACCTCATCCCTCTCCAAGTAGCCCTCGCAGCCCGGTGCTTCGCCCACCACGGCAATTTCGAAAAGCATGTAGCCTTCCTGCCAGCGGAGCACCTGCATCGCAGCATCCGGATCCCACACCACCTGGAGTCTGAGCATTCCCCCATCCTCAACTGCTGCGACCTCCTGGTTTTCAACCACGGCCCAACCGCCGTGAACGTACTCGCCCATCACGCTGCCCACCTGCACGATCTCCACCGCCGCGCTCTGGCCTACGTCAGGCAGGGCTGGATCGCGCGATTCAGGATCGCGGTTGGCGGGCCATTGGGTAACCGTCATCAGCACACTGCCGTCGTACACGTAGGCCAGTTGTACACCGTTCATCTCCGGCAGGTAGTAGGCCCCATCAAAGTGGTAGCCTGCCGGCCTTCCAGCGGGCACCTTGGCCCGGAATCCGGCCTGGCCCTCCGCCTCGCTCACCGTCATCGGCGTCGAGGGTCTGGGAGGCAGTTGCCAGGGGCGTGAAGCGGGCACCTGGATCGTCAGGTGATCGCCGTGCGCCCGTGTGAATAGCCCCATGACCTCGCTGGCCACCGTCCGCACCGGCGAGATCACCAGCGCACTCAGCGCGACCATCGCCAGGAAGGCGGCGACCACCGTCAACGTGCGCAATCGGCGCGGCAGCCTGGCCAACCACGTGGGGCATGGCTTGCTGACAGACGGTGGGCGCATCCACGGCATGGCCGCCATGCGTGCGTGAAACTGTTCGCTGGGCAAGGGGCGCAGACTCGCCAGCAGCGAGACGATCTCCTGCTCGCTGGGCACGCCGGGGCGTTCAGGGCGGGGGCGTCCATCAACCACGGTTGAGCGTCCTTTCGGCAGGCGTCGCCAGCGCGCTGAACGGCTGCCCCTGGGCAGGCTCAGGCCATGCTTGGCGCAGGTGCTCTAGGGCGCGACGGATCGTGACCGAGACGGTGTTAGGAGCCATCGTCAGGTAGTCGGCAATGTCCTTGACCGGCCAGCCGAGGAGGTAGCGTAGCACCAGAATGTCACGCTGGCGATCAGAGAGGGTGCTGAGCAGGCCGACCAAGATGCGGCGCTGCTCGCTCTGCAATGCCTCCTCCTCTGGCCCGCTGTCGGCAGTGGGGATGGACGCGACTTCGATGGGGTCCGTTTCGCCGCGTCGCTGGCGGCGGCGATGGACGTCGATCACCAACCGGCGGGCGATCTGCAGCAACCAGCGCAAAGCAGCCGTCTGATCGCCCTGAAAGCGTCGACGGGCCTGCCAGGCGCGGACGTAGGTCTCTGCGGTAAGGTCTTCTACATCTTGCTGCGGACCGCCGTGCAGCCCGTAGACATAGCGAAACACGATCCCGTGCGTCTCAGCATAGAGACCGGCGAAGGTCTCTGCGCTGTCCAACGGAAAGACGCGCTCCGTGACGGGCATCGGCCCCAGCAGACGGGCCGTCAGCATCCGCAGCTCAGTTTGCCCTGAACTCACTCACCAGCCTCCACGCTGCATCTGGCGTGTTGCTATAACATATGTAACGTTGGATTGGCCAGAATATGACACTCCCGCTCTCATTGTAAGCCAACCTGCTGCCCCGTCAAACCCATGACAGGATCGGGCGCGTTTCGGCTGGGAGGCCAGCCAGCCCTCCTCCCTCTGACCAAGTCCCCGGCAGGCTCTAGGATCGATCCCGCCCCTGTCTCCCCCCATTGACACACCCCTTGACTTATTCGCCAACCTGGTCGTCTGCTGGTAAAGTAGTGTTCAGGCCGGTTGATATGGGATGACTGTCGTCTGACCTCACTGAGGTGGGGGCGCTGATCCTGTCCTGGGGCGGCCATCATCTTCAATCCGACCAGCAGTCGTCGTTTATAGATTGTCGTTCACCCCTGGCTGGTTGTCACACCCTTCTCTGAGGAAGACGATCATCCCTAGCGTGAGGATTCCTCGCTTATGGCAAAAGAGCAGCATTACGGTCTCATCCGCCGACCGCTGGTCGGGCTAGCGCTGGGCGGGGGCGGGGCGCGTGGCCTGGCCCACATCGGCGTGCTGAAAGTCTTTGAGCGTGAAAACGTCCCGATCGACTATCTGGCCGGGACAAGCATGGGCGGCATAGTGGCTGCCTTCTATGCGGCAGGGCGGCCTGCCGAGGCGCTAGAGGCCGAGGTGATGAACCTCATGCGGCCCCGCAACCTGTTGCGGCTGATCGACCTGAGCCTGCTGCCCCACGCTGGACTGTTCTCTGGTGAGCGCGTGCGCCAGTATCTGGCCGAAGAGCTGGGCGAAGACCTGACTTTCGACCAGCTTTGCATCCCGCTGGCCTTGACCGCCGTAGACCTGATCTCCGGGAAGGAGGTGGTGCTGCGCGAGGGAGTGGTGATCGACGCCGTGCGGGCGACGAGCAGTTTCCCCGCTGTGTTTGATCCAGTCGAGATCGGCCCCTATCGGTTGGTGGATGGTGGGGTGTTGAACAACGTCCCGGCAGACGTGGTCCGCCGCCTGGGAGCCGAGGTGGTGGTGGCCGTCGATGTGGGGCTAGATTTCTACGACTTGGCCCTGGTTGATAATCCTGGAACGCCGCCAACCACGCGCATTGCACACAACGCCTGGCGGGCCGAGTCGCTGATGAGCGAGGTGCTGGTGAGGCAGCGGCTGGCTGCTGCACAGCCTGAGATAGTGCTGCATCCCCGCATCCCCGGCGAGATTTCGGCCTTCAGCGGCTTCAACGAGGCGGCCAAGATCGTCGCAGCGGGCGAGGCGGCAGCCGTCGAGGCGCTGCCTCGGCTAAAGAAGCTGGTGCGCCCGCGTCTGCGGCTGCCGCGCCTGCCTGGAGCCAGCTGACGCCTGGCGGGAACACGGGCAGCTCATCTCATCCGCAACACGACAAGGAGAGCATCGGGTGCTTCTTGCTATCGACGTAGGCAACACGAACATCCACTTTGGCCTGTACGATCCCCAGGCCGAGGCTTGGCGCTGTAGCTGGCGGGCGCAAACCGTCCACGAACGCATGGCCGACGAGTACGCCGTTCTGCTGCGCAGCTTCTTTGGAGAGCACAGCTTGGCCTTCGCCGATGTGCGCGGCGTAGTGATGGCAAGCGTCGTCCCGCCGCTGACCCCCACCTTCATCCAGATGTCTGAGCGTTACTTGAAGCATACGCCGCTCAACGTCGGCCCGGCGACCCGCACCGGCGTCCGTGTGCTGGTCGACAACCCCCAGGAGGTCGGCCCGGACCGCGTGGTGAACGTCGCCGCGGTCCGGGCGCTCTACGGCAGCCCGGCCATTGTGATCGACTTTGGCACAGCGACCACCTGGGACGTGGTCGACGCGGAGGGCAATTACCTGGGCGGAGCGATTGCGCCGGGCATCGGGCTGGCTCACGACGCGCTGGTGCGCCGGGCGGCCCGCCTGATCAAAGTTGACCTGCAACCGCCGCCGTCACCCATCGGACGCAACACAGTGCACGCCATGCAGAGCGGGCTGTTCTTGGGCTACGTGGCAATGATTGAGGGACTGGTGGAGCGCATCCGGGCCGAGCTGGCAGCGCCCGCTGTGCGGGTGATCGCCACCGGCGGGCTGGCCCCGCTGTTCGCCGAGCATACCCGGGTGATCGAGGCCATCGCCCCCAACCTGACGCTGGACGGGCTGCGTCTCATCTGGGAACTGAACCAGGGCTGAGAGCCGGCCAGCACGGCTCGGCAGCGGGCGACCATGTCGGCGGCGAGGCCCAGCGCCGCATTTCAACTTGGGGGCCAACCTCACCCCCGACCTCGCTGACGCTCGGTGTGCCCCCTCTCCACAGCGTGGCTGAGGGGGAGGG
>DAOTXR010000034.1:0-14215 GCA_034435375.1 Anaerolineae bacterium
GGGTGCATTTCAGTTTGGGGGGAGAAGAGGAGTAGACTGGATGCAGGAGGGAAGCACCTATGTCACCAGAAGAAGAACTGAAAGCGCGGTTGAAGCGTCAGGCTGATGAGCTGGTCGAGCGGGTGATGCGGGAACGGAAGCCAAGCGGGAAGAACAGCCTGGAGGAGATCGAGGAGCTGGCGATAGAAGCGGGGGGGAGGTTCCGGGAAGGGGTGCTGCGGGAGTTGGCTGCTGAAGAGAGCAGGGTATTGGAGGCGGTGTATTGCGACGAGTGTGGGCATCGAATGGAGAGCCGGGGCAAGCGGAAGCGAGAGGTGGTGAGCCGAGCGGGGGAAGTGAAGGTGGAACGACCCTACTACCGCTGTCCGCAGTGTGGGAAGCGGTCTTTTCCCCCTGGATGAGCGCTGGGGACTGAAGGGGGGTGTGTACAGTGTGGGGATGGCGCGCGACATGGTGTGGCTGAGTGGGCTACTGCCCTACGAGCAGGCCAGTGCGGTGTGGGGGCGGATAGGCGGGCGGCTGGTTCCCGGTGTGAGCCTGTGGCGAGAAACCCGACGGTATGGGGAAGGGCTGAAGGCACTCGTCGAGCAACGGCGGACGCAGGTCAGCCCGGAACGGGTGGTGCTGGCTGGCGAGGATCTCGCTATTCGGCGGGGGATCAGCCTGGATGGGGGCATGGTCAACATTCGGGGTGAAGGCTGGAAGGAGATGAAGGTCGGGACCGTGTTCGAGGTAGAACTGCGGCTGGAACGGGACCCGCAGACCCGCGAGCTGATCGAGCAGCCGCACGCGCTCAACCTGAGCTACACGGCGGTGCTGGGGTCGGCAGAGGCTTTCGCCCCGGCGCTGTGGCAACTGGCAGTCGAACAGCAGGTTCCGCGCGCCTTCCATTCCAGCGTCACGGCGGATGGGGCGGAGTGGATTTGGAACCTGGCAGCGGATTACTTCCCTGACAGCGTGCAGATTGTGGACTGGTACCACGCCTGTCAGCATCTCTGGGCTGCCGCTGAGGTGCTGCACGCGGAGGACCCCAAGGCCGCCCAACGCTGGTTCCAGCGGCGACGCGACGACCTCTTCAAGGGACACATCCAGACCATTACTCGTCCCCTTCACCAAGCTGGACTTTCTGACCTTGCCCGCTACTTCCAGACTCACCAGCGACGGATGCAGTACCACACCTTCCGCGAGGAAGGCTATCCCATTGGCTCCGGCACCGTCGAGAGCGAGGTCAAGCAGTTCAAAACGCGCCTCACCGGCCCAGGCATGCGCTGGTCTCGCCCCGCCGCCGAACAGATGCTTGTCATTCGCGGCGCAGTCCTTGACCGTTCCTTCGATGCCCTCTGGGATGCTGCCTTCCCCCAAAACTGAAATGCACCCGTTCAGCGACCCTGGTCTTGCAGCAAAGCCTGGCATCTCCGTCTCCGTCTCCTTGCGAGATAATCCATCGATTTGATGCGACTTCTTGCTACTGTCCCCCGACCTTAAAAAATCTGAGGGTTGTGCAGGTTTTAAGGATTCTCGGCGCGAGGAGAGTTGCACGGGCTTGGCCCTCGTGCTAAGATTTGCGCGTTCCCACCCTCTAGACCATGCGTGCTAAAGCGCACCACCGGTTCACCCGCGGAACGAAAAAGCAGACATTGGCCGTGCACTGCGGCAAGAGCAGTGCATGAGAGTTCCGTGTCGCCAATACAGCCGCTAACTGGAACGGCAATGGGGTCCGATGGAGGCATTATGGATGTGAGGCGCGTGGGGGGTATGTTTCTTGTTGTGAACAAGTGCTGGCGGAGGTAGGTTAGGTATGGAACAGGTGCATCAGGATAAGTCATCCGGCATTAATGGTCGCCGCCCTCTAGCGGCTCGCCCCATTGAGCTGAGCGACAACGCGCGGACGGTTCTTACCAAGCGCTACGTGCGGCGTGGCCCAGATGGCAATCCGGCAGAGTCCGTTGAAGAGATGTTCTGGCGAGTGGCCTGGAACGTTGCCGAACCAGAGAGCGAATACGGCGGAGACCGCCAGGCCGTTGCCGAGATCTTTTACGATCTCCTGACCGATAAGCGTTTTTTCCCCAACTCGCCTACCTTTACTGGCGCAGGCACCCCCCTGGGGCAGCTCTCCGCCTGCTTTGTGCTGGCTATTGACGACGACATGGGGCGCTCACCGGAAGGCATCTTCCAGACGCTGCGCAATGCTGCGCTGATCCAGCAGACCGGCGGCGGCAACGGATTCAGCTTCAGCCGCCTGCGTCCCAAAGGAGCGCTGGTCGCCAGCAGCAATGGCGAAGCCACCGGGCCGGTGGGCTTCCTCCGTGTCTACGATCAGGCTTTTGGCGAGATCGCCCAGGGCGGAAGCCGCCGTGGAGCCAACATGGCCGTCCTGCGCGTCGACCACCCCGACATTCGGGAGTTCATCACCTGCAAAGCGGACGAGAACCACATCACCAACTTCAACATCTCCGTAGGCGTGACCGATGCTTTCATGCAGGCCGTCAAGGATAATGGAACCTTCGACTTGATCAACCCACAGAATAACCAAGTGTGGGAGACCGTCCGCGCTCGTGAGATCTTTGACCTGATCGTTCACTATGCTCATCACAACGGCGAACCGGGCCTGCTCTTTCTAGACACCGCCAACCGCGATAACCCCGTTCCACACCTGTACACCCTAGAGGCAACCAACCCGTGCGGAGAACAGTGGCTCGGTCCCTATGAGAACTGCTGCCTCGGCTCGATCAACCTTGCCCGGCACGTCACTGCCGACAATGGCGTGGACTGGGAGAAGCTGCAACGGAGCACCGAAACTGCTACCCGCTTCCTCGACGACGTAATTGATGCCAACAAGTATGTGCCCTCTGTGCCCCAGCTGGAGATCGCGGCGCGGCGCGTGCGTCGCATCGGATTGGGGATCATGGGCTTGGGCGATCTGATGTACCATCTCGGCGTGCGTTATGGTTCCGAGGAAGGCCAGGAGTTTGCCTCACAGGTGATGGAGTTCATCCATTACCACTGTATGCGCACCAGCATTGAGCTGGCCAAAGAGCGCGGACCATTCCTTGCCATTCGCGGCAGCATCTACGATCCCGACGACCTCAAATGGCGGCCACCTACGCCATTGCGCCCCTACTCTCGGAATTGGGGGCGTCCATTGCTCGATTGGCAATCCGTGGTTGAGGGGATCAGGCAGCACGGCATCCGCAACGGTGCGCAGACCACCATTGCCCCCACAGGCACCCTCTCGACCGTCGCCGGATGCGAAGGCTATGGCTGCGAGCCGGTCTTTGCGCTTGCTTACATTCGCTACTTTGACGACCACGGCACGCGCCGTGAGCTTCAATACACCAGCCCGCTCTTTGAGAAGGCGCTTGTTGACGCTGGCCTGGACGAGCCGACGCGCCGACATATCGTCGAGCAGGTCAACCTGGCTGGCTCGTGTCAGGACGTGCCTGGTGTGCCCGACTCGATCCGGCATACTTTCGTCGTTGCGTCCGACATCACTGCCGAGGAACATGTCGCCATGCAAGCTGCGCTCCAGCGTTTTGTGTCGAACTCAATTTCCAAGACCTGCAACTTCCCGTCCACTGCCACTGAGGAGGACGTGGCGAAGGCTTTCATGCTGGCCTGGGAGATGGGCTGCAAGGGCCTGACGGTTTACGTGGCAGGATCGCGTGAGAAGGTGGTGCTGGAGACTGCCGCGACGGCTCAGTCGCGTGCTAAGGACAGACCTGAGGCCAAGGCCGGGCCATCGCCTGCTGTATCCCTGCCGTCTGCAACTGCACCCCGTCCGGAGGTTGCGCCTAGCCCCGCCGTACCGCAACGCACGGAGAAACCGATCAGGCCCGGCACGGATGTCAGCCCTGGCCTGTTGCCCCTCTTTGGCGAAGAGGCTAAAAAGCCCCGCCCGCGCGCACTGCCTGGCTATACTTTCCGCATCGCTACGCCACTTGGCACGACCTTTATCACGGTCAACGAGAATGGCGGGTGCGAGCCGTTTGAGGTCTTCATCCACACCTCGAAGGCAGGCAGCGAGACGGCAGCCGTCAGCGAGGCGCTGGGCCGCCTGATCAGCTACATCCTGCGCCTGCGTTCGCCAGTGCCGCCCCACGAGCGCCTCAAGGAGGTGGTGCGGCAGTTGGAGGGCATCGGAGGCGGACGCTCGCTGGGGCTTGGCCCCAACCGGGTGCGCTCGCTGCCCGACGGCGTGGCTCAGGTGCTCGACAGCTATCTGCACGACCGCCATGATGTCGAACTCCTGCACCCGGCGCCGAATGAGCCGCATCCTCCTGCGGTCGAGGCGCGCTCTGCGCCTTCCCCTGCGCCCGGTCAGATGGCGCTGATCAAATTTGGCGATCTGTGCCCGGAATGTGGCGAGGCAGCGGTCGTCAACGAGGAGGGCTGCCGGAAGTGCTATGCATGTGGCTACAGCGAGTGCTGAGGGAAGCGAGCGACCTAATAGGGCACGATAGCAAGCTCGGTATGCCAGAAGTGTAACCGTACCCGGTCTGCTCAGTTCTTGCTGGTCGGTTTCTAGCCGATCTGTCGCTCATGCTGGCGGATCAACCGCCAGCGACTGCGTCTCTTGATCAGCAGTGGCAGGACGTGGACCTGCCACTGCCTGCAATCCCTTCCCCCTTTCTGCATCTTTTGGATGTATTCTCCAACTGCTTGTCGCCTTGCCCTCCTGCCTTCGATATAATAACACTTATGCCAGTGCTCTTTCTTTACATGGGCGGCACGTCTTGTTTCGATTGAGGGAATCAGTTGGCATGTTTAAGTCGTCCACGCTGCCCTCGGGCCTACTCTTTGTCCTGAGCGTTGCTGGAGTGGCCTTTTATTCTGGCTTCCGTCCTGCCTATTTTGCCACCACCTTTGGCTGGTTCCTTCTCATCCTGTCGATGATCTCCCCGTTCCTGTTCTTACTCTCGCTGCGTGCTGAAAATATCAGTTGGAAAGTCTCGTTAACCATCGTTGGCATCTTGTTGGCTTCGCTGATCATGATCTTTTTTGTGCCGTCCTGGTACTTCTTTACCTACCTGCCATCCATGCAGGCGCTACCTGCCAGCCCGTAGCCCACCGTGGGTCTTGTCTCGGCCTGCTGGCAGGCCGGGATACCGCCGATTTTGTACGCAAGCTGCTCCGCGATCTGCCTTTGTCTGCCGGGAGTGCCTATGTCCCATTTCAAGGAGATCTACAGCCGCCATGCTGACTCTTATGATCGCATGGTTGATTGTGAGGACTTCCAAGGCAACCTGCCACGTGCGTTGAATGCCATCCGTTCCTTGGTTGGGCTGGATGTCGTTGAATTCGGCGCGGGCACAGGTCGGGTCACGCGCCTGCTGTCGCCCTTTGCCCGCACGATCTCTGCCTTCGATGTCTCGCCCTCCATGTTGGTTGTCGCCGCCCGTCGGCTACGCCTGCTGGGCATTGATAACGCTCAGCTGGCCGTGGCTGACAATCGTGCTCTTCCTGTCGCCTGTGCCAGCGCCGATCTGGCTATCGAGGGCTGGAGTTTTGGTCATGCCACTGGCTGGTATCCCCATACGTGGCGTGAGGAGATTGGTCAGATGCTCAGTGAGATGCGCCGCGTGCTGCGTCCTGGCGGCACACTGATCTTGATCGAGACGCTCGGCACAGGCAACCGCATTCCAGAACCACCCAGCGAGGCTCTGGCCGAATTTTACACCTGGCTGGAGACCGATCATCACTGCTCTTCGGCTTGGATTCGCACCGACTACCGCTTCGAGTCAGTGGAGGAGGCCACGTCGCTGGTGGGCTTTTTCTTCGGGGAAGCGCTCGCCGACCGCGTGGCTGCCGAGCGTCTGGTCGAGCTGCCCGAATGCACCGGCTTGTGGTGGCGCACGGTCTAGGTCGTGCTGTGTTCTCAACACGTTTCCGATTTCGGCAAGATGTGATAAAACAGGGCCACCCGGGCATCACTTGGTGAGGAGGCTATGCGTGCGCCTATCTCGTAAATGGCTCAGAGCGTTGTTGGGCGCCGTTGGGCTGGTGATTCTGTCCGGTTGCCTGTCCACCGAGATACCACTCGATGACTTGTTCCCAGGGCAAGTGGGCGACTTCCTTCGAACCAGCGGCCCTTCGCTTGAGGTGGGCGCTGACGTGAATGTTGCAACCTACATTGGATCGCAGGGAGCGGTGACGTTACGCATCAAGCAGGTCGGCAGAGATCGTGTGGATGAGGCGCTGAGCCGTCTGCCGCCCAACTCGACCGAGGTTGGGTACGACTCGGCGCTGGGTCTGCGTGAAGGGACCTTCTTCACCTTTGCCAACGAATATCACGCCGCCTGGGGCAACCAGGACTGGGTGTTTGTGCTTTCCGCCTCTACTGATCTGGCTCGTCGCGCCTTTCTGGCGAGCTATGGGTATTGATCGTGCGGGGAACAGGTGTTTGAGGAGCGCTTACATGGCCTGGGTTCTTGTCGCGTTCGTGGTGCTACTCACAGGGACGGTGGTTGTCCTGATCCCCCATATTCTGCGTCTGGCCCGCCCGGCTGATTTCGACCGCCGACCTTCGGCAGCTAGGCATACCGTGGAGCGTACTGTGCCGCTACGGTTTGGCTACTTTCAACGGGTCGAACCGCCTCAACCTGCCGACTCACCTCACTCCTGGCGTGCGTGTTACACGGGTGCGGGCGGCGAAGTGGCCCTGGAGGCTGTGCGAGCCTCGTCTGAAGAGGATGCCGTGCACGTGCTGCGCCGTTTGCGGCGCGTCGTGCGTGTGGGCAAGGGACGCCAGGCGGTGTTTGCCTCCCGCCTGGGCGGTGACCACAGCTTCATCGTTCAGCAGGCTGAGTCGGGCCGTCTGATCGGATGGACCAATGGCCCGTGGGCCTTCATCGCTACCAGCGACAATCCCGCTTTGCTGGCCGACTTCGTGCAAAGCTTCCCGTTCTGAGGGTGGAAAGCTATGAGCGTATCGATTCTGACCCTGGTTGTACTGTGTGTGGCAGGGGGAGGGCTGCTGCTCGTCGTGGTGGTCACTGCCCTGGCTGTGTTCCTGGTCAACCGTGATCTGCCGCGCGACCGCTGATTGTCTAGGAGCGTATACAGTGACCAAGCGCTTTCTCCTAGTGGCTGGAAACATCGGTGCGGGTAAAACCACCCTGGCAGGGCGTCTCGGCACACGCCTGGGTTGGGAGGCGGGCTACGAGACCGTCTCCACCAACCCCTTTCTGGCGGATTTCTACGCTGACATGCGCCAGTGGTCCTTTCACCTCCAGGTCTACTTCCTTGGCGACCGCGCCGAGCAGCACCGCCGTTTGGCCGCCCTGTCGCGCTCAGCCATCATCGATCGCAGCATCTACGAAGATGCCCATATCTTCGCCCGCGCCCTCCATGCGCTGGGCAACATGACCGAGCGCGAATATCTGGCCTACCGCCGCGTGTATGATCTGGTGGTCGAGTCGTTGCCGGTGCCCGACCTGCTGTTGTTTCTGGACGCCAGTGTCCCGGTGTTGATGGATCGCATTCGTAAACGGGGCCGTGGCATCGAGAGCGGCATCACCGCCGACTACCTCTCGCTGCTCGACAACTACTACCGTGAGTGGCTCGCAGGCTTCGACCTGTGTCCGGTCCTGACCATTCCTTCTGACAATCTGAACTTCGTGACCAACGAAAAGCACATTGCCATCATCATCGACCGCATTGAGCAGAAGTTGGCGGGTAAAGAGCAGGTGATCTTCCCCGACGACGTATAACACATGTCAGCATAATCGACCGCCTTCAGATTCCGGGAGGGTAGATCGCCCAACTTGACCGGGCACCTTGTTCATGCACAGCCTGGCCATCGACCATGCTCACCGCCACTCCCGGCTGTCGAATGTCTGCCAGATGAGTCGTTGGCCGTGCTCCTCGCGCACAAAGTCCTCGAAGCGACCGGCGGTATATTCCTGGATGACTGCCCGCCAGAAAGCCTGGGCTGCGGTGTTCGACTCGATCTCGGCAATCTGCCAGTATCCTCGGTATGTGTCGAACACCTGAAAGGCCATCTCGCGCCCAACCCCCTGTCGTCGAAGGCAGCGTAGCACGAAAAACTCGTCCATGTTACGGCCCTGGAGATGGGGCTTCATCACCCGGTCGCTGGTCAACGCGAAGCCTGCCCATCGACCCTCGACGCGGGCCACGTATGCCCAGTAGCCAGCTCTGTCCATGTAACGGGCGAGATCGAAGCCGGGGTCAAAAAGCCCATGCTCGTCCACATGCCCCACGTTCTCGTGGCAGAAGTGCACGCTGAAGTCGTACAGGTACAGTTGCATCAGGTTGTGCAACAGCTCCAGATGCTCATGCTTGGCGGGGATCAGTTGTACAGTCGTCATGGCAGCACTCTCAGGCGGACGATTGCCCTCGCTATGTTTTGGGTGTCTTCTGCTATGATTGCTCACCAGGCTGGTCTTGGCAACCCGCATGGGTAGGCCCGCTGTCCTTCGTGATGCGTCAGGGGGCCTTGTCCTGGGCTGCCTTCTCACTTGTACCTGGTTTCCCTCCGTGCTAGACTGTGAGCGAACTCATGCCACACCTGATCCGGTGCGGAGGGACTTATCCATGGCCTTTGGCAAAGTCACGGTTCGGTCCGAAAGCGGTGACGTTGAGGAGTTCGAGCTGACCAAGCCTACCTCCTCGGTGGGTCGCCAACCTGGCAACGACATTGTGCTCAAGACTTCGGCGGTCTCGCGCTACCACGCCCAGTTTGACGTGGCAGAAGGTCGGGTCTTTCTGGTCGATCTGGGCACGGTCAATGGCACCTTCGTCAACGATGTGCAGCTTGAGCCGAATGGTCGGATCATGCTCAACGATGGTGACGTGATCCAGATGGGGGATATGATGCTGGTCTTCTCCTTGCCCGAAGCGCCGGGCCGCGCCAGCATTAGCCTGACCCCTGTCGTAGCGCCGGTTGAGGAGCCAGGGCTGCCGTTTCGTCTCCTGCTCGACGAGCCGCAGCAATCTGTTGCGCCGGGTGCGCGGTTGCAGCTCGCCCTCACCATCGAGAATCTGTCTGACGAAGAACAGGATTTCATCATCGATGTGGGGGGGTTGAACCGCGACTGGATCTCTGTCAACCGCCGCGAGGCGACGGTGGAGGCCCACGAAGACACGGAGGTGTTGATTTCGTTGCGTCCACCTCGTCACAGCCAGACCAACCCTGGGCGCTATGCGCTGACGGTGCGGGTAGCCTTCCGCCACGATCCCAACCGGGGGTTGCAGGCTGTGCGCGAGATCGACGTGGTGGGCTACACCGGCCTGGGGGTAGCCGTAAGGCCCTCCAGCCGGAACGGAGTCTACCGCATTGCCGTTCAAAACCAGGGCAATGTGCCGATTGACGTCCGGTTGGGCGGCTTTGACCGCGAGCACGCGCTGGCCTACCGCTACAACCCGCCTCAGCTTCACATTCAGCCGGGCCAGACTGGGCAGGCATCGCTAGCTGTGCATCCACGCCGCGGTCCTTTCTTTGGCGCGACCACCCCTGTCACATTTGCCGTTGTCGTCCGCTCGCTTGATGCGGCAGGTTATCAGGCTCCTGTGCTGGCAACCTACACGCCGGATTCGTCCTCTTGGTGGCTGTGGCTGGCTGGAGCGATCCTACCGCTGGGTCTTGGGGCAATGCTGATCCTCTTGGCTGTGATCGCCGGGCTGGCCTTTCTGGGCGTGCTGCCGCTGCCTGGTTTTCGGCCCGAAGCGGCAGTTACCCTGCCTCCTTCTGAGACAGCCGCTGCTTCGACCGTGGTCTACCAACCCGATCCCAGCCTGGTTCCAACGCCTGCCGCTGACATCCTGGACTTCAGTGTCCAGCCCAACCCTGTGATCTATCGCACCACTGGTGAAGTAGTGTTCACATGGCGCATGGTGAACGCCACCCGCGTCGAGTTGTTCGACTCTGCCGGGCAGCCCGTCATCCTCTCTGCCAACGACCTCAGCACAGGCCAGCACCGTTATCCGGCGCAGCTGCTGACCTGGGGGGACCACGTCTTTACGCTCACGGTGACTGGCGAAGATGGCCAGCAACGTTCACGCTCGGTGGTTGTCACTGTCCGCTCGGTGATCTGCCGCGCCGTGAGTCAGGATGTGCCGATCTACACCCTGCCCGATCTCAATTCTCCGCTCGCCCCGCCGCTCGATGCCCGCGATCTGGCGATCACTGGTCGCTCCACCGACTCGTTGTGGGTGCAGGTGGCCTACAACGACCTTCAGACGTTCACCATGCAGGGCTGGTTGCCTGCCGACTGGGTGAGCTGCCCTACTGGTAGCCCATCGGTCGGTGAGTATGTCGCTCTGGAGCAGACCTCTTTTGAGCAGGTAACTCCTTCCCCTGAGACTGCATCCACGCCAAGCCCCTGACTCGACTTGCAGCAAGAGAACGGCGGCTTGATAGCCGGATAGGGTCTCATTGTGTGTGGCAATTTCTGGGAGTGGGATATCAGCTACGTCCCCGGCGAGCACTGCCCGTAAATCAACCGTTCTGATTGGACCGCTTGCGCTCAGGCCCTGCTCACTTTGACGGGGCCTGTCCGTCTTCCCAATTCGGGGACTGCGGTCCCAGGCATCAGCCATCCGTAAGGTAAACATGGGGCAGATTAGCTTCGAGTGTGCTACAATGCCTCAACTTCGGTGGCCTTGCAGGAGCGTACCGTGAGACGTGTCGTTTTATCCATCCTGCTGGTGCTGGCTCTGACTGCCCTGGCAGTGCTGTGGCCCTCCGGCGCTGCGTCGGCTCAGCAGCCTGTCCTTGCCCTTGATGCACAGGTCGGCTTTGACGGCTATGTCCAGTCAGGCACCTGGACGCCCGTCTTCGTCACGGTCAGGAACGACGGCCCCGACATCACCGCCGAACTGCGTGTCGAGGTGACGCCGCTCACTGGCGGCCCGACCATCTACACCCGCTCTCTCGATCTGCCGCGCGGTTCGCGCAAACGGGTGACGCTCTACGCCGCAGACCTCTATCCGTTGAATGGCCAGGTCCGCATAGACCTGCTGCAGAATGGACGGGTGGTAGCCAGCACCCAGTCGCCTGTTCAGATGGTCAGTCCCACCACGCTCCTGATTGGCATTTGGAGCGATACGCCGACGGGGCTGGCAGCGCTGTCTGCTGTCAAACCGTCCAGCGGCGAGACGCGCGTGGCTATGCTCACCGCCGATGAACTGCCGTCAGTGGGTGAAGGATGGTGGGCGCTTGACGTTCTGGTGATCTCCGATGCCGACACCGGACAGCTTGACGTCGATCAGCAGGCGGCGCTCTTCGAGTGGGTCGCAGGTGGTGGGCGTCTGATCATCACGGGTGGTCTCTCTTACCCACGGACGCTCAGCGGCCTGGATCAGCTCACCCCGCTGCTTGCAGTGGACACACAGGCAGTATCGCTCCAGCCGCTCTCCCAGGTGGCCGGGGTACCATTTGACGTGCAGGCTGCGCTTACCGCGCCGGTGGCCGTCGGCTCGCTGATTCCTGAGGCGCATGTCCTGGTCCACAGCGGCGATGTGCCGCTTGTCGTCTGGCGGACTGTTGGCCACGGTCGCGTTGACTTTTTGGCAGCCGACCCCAATCTAGAGCCGCTGCGCTCTTGGAATGGCATGGGCGACCTGTGGACGACACTGCTGATCCTCGGGCGACCGCGCCCGGCCTGGGCTTATGGCTTTACTTCGCAGTGGGATACAGCTCTTCAGGCGGTTGCATCTGTGCCAGGCGTCAGCCTGCCTTCGGCGATCCAGTTGTGTGGGTTTCTGGCGCTGTATATCGTGCTGATCGGTCCCCTCAACTATCTTGTGCTCACGCGCCTCAAGCGCCGCGAGCTAGCCTGGTTCACCATCCCCATCTTGATTGTGTTGTTTACTGCCGTTGCTTATGTCACTGGCTTTCAACTGCGTGGCTCGCGGGCTATCCTCCACCGCCTGGCTCTGGTTCAGTCGTGGAGCAACAGCGATGTATCCCGTGTGGATGCATTGTTGGGGGTGTGGTCGCCGCGCCGCGCTCGCTATGACCTGCTGATCGACCAGGGATACCTCGTCCGGCCTATCCCGCGTAACCTGAGCGGTGCGTTGAGCGGGGGTGTCGGCGGGCAGGTTGTGCTTGGTCAGACCACGACGCTGCGCGGTGTGCAGGTGGACGTGGCTTCAGTGCAGCCTTTTGCCATTGAGGGCTACAGCCATACGGCATCGCGCATCACCGGAGACCTGATGCTCTCGCTTCAGGGTGAAAGCCTGCACATTGCCGGCGAGGTGGTCAACGCTGGCGATGTGGATCTGACCGGTGTAGTGCTGGCCATGGCCGGGACGACCTGGCCATTGGGCGATCTGCGTGCTGGCCAGGTGCTCCAGGTGGATCAGGTTTTTCAGGGGGGGTTGTCAACCTTTGGAGCAGCCTCGGCTCTTGATCCGTACCCGGCTACTGGCGGATATGGCTACTACGGCTACGATCAGTTCCTCTCTAGCATAGTTGGTGGTGATTGCTTCAGCACAGCAGATATTCGCCGCCGCTGCGACCTGGTTGGGAGCCTGCTCAACGGCCAGGGACGTGGATCGGGGGCCTATCTCTTTGGTTGGGCCGATGAGGTCCCGATCGGAATACAGGTGCTCAATGTTGGAGCTGACCCCGTCGATGTGGCGCTGTATGTGATCGAGATGAACGTCTCGCTGCCATCTTCCAGCCAGGGGACGATCGTAGTGCCGCCCAGCCTAATGACATATTATCCGCTTGATGAGGAGTATTACTACGCCACACCGTATGGCCTGTACATGTACGCCGGCGAGGAGTACGCCTTCCGCTTTGTCCCGGCGACTATCCTGCCGCCCTTGTCCGTTGACTCGTTCATAATCCATATGGAAAGCGACCCCAGCTATGGTGAGCAGTCTGGAGCGCCGGTGGTTGAGGCTCACAATTTCGCTACTGGGCAGTGGGATATGCTGCCAGTGGAGTGGGGTGATACCGTGATCAGCCAGGCACAGCCCTATGTCGATCCGGCAGGTGGCATAGAGCTGCGCCTGCGGGTTCCGATGTCAGACACCGAATCCTGGTATCAGGTCATGAGCTTTGAGGTGAGTCTGCTGGGGCAGGTGGGATCACCCCGCTAGACCCTGGCCTGTAGGTTGGTGTCTGGTGCTTGGCGAGGAGTGATGGCATGGCAGCGATTATCGAGACGAAGGAACTCACCCGCCACTTCAAGACGGTGGTGGCGGTCGATCACCTGACGCTCACGGTGGAGGAGGGAGCGATCTACGGGTTTGTCGGGCCTAATGGGGCAGGTAAGACGACCACCATGCACATTCTGACCACCCTGTTGCAGCCCACCTCAGGCGAGGCCTGGGTAGCAGGCTACTCCGTCACTCGGCAGCCACGCGATGTTCGCCGTGTCATCGGTTACATGCCCGACTTCTTCGGCGTCTACGATGACATGAAGGTGTGGGAGTATCTGGACTTCTTCGCTGCCTGCTATGACATCCCGGAGTCCGAACGCCCTGCTCTGATCCGCGATCTCCTGGACCTGGTCGATCTCACCCACCGCGCCGACGACATGGTCGATACGTTGTCGCGGGGCATGAAGCAGCGCTTGTGTCTGGCCCGTACCCTGGCTCACGACCCCCAGGTGCTGATCCTCGACGAGCCAGCCTCTGGCCTCGACCCGCGCGCCCGTGTTGAGATTCGCCAGCTTCTTGTCGAGCTGGCGGGTATGGGCAAGACCATCTTCTTTTCGACCCACATCCTGGCCGATGTGCAGGAAATCTGCACTCAGGTGGGCATCATCGAGGCTGGGAAGCTGGTGATGCAAGGCAGCCTGGAGGAAATGCAGCGCCAGCTTGTGCCGCAGCGTGAGATTCTGATCACCCTGCTGGGCGAGGTAGAGCGCGCCAAAGCACTGATCCTGGCCGTCCCTGGCATCGATGCCATTGAAGACCTCAAGCCAGACAATGGACGCGACCGACTGCACGTGCGCCTGGCCGGTGAGGACCATGACGTGAGCAGTCTATTGGCGACGCTTGTCAGAGCCGGCGTGCCGGTCATGCACTTTACTGAGGAGACGCATGACCTCGAGTCGGTCTTTATGCGTGCCACTAAGGGTATCGTCTCGTGACTGTGCCGGGCATGGTCTGGCAGCACGCCAGGAAGCTCACCCGCGCCGTCGCTGCTTCGCTGCGTCCCCTGTACGTGGCTGTGTCTGCTCGTGTTGCGCCGACGGTTTTGCGCAGGTGGGGCCACCCGTTGTTGCACCCCCCGCGCCGG
>DAOTXR010000035.1:0-22690 GCA_034435375.1 Anaerolineae bacterium
GAGCCGCCCTCGGCGGCTCTCCCTCCCCCTCAGCCACGCTGTGGAGAGGGGGCAGACCGAGCGTCAGCGAGGTCGGGGGGTGAGGCAGCCTCCCAGCCGATGCGCCCTGAGCCATTTCCCCCTTTGGCCTCGAACAGGTTTATAATGGAAAGGACGCGGGTGGGGCAAGCCCGTCTGAGCCGACCCGCGCCCTGTGCCCACTGCTTGCCTGTCATGAGTGATTTCTTTGAGGAAGGACAATCGTGAATCGCACACACCTGTACGACACACATGTCGCGTTAGGGGCACGCATGGTGCCCTTTGCCGGGTGGGAGATGCCCGTGCAGTACTCCAGCCCGCTTGAGGAGCACGCCACCGTCCGCAGCATCGCTGGTCTGTTCGACATCGACCACATGGGCCAGGTGATCGTGGAGGGGCCGGAGGCGTTGGAGTTCATGCAGTACGTGGCGACCATCGACGTAGCCGCGTTGGCCGAGTGGGAGGCCAATTACGCGCTGCTGTGCTATGCCGATGGCGGTACGGTGGATGACATCTTCATCTACCACCTGCCCGAATACTACTATGTGGTCGTCAATGCCTCGAATCTGAAGAAAGACGTGAAGTGGCTCCAGGCCCACACCCCCGGCTTCGAGGTGACCGTCACCGATGTCTCGACCCAGACCTACATGCTGGCCTTCCAGGGGCCTAAAGCCCAGGAGGTGCTTCAGACGATCTGCGACATCGATCTGAGCAAGGTGGCTTTCCACTTCAGCGCACGCGGCAAAATCGCCGGCGTGGACGTGCTGATCGGCAACACCGGCTACACCGGCGAGTATGGCTATGAACTGTTCTTCGACGCCAGCCAGGCCGTCAAGTTGTGGAATGCCATTCTGGAAGCCGGAAAGCCCTACGGCGTCAAGCCGATTGGGCTGGCCGCCCGCGATAGCCTGCGTTTTGAGCCGTGCCTGCCGCTCTACGGCCACGAGCTTTCCCCCACCATCTCGCCCATCGAGGCAGGGCTGGGCTGGGCGGTGGCCGCCGGCAAGGGTGACTTCCTTGGGCGTGATGCGCTGCTCAAACAGCGGCTGGAGGGGCCGGCTCGCAAGCTGGTCTGTGTCGAAATGGTCGATAAGGGGGTGCCGCGCGAGCACTACGCAGTCGTGGTGGAGGGGCAGCCTGGCTTTGTGACCAGCGGCATGTTTGCCCCGACCGTCGAGAGCTATGTCGCGATGGCGCTCGTGCCGAGCGACCTCGCCGGGGAGGGCCGCGAGCTGGAGGTCATCATCCGCGATAAGCCCAAGAAGGCGAAGATCGTCAAGAAGCCGTTTTACATTCCGGCCTACCGGCGTTAGGGCAGCCCAGGCGGCTCCTGCGTGGGGCCGCCTCACCCCCCGACCTTGCTGACGCTCGGCCTGTCCCCTCTCCACCACAGCGTGGAGAGGGAGGGAGAGCCGCCGGAGGCGGCTCGACAGGGGGTGAGGCCGACCCCCGCCTGAAACGCCCCTCCTCTACGGAAGCGCCCCACACAGCCGATACAGAGGGCTAAAACTGCCTGGCTCGCTAATCCCATGCCCTCCCTGTTGAGCGCTCCCCCCGTGCGCGGTAGCCCGGCCCTCGTGCGAAGAAATCGTAGTTGGGCTGGATGTCGGCGCGCAGCACCTCAGGGACCTCCTCCTCCGGCCAGATAGCATGGTAGGGGCAGGCCGGGACACAGGCCCCACAGTCAATACATGCCGCGGGGTCGATGTAGTAATGCGGCCACTCATCGATAGGCCAGCCCGGCACGATGCAATCGACCGGGCAGCGCTCCACGCACGTGCCGCTGCGCAGGCACAGGCCCGTGATGATGTATGTCACGCCTGCCCATCCTCCATCAGCGTGAACCGCCACACACAATACGCCTCGCCGACCGGGTCAGGAGGGCAGGCCACGCACTCGGTGCGGATGCGCGGGTCAATCGTCGCGGCAAACTGGCTGTACTCAACTAGGCCCACCGGCTTGCAGGGGAAGTCAGGCAGGCCCTTGCGCCGCCGTGTGGACTGTACCCGGCACTCGACCATGCGAAACTCAAGCGCCCCGTCGTCGGTCCAGGCGGTAGATTGCTGGTTGACCATCGCGTACAGCCGATAGCCCAGCGCCTTGTCCAACGCCTGGAGGCCGCCGCCTTCCGGGATGTCAAAGGTGCGCATAATGCGCTTGGCCTCGGCCACCGAAAAGCGCTCCCACGAGCGCATGTCCATTTCGATGGCGGTGTCCATGCCGAGGCGCTCCTCGATGGCCAGGAACCAGGCTCCATCGTGCGCCAGCCAGTTGAGGGCGTACACCTGGAGCAGTTGGACCAGGTCTTCACGTGAGAGGCGGTCGAGGTCGATCATGATCGGCTGTCTCCTTGATGTTAGAGGTTGCCCTACGGCGCGAACGCAATCGTCGGCGGGTACTGATCGGGCCGCACCGAGGCCACGTTGAACCACACGGTGCCCGGCTTAAGCGGGACGAGTTGCCCGCTCTGATCAAAGAACTGGATCATCTGCTCCGGATCGTCGCGCCGCCAGGTCGCCTCGAACCGCTGCCCGTCACGCAGCAGCACGGCCTCGCCCTGCCCGGTCAGGATGGGGCCAATGGACAACAGGCGGTTGGCGTCATCCTCGATGAAGTCGGCCAGGTAGAATTCGGCGTAGACGATCACCACGTTGTCAAAGGCCAGTTGTTGGCCAGTCAGGTAGTCCACATCCGGCGTCGGTTCCGTCTGGGTGTACATCTCTGTCCAGCTCAGCCATTGGCCGCTGGCCGGATCGTAGCGCCAGGTCTGCTCAGGCCCCTTGCCGGGATAGTCGATGACAACCTCGGTGGTCAGCGTGCCGCCGGGGGGGGCTGTCATGCTGAAGCGCAGCCCATCCAGGTCTGGAACAGCATCGACGCCGCGTCGTTCGGCCTCCTCCCAGATCCGGGCAGGCAGCGCAAACAGCGAGTGGTAGCCGCACATGCCTTCATGGGGGATGTTGCAGCGACGCTCCAGATAGCCGCGCCCATCGTCGCGGAACACGCGATTCTGCCACGGCGCATTGAGGATCACCGTACACATGCCAACGCTGCACCCAGACATAGCGATCAACCCGTCATACATTGGGATCAGGTGATCCGAGTCGATCAGGCGCACGCTGCGCACCGATCCCACCGCCTCCGGCGCACGGCTGTAGTAGACCGCCGTGAAGCGGGTCTGTCCCCAGCCTTCCATCTGGTACATCCACACATGATCAGCAAAAGACAGGCCGCTCTGTGGGCGCACCTGCTCCGACTCATTGCTCACCTTGACCAGCAACGGGCGGCGGGCCAGCACTGCCGGGTCATCCACCGCCAGGCCAGTCAGGGGGTTGACATTGGGTGGGAAATGATCCGGCCCCACGTCCGGCAACTGCGTTGAAGTGGGGCCAGGCGTGGGCGCCGGGGTCTCACGGATCAGCGGAGTGGGGGTCGGGGAGGCAGGGGATGGGCCAGCCGGCTGTGTTGGCGTCTCGGCCAGCGTGACAGTGGGCTGGGGCTGGCAGGCGGCCAAGCCTGCCAGGACGATGAGAGCGATAAGAAAGCAGGAATAGGATCGACGAAGCATTGGCATGGGCACCTCTACGGCGTGAAGACCACCTCAGGCGGGAAGATGTTGGTCGGGATGAGCGTGAACCACGTCTGGCCGGGCTTGAAGGGGATGACATTGCCACTGGCATCGAAGAACTGCATCATGCTGCCAACGTTGGGTCGCCGCCACGTCACATCGAAACGCTGGCCGTCGCGCAGCAACACAGCCTCTCCTTCCCCCTGCATAATTGCTCCCACCGAGTACAGCCGCGTGATCTCGCTCTCGTACTCGATGAAATCGGCTTCGTAGTGCTGGGTGTACACCAGCACCAGGTTCTCAAAGGCGAGCTGCTCGCTGGTCAGGAAGTCGGTGTGGGGCACCTCATCCACCCAGTGCAGCCATAGCCCACTGGCCGGATCGTAACGCCAGGTGTTCTTGGGGCCATCCACCGGGAAGTCGATCACCACCTCGCGGATCGGCGTACCCCCCACAGGCGCCTCAGGGCTGAAAGCGAAGCCCGGCTCCAGCGTGGGACGCTGATTGACATCTTTCTCGGCGGCCAACTTCCACAGTTCCTCTGGGATGGCAAACAGGGTGTGCTCGTAGGCCACGCCTTCCAGGGGGAAGCGGACGTTGTACGGCTCGCCATAGCCGAAGTCCGGCGAGAAGTTGCGCTTGAACCAGTTGGCGGCCAGCATCAGCTCACGCATCCGCTTGGGGCCGCTGGGATCGTTGCGATTGCTGCTGAACCCTGAGGCGTCGAACAATCCCTGATACATCGGCACCAGCTCCAGATCGGGCAGCCGACCGCTGCGCACCGACCCGACACTGGAGGGCGTCTGCCCGTAGAAGACCGCCGTGTAGCGCGTGTAACGCCAGCCCTCGACCACATGCTCCCACACATGATCGGCGAACGAGAGGCCGTTCTGCGGACGCACCACTGCCGGGTGATTGCTGACCTTGATCAGCAGCGGACGGCGATCGAGCACAGCGGGATCGTCCACCGGGAGTCCGGTCAGCGGGTTGACGTTGGCCGGGAAGCCAGTCGGCCCACTGGCCGGAATGGGCGTCGGGCTGGGGACCTCAGTCGGCGTGGGCGTCGCCGCTGGAAGAGTGGGCATAACAGGCATGTCAGTCGGAACGGGCGGCGGGGCCTGGGTCGGAGTGGGGATCGGCGGTGTAGCCACCTCAGGCCGGCAGGCCGCCAGACCCATCGCCATCGGCAGCAGGATGGCGGCAAGTAAAATGCGTCTTGAATTTCTCATCGCACCTCTCACAGTCGAACCTCTGGCCCCCAACCCCAACGCATCATGCGCCGGCAGAGTAAAGGACCGCGCTGCCGCCAGGCAGCGAGTCAGGGAGGCGAGGGCCTGTCCTTCCATGTTTTGATGATGGCTCATGTTCAGACTGTGTGCATGTGTACCTGTTCCGAACATGAGCCTTTGATGGGTCGATCCCTCCCCCATCACGGCTCCGTGTACAACCGGTCAAAACCGATGGGAACCATCTCGAACCATGTCTGGCCGGGCTTAAAGACCAACACATTGCCGTTCAGGTCAGTAAACTGGAGCATCTGCTCCGGGTCGAGCCGCGTCCAATGGCCCTCATATCGCTTCCCATCACGGAACAGCGACGCCGGTCCCTCGCCCCACACCTGGATCTCCACCGACCACAGCCCATTGTAGCCGTCTTCCAGGATGTCAGTCTCGACGTGCATCGCGCCGACCGCGATGACGTTCTCAACGGCCACCGGTTGGCTGGTCAGGTAATCGATGCCCGGCTGGCCGCCAATCGAGCGGGTGTAGCGGCCGGTGGCCGGGTCATAGGTCCACTCGACCCGGTACTGACTGCTGGGACTGTAGTCAATCGTGATGTGCGTGGCGACCAGGTCGCTGGGCGGGGCGATGGGATCGAAGGCCAGGCCGGGCGTCAGGTCCGGTGGATTGTTGACGCCGCGATCGGTCGCCAGCTTCCACAGCTCATGGGGCACAGCAAACAGGGTGTGCTCCTCGGCCAACCCTTCGCGCCGAATGCGCACCAGGTAAGGCTCGCCGAGCGATTGGCCGGACAGGTTGCGGCTGGCCCAGCTTGAGCGTTCCACGCGCTGACGCACTCCCTCGCTGAAGCCCGACGCGCAGAAGATGGCATCGATCATCGGCACAATCTCCAGGTCGAGCAGCCGCCCGCTACGGATCGACCCGGCTATCTCAGGAGCCTGAGCGTAATATACGGCGGTCAGGCGCGTCACTGCGCCCTCGGCGTAGTGCTCGAACACCCAATCAGCGGCGCTCAGCCCCGATTGAGGCCGCGCCAGCGGATCGTTGGATACCTTGATGGCCAGCGGCGCACGGTTCAGCACAGTGGGATCGGCTACAGACAGCCCGGTCAGCGGGTCAACGTTGGCCGGGTAGCTGTCGGGGCCGGATGGGCCAACGGGCAACGGCGCAGTGGCCGTCACCTGGGCCGTCGGGCGGGGCGTCATGGTGATGACCGTCACCGGCGGTGGACCGGGGGTCCAGGTGGAGGTAGGCATAGACGTAGGCTGAGGCTGACAGGCGCTCAGAATCGGCATCCCGGCGATCAGGGCGGCGACGATCAGCATCATCGGGTTGGCACGACGCATAGATGTCTCTTTCCCCGCTCCAGATTTCGGCGCACTGTGCCAGTGCGCCGCGTCGCATTATACCATGCTAACCGCCCAGCCTGCTGCTTGCTGTGCGCCTGCCCAGTGGACACCTTGCAGTTGGCTGACGATCCCGTGGAGATTGCCCGGAAGAACTGCGGCGCAGACAGATCACCGCCGCACCAACAGGCCGGCCTGCGATCCGCTGTTCATCAGGGCAAGGATGGCCTCCATCTCGTCATCGGTGCAGCTCAACAACACCTTGATCTCCACGTCCAACTTGGCGACATTGGCCGTGCAGATCACCCCGTCCACCTGCGCCAGTCCGCTCGACCCGACCCACACATCGATCCCGCCGCCATCCATCGCGAGGGTACCCTCCAGGTAGCCATAGTCCACGGGGTAGATGATGTCTGGGTAATCTGGGTGAGACGATCCCTTCGGGCGGTCGATCACGATAGTGTGGCTGGCGACCACCTCGTCTATATAACGCCAGAACTGAGAGGATGGTTCCATGCAGCGATCCTTCCTGAGAGACGTCGATGCCGGGCCTCATTGTACCGTAGGCGGGATTTTGCGACCCAATCTTCTGCTGCGTACAATGGGCCTGGCGGGGCTGCCTGGGCGACTCCCGGCCCCTTGCCCATTCTCCCCTGATGACCCTATGGAGGCTTCATGACTTACTTTCCCTGGCTCGACACCTTTCCCGGCGCGGTCACGATCTGTGACCGTGAGGGCGTCATCCTGGCCATGAACCAGGCCGCCTTGCGCGTCTTTGAGGCCGATGGCGGCGCACGGCTGATCGGCAGCAACCTCTTTGATTGCCACCCTGAACCGGCCCGCGCCAAGCTCCAGCATCTGATCGAGACCCAGGGGACCAACGTCTACACCATCGAGAAACAGGGCGTCAAGAAGCTGATCTACCAAGCCCCGTGGTACGACGACACTGGCGCCTTCGGTGGGCTGATCGAGCTGTCGCTGGCGATCCCGTGGGAGATGCCACACTTCGTGCGCGACTGACGGGCCCAAAATAGGAAAGTCACCCCATTGCGCTGAGCTTACTTGTGTGGAACAATATAGCCATCCAGGGGAGCCTCCTGTCCCCATCGAGAGGCCAACTTCAGGCGAAGTGAAACTCTTGAGGGTTTCTATCCGTATTCAAACTGAACACAAGCGGTTTGTTTATTGTCTGTTTAGAGGGTCGCATCTAGACTAAGGGCAGCTTTGGAATAGAGGAACGTCGGTATAGACTTTGGCCTGGAGGATACGTCATGGTCATCAGCAAGCAGCTGTTTTTCCCATTCTTCGGGCTGCTAAAGTTGCGCCGCCAACGCGGCGAACGCTGGATGGAACTGGTAGATTGGGTCAGCGCCCTGCCTCGCAGCGATCCTCACGCCATTGCCTTCACCCTCACCATGAGACGGCTTAACCGGCAGACGGGCAGCAGGTGCAGCGATCCCTGGTGCGCCACCTGCGCGGCCCAGGCCGTCGAGAGGTTCGAAGGCAGCGAGCAAGAACTCCTGGCCCTTTACTGGCAGAATGTTGACGAAGTCAAGTACACCTTGAAGTCTATGCAGTCCCACTCTCGGGCGCGTCAGAGGCAGGCACGAGTGGCCTAGCGGCACAGGCAGGTGACCATGTCCTCAGGGCGGCTGTCGCGGCGACAGCCGCTTTTGATTCTAGAGGCTACCCCCTCAGGGCGTTCCGTTCTAGGCCCTCTTTCATTTGCACCCCGTCTGCATCAGAGTATGCTATTCCACACAGGTCGCTGCGCCCAGCTAGGGTAAGGGTGGAAGGGTACGATGAGTGGTGGTAAGGAGCGAGTCCGTGGAAGCCGATTATGTTCTTGATTACGATGTGATCTCCCAGGCGCGTGAGCACGACCTCTTCCTGCTGGCCCGCATTCGCGCTGAGCGGACGACAGACGGCCTCATCAAGCGGCCTCCTCTCAACCTGAGCGTCGTCCTGGACCGCAGCGGTTCGATGGAAGGGGACAAGCTGGCCTACGTCAAACAGGCCGCGCAGTTCCTGGTGCAACACCTGGGCGCGCAGGATCGCTTCAGCCTGGTGACCTACGATGACAACGTGCAAGTCGAGATTGCGCCGGGGCCAGTGGAGCACAAAGATGCCTTCAACCTGAAAATCCGCCGAATTCACACCGGCGGCATGACCAATCTGAGCGGCGGCTGGCTCCAGGGCTGCCAGCTCGTCAGCGAAAATGCTGCTCAGCAGCAGGTTAACCGCGTGCTGCTGCTCACCGATGGGCTGGCCAACCGGGGCGTTACCGACCCCGACCGGCTGGCGGCCATGGCCCGCCAGAAGCGCGATGAGGGCATCACGACCACGACGATGGGCGTCGGGATGGACTTCAACGAGGACCTGCTGCGGCGCATGGCCACTGAGGGCGGCGGATCTTTCTATTTCATCGACAACCCTGACCTGACCCCCAAGATTTTCTCCGACGAGCTGAAAGACCTGCTCAGCGTGGTCGGACAGAACCTGATCATCACCGTAACCCTGTCTGCCGACGTGCAGGTGGTGCGCCAGCTTCACACTTACCCCTCCGAGGTCAATGGGCAGCAGATCATCTACCGGCTGGGCGACCTGTATGTGGACGAGATCAAGATGCTGCTGCTCGAACTGCACATCCCCCGGCTGGAGACGCTGGGCCAGGTGGAGGTAGCCCGTCTGCGCTTCGAGTATGACGAGCTGGCCGCCGACAGCGCCATCCACCGGGCGCTCGACCTGCCGATCGTCGTCAATGCCGTGGCTGCCGATGAGGCTGCACGGAGCGAGCCTAACCGCGAGGTGGTCAAGACAGCGCTGCTGCTGAGCGCCGCTCGCGCCCGCGAGGAGGCCATCCAATACGCTGACACCGGCGACTACGCCCACGCCAGCGAGACATTGCACCGTGCAGCCGAGGCCATTGAGCAGAGCAACCTGGACGATGACGACCTTCAGCAGGAACATAACATGCTGCGCGAGGAAGCAGTGGATATGGAGATGGGGCCTGAGCGGTACGATGCCTACACCCGCAAGACGATCAGCACCCAGTCTTTTATGACCAGCCGCCTGGAACACTTCGCCGCCGAAAAGGCCGGGCTGCACGCCCGACGCAAGTCGGCGCGTGAGGCAGTGGAGCGCGGCGGCGATACGCCCAGCGAGATGCACTGGCAGAAGATCAAGACGCTCAACCTGAGCGGGGTGGACCTGGTGACGATCGGACGGGAAGACGACAATGACGTGGTGATCGAGCACGCTGGCGTGTCGGCCCATCACTGTGTCATCCGTCGCCGGGGAGATGATCTCCTGTTAGAGGACCTGAGCAGCACCAATGGGACATTCGCCAACGGAGGACGAGTGAAAGACCCCTTCCGGCTGAGCAGCGGAGACGTGGTGACGGTCGGACCGGTGCTGTTCCGCTTCAAGTAAGGCGTCGACCTAGCCTGTGTCCCTCTCCTCTGGGATGGCTGCCACACGTGCGGTAGTCCAGGTCTCGCGCCAGCGATTGCCCGGACTGATCAGCGACGCAATAGACGGATATTCAGGCCGCCTGTCAGCCGTCGTCCGAACGCATCGGCCTGGACCGCTGTGTGTTTGTATTGAGGGATAGCCACCAGTGTAATCGCGCCCACAGGCTGGCCAGTTCTGATCGCTACAACAAGTGAGGGAAAACTATGAGCAGTGTCACTGTGCGCCAGGTCGCTACTGAGGCTGAGAACCAGGCTTTTCTGCGTATGCCCTGGAGCGTCTACAAGGACGACCCTCACTGGGTAGCCCCGTTGTGGCGTGAGCACGTGCGCTTCTTCGATCCCGCCTACAACGTCGAGCTTAAGCACATCGACTTTGAGCGGTTCGTCGCCTGGCGCGGCGACAGGCCAGTGGGGACGATCATCGCTCACATCAACCACGCCTACAACGACTTCCAGGAGACGAACGCTGGATGGTTCGGGCAGTTTGAGGTGTTGGAGGATGAGGAGGCGGCCCACGCCCTGCTGCGAACCGCCGAAAACTGGGTGAGGGAGCGGGGCGCGACCGTCCTGATGGGTTCGGCGACCTTCAGCACAAACAGCGAGATCGGGATGCTGATCGATGGCTTTGATGCGCCGCCGATGATCATGATGCCTCACGCACGCCCCTATTACCATCGCTTCGTCGAGAGTTATGGGGGCTTTGAGCCGGCGATGGACCTGTGGGCGTGGCAATTCAACGGCGACGATTGGGGGGGCAGAAAGGCCGACCGGCTGCCGCCCAAGCTGACGCGCGTGGTGGAGAAGATCAAGCAGCGCAAACACTTTACCCTGCGCAATCCCAACATGCGGCGCTTCAACGCCGAGGTCGAGCTGGTCAAGGCGATCTACAACCAGGCATGGGCCAAAAACTGGGGCTTCGTGCCAATGAACGACGAGGAGATCGACCACACCGCCGACAGCTTGCGCGACATCGTGGACCCGCACATCGCCTTTTTCGTTGAGGTAGAGGGGCGTGCGGTGGCTTTCGGGCTGCCGCTGCCCAACCTCTACGAGCCGCTGAGCAAGGTACGCTGCCAGCCGGGTGAACCCCACTGGTGGCAACTGCTGCGCCTGATCTGGCACTGGAAGGTGTTGGGCCAGGTGAGCAGCGTGCGAGTGTGGGGCCTGGGAGTACTAGAGGAATATCGTGCTTCAGGCGCAGATGCGTTACTATATTACGAGATGATCAAGGCCGGGCTGCCGCGCGGTTACCGCAACATCGAGATGTCGTGGATCCTGTCCACCAATGACATGATGAACCGCGCCGTTGCCACGCTCGGCGCAAAGATTTACAAGACCTACCGCATCTACCAGAAGGTGCTCGGTTGAGGACAATAAGCCGTGTTACCTGGCCAGAAGACCTTCGTGATCGGCGCGGTGAAGCAGGGATAAGAGAGTGATGACGGGAGGCACCACCAGAATTCTGATCGTGGACGACGAGCGTGAGACCGTCAATCTGCTAAGCGCTTTCTTCAAACTGTTTGGCTTCGAGACCATGGGAGCGATGAACGGATCGGCGGGCCTGGCAGCCATTGCCGAGCATCATCCACAGATCGTCATTCTCGACCTGATGCTGCCCGACATGGACGGCTACGAAATCTGCCGTCAGGTCCGCGATCAGCCTGAGACGAAGGACTTGCCTGTGATTATCCTCTCGTCACGCACGGCCAGAGAGGACGTGAAACGCGCCTACGCGGTCGGAGCAACCCGCTACTTCAAAAAGCCCGTCAATCTGGACCTGTTGCTGGCCGAAGTACGTCAGCTTGCAACGACCGCAGTGCACACGCCGCCTCCCCAGGAAGTTCAGGAGGCAGACGCCGCCGACTAGCCAGTAAGCCGCCAGCCGTCAGCATTCACCGGTTTTGTTCGGCAAAACAGGCATGGCTGTCAAAGTAAAGCATCGAATCCAAAGACGAGGAGGCAGCCCATATTTGACCTCGACGCCGTGACCGGCGCTTTCGGCTACAGCGGACGCTACATCGCACGGCGGTTGCTCGATGCAGGCCGCCGTGTCCTCACGCTCACTGGCCACCCCGACCGTCCTCATCCCTTTGGCAATCGGGTGCAGGCCATCCCCTTTCACTTCGATCAACCGGCCAAGCTGGCCCGCAGCCTGGAGGGGATCGACACGCTCTACAACACCTATTGGGTGCGCTTTTCGTACGGGCCAGCGACGTTTGACCGCGCCGTGGCCAACACTCGGACGCTGTTCGAGGCGGCCCGCCAGGCTGGTGTGCGGCGCGTGGTGCATGTGAGCATCACCAACCCATCCGAGTCGTCCCGGCTGCCGTACTTCCGAGGCAAGGCCCAGCTTGAGCGGGCGCTGACCGAGTCAGGGCTGTCTTATGCCATTCTACGCCCGACCGTGCTCTTCGGCGGCGACGCCCCCGCTGAGGACGTGCTGATCAACAACATCGCCTGGCTGCTGCGGCGGCTGCCGGTTTTCGGCGTGATGGGAGACGGCAGCTACCAGCTCCAGCCCATCCATGTGGAAGACCTCGCTGCTCTGGCCGTCGAGGCGGGACAGCGATCCGAGAATGTCATCCTGGATGCGGTAGGGCCGGAAGTGTACTCCTTTGACGCGCTGGTGCGGCTGATCAAGCACAGCGTGGGCAGCCATGCCCTGATCGTCCATGTGCCCCCCCGCCTGGCATTGCTGGCGGCCCAGGGGATCGGGTTGGCAGTGGGCGACATGGTGCTGACGCGCGACGAAGCCGTGGGGTTGATGGCCGGGCTGCTGGTATCGCCCCACCCACCGACCGGGCGCACACGCCTCAGCGCGTGGCTAGAGGCCAACGCCAGTCGGCTGGGCGCCGTCTATGCGTCGGAGCTGGGGCGACACTACAGGTGAGAGTCGCCTAAGCTCCTCTTATCCACGGGCAACCACACCGCAAACACGGCACCACGGCCCGGCTTCCCCTCGCTGCTGACTTCGATCTGACCTCCGTGCTGCCCAACGATCTCACGCGCAATGGCCAGACCCAGGCCAGTGCCTGGAATGCCCGACATGTGCCCTACTCGACCCCGGAAGAATCGTTCCCACACCAGGGCCAGCTCCTCCGGTGGAATGCCCGGCCCAGTATCGCTCACACTGAAACCGACCCACAGGGAGCCTTCGGCCTGACGTGTGTGCGTCCGCACCACAATCTGGCCACCGTGCGGGGTATAGTTGAGGGCATTGGTGAGTAGAATGCTCAGCGTGCGCTCGATCTGCTCACGGTCGGCCCTCACTTTGGGCAAGCCAGCCTCTGTCTCAAGGCGCAGCGCCAGCCCGCGCCCCTCGGCCAGCACTGTGCGATCCATCACGTACAGCCCGACCAGCGTGTTGAGGTCCACCAGCGGCCAGGGCGGCGCAGTCGGACGCCGTTCGATGCCCGACATGTACAACAAGTCTTCGACGATGTGGTGCAGTCGGTTTGTCTCACGTTCCAACGTGGCGATGTAAGCCGCCGACCGCTCAGGGCGCAACTTCAGCAAAGTGTGATAAATTCGCAGGCTGGCAATGGGCGTGCGCAGCTCGTGCGACACGTTGGCAATGAACTCATCTTTCAGGTGATCCAGCTCGCGCAGGTGGCGGTTGGCCTCTTCCAGGGCGGCAGTGCGTTCGGTCACCCGCTGCTCAAGCTCGGCGGTATGATGCTGCATATCCTCCACCAGCCGGGCCTGCGCCAGGGCAATGGCCATCAAGTCGGCCACCTCGCGCAGCGTCTCGAGCTGCGCCTCATCCGGAGCAGATTGGACCCCCAACCCCAGGCAACCCAACAACTCCTGCCGGGCGATGAGAGGCGCAGCGGCTATGACCTCCAGTTCCACACTCTGTAGAACCTGGACGACGGGAGGGGCCTGCATGAGCCTGCCAGCCTCTACGACATAGACTTCACTCCGGCGCAACGTCTCCAGCGCTTCGCTGGCTACCTCGAACGCCTCCAGTGGGAAGGATGCCCCGGCGGGCACGACCTGCGCTCCCACGGCATCGACTGCAAATACCGTGGCTGCCTGCTGCGCCGGGTCAAACGTCACGAAAGCGACCATCTGGCACGGCACCAGCGCCTGGATGTGGCTCAGGGCAGCCCCGGCAATCGTCTCAAGCGAGCGAGCTTCCAGGATGGCCCGGTCGATCTCGCGCAGAATGCTCAGACGGCTGGCGACCTGCTTCAGCGCCTCCTCAGCCCGGCGGCGATCTGCCTCAGCCTGCTGCAACGCTTCCACGCGCTGTCGCAGCATCTGAAGCTCTTGGAGCAGTTGATCCTGTGAGAGTGGGCGATCGTCCATTAACACCTTTGTCCTGGTGATGCAGATAAAGATCAGGGACAGACGCCAGGAGCAGGCATGCAGCAGCATCCGTCAGCACAGAATGGGGCGGCCAGCCGGAGAAAGTAATACAGCGAGTTGACTCACACTTCACAATGTGATAGAGTCAGCATAGTTTCACAGTTTGGCCCATTGACCGCACATGGGGCCAGCCTAGACGTCACCCACAGCCTGCCAAGCGAATCTGGGTGGCGTCTTGTCTTTCCGGTTTCCCAGCCCCGATACACTCATTCTAACACTTCTTTCCGGGCCAGGAGGGGCACTGTGCGCCTTTCCAGGTTTTTGTAACGACTCCGTAACCCGCAATGGCCCCGGAGATAGTACCGACGGGCTATTCACCTGGAATAGCCCGTCGGCAGCAGGGTTCGCAGCAGAACTCAGTCCTCTTTTGTGCAAAGCCCTTACTTTTCCGACGGAGATGGTCGCGCTTCGAGCGTGATCGTCAGCTCGACGATCTTGCCATCGCGCAGCACCTCGAGCCGCAGGGTGTCTCCGACACGGTGAGCCGCCACCGCTGCGATCAGGTCGTTCATGCTATTGACCGGCGCTCCATCTGCACTGATGACAATGTCCCCGCCGATCCTGACCTGCTGTCCATCCACTTCCGCCTCACGAGTGCTGCCACGCAGGCCCGCTTTGTCTGCCGGGCTGCCCTCCACCACATCGATCACCAGCGCGCCATTTTGTGAGGGGTCAACATCCATCAGGCTGCGCAGCTCAGGCAGCAGATCCATGCCGGAGATGCCCAGATAGGGATGGGCGTAGTGGCCCTCCTCGATCAGCGCCGGCACAATCTCGCGGACCAGGTTCGATGGCACAGCAAAGCCCACGCCACTGAACTGCTGCACTCTCGACTCAATGGCCGTGTTGACGCCGATCACCTCGCCCGACAGGTTCAGCAGCGGACCGCCAGAGTTTCCAGGGTTGATCGCTGCATCGGTCTGGATCACGTTCGGGATGCTGAACTGCTGCCCATCCAGCGTCGTCGCTTGAGACGGCAGGGTGCGGCCCAGCGCACTGATGATGCCGGTTGTCATCGTGCCCGAAAGCCCAAACGGATTGCCAATGGCGGCGACCATCTCGCCGACCTTCAACGCATCGGAGTCGCCCAGCGGCAGCGGGTGAAGCTCATCGGCAGGGCGGTCCACCTGGATCACGGCCAGGTCTGCGTCTGGGTCTCCGCCCACCAGCCGGGCCTCATAGCTGGCCCCGTCAGAGAACACCACGGCGATGCGCTCGGCCCGGCCCGCCACATGATAGTTGGTCACGATGTGGCCCTGCGTATCGTAGACGAAGCCCGAACCCTGTCCATGCTGGTACAGCGGAGGCCGCTCTGGCGTCACGTCAGGCACACCGAAGGGATTGAAGGGGCTGAATGGAATCCCTTCCAGCCCTATGGCGGGCAGCTCGACCTTCTCTGTCACGCGCACGCTCACCACGCCGGGGTTGGCTTCCTCATACAGCTCTGAGAGGCGAGCTTCAAGATCGGTGGTCACAATCTTCTCAATGTTGGGGAGGGTGGACTCGCTCTGAAGCGCAACCTCGGACTGAGTAGACGTTTCCGGCGACTGTTCCTGTCTCATCATGGCGCCCAGGCTCGGAAACGCGATGCCGCCACAGGCCGCCAACGTCAGGCTGAGGGCTGCGACGGCTGTTGCCAAGATCAGTCTAGGCTTATTGCTTCCCAACATAGGCCAATTCCTCCTAACCTTGTTGCTGACGCTGACGATCATAGGCAGGTATTGTAGGAATGGCATGAGAAATGTATGTAGACATTGTGTAGATCGCCCATGTTCCACATGAGTGCGCTTGAGCCTCGCCTCATCCGGCCTTCGCACGTGGTCCGTGCACTCCTCCGCGGCTTTTGCTATACTGGCAGCATGATGACACCCTCACGCCGCCAACCCCTGATCGCCGCCCTGCTGCTGGTCGCCGCGTCCCTGGCCTGCGCTACAGGTGACACTGGCGAGTCGCCGACTCTTGCAGCCAATCTGTCCACCGTCACACCGGGGGGGCACGTCTCCGTGTCGCTGCTCACACCTGCCCCAACGTTCGAGGGCGCCGCCGAGCAGATCGCCACGCCCATCGGCCCGGTGGCCACGGCCACCGCCGCAGCGGCCACAGCCGCCGCGGCTACCGCAACGGCGTTGGTGCCCACCCCCACCATCCCCGGCGTCTTCACCAGTCCAGCGCTGTGCCCCCTCCCCAGCACATCCAGCCTGCCGCAGCAACCGCCGTCCTTCGCCGACTACGCCGAGACTATGGTGCAGTACCTGTCGGCAGGGGGCGCAACGACCATCCTGGAAGCCCGCCTGCGGGCCTGGGGCGCAATCGTCGACTACGGCGGGCTGGTGCTGGTCGACCGGGACTTTACCGGCGACGGTGTGCCTGAGGTGCTGGTAGTAGCCCTCGACCCTCAGCGAGCGGAGTTTCCCTACCCTGGCGATCTGTTCATCTTTGGCTGCCAGGAAGGCGCCTATCGCCTGTTGTACCAGGCCGGTTACCAGCGCAACCGCGGCGCGCCCGTCGTGCGGGTGGCGCACGACATCAACGGCGATTTCCTCAACGATCTGGTGTATGTGCGCCCGCAGTGCGAGACAGCGACCTCCTGCACAACCGAGGTTCAGGCGGTCGAGTGGAATCTAACCCTGGGCAACTTCGAGAACCTGCTGCCGGAGGCTGTCAGCGAACCCTCGGCAGAGGTCAAGATCGAGGATGTGGACGGCAACGGTCTGAGCGAGATCGTGATCACCAGCGGCGTCACTGCGGCCCCAGAGGCCGGCCCCCAGCGGGTATACACCAAGACTTTCACCTGGGACGGCACACACTACGTCCTCATCGGCGTGGTGGCCTCCCCTGCCCAGTACCGCATCCACGTGATCCACGACGCCGACAACGCCCTACGCGCCGGCGACGCCCTGGGCGCGGTCGATCTTTACCAGCAGGCCATCATCGACGAGGGACTGATGAGCTGGCAGTATCCCAACGAGGCAGAGCATCTCAAGGCTTACGCTCGCTTTCGCGTCATGCTGGCTTACGCCGTCCAGGGCGACGTGGCCGCCGCCCAACGCGCCCGCGACGAGCTGATCGGGGCATATGAGACAATGCCATCTCCCGCTGATCAGCCCGGCGGTCAGTTTGCCGAGATGGCCCGCCTGTTCTGGAACGACTTCGCACTCAACCGCGACGTCGTCACGGCCTGCCGGATCGTGGTGGACTATGCCCGGCTGCGGCCCGTGTCGTTCGAAGTCCTGAACAGCTTTGGCGCAGCCAATCCGACCTATACCCCGACAGACCTGTGCCCCTTCAGCGGATGAGGGCACCGATCTGGTTTAGCGTAGAATCTCTCCATTCAGGGAGAAAGGAGGGAGAGATGCCCTGGAAAACCACATGGTACGATGCTGAAGAAACAATCGTGTTGTATCAACCCGAGGATCCCTGGACCTGGGAGGAGTTCATGGAAGGCGTGCAGAAGGGCCAGGCAATGATACGAGCAAAGCCGTACATGGTAGACACCATCTACAATCTGGGATCCAACATCCACATGCCGGACTCGAGCGCCCTATCTCGCTTTCGTCAGCCCTACGAGGCCGATCCTCCCAACAGCGGCGTAAACATCATCGTCGGCGCGCCCGGACTCGTCAGGATGCTGGTCGGTATCCTCACCAGCACTATGGGAGGCAAAGAACGGTTCATCTTCCCCTCCAGTATGGAGGAGGCTCTCCAGATCATCGACCAGGCGCGCGTCCAGCGTGCGGCAGAAGGTTCGTAAAGTCTCATCCATAGGCCCGCACGCCTGCCCTTTGTTCCTCCCTCTTCTCAAATCAGGCCCACCCATTGACGGGCGTCTATCGAGCAGGTAGAGTCTCACCAAGCACAAGGCAGTGCTCGCCTGGATGACAATGCCTATCAGCCGTGCAGAGGGACGCGATGAAGCCCGATCTACGATCCTATTTCGACGCGCACATCGAAGACATGGCAGCGCTAACCCGCGAGCTGACCGAGATCGAGTCGCCGACCGACGACAAGGCCGCCGTGGACCGGCTCGGTGCGCGGATTGCCGAGGAGTTGCGAGCGCTCGGCGCGGACCTGCACATCCACCCACGCACAGAGGTCGGCGACATCATCGAGGCCCGCTGGAACTCCGATGTGCCTGGCAGGCCGTTGCTGTTCGTGTGCCACATGGACACCGTCCATCCGCTGGGGGCCATCGCTCAGAACCCCATCCGTTTGGAGGATGGCAAGCTCTACGGTCCGGGCGTCTACGACATGAAGGGCAGCCTGACAGCGGTGATGGCCATGGTGCGCGGCCTGCGCGACCTGGCGTGCTTCCCACGCCGACCGGTGATCGTGCTGATGACGAGCGATGAGGAGACTGGCAGCCGTCACTCGCGCGCGCTGATCGAAGGGCTGGCGACCAATGCAGCCCTGGCGCTGATCATGGAGCCGGCCATGCCAGACGGCTCGTTGAAGACGTGGCGTAAAAGCGTGGCTCACTTTGTCCTGCGCACCTACGGGATCGCCGCCCACGCTGGAGGCGCACACGAGACTGGCCTGAATGCCATCGAGGAGATGGCCCATCACCTGCTCGCGCTCCAGTCCATGACGGACTACAAGGTCGGCACCACGGTCAACGTAGGCGTAGTGCGGGGCGGCACGCGCAGCAATGTCGTGCCAGATTGGTGCGAGGCGCACATCGACGCCCGCGCCATGACCCAGGCCGAGGTGAATCGCCTGACGCAGTACATCTACGGCCTCAAGCCGATCCTGCCCGGCGCACGCATTGTCGTCGAAGGGAGCTTTGACCGCCCGCCGATGGAGCGCAATGATCAGATGGTCAAGACCTTTGAGCAGGCCCGCCAGATTGGGGCGGCTTACGGCCTGGACCTGCGCGAGAGCGGCACCGGCGGCGCGTCCGATGGCAACTACACAGCGGCCATCGGCACGCCGACGCTCGACGGGTTGGGTCCTATGGGCGATGGCGCACACTCTGAGCGCGAGTACGTGTTGGTCAGTTCGCTGGCATGGAGCGCCACGCTGCTGGCCGCGTTGGCGCTTGACTGGCCGTGAGGTCCATGCTGCGTCAGCCCTGGCGACTAGGCTGAAAAGAATACAAAACACCACAGCCGGAGACGCCATCTGCCCCCGGCTGCGGCCACTAGTCAGTTCGCAAAACGCTTAATAGTCCTTCACGCAGCGGAAGCCGATGTCGGCAGCCGTATAGCCCTGCTGGTACCACTCGCGATAGGACGAGCGCAGTTGATCGCGGCCCTGCATGTGCGATCCACCGCGCACCGCGCGATTGGTGGTCGCCTCGCCACGGGGGTCCTCCCGACCGTCGCCCCCATCATAGGGATACGCCCTGATGACCGAGAAGGTCCACTCGCGCAGGTTGCCGGCCATGTCCAGCGCTCCCACCCACGAGGCCCCTTCCGGCAGCGTGCCGGTGGCGGCAGCCAGCGTGGCGTTGTTGGCATTCACCGAAAAGCCTGGGACCCAATCGTTGCCCCACGGGTAGGTCAGGCTATCCGGCCCACGCGCGGCATACTCCCACTCCACTTCAGTCGGCAGCCGCATCCCCAACCCCTCGCAGAACGTCTTGGCATCTACCCAGGTGACCTGGTTGCGCGGGAAATTATCGGGGCCATAGTCGCCATCGGTGCCATACTGAGCATTGGTGACCTCAGTGACGCCGATCCAGTATGGCTCGTTGACGCACTGCTGGTGGCCGGGGATCTCTAGCTCGGTTCCGGCCTGATTGCCCATCGTAAAGCAGCCGGGCGGCACCAATGCCATCTGCATCCCCTCGATCACCTCGATCACCGGTGTCCACTCGGCGTTGGTCTGGACCACTGTGCCAGTGTATTCACCGCCGGACGGCTCGGCGGTGGGCTGAGCCGCTGGTTCAGCGGTGGGCTGGACTGCTGGTTCAGCGGTGGGCTGGACTGCCGGTTCAGCGGTGGGCTGAGCCAGCGGTTCAGGCGTGGCCGTGACGACCATCACCACCGTCTCGACGGCAGGGGTCGGCTGAGCGGGAGCGCCACAGGCAGCCAGCGCCAGCGTAGCCAGGCTGAACAACACTAAAGTTTTGAGCAGGTTCGCAACTCTCATGAAAGCCCTCTCCCTTGTCTGAACGAATCCAGTGTTGGAAACAGAAATCCTCTCAGCCTTCTATCATACATAAGTTGAGGTTTTCCCGAAACCTGACCTTTGTCATGGTCCTCCCACCTGGCGCTCTCCAACTCAAAGGCTGGCTTGGGCTGCACAATCTTGCGATCTGACATATACTGTCAGATGGAATGTTGCCGCCAATCAGCGCCGGCAAGGAGAACCAATGTTACGACGCAGCTACATGCGGACCGATCCACCCGATCTGCGCTTTGAGGAACACGAGAACCACATCCATGCTCTGATCGAGGCGGCAATGAAGGCTGCCGACCCGGCCCGGGCGCTGGCCTCCAACTGGCCACTGGCCCTGGCCGACGGAGGACGCTGCTACGTGGTCGGCGCGGGCAAGGCAGCCCTGGAGATGGCGCTTAAAATTGAGGAGCTGTGCGGGAAGCGCATCGCCGGCGGCGCAGTGGCTGTAGTCCCTCAGCGCCTAGCTCGCTTGACCGAACGTCTGGTCGAGAACCACACCCTGACCTTTGAAGCCTTTCCGGTCGCCCACCCCTACCCCGACGAGCGCAACATCCGGGCGGCGCAGGCCATTGCTACGGTCGCTTCGCAGGCAGCCGAGGGCGACAGCCTGATCGCGCTGATCTCCGGTGGCGGCTCGGCCATGTTGACCCTGCCTGCCGAAGGGCTAGACCTGGATCACCTGCGGGCCATCACCGAGGCCCTCCAACGTGCTGGCGCGCCTATCGCCGACCTGAACACGGTTCGCAAGCACTGTGAGCAGCTTAAGGGCGGCGGATTGGCCCGGCTGGCCTACCCCTCCCGTGTGTGGGCCTTTATCCTGTCCGATGTAGTAGGCGATTCGCTCAGCGTGATTGCTTCCGGCCCCACGGCAGCCGATCCCACCACCTATGCCGACGCGCTAAATGTCCTCCGCTACTACAACTTGCTCGACGCTGTCCCGGCCATCACCCATCACCTGGAGCGCGGCGCTCGCGGTGAGCTGCCGGAGACCGTCAAGCCCGGCGACGAAACGCTGTCCCACGTCACCAACATGTTGATCGGCAGCAACCGACTGGCGTTAGAAGCTGCCCGCCGGCACGCCATCGAGTCAGGCTGGCGCGTGGTGGGGTTCGAGTTCGGTGTGGAGGGAGAAGCACGCCTCGTAGGGCTTCAACTGGCGCTCCAGACGCAGGACATCAAGCAACGCGCCGATCGTCCAGCCTGCTACCTGCTGGGCGGAGAAACCACCGTCACCGTGCATGGCACGGGCCAGGGAGGGCGCAATCAAGAGCTGGCGCTGGCAGCCGCGATTGCACTCGATGGGGTGACAGACGTGGCTGTGGCCGCTTTCGCCACCGATGGCGTGGACGGTCAGAGCGACGCTGCCGGGGCGTTCGTCACCGGGCAGACCTGCGCCCGCGCTCGCGCCATGGGCCTGAACGCTGAGGAATTTCTCAACAACAACGACAGCTATCACTTCTTCAAACAGGTTGGCGGGCTGATCGAGTTGGGACCAACCGGCACAAATGTCAACGATCTGGCCATCGCGCTCGTCTACTGATCGGCGATGGCGGCCACCCTGGCGGCCCGCGACCCATGATCTGCCTGAGGGACAACACGCACCATGTCCGATCAACTCTCCCGCCGTCACTTTTTAGCTGCCTCGGCGCTGACTGGGGCAAGCCTGCTGCTGCCAGAGCGTCTCCTGACAGTCGGAGCTGCCTCGCGGCGTTATGTCTACTGCCCGATCTTGATGTACCACTACGTCAGCACACCGCCTGAGGACGCCGATCGCTATCGTCTCGACCTGAGCGTCACGCCGGAGCAGTTTGCCGAGCAGGTGGCCTACTTCAGAGGGGCAGGCTTCACAGGGGTGACCATGGCCCAACTTGTCGCTGCGCTGTTCGATGGCGCAGACTTTCCCGAAAGGCCAGTCATCTTTACTTTTGACGACGGGTACGCCGACGCTTACCAATATGCTGCACCCATCCTGGCCGATCAAGGTATGGTCGGCGTCTTTTTCGTCGTGACCAGCTTCGTGGAACAGCCCGGCTATCTGACCTGGCGGCAGGTGATCGCGATGCGGGACGCCGGGATGGAAATCGGCAGCCACTCGGCTACCCATCCCGACCTCTCGACCCTGGATCGCGCCAGGCAGTTAGAGGAGATCGAGAGCGCAGCAGCAACGCTGGAAGCTGCCCTGGGCACACGCCCCGCGTTCTTTTGCCATCCACTGGGTCGATACACTCGCACAACCCTGCGTCTGCTGAAGCAGACGGGGCATCTGGCTGCGGTCACCACAGCCGATGGGACCATGCAGTACAGCCGCTATCCTTACACCATGAAACGGGTACGGGTGCGGGGCAGCACAACGCTCAACGAGCTGGGGTGGCTGGTCAACCGCGAGGCATGGTAAGCAATGGAGTGCGGTTTCCCGCACCGTTGTTGAATGGGGAGTGCAAAAGAAAGGTCTTCTGGCGATGGCCGGCTCTCCCACCCCGTTGCCAGGGCAGTACCAGAGGCGCTGACGGGCTTAACGACCGGGTTCGGGAAGGGACCGGGTGTGGCCCCGTC
>DAOTXR010000036.1:0-2816 GCA_034435375.1 Anaerolineae bacterium
TTGCCCGAGACAGTGGGATGGCACAAGAAACAGGATGGAACACGAAGAATTCTTAATCCGGCAGGAGCGTGGCTAGCCTGCTGCGCGGGGCTCTGATCGGTTCCTTGAAGACCTGAGAGGCCCGCCCATCGAACCTGGCTATTCCCCATCCGTGCGGGTTGTGTTCTCCACGATGACGGAACCCTCTGAAGGAGAGGGAGCACCGGACAGGCTGGTTGAAATCGAGGCCAAGCAACTCGCACATATGCCGTATCTTCCTCCTTGGTGGTCGCCGTCCTCAAGTCGAACGCACCGGGCGCTGGGGCAAAGGCTCACCCGTTGCAGGGCGTCTTCCCGGCGCAGGATTCAACCCTGTCCCGCGCGGCTAGGCGGGAATCCGGTGGGACGAGGGTCAGCGGCTCGTGAAATCCTTGCGCGTCGCGAAGAGCGGCAGCCACACGAGCATGAACACGGCCGTGTTGAAGGCAGCGTTGACCCATACGCCGAACCCGAGCGAGATCGAGGTGTCTGCTACGTACCATATGGCAGTGCTCAGGGCGATGGCCTTCCATGCCCACCGCTCCCTGCGTCGAAAGGCGTAGTGCGCTATGGAACCGGCGGCCGTCCCCCATCCGGCGACCGTCGCCCCCAGGACCCCGTAAACCCATCGCTGATAGGTCACAGTTCGGTCCTCGACCTCAACCGATCCCCAGAACGTGGAATTGATACTATCGTTGAACAGGGCATCGAAGGGATCGGACTGGTTGAAGAAGGCCAGGGCCAGCCCGAAGGCGATCAGGAGCGCGGCCACGGCCACGAGCCAGTTCGTCCAGAACGTGAGACTCTTCATCGTACACGTTGCCTCGAGCTGGGTCATTTCCGCGCACGCCCCAGGTCAGCGCAACAGGGGGCCGACCTGGGGCAACCGCTGCCGTCGATGGCTCGCGCCTCGGCAAGGCCGCGAAGCACAGCGGGGGGCCGTCCGTTGAAACAGTTTGTCATCTGGCCTTTCTACGGCCCTGTCAGATCTGCGCCATGACGCCACCCTTACGGTCATGCGAGATCGAATCGGTCCAGGTTCATGACCTTGTTCCACGCTGCCACGAAGTCGTGAACGAATTTCTCTTTCGCGTCGTCACAGGCATAGACTTCGGCTATGGCCCTGAGCTGGGAGTTGTGGCCAAAAACGAGATCCACACGGGTGGCCGTCCACTTGAGCTGGCCCGTGCTGCGGTCGCGGCCTTCGAACAGGTCGGCATCTCCAGGGACTGGGTGCCACTGCGTGCCCATGTCGAGCAGGTTCACGAAGAAGTCGTTGGTCAAAGCCTCCGGGCGCCTGGTGAAGACGCCATGCTGCGACTTTCCAAAGTTGGCATTTAAGACCCGCATACCACCCACTAGAACGGTCATTTCGGGCGCGGTCAGGGTCAGCAACTGCGCCTTGTCCACGAGCAAATGTTCGGCCGGCACGCTGTACCTGGCCTTGAGGTAATTGCGAAAGCCGTCGTACATAGGCTCCAGTACCGAGAATGATTCCACATCCGTTTGTTCCTGCGATGCGTCCATGCGCCCGGGCGTGAAGGGGGCCGTCACCTCGTAACCTGCATTCCTGGCTGCCTGCTCCACAGCGGCGCAGCCGGCCAGGACGATCAGGTCGGCCAGCGATACCTTCTTGCCGTCTGTCCGGGCGTGAGCAGAATTGAAATCGCGCTGGATCCCCTCGAGGACTCCTAGCACCTTGCAGAGCTGCTCAGGCATATTGACCTCCCAATCCTTCTGAGGGGCCAGCCTGATGCGTGCGCCGTTGGCCCCCCCACGCTTGTCCGAACCGCGGAATGTGCAGGCCGAGGACCAGGCGGTATATACCAGCTGGGAGACCGAAAGGCCCGAGGCGAGGATCTTTGCCTTCAGCTCGGCGATCTCCTTGTTTTCGATGAGGGGATGGTTCAGTGCCGGGATCGGGTCCTGCCAGATGAACTCCTCGGCTGGCACCTCAGGGCCGAGATAGCGTGTGCGAGGCCCCATGTCGCGGTGGGTGAGCTTGAACCAGGCCCGTGCGAAAGCATCCGCAAGCTCCTCAGGGTGCTCCATGAAACGCCGCGAGATCTTTTCATAGACGGGGTCGAAACGCAGAGAGAGGTCCGTGGTCAGCATGGTCGGGGGGTGCTTCTTGCTCGGGTCATGGGCATCGGGGACGAGCGCTGGGGCCCCCTTTGCCACCCACTGGTTGGCCCCTGCCGGGCTCTTGGTGAGCTCCCATTCATAACGGAACAAGTTATAAAAGAAGTTGTTACTCCACTTGGTGGGGGTGACGGTCCAGGTGACTTCCAGGCCGCTGGTGATGGTATCGGCCCCCTTCCCGGTGCCGAAGCTGCTCCTCCAGCCCAAACCTTGCTCTTCGATGGGGGCGGCCTCGGGCTCGGGCCCCAGGTGGGATGCCGGGCCAGCCCCGTGACACTTGCCGAAGGTATGGCCTCCGGCGATGAGCGCAACTGTCTCCTCGTCGTTCATCCCCATGCGGCCAAAGGTCTCGCGGATGTCCTTGGCAGCGGCGATGGGGTCCGGGTTGCCGCCCGGGCCCTCGGGGTTTACGTAGATGAGCCCCATCTGCACCGCGGCCAGAGGATTCTCGAGGTCGCCCTTGGCAGAGTGTCGCTTGTCCTCCAGCCATTTGCCCTCTGAGCCCCAGTAGACGCTCTCGTCAGGCTCCCACCAGTCCTCCCTCCCGCCGGCGAAGCCTATGGTCTTGAACCCCATCGACTCCAACGCCACGTTGCCTGCGAGGATCAACAGGTCTGCCCAGGAGATCTTGCGGCCGTATTTCTGCTTGATGGGCC
>DAOTXR010000037.1:0-180299 GCA_034435375.1 Anaerolineae bacterium
GGCCCCGGCATGCGCTGGTCTCGTTCGGGCGCAGAACATATGCTGGTCATCCGTTCGGCTGTGATGGGCGAGACCTTTGACGCCCTTTGGGCCGCCGCTGCTTGATTTCTCGCCCCCAAAGTGGGATGCACCCGTAGCAGGACCTGGCACGACTTTTTACGGGATTTTATTGCTGATTACGCTTGAGTTAGCTTTGAAGGTGGCAGATTTCCCCCAATTGCCCTGCCCCCTGTCGCCTCGAGGCGTTGCCAGCTAGGCCTGGCTGCACTATACTGGTGCTATTCCGGGGCTTACCGGACCGCCGGAGACAATCCCGTACTTCGACCAATGACTGTGTGTTTATGAAACGTCATACGACGCCATCCCGTTCCAAGACATATGATGTTCTCCCTTTACCCCTTCTGATCGACACCCCGGCTGCCCTTACCGAACTCCAGCGGATGCTTGAAGGGATTTCGAGGCTAGCCATCGACACCGAGTCGAACAGCCTCTACGCATACCAAGCCCATGTGTGTCTGATCCAGCTCTCCACCGACAGCCAGGATTTTCTTGTCGATCCGCTTTCCCTGCCCGCCGACCAGCTGGCGTTCCTCGGTGAGATCTGTGCCAACCCTGCGGTAGAGAAGGTTTTCCATGCTGCCGAGTACGATGTGATGACCTTGCGTCGTGACTTCGGCTTCTCTTTTGCCAACCTGTTCGACACGATGATTGCGGCGCGGGTCCTCGGTTGGGAACAGGTCGGACTTGGCTCCATTCTCAGCCAGCGCTATGGCGTGACAGTCAACAAGCGACACCAGCGCGCCAACTGGGGTTTGCGCCCGCTCTCGCCCGCATTGATTCGTTACGCCCAGATCGACACACACTACCTGCTGCCTCTGCGCGATGCACTGCACGATCTCCTGGAAGCAGGCAAGCATCTGGAAGAAGCCCGTGAGATGTTTGATGAAGTATGCCACGCTCAGTGGAACGGCATGGATTTCGATCCCGAAGCCTTCTGGCGCATTGCCGGCGCGCGCGACCTCGACCCACGCATGGCTTCGATCCTCCGCGAACTGTACCTGTTCCGTGAGGAGCAGGCGCAGCAGCGCAACTTACCGGTGTTCAAGGTTCTGGCCGACGATACCCTGATCGCGCTGGCCACAGCTCGCCCACACTCGCTGCACCAGATGCAGCAGATCCCAGGCATGACGGAGATTCTGATCCGCCGCTATGGAGTGGGCATTCTCAAGGCAGTGCAGCGCGGGCTGAAAGCCGATTCGCCGCTGCCTCCACGCCAGAATGGCAGCTCACACAATGAAGTAGTCACCCGCCGATTTGAGGCACTGCATACTTGGCGTAAGGAACGTGCTGCTCAACGCGGCGTGTCATCTGAGGTCGTAATGTCGAGGGATGCTCTGTGGCAGTTAGCCATCGCCGCCCCGCGCACCCTGGAACAGATCGAGCGTCTACACTGCCTGGGACCGTGGCGGGTCAAGACCTATGGCGAGGAAGTGATCGAAGTATTGGCCAAAGTTGACCACGTATCATGACATAGTTCGGATGGGAGACAGGAGCTCTTGAAGAGGAGAGACAGACCATGCGCATCACATTTCACGGTGCAGCCCAGGCAGTGACTGGCTCACAACACCTGTTAGAAGTCAACGGACAACGTATCCTGTTGGACTGTGGACTCTACCAAGGCAAGCGCAACGAGAGCTACGAACGCAATAAGAACCTGCCGTTTGACCCCTCAACGGTCGATGTGCTGGTGCTGTCGCACGCTCACATTGATCATTCGGGCAACATCCCTAACCTAGTCAAGAGCGGCTTTAAGGGCGACATTGTGTGCACCTTCGCCACGCGCGATCTGTGCGCCGCTATGCTGCGTGACAGCGGCCACATCCAAGAGAGTGACGCCGAGTACATCAACAAGAAGCGCAAGAAAAGCGGTGAACCTCTCATTGAACCCTTGTATACCGAGGAAGACGCTATCAGATCTCTGGCCTACTTCGTAGGGATTGGCTACAACCGACCCTACCACCTTACACCGGACATCACACTGACCATGGTCGACGCCGGGCATATCCTGGGATCGGCCATTGTGATACTCGATATCGCTGACCTCGAAACCAAGCGTGACTTCCGGCTGGTCTTCTCCGGCGATATTGGCCGCCCTGAGACGCCTATCTTGCGCGACCCGACCATGGTGGACAGCGCCGACATCCTGATCATGGAGAGCACCTATGGGGGCAAGGTGCACGAGACCTTTGGCGAGGCCGAAACGAAGCTGGAACAGGTCATCGTGCGGACGTTCAAGCGCGGCGGCAAGGTGATCATTCCTGCCTTTGCCGTGGGGCGCACTCAACAGCTAGTCTATTCGCTAAACAAGCTCTACCATGCTCGCAACATCCCCGATGTGGACGTCTTCGTCGATAGTCCTCTGGCAGTCAACGTGACGGATGTGTTTCGCCTGCACCCCGAAGCCTTTGACCAGGAGGCCATGGAGTATCTGACCCGAAAGGACCCTGATGGCGATATCTTTGGCTTCAGCCGATTGCACTACATCCGACAGGTTGAACAGTCCAAAGAGCTAAACTTTCGACTTGAGCCAGCAGTGATCATCAGCGCCTCTGGCATGATGGAGAATGGTCGTATTCTGCATCATCTCAAGAACAACATTGAGGACGGGCGCAACACTGTCCTGATCGTCGGCTATCAGGCAGTCGATACGTTGGGCCGCCGTCTAGTTGATGGCGTCTCCCCCATTCGCATCTTCGGTGAGGAGTACACACCCAGGGCCGAAATAGTCATGATCGAGGGGTTCAGCGGCCATGCCGATCACCCAGGTCTGCTCGCGTGGGCAGGGGCTTTTAAGAAGCGCCCGCGTCGCATCTTCCTCGTCCACGGTGAGGATCAGGCCCCACACAAGCTCGCCGAAGGTCTGAGGGCCGATCTGAAGTACGAACGAGTCGACATCCCTTCCTTGCATCAGTCTGTTGAGGTATGAGGTATAAAGAAGTCTGGATAGCAGAGAGGTCGAGTGATGAGCGATCGCACCCGCTGGCAATTCTGCCAGATCGAAGTCGGAGCAAACAACATCGGTGTACTCAGACAATTCTTCCCCGACCGACTACCGGTCGAGACAGAACTACACCAGAACTGGCCCGCCATGCTCGCTAAGCTGGGCGAGCAGGGGTGGGATTTGGTCACTGCATTTCCCAACGAAGGAGGGCGTGGACGCAGTCCGTTAACCTATGTTCTCAAACGAGCATTGCCTGCCAGCGGCGGAGGCAATCCCGCACCACCTGAGCCGTCTTCACAGAGGCGCAGTGAGACGCCCACCGATTTTGAGCCGCTGCGCGGCATCTGAGGCCATGATGAATCGCCAGGCATCAGCAAGACGAGAGGTCTAAGAACACAGAAGAAGAGGGCAGAAGCACTTCAACCCACCGGCGAAAAAGATGTCAGGCCAGCCCAATCAGGGCTGGCCTGTGCCTGAGCGCCGGATCAGGTCCAGCAGAACGAGGGCCAGACGCTCAGCCAGCCGATCTCTCCCGCTTTGGCTGAGGTGGATGCCATCGCCGATGATGACGCCATCTGGGTACTGCCTGAAGTAGTCTTCGATCACAGGAGTGTACCCACTCTCACGATAGAGGCTGGCCTGGAACGCTTGGTAGGTGGTCGGTCCAAGCAGATAGGAGGTGCCCATCCCCTCAAAGAAGGGGCGAATGTCGATACATGTCACCTGGGGATACTGGCCGATGCGACCATCTGCTGCACAGGCCTGCTCCAGGGCCATATTGAAGGCTGCGATGCGCTCCTCACGCAGCCCACGTCCGGTGTGGAGCACAGTGTAGTCGGCCCGCTGAGTCTGGTAAAAGTTTAGCACTAACAGCCGCGAGTCTGGGCTGGCAAGTGTCACCTCATCGATCAAGAGAAGCAAATTATCGACATAGTACTGGGGGCTGGCCAGATCAACTGCCACATCGGGGTAAAACGGCGTGATGACAACAAACTGGCAACGATCCTGCCGCAGGAAGTAGTACTGCTCACTGGCCCGATAATTTGCGCTGGCGATGGTCAATCCCCCTGCCGACAGGCTGCGGTCGATCACCTGAAGGTATCCCAGCCCCAGGGCATTCAGATGCTCTTGCAGAGGCACCCACAGCGGAGTGATGTACGTGATCGCTAGGGGAGGATTTTCGAGGCCAGGAAAGGGCACCAGGAAGGTCACGTGACCGTAGCCATTCGAGTCGCTGGCGATACTGACACACAATTCATAGTTGCGTTGCTCCGTGGGCAGTGGCGTGGGGACGGGGACCTCGGAAGCTGCTGCGGTGAAAATGGGGGTGGGAGAGACCGCAGGGGCCAGGGTTGGCTCGGCAGGGATTGGCGTGTTCCCCATCGGAGTTGGCAGAGCCTCAATGACTTCTACATCCTCGCCGGCAATGATATCAGCCGCAGGTGTTCGCGCCGCGCTGACGCCTGACGAAGCCACACCATTCCAGCAGGCGGTCAAAGAGCCTGTTGCCACACCGAAGCCAATGATCAGGAGAGCAGGTCTGGCCAACAGGCAGACCTGCGCCGGGGCAGGAAAAGCCCCGCCGCAACCCCTTGACTTACCCCTCAGTCGCAATCCGAACCTCCGATGCCAGCCTGCCACATCTCACTCAACCTATCTGCGAGTATAGCATAGCCCTGGGCGTCTGCGTGCAGCACTGTATCTGTGAACCGTTCTGGCGGAATGGCATCCCACAGATCGACGTACCCGATGCCCTGCTCGTCAGCGTATGCTGCCAATACTTGGCGATAGCGGTCGTACAAGGCGCGGCTGTACTGCTGGTTATAGTTGATGGCGCTGTACGGCCCACCCCCGATAGCCATCGGCTCATTGACGAGCAGAAGATCGGCCCCCTGGCTTGCTGCGTGGCGGCAACCCACTTTCAGAACCTGCCAAGTCACGTTGGGCATGGTATAAAAGCCGGGGTGCTCATCTGTGTAAAAAGCCTCTTCAGGCACCGGTTCGAGGCCAATGCGTCGGTTTGACACTGCCAGGTCAGGTGAAACAAAGGGATAAAGCAGCGCATTCAGCCAGATCGGCAGCAGGTCTTGATCGTGGATAGCGACATAGCGTAACCAGGTCGGTTCCTCGCTCAGCAGTGCAGGTGCATGCAGGCGATACCATTCCCCTAGCGAGTCTGGGTACTGGCGGGCCAAACGCTCAAGCTGCCCGCGGTTCAGATCGAAGAAAACCGGGTTAGCGTCGGACACATCAGGCGCATCATTCAGCGCAGAGGGCGTCACAAACCATACAATCAGGTCGGGCGCATACGCCAGCGCAGCATCGAGGATCAACAGGTCACGTACTACGCTTGGGTGCGGATAGGCCAGATTGTAGGCAACCAGCTCGTTGCCTGCGATCCGAATTCTATGCCCGGTGAGCTGGGCAGCCAGAGTAGCTTCATCCGGCAGTCCCCACCCCGCAATGCCCGACTCTCCAAGCAACACGACCCGGAACTCATCGGGATGTTTGGGGGAGCTGATGGCGTGCATGGCCATCAGTGCATCAAGAGGAAGCTGACCATTCCGAAAGTCGCTGGGATAGGCCAGTCGCTCCCGGCCATGCCCCAGAAGATGGTAGGTATTGAGACGCACTAGCACACGCACCGGATCGACGCCAAGCGCCAGCACAACAGCATTAAGCAACAAGGCAAAGATCAGGGCCTTAGCCAGCACGCGGATCAGCTGAGACAGAGATGAGAAGGGAGATTTCTTAGGCATGGTCGCCGCCCGCCTACACCAACCCAAATAGACGGCCCAAGATGCGAATCGCCGTTGGCAGATCGGCAGCAAAAAATACCCAGCCTAGGGTCACAAAGGCATATGTTCCCAGCATGCCAGCCGCACGCATCACCTTGCCGCGCAGCCCTCGACCTGACGTGACAGCCGGTCGGTTCAGGCCAAGCTGCACCGTCACGAACAACCCCAGGCCATGCCACAGTCCCCACACGACGAAGCCTGGCGTCAGGCCATGCCACAGCCCAGTCACTACCAGAGTCGTGACCTGCCCCACAAGCTGGATCAGCGCGCCAAAGCGCATATCGAGCCGGGAACGCAGCCGGCGCACCAGGGGGAAAAAGATGTACTCTCGCAACCAAGAGGAAAGCGAGATATGCCAGCACTGCCAGAATACAACCAGAGATGGCGACAGATAGGGACGGTCGAAGTTCTCCGGCAGCGCCAGCCCAGTCAGTCGCCCAAACCCGATAGCCATGTCTGAATAAGCAGCAAAGTCGGCCAGGATATAAAACGAATAGGCTATCAGCCACATCCAGGCCACGCCGATAGGTTGATCAGGCTGCCGGGCCATGTCATGCTCAGCCAGAAAGGCAAACAGCACGTTGACAACGACGAACTTGCCGAACGCACCCCGTAAGATTCGCCACAGGCCCTGATGAACATTCTCGGCCAGCACACCAGGCTTTCGCTGGGACTGCACCGAGTTCTGGATGCGGTCAATCGGCCCGGCTACCATACTGGCTGGGTGAAGGGCATAGGTCACCAGCTCAGAGAGTGTGAAGTCGTGCGCTCGCCGCAAATGCACGTCAATTGTCACATGGATTAGACGGAAAATGAGGTAGGAGGCTCCCAGCCACTCCCCAGCTCCCAGGGCAGGTATCGCTGGGCCGACGCCAGTTCTAGTTCCCAGAGGTGACGCCAAAACTGGCAGCTTGGCAGCGATCAGAAGCGCCACCAGAACAACGAGCCAAATCCACCAGACCTGACTGCGGGCAAGGTACCACGTGCCAAGCACCAATGTCACACTCAACCCAAACAAGAAGAGCGCGAGCATCCGCCCGTTCGTCGCACAGGCCAGCGAAGCCGAACTAACGATGGCCAGCGCCGCACGCACCCAGGGATGCGACTGCCGATAGGATGCGACGACCAGCCCACCGAAGGCCAGCAGCCCGATTCCCCACACAAGACCGATCGGCAGTGACATATGGCGCTAGAATCCCTTGTAAACGAACTCAGGCTGCACACCCATGGTGGCACAGGTGAAGATCAGGATCAGCACGATGGCGAGCACCATCGCCCACAGATTCTCCCGTGAGAAGATAGAACGCCGCAGATGAGCTATAATAGCCCGGTATCTGGCTGGATGTATACTCTGCGAGCTAATCTTCGGTAGTTCAGGAGATTCTGGCATGCCCCTTCGCCTCTGGCTGATGATGACGGCCCTGCTGACTCTGGTAGCCCTGAGCGCGTGTAGCGCCCCGGAAGACCCGGTGACTCGGACCGCCCGCCAGATCATGGAAAGTGATGGGCTAGGCAATGCCGCCATCACGCAGGTGATAGAGGGAGACCCCGCCGTAAGAAACGCAGATGAACTCTACTGCGTGGCGACCGATGCGAACTCCCCGACGGGGCAGCTCCCCTACCTGCTGGTTATCTGGCGCACCGGGGACGAATGGCAGGGAGCGCAGCTCCTGGAGGGCTACTATGAATGGGACCTTCAGGGCTGCCCCCGCTGACTTCCTCTAACCCTTGTCCGTGCAATGGGCAACCGATGGCTGCCGGGGATCGGCGAACTCCCCACGGCAGCGGTGAGGATTATACCGCCTGAGCGGTCACAGCACATAGCGGATGACGTTACTTCATTCCGGTCAAGGTAATGCCGCGCACAATCCAGCGCTGTGTGAAGAGGAACACGATCAGGACCGGAATGACGACCAGCACCGAGGCGGCCATCGTCAGGTGCTCCTGGTGAGCGTGCTGCGACGAATACCAGTACAGAATGATGGGCAGGGTCCGTACACGCTCTTCGGTGAGAACAATCAACGGCCAGAGATATGCGTTCCAGTTGAACATGAAGGTCAGCATGCCAAATGTGGCCAGGGCTGGCCCCAACTCTGGCAGCACGATTGAGCGATAGATGCGAAACTCCGACGCACCGTCCACGCGCGCTGCATCGATCAATTCGTTGGGGATCGCCAGCGCAAATTGCCGGAAGAGAAAGATCCCAAATGCATCAATTGCAGCCGGTATGATCAACCCCCACAGCCGGTTAATCAGCCTGAGCTTGGCGAGGATAAGATAGCCAGGGATCATTGTCACTTGGAAGGGGATCATGATTGTCATCAGGATGAACCAGAAAAGCGGCTTCTTGCCCGGAAACTCAAATTTGGCAAAGATGTAACCAAACAAGGAGCTGGTGAACAGAACCTGTGCGACATTGGCCAGGGCAACGATCACAGAGTTCTTGTAGAAAGTCAACAAGGGGAGGTCCTCATCGTTAAGGATCGTGAGGTAATTATCCAGGGTTGGCTGCGCAGGAAAGAAAGTGGGCGGAATCTGCCGGATCTCAGCCGCAGTTTTAAATGAACCCAGGATCATCCAGACAAATGGCAACGCAGCGACGATGCTGGCTGGGATCAGAATCAGATAGGCCAGATTGAGACGCGCTCTGCCCACTGGCCTCACGGACCGGCTGATACTGGCTGCCTCGACGGCGTCAAGGGGATAGGCTCTGGTCATTTGTTAATACTCCCACTCTGCCCGTAGCAAGCGTGTCTGAAAGCGCGATATCACGAACACCATCACAAACAGCACCAGTGATACTGCGGCTGCCCATCCCATCTTCTGGAAGCGGAAAGCATAGTTGTAGATGTTCAACACCAGCACCTGCGTTTGATAATTTGGCCCGCCATCAGTCATCACCTGGATGATGTCGAAGACCTTGAAGGCATCAACCATTGTAAAGACCATGGCCAGCAGAATCGTGGGGACCAGCAGCGGGAGGGTGACATATCGGAACATCTGCCAGCTGCTCACGCCATCGATTCTGGCGGCATCTTTGATAGCTTCGGGGATTGACTGGAGAGCGGCTATGAAGATGATCAGGTTGTACCCCATGTCTTGCCAGAGATATGCAATCACCACGGCAAACAAGCTGAGCGGGATTCCCACAAAGATCAGGTTCGGATCGCCAGTCCAGTTGATGCCGACCAACCTCCCTGTCAACTGCGAGAGAATGGCGTTCATTAGCCCGCGCTGCGGATGGTATATGTAACCCCACATAATCGCCACCCCCACCGAAGGGGCAAGCACAGGCAGGAAGAAGATCGTGCGGAAGAGCGGCCTCAGCCGTGTGTGCACCGACTCGATCATGACGGCAAGCGGAAGCGTGATCATCAGGTTGAGCGGCACAACCAGGGCTGTAAACAGCAGCGTCATCTTGATGCCGATATGGAATGTTTGAACCTCGCGAGAAGCATCTGGGGCGAAGTCGAGCATGCTCCTGAAATATTCCAGCCCTACGAACGGGTTGCTCCCCCCCAAACCTAGAATCGGTCCTCCTGCCCGCCGAGGGCTGTAGTCGAAGAAGGCCAGGGCAAAGGCCCACACAATCGGCAGCAGGGTAAAAATAGCCATGAAGATCACCATGGGGGTGATGGCTGCATAAACCAGGCGTCTTTGGGCAGAGTCTGCGTGTCCAACGAGCCTTAGTTTCCTTAGAATCGACAAGCCTGAAGGTTGTCCAGCTCGACTGGTCATGAAGGTCCTCACTTATTGTTATTCACGATGCAAGCACTAGCTTGGGCGGTCAGGCGCGGGCTTGACCGCAAGCCCTCGCCTGACCAGCGGTTAGTTAATGGTCCCACCTTACAAACTAGAGCGACCCGTTGACATCGCGTTCCATCGTCTCGAGCGTTTCTTCAAGGGTTGCATTCCCCTGGAGGAAGTTAAGAATCTGCGGGTAACTTACCTCATACCAGACGAAGTCGCGATCGGGGAACTGGCCTTCGTAGCGCCCATACTGCAAGATGCCCAAGAATGGCTCGAAGTATGGGAATTCAGCGATCAACTGCTCCGCAGCAGTCCCTTCGGCGTTGGCCTTCAAAGCGGGCAGTGTGCCGGAAGCCAAGTTCCACTGCACAGCGTTCTCTGCATTCAGAGCGACGAACGAGATGAAGTCCCAGGCCGCTTCCTGCACCTTGCTGTTAGCCGAGACGGTCAACCCCCACCCTGAAGCTGCGGCGAAGAGCGGCGCGTCACCCACGCTGGGCAACGGTACATAGACGGTTGTCTCGACTACCTCGGGGTAGTCCGCGCCGTATTCGGGGATCACCCATGGGCCGACTAGGCCAATGGCGGTCGTCTGATTGAAGTAGGAGTCGCCTACCCAGTTTTGCTCGTCATTGAACAGAACAGCATCGTTCACACCCTCATCGATCAGCCGCTTCATTAACTCCAGCGCCTGTCGGCCTTCTGGCGTATTGACCCGGTAACCCTCATCGGTGAGGTACTGGCCGCCATACTGCAAGATCAGCGAATGGAACATCGTCGGGATGCCATCCGATCCGGTGAAGTTGAACCCTGCCCGGACCATCACACCGTCCTCGACAACCGTCAAGGCTTTGGCGTCGGAGATGAGATCGTCCCAACTAGCCCACCCCGAAGTGATGTCGTCCAGACCTGCTTCAGAAGCCAGTGCGGTGTTGACCAGAACGGCACCGTATTCGATGTTGAACTCTTGAGGTAAGCCATAGAGCTTGCCTCCACAGGTGAAGCCGCCGATGGCCGAATCAAAGAACGTGGCCTGTGCGTCCTCGACGGTGATCAGGCTGGACGGAGCCTCGGCAAGATTGCCCCCTTCAGCGTAGCTACATACCCACGAGCCGAACATCTGCAGGACATCGGCTTCGGTCCCGGCAGGGATGGAAGTTTGCAGGGTCTGGATGTAGGTATCGTAGTTGAATGTTTCAAAGGTGATTGTGACTCCCTCATTCTCCTCCATGTACTTGTTGGCCAGGGCCTGGAGTCCCTCGTTGAAGGCGTCATTCTGATGGGTCCATACGCGGACGGTCACTCCCTCACCACCGGCTCCTCCACCAGCGGCCCCACAGGCAGCCAGCGCCAGGCTGGTGGCAACCGCTGCGAGCAAGACCCAGAAGGTTTTCTTTGACATCATCCTCTCCTCTTCTGAATGAAACGCAGATGATGGAATACAGCCCACCAGTTGATGGCTTTCCGAATTCATAACAGACACGTGCCTGTTAGTCACCTCCCTCTATAACCCACGATTACGGAGCGACGCGATCAGCATCAAGACATATCGTGCTGAGTCAAGTAAGGCTGCAACAGCTCGACCGTTGCTCCGATCACGCCGGTTTCGCCGCGCGTCTTTCCCAGCACGATCTCCACACCGGAGTAATAATCGCCGCCCATCGCAGCAAACACACGATGATAATCGCCCACCAGTTCCTCAAATCGGGAACATACGGCGTCGAGAAGCACTGCTCCAGCTTCGGCAGTCCCGCCTGTGAGTGCGATGCGGTCAGGAAGAAAAATGGCTGCTAACGAGGCCAGAGTTTGCCCTATATAATGCCCGATCTGTTGGATAATGCCGGTGGCAATCGGATCGCTACCCTTCTGGGCTGCCTCGATCACCTGGTAGGCGCTGACCTTGCGACCATAGCGCTCGAAGGCAAGGTGCTCAATTCCGCTCACGCCGCATAGAGCTTCGGCGCAGCCCTTGCATCCCGCCGAGCAGGTCAGCCCCCCTGGTTCTAGAATGATGTGGCCAGTATCTCCTGCGCAGCCTCCGACGAAACGTAGAGGCTCGCCATTGATCACAACGCCTGCTCCCAGCCCAGTGCCAATCGCCATACACAGAAAGCGCCGTGCGCCCTGGCCGCTGCCAAAGACGTACTCGGCCAGCACATGAGCCGTCAGATCATTGTTGACGACCGTGGGCAGGTTGAAGCGATCCTGCATCAGGCCCTTCAGATTCACACCATGCAAGGCAGGCGTATTCAGGCACAGGATCGGGCCGGTGCGGTCCTCGTCAGTATAGCCGTGAACGGATATGCCAATCCCGACTATGTGTCTGTCTCCAGCCTCTTCGATCACGCTGCCCACATTCTCAACCAGCCGCTGCAAGAAGCGTTGAGGAGAAGCGTCTCGCGCCTCGGTAGGGAAGCGTCGAAAGTGGCTGATCATGCCAGCAGGGCTTACCAGGCCGATCTTGGTGCTGGTGCCGCCAATGTCGAAGCCCAGGGCCAGCGGCTCAGACGTCTGTTTGTTCATCCCTCACTCAGCCCTCTGCCAGATCGACGTAGATCGACAGATGCCGCGATGTATCCGGGTTGGCCCCGCACGCCACTGCCCGGTAGTAAGCCATCAGATGCATGATGGGCAGGTAGGCCAGCCCCAGGATGTCGTCGGGCCACTCAACTTCGACCGGGATGTGATAGTGGACATCTCCCGTTTTCCAATCTTGGGAGGGAGTCAGCGCTACACTGAGTGGGCCTGAAGTGTCTACAAATTCAGCCATCACCTTGCTCTCATGGCCAGGAGCCGTACGACCATACAGGCCGGTCAGCAACGTGTGGCTATCGATGATTGAGCGGGGACCATGACGCGCCTCCATGAACTGGTAGGCCGAACAGGGCGTGATGGACATCTCAGTCATCTTGAGCGCACCTTCCCTGGCAATCCCATACAATGGCCCCGATCCCAGATAGAAGGCATGATTGATCTCGCTCTGACCCCCGATCTCCTGTGCGGTCCCCTCCCACTGGCCGATCAGTCGCTCAGCGTGAGCAGGGGCATGGCGCAGCAGAGCGACCACCTCGTCTTGACCTCCTACCAGCGCTCCGATGAACTGTGCTGCCAAGTACATGGCTGCGAATGAGCGAGTCTGGGGAACCGTCTGCTCATGGCCGCTGTCGATCAGCACGCTCAGGGTGGACCGCTCGTCTAGAGGGCTGCCCGGCGCACAACTCACCGCCATGACTCGCCCCGGATACCGTCTCTCGAATGCCTCCAACGCCCAAATCACTTCCGTCGTCGCCCCAGACCGCGAGATCGCGACCAGCACAGGCGATGCATCAGCCGGAGGCAGATACGCCTGGCTGTATTGAACTATTTCAGAGGCGGGTATAGCGCGTGTGCGGACCCGGAGCGCCGTCTGCCAGTAAGTCGCCACCGACTGCGCCATGTAGAACGGTGAACCGCAGCCCGTAATCAGAATGTCTGTTGGCTGTAGATCGGAGAAGAACTTGCGAATGGCCGATGCTTTGGTGCTGACCTCGTCAACAGCCTGCTGCCATGCTTGATGCTGGGTGACGATCTCGTCGTAGCATCTGAACTGACCCATGAGATAGTTCCTCTTGCGAGAGATGTGGCCCGGTTCAGCCAGAGCGATGGCAGGGCCGGCAGCCATGGTCATGGTACACAGAACCGGGAGTATCGCTTGACGCCTCCGGCATACTGGTGTTACACTGCAGGCAGGCATACTTAGTATTTTATCATACTTAGTATACTAACCTACAAGTCATTCTAACCGATCTTGCCACAATGAGTCAAGAGCTTGTCAAGCAACCGTTGCAGCTCCTGATGGGATTCTGACATGCCAGACGAGACCAGGATCGATCCTGAGCAAGGTCCTGTGGCCTGCCAGGGCAACACCTCTGTATTCAGGCTGGATGAAGTTATCCAGGCCCAAAAGCAAGGCAGGGCCAGCGGGATCGTCAGCGTCTGCTCGTCGCACCCTACGGTCATCGAGGCCGCCTTGAGATACGCCCTAGAGGTTGGCGCTCCTCTCCTGATCGAATCAACCTGCAACCAAGTCAATCAGTACGGCGGCTACACTGGCATGACGCCGGCGGATTTTATCCGATTTGTGCACGAGATCGCCGGACGGCTCAGGTTCCCCTCCGCATCCTTGATCCTGGGCGGCGACCACCTGGGGCCAAGCGTGTGGCAAGCTGAGCGCGCCGGGCAGGCGATGGAAAAGGCACACGTTCTGGTGCGCGACTACGTCCGGGCGGGATACGCCAAGATCCATCTGGACGCCAGTATGTCATGCGCCGACGATCCTGCCGGCGTCCCGCTGGACATCGAGCTATCGGCAGCACGCACTGCCGATCTGGCTAAGACGGCTGAACAGACATTTAGAGCGCACGACACGGCAGCAGTCTCCGCACCTCGATATGTAATCGGGACGGAAGTGCCTCCCCCAGGCGGCATTCAGGGCCGTGTGGAAGGAATGCGGGTTACACCGCCCGGTGAAGTCAAGGAAACCATCGAGGCGACACGGCTGGCCTTCCAGGCGCGTGGGCTGGAAGAGGCTTGGCAACGAGTGATAGCCGTTGTTGCCCAGCCAGGCGTGGAGTATGGGGAACAGACCATCTTCGATTATCGGCGCAGCGAGGCTGTTGAACTGTCTCGGTGCATTGAGGCGTACGAGCATCTGGTTTTCGAGGCTCACTCAACGGACTACCAGACCCGAGGTGCGCTTCGACAGCTTGTCGAAGATCATTTCGCCATCCTGAAAGTCGGCCCAGCGTTGACTTTCGCCTTCCGAGAGGCTGTCTTTGCCCTGGAGATGATCGAAGAGGAGTTGTTTGCGGGGCGCGAGGAAATCACACTCTCTGGCTTGCGACGTACCTTAGATGAAGCCATGCAGGCTAACCCGATACACTGGCAGCGCTACTACGGGGGAAGCCCTGCTGAGCAACTCCGTGCACGCCGATATAGCCTGAGCGACCGCGCACGCTACTACTGGCCAGTTCCCACCGTGCAGGCAGCTCTCAGCCGCCTTGTGAGCAATCTATCCCATGAGCCGATCCCGCTGTCGCTGCTCAGCCAGTATCTCCCCGGCCAGTATGAGCAGATCCGCAGTAACGCGCTCCCAAACGAGCCGGGGGCGATCATCATCAGCAGGATCGCTCAGGTGCTCTCCTCTTATTTCTATGCCTGTGGATACCCTCACACAACTCACCTATGATCCCCTTGCCCTGATAGGGTACAATCGCTCCAACACGTCTGTATCTGAGCTGTGTGTGAGCCATCGATGTCACGCCACACTGTTCAGCCCCGCGCTAGGGGCACCTCACCGCAACAACAGGCCGAGTGGCGCTTACGTCAGCGCCCTCTTGATCCCGTCACTGAGCAGGCTCACCTGTTGGCCTACCTTGACGCCATCCGCGCCGAGCCGGACCTGACTGGCGAGGCTTACAATCGCCTTGTGCGCCGGCTGGCGCATGAAGGCCATCCCATCTACAGCAAGACGCAGGTGCGACGGGGCTACCTGGCGCTGGTCGAGGCCGGGGTTGTCAGCCATGATGATGACCTGCTACGCAGGCTGCGCATGAAGCCTACCCGCACCCTGAGCGGCGTCGCGCCTGTCACTGTGCTCACCAGACCCCATCCTTGCCCCGGCAGGTGCATCTTCTGCCCCGACGATGTGCGCATGCCCAAGAGCTATCTCAGCAATGAACCAGGCTCAATGCGTGCCCTGATGTTCGACTTCGATCCCTATGTGCAGGTCGAGCAGCGGCTGATCGCCATGCAGCGCACTGGCCACCCTACCGACAAGATCGAGTTGCTGATCTTGGGGGGCACGTGGTCCAGCTACCCACACAACTACCAGGAGGAGTTCATCCGCCGCTGCTTGGATGCCATGAACGGCGCCGAGTCCACCTGTCTGGAAGAGGCCCATCATCTCAACGAGGAAGCCCCACATCGCAATGTCGGATTGGTAGTTGAGACACGTCCAGACTATATCACACTGGATGAAGTCCGCCGTCTGCGTTGGTTGGGTGTGACCCGCGTTCAGCTTGGCGTGCAATCTCTCAATGATCGCATTCTGGGGATCAACAAGCGCGGCCACACGGTCGAGGCTGTGCGCCATGCAGTGCGCTTGTTGCGCGGCGCAGGCTTTAAGGTGGCGCTACACTGGATGCCTAACCTGCTTGGCGCGACGCCGCAGTCCGATCTGGAGGACTTTCGCCGCTTCTGGGACGATCCAGCACTGCGGCCCGATGAGATGAAACTCTATCCCACCGGCCTGATCCGCGGCACCGAGTTATATCAGTACTACGAACGGGGGCAGTACCGCCCATACACTCAGGATGAGCTGATCAGTCTACTCATGGCCTGTAAGGCCCTGGTCCCGACCTATTGCCGTCTCAACCGAGTGATGCGCGACATCCCCGCGCCGGACATCGCTGCCGGGGTGACGGTTTCCAACCTGCGGCAGGTAGTACAGGACATGCTACGCGAAGCCGGGACACCCTGCCGATGCATTCGCTGCCGCGAGGTCGGCCATGAGTTAGTCAACCCCAGCCAGGCGCGCATTGACATGCTGAGGTATGACACCGACCACAGCCAGGAGGTGTTCCTAAGCGCCGTCACGCCTGAGGATCGACTGATGGGGTTTCTGCGCCTTTCTCTGCCAACCGCTCCTGCACCCCTTGAGGAGATTGACGGCCAGGCCGTGATCCGGCAGGTGCAGGTCTATGGGCCGGTCGTCCCATTCGATGACACGCCAAGAGGTCGGGCGCAGCACCAAGGATTAGGCACGCGGCTGATTGCCGAAGCCCAGGCGGTGGCCAGGGCAGCAGGCTTCACGCGGGTGGCCGTCATCGCCGCGGTCGGCACGCGCTCCTACTATCGCCGCCTGGGTTTTGAGTTGGGGGACCTATACATGAGCGCCCCACTGTAACAAGGAAAACCGATGCCTCCACTCACCGAGCGCCAAATCCGCGATGCACTGGCCCCCCGCGACACGGGCAGGTTTGGAGCCAATCTCTATTACTACGACCAGATCGACTCGACCAACGATGTCGCTCGCGCCCTGGCCGAAGAAGAAGCCCCAGAGGGCACGCTGGTGATGGCAGACACTCAGACGGCGGGGCGGGGTCGTCTGGGCCGCTCCTGGATAGCTCCTCCCGGCACCAGCCTGCTTATGTCGATCCTGTTCCGCCCATCGCTGCCACTGGAATGGGTCCATCGGCTGGTGATGGTCTGTGGGCTGGCAGTTGCCGAGGCCGCCGAGGCAGCCATCGGCGTCCCAGTGGACGTCAAATGGCCCAACGATCTGCTGTTGGGCGGGAAGAAGTTCACCGGCCTCTTGCCAGAAAGCGCCATCATCGGAGACAAGCTAGCTTGGGTGATCGTAGGAATCGGGGTAAACGTCAACACGGTGTTTGCCCCACCTGATCCGCTGGCCGAGACGGCAACCAGCCTGCGTATGGTCGGCGGACGAGAATACGAGCGGGCAAGCCTTTTGGGAGAAATCCTCGCAAACCTGAACCGCTGGCATACGCGGATATACGATTCCGCGCTGATCGAGACCTGGCGTGCTCGCTGCGTGACACTTGGGCAGCGCATCCGTGTGGAGACCTCAGGAGCTGTAATCGAAGGGCTGGCTGAGGAGTTGGATGACAGCGGTGCGCTATGGCTGCGCGACAATGCAGGACAGCGCCGTCGTTTGTTCTCTAGCGAGGCGACGGTACTGAGATCATGATCAGGACTGCTGCACCAGGGCAGCGATTTGAGAGAGAGCTTGGCCTAACGGGATCACCTGACGATCCTTCTCGTGCCGCCATTTGACCTCGACACCACCACTCTCCAGGCTGCGAGCGCTGACCGTCACTCGTAGTGGCACGCCGATCAGATCGGCATCGGCGAACATCACGCCGGGGCTAAGGTCACGGTCGTCGTACAACACATCAAGCCCAGCAGCCTGTAAATCGACATACAGTTTCGTGGCGACTTCCGCGACTGCATGATCTTTGGCAAGCCTCACCAGATGCACATCGAATGGCGCTACAGGGCGGGGCCAGACAATGCCATAGCCATCATGGTGTGCCTCGACCATTGCCGCCATCAGTTGATCAAGCCCAAGCCAGTAATATCCCGCCGCTACTGACTGAGGTTGACCGGCAGGATCGAGGTAGGTTGCTCCAGTACGTTCAGCGTGAAAGGTACCCAACCTGTTGCAGCAGACCAGCATGGTCGCCGACTCGACTCGCAACGTGTCCCCACAACGCGCACAGGCCATGCCATCGGATGCCAGAGCCACATCAGCGATGGTGGTAACGGCAAAGTCGCGCGGATAGTTGGCGTTGACCATGTGGTAGCCGGGATCGTTTGCACCAGTGACGAAGTTGCTCATCGTGAGGATCGACTCGTCGGCAATAACCAGCGCACCCTCCGGGCACTTTTCTCCCTGCACGGCGATCCCTATCGGGCTGGCATAGCCCGGCACAGCACCAACCCGTGTGCGAATGGCTTCTTCGCTGGCAGGCTCCAGCGCCTGTACACCCAACAGACGTTTTAGTTTGTCCTCACTCACCTCCAGGTCACCGCGCAGCATGACCAATATTGTCTGCTCATCTGGCAAACCTGCACGGACAGTATACAAGACGGCCTTGAGCGTCTGCTGTGGCGCAATAGCCAAGAACGCGCACAGGTCAGCAATGGTCTGGCAGTCCGGCGTAGCGACCTTCTCCAACGTTGCCGGGGCGCCATTTCCTGCCCTGCCACGCGCAAACTCTGCCACACCGATACTGGCAGCGTAGCCACACGCTGGACATCGGGCCACACTGATCTCCCCCTGACTGTGTAGCATCACAAGCGCCTGCGCTGAAGCGCCTCCGCCCCCCACGTCGGGGGCAGTCTCGATCAAAGAGATGGCTAGGCCACAGCGCCCCAGCACTGCCGCCAGCGCATGCACCACCTGGCTATAGCAGCGATCGAGGTCGTCCATTCCAGCATGCAGCGAAAAGGCATCGACTTCCCACCACTGCCGCAGGCGGAGCAGCCCGCCATGCAAACTCGGATCGCGCGACGTGACAGTCTGGACTTGGTAAAGCAGCCGTGGGAGATCTTTGTAGCTTTCGATCTCGCGTTTGCACAGTGCTGTCATCATCTCAACAAAGCTTGCGCTAGGGCTGTCGCTCTGTCCCCCACCGGATACCGGCAGGCGTATCTCCTGCCCACCAAGGGCATCGAACGCGCCACGCACGAGTGATTCCAGCCGCTGCACCACGCGCCAACCAATAGGCAGATAGCTCCACGCGCCGGGGAAGGGTTGCCGCCCTAACCCAGCGCGTGCGATCAGCCGCTGGCTCGCCAAGTGTGCATCAGCGGGGGCGTCCCGCAGGGTGCGACCAAAGTGCTGCGATAGCCTCATGGGGCTTCTCCATGTGAGATGTGTTGGCAGGGAAAGAACGTACCCGCTGTGATCCAGCCACGGACGTTTCGAGTATACTCCTGACGATATCTCCCACAAAGCCTGGGGAGCGGACAACATCACAGGACGCGAGATCTCTGTCATGGGCAGGGTAGCCGAGCAATGGCAGCAGATGCCTGTCTACTCCCTGCGCAGCACGTGAACCGCCTCAGCAATGGCCTCAGCAGCGGCGTCAACCTCATCCAGGGTCGTCCTCTTGCCCGTCGAGAGGCGCAATGTGCCCATAGCAAAGTCGAGCGGGACAGCCATGGCTGCCAGCACCGCTGAGACCTTCACTTGGTCAGAGTGGCAAGCAGCACCCGCTGAGGCTGCCACCCGCCCCCCAATACGGTCGAGCAGGATGTTGGCCTCCACGTTCTGGAAGCTAACGCTCAACGTGTTGGGCAACGACTGCTCCGGATGGCCATTGCGCCGTAGGCCATCCACCTGACGAGAGAGCCTCTCGTAGAGGCGATCGCGCATGGCCCGCATGTGGGCCATGTTGCGATCCAGATCACGAGCGGCAACCTCGGCAGCCTGTCCCAGCCCCACAATCCCCAGGACATTCTCAGTGCCTGCTCGCCGGTTCGACTCGTGAGAAGCGCCGTGCATGAACTTGGGCAGTGGCACCCCCGATCGCTGGTAGAGCGCCCCCACCCCCTTGGGCGCATAGAACTTGTGCCCTGCTACTGACAGGAAATCCACATCCAGAGACCGAACGTCGACTGGCATTTTGCCCACAGCCTGGGCAGCGTCGGTATGCACGAGCACGCCCCTGGCGTGGGCAAGCCGGGCGATCTCAGCCACCGGTTGCAATGTCCCGACCTCATTGTTAGCCAGCATGATTGAAACCAGGACTGTCTCAGGAGTGATAGCTTGCTCCACCTGGGCCGGATCAACTCGTGCATGCTCATCGACGGGCAGGACGGTGACGGTATATCCCTGGTCAGTCAGAAACTGGCATGGCTCCAGAACTGCCGGATGCTCGATGGCCGAGGTGATCATGTGCCTGCCACGCTCGCGCAGCGCGCTCGCCACACCTTTGATCACCATATTGTTCGACTCGGTGCCGCCGCTTGTGAAGATAATCTCGTCTGGGCGGCAGCCCAGCAGCGCAGCTACTTGTGAGCGCGCTTTCTCAACCGCAGCACGGGCCACACGACCATAAGCGTGCCCGCTCGACGGGTTGCCGAAATGCTCACGGAGGTATGGCAGCATGGCCTGCGCCACTTCAGGGTCGATGGGCGTGGTGGCATTGTAGTCGAGGTAGATGGGATAGCCAGACACGGCTTGACCTCCTCGCCTGACCTAAGCAACGGGCCGTAGAGAGAGATACAGAGGTCTATCAGACGTTGGCACGGCGAAAAGTCAGCAACACACGTCCAGCGGCGATTCTATCACCGTCGTTGAGGAGATGCGGCATGCCCGCTTCCAGGGGTATGTCGTTGAGCCATGTGCCATTCATGCTTCCCAGGTCTTCGAGGTAGTACGCCCCATCCTGGAAGAAGATGCGACAGTGGCGGCGCGACGCAGTCCGCGCGTTCTCCAGGCCCATGGCCCACAGGTCCACATCAGGCATAGAGGTGTCACGGGGGTGGCTACGTCCGATGACTGTATCGGGCGTCTTAACCTCCACGGCCACGCCCGTCTCCGTGACCAGCTCAAAACGTTCCCTGGGTTCAGCAGGCTTGGGCGGGGTATCTAACATCATGGCCCGCATAGCAATGGTGGTTGCTGGCGAGGGCGGCATCTCTGGCAGTGAAGGTCCCCGAACTGAGCCTGTGATTTCCTCAATGCGCGCCACCACCTCAGCAGCTGACGCGATTCGCTCCTCCGGCTCGTAGGCGATCAGATCGTTGACCAGCCTCTCCACCGGCTGCGAGACGCCAGTGATGGGATCCAAGTCGCCCGCAATGATCTTTGAGGCAACTGTGCCGATCTCGCGGGCCTTGACAGGCAGCGTGGCCATCAACATTTCGTACAGCACGATTCCCAGCGCATAGATATCGGCACGGTGATCGACCGAATGGGCTTCGAGGATCTGCTCCGGAGGGGCATAGTAGAGGGTTCCGGCGAACTGAGACGAACCGGTTAAGAGGGCCTGGTTCTGAGCCTTGGCAATGCCAAAGTCAATCAGCTTAACTTGGTTGCCCGGCGTGATCATGATGTTCTGCGATTTGATGTCGCGGTGGACAATGCCCTTACTGTGAATCGCGGCCAGGGCCAAAGCGATCTGGCGAGCAGTCGCCAGCGCATCCGGCTCGCTGAACTTCCCGCGTGTGTCAATGATCTCGGCCAGGGTGTGCCCCTCGATGAACTCGGCTACGATGTAACTTAGTGTCTGTCCGAGTGTCTGGTCATACTCACGCAAGGCCCAGTCGTACAATTTGACGATGTAAGGACTGTCGATCTGGCTCAGCAAGTCGATCTCACGCTGGAAACGGCCCATGAACTGCTCGTTGACCAAGTGGGCATGAACAACTTTGATGACGACCATCTGGCCGGTCTGAGCATCGCGACCGAGGTAAACAGTCGCTGCACCGCCGCTGCCCAGGCGGTCGTAGATGCGGTAGCGGTTTTTGATGGTCTGCCCAATCACGCTTGCCTCTCTTCTTACACCTTCATCAATAGGGTAGACTACGCACACAGTATGCCTCATCAATTATGGCATCGAATGACCAAACAGTCCAACCCATCACAGACAGTCGGTAGTTCTCGGCCAAAAAACCTACCGACCGGACGGTAGGCTTGAATTGTAGGCGATCTTGTGCTTTAATTGAGGTATCACACCAGTGATGAGCGCTCAGGGTTTCAGCGAAAGAGTTCTTCGAAAAACTTTTCGACGAAACCCCAGGTTTGATCGAAAGCGTTTTCGGTCAAACCCCTGACCTTTCCGCACAGTTCTAGCAGGAGAACAGGATTATGTCCTATACCATACGCCGCGCAGCGGTCATTGGCGCGGGCACGATGGGAGGCGCTATTGCTGCCCATCTGGCCAATGTTGGGATTCCAGTTGATCTGCTGGACATTGTCCCACGTGAGTTGACACCTCAGGAGCAGGCGCAAGGCCTCACGTTGAATGATCCCCAGGTCCGCAACCGCATCGTCACCAACGGCTGGAACGCTATCGTGAAGGCAAGACCGGCGGCCCTCTATTCCCAAGAGAACGCAGCACTGGTCCGGCTGGGGAACCTGGAAGATCACTTTGGCCGGTTGGCCGAAGCAGATTGGATCTGTGAGGCTATCGTCGAGAATCTGGCAATTAAGCAGGGATTGATGGAGCGTCTTGAGACGATTCGCAAGCCACACGCTGTCATTGCCACCAACACCTCCGGCCTCCTGATCCGGGAGATTGCCGCCGGACGCAGTGAAGGCTTCCGCCAACATTTTCTGGGCATGCACTTTTTCAACCCTCCTCGCTACCTGAAGCTACTGGAGATCATCCCTCACCCTGATACCTTGCCTGAAGTCCTAGAAGCCATGGTCCGTTTTGGCGAGGACGAATTGGGCAAAGGGGTGGTGCTCTGCAAAGACACACCCAATTTCATAGCCAACCGCATGTTGTCCATCTCAGGGGCCTACGAGCTGGGTTATGCCATCGAACATGGCTACACCATCGATGAAGTTGATTCATTGCTTGGCCCGCTGGTGGGCCGCCCCAAAACAGCTCTGTTCCGCCTGTTGGATCTGATCGGCCTGGATGTGATGGCCCATGTCAACACCAATCTGTACGACGCCATCGCGGACGACGAATCGCGCGAGTTGCTTGCCAATCCCCAGGTGGCCGGACTGATCAAGGCCATGGTAGACAATGGCTGGCTGGGCAATAAGACTCAGCAGGGTTTCTACAAGCGGGTTGAGGAAGGCGGAGTCAGGGATTTCTGGCCACTCGACCTTCAAACGCGCGAGTACGTGCGCCCTACTAAGCCGCGCTTCGACTCGGTGGGGCAGTTTCGCAAGCTGGAACCAGTAGGTGCGCGCATCAAAGCTATGGCCGGGGCCAGCGATCGGGCTGGGCAGTTGATCCGCGCCACGTTGTTCAATCGGCTGGCTTACGCCTCACGCCGCATTCCTGAGATCGCCGACAGCCTGGTGGCGATTGACAATGCTATTAAGTGGGGCTTTGCCCATGAACTTGGTCCCTTCGAGGAGTGGGATGCCATTGGTGTGGCGGAAAGCGTCCCGTTGATGGAAGCGGAGGGTTTCCCAGTGGCAGAGTGGGTCAAAGAAATGTTGGCTGCCGGGTGCCCAACCTTCTATCAATACGAGGATGGCTTGGCGGTCGGGTATTACGATCTGACGGCCAGAGGCTACCTGCCATTTGAGAAGAAGCCCCGCGCCATCCAGGTCGCCATCCTGACGGCGCAGGGCAAAGCTGTCGAGGCCAACGAGGATGCCAGTATCCTCGACATGGGCGATGGTATTGCCCTGTTCGAGATCCACAGCAAGTCGAACACATTGACTCTCAACGTAATCGAGATGGGGTATCGCGCCATCGACATGCTGGTGGAAGATCACTTCAACGGGCTGGTGATCGGCAATGATGGCAAGCTGTTCTGTGGCGGGGCTAATCTAGACCTGCAGGCCATTCAAAAGGAAGCTGCCGATCGGGGCATCACTCCCGCCCAGGTAGTCGATGGAATGGTCAATCGCTTCCAGCAGATGATGCTGGGCTTCCGCTATGCGCCCAAGCCAGTAGTCACGGCGCCATTTCAGATGGCGCTGGGCGGTGGCGCCGAGCTGACGATGGCTGGCGATCGGATTGTGGCGCATGCTGAGCTGTACATTGGCCAGGTGGAGGTTGGCGTAGGTCTTGTACCAGCAGCCACGGGCTGCAAGGAGCTACTGCGGCGCATCGTCAATCCAGTGATGCGGGTGCCCAACGCCGATCCTCTGCCGCCACTGTCCAAGGTCTTCGAGCTGGTGGGATTGGCCAAAGTCGCAACGAGCGCCGAAGAGGCGCGGGAGTTTGGCTTCCTCAGCCCTTGCGATCGGATCGTCGTCAACCGCGACTACCTGCTCTACGAGGCCAAGCGCGAGGCGTTGCACATGTTTGAGAACGGCTACCATCCCCCCAGACCGGAGAAAATCTATGCCGCTGGCCGTGACGTGTTAGCCGCAATGCGAACCCAGGTTTTCCTGCTGAAAGACGCAGGCTACGCCACTGCACACGACGCCGTCATCGCCAACAAGATCGCCTGGATCCTGTGCGGCGGCGATCTCTCGGAGCCAACCTGGGTTGATGAGCAGTACATCCTCGACCTGGAGCGCGAGGCATTTGTCGCGTTGATCCAGGAACCCAAATCGATAGAGCGCATTTTCCACATGCTGAGCACCGGCAAGCCGCTGCGCAACTGAGACGAGGAGCGTGAAGGTATGCAAGAAGCAGTTATTGTCGAAGGCGTGCGAACCGCCGTAGGCCGTTCCAAGCGAGGCACCACCCGCAACGTGCGTGCCGACGACATGATGGCCGCGGTCATCGTCGAGCTGATGAAGCGCGTGGAAGGGGCCATTGCCCCCGCCGACATCGACGATGTGGAATTGGGCTGCGCGTTCCCGGAGGGATCGCAGGGGCTAAACATTGCCCGTCAGATCAGCATCCGGGCCGGCCTGCCAGTGACTGTGCCTGCCCAGACAATCAACCGGTTCTGCTCATCAGGGTTACAGGCTATTGCGACCGCAGCCTACCGCGTTATGGCCGGGGATGCCGACATTATCCTCGCTGGCGGGTTAGAGACCATGAGCCTGGTTCCTATGACAGGCTTTCGCATCTCGCCCAATCCGTACCTGGCCGAAAACAACCCGGATGTCTACATGGGGATGGGCCTGACTGCTGAGCATGTGGCTGCCGAGTACAACATCAGCCGCGCCGATCAGGACCTGTTTGCCTACCAGAGCCATATGAAGGCCGTCAAAGCCTGGGGAGAGAATCGCTTCGCTGGACAGATCGTGCCGTTCGAGTTCGAGGAGGTCAGCTACCAGGATGGCCAGCGCGTGGTCAGGCAAGTGGTCTTTGAACAGGACGAGCACATGCGTCCCGACACCACGGTTGAGGCGCTGGCCAAGCTCAAACCGTCCTTCAAGGTCGATGGCACGGTGACGCCCGGCAACTCCTCGCCGCTATCTGACGGCGCAGCAGGCGTGATCGTCATGGCCCGCGAGCGGGCCGAGGCGCTGGGGCTGAAGCCGCGCCTCAAGTTCCGCCACTTTGCAGTAGCTGGCGTGCGGCCTGACATCATGGGCATCGGCCCGGTCGAAGCCATCCCCAAGGCATTGAAACTCGCCAAGATGCAGCAGTCAGATATGGAGATCATCGAGCTGAACGAGGCCTTCGCCGCGCAGTCGCTGGCTGTGATCCGCACGCTTGGGCTGAACACCGATGTAGTGAACGTCAATGGCGGCGCCATTGCGCTTGGCCACCCGCTGGGATGCACTGGCGCCAAGCTGACAGTGCAGTTAATGTACGAGTTGGAGCGCCGCGACGCCACCCTCGGCATGGTGACAATGTGCATCGGCGGCGGGATGGGCGCGGCAGGCATTTTCGAGCGAGTAAACTAGATACCTCACATCAGACCAACCAGGCCACAGAGGCGACTATCCGAGTCGCCCCTGTGCTTTGGCTTGCAAGGGGGCCTCGGAACATTTGACACATTTGTAAATTGTGTGTATAATATTTGTACAATATCCAGAGAAGCTGAACTGCCGAAGGAAATAGGTATGAAGAGAGATATGGTGCGGCAGATCGTCAATGTCATTGCCACCGTGGCAGTGGTGACGGTGAACGTGTTGGCCAATGCGCTGCCGATCAACGGCCAGAACACGGGCGAAATTTCCGACCGGTTCCGGGTGTACTTCGTCCCAGCGGGTTACGTCTTTTCGATCTGGGGAGTAATTTACTTAGCCCTAATTGCCTTCACTGTCTACCAAGCACTGCCAAGCCAACGTAGCAACCCGATCTTCCGGCGCATTGGCTACCTCTATGCACTGGGCAGTGTGGCCAACATCGCTTGGATATTCCTGTGGCACTACGAGATTTTCCCGCTGACTGTGATTGCGATGCTCATCCTGCTGGGGTCCCTGATTGCAACCACCTTACGTCTCGGCATCGGGCAGACCCGTGTCCAGCCAGCCGAGCGGTGGCTCGTTCACCTGCCATTCAGCATCTACCTGGGCTGGATCACCGTGGCTACCGTTGCCAACGTGACAGCCTTACTGTACGATCTCAACTGGAACGGCTGGGGGATCAGCGCCGAGGCATGGACGGCCATTATGCTGGCTGCTGCGGTGCTCATCGCTGGGGCAATGAGCATCACACGAGGCGACACGGCTTACCTGCTGGTGCTGGTGTGGGCCTTCGCTGGGATTGCTGTCAAGCATACCGCCACGCCAGCAGTTGCCATCAGCGCCTGGATCGCTACGGCTCTGGTCGCGTTGATGGCTGTTATCACACTCCTGCCGCACAGCCCCCTGCCGATTGTCAAACCCAGAGAGGCTTAAGTGGTTCTCTGAAAGTTTTTCTAAGATGTGTTTGAAGGCGCTCTGCGTGGGCACGCTGAACATCAACGTGCCCCTTTTGCTTTGCGCTGGCTTTCCGCCAGAAACTCGGCCACCTGGTAGATGAAATCAGGGAACACGAATGGCTTTTCTAGATAGGCAATATCGTTGTGATCCATCAGAAATGCCTGCTCGTGAGGTTTGAAATCCCGGATCGAGGTGGCCGACATCAGAGCTGTGAAGGGCAGTGAGCGGGTTTCGAGCACCTTGCGGAGCAGGTCCACGCCGTTGCCTTCTTTGTCCAGCCGATAATCGACCAGCAGAGCATCGTACTCTCGATCATCGATCAGGGCACAAGCTTCCATGAAGGAGCGGGCCACTGTCACAGTGGCGCCACAGATAGCCTCCAGCAGCATTCCAAACAAGACAGCGTGCTGCTCGTCGTCATCGACGATGAGGACTTTTACACCTTCCAATCGATTGACAACATGGTTCAGCTCGTGAGGCGTCATGAATTCTCCACATCCCATTCCAGGTGGGCCACAGCGTAAGCCATGGCGGGCATGAGACATTCGATAATAAAGTCCTGCCCCGCTTCTTGTTGCTTTGACGCGCCCCTGACGCCACGCTAGAATCACGGTCGAAACAGGCCAACCTGACCCGTTCTACCTGAAATGTTCTGAGAGGAGGGCGCATGGACATCGGGCTGAAACGTGTGCTGTTGATCATTTTATCGCTGGCGGGGGGTATAGGTGGCGTATTCGCTGTCTTTGGTCTGCTGGACCTGGCGTACAATGCCCACGTCACTTTGGAGCGGTACGGCATCACTTACGCTATCCTGACTGGCCTGCCACTGGCGCTGCTTGTAGCTGTCTGGCTGGACTACTTCATGGGAACAGGTATCCTGCCTGAAGGCCCTGAAGAGAAATAGCTGGCCCCCGTCCCCAATGTCCGTACAACAGCCCTGACCAGACAGCCATGGCTGGTAGCACAGAGGCCATTGAGTGGTCATGCGGGGGGAAGCGAGTTACTCGATGCCTCATGGCAGGACAGAATGGCGTCCAATAGCGCCTGCGAGTCAATATCCTTGAGCATGTAACAACTGATACCCAGCTCATTGGCCACCAGCACCTCGTCCTCGTCGCGGTAGCTCGTGAGCACAATGACAAGAGGGGGGCGCGGCACCGAGGCAAGCGCCTGGATCAGCGGAATGCCTCGATCATTCAGTCGTTTGGGTTCGATCAACACCACGTCGGGAGCAGCTCGCCGGATGGCATTCTCGGCTTCGTTGACGCTACCCACGCTGTCCAGAACCTCGAGCTGAGGCATGGCGCTCAGGCGGGCCGCCAGTGCACGGCGGACACGAGGATTCTGGTCAACAATCAACACCCGGATGCGGTCCATGGCGAACTTCTACCTGTATGACTCAACCGGGTACCCTGTCCACGGCCCCGGTCGAAAACACCGTTATTCCTCTGTTAGGACCAGTCGAATTGCAGTCAGTATAGCTGTGGAGACATAGCGCGCCGTAGTGTCATTTGTCCCCCGCCGTTTTGACAAGTGTCACGGGGTTCGTCTAATAAGCCAAGGCGCAATATTAGACGACATGACCTTCCAGGATTGTGTGGGCTACGCCAGTCAGCAGGGCGGCTCTAGCCTGATGCACGGCGAGATGGTGTGTGCAGGTGGTTGCGTGATAGCAGATACGCGCCAAATGCGATCAGCAGTGCCGGACCAATCGCATTCTCCGCCAGGTATCTGAAGCCATCGATCAGAATAGCTACGACAGCTCCAACGATCAGAACCGCCACCAGCAGCAGATTCACCAGCCGGACTTCGGCCTGCGCGCCGTTGCCATTGGTGTGAGCGCTGTGGGGCGACTCGCCGGAGCTGTCGCCAGTCCACAAGGCAGGGCCTTCGGATGGCACCACCCGGAGTTGCAGCCCCTCCCGTCCTACCACGCGCACCCATTGGCCGGATTCGATCACCTGCTCTGCCAGTGCGGTCCACACCTCACCGTGCACACGCACCGTACCCACCGGATCGAGCCGGGCTATAACCTGGCCATCCATGCCGATCAGCGTGGCGACATCCACACGGCGGGCCTGATCCTGGATGCGCAGACCTGGCAGCAGGACAATTTGATGAAACGCCAAAGCTGCAGCGTTGGTTACCACGATGGTCAGTGGACTGAGATGCGCGCCAGCCCGGAACAGAAAGATCGAACCTAGCACCTGCAACACCGCGCCAGCCACGATCAAAGCCCAACTGTGGCGGAAGTAGATCAGCGCCAGGAAGCAGCCCAGCGCCAATGCCAGCAGCACCACACCAATAAAGCTCGTTGGCAGCATCGCGAGACCGACTCCAGCTATGGTCAGGCTGACCAGGGCAGCAGCCTCCAGCGCGCCGGTGCCCGGAACATAGATCGCTGCAATAGCCAGCCAGATGCCGACTATCAGCGCCACGTAGACCACGTTAGGTCCAAGAGTTAAGACAAATTCTTTTACTTCCCCCATCTTGCCATCCCTACTCGACTACAACTGTCCCCACTCGAGTCAGCTTCCCTTTTGCGCGGACCCCTCTTCAGGCACGGTCGACTCACTGCTATCCGTTGTGGGCAATCTCAGCCTGAAACAGCTTCCTTTGCCCGGTGTGCTTTCGACGACGATCTCTCCTTTGTGGAGCTGCGTGATGTGCCACACAATAGCCAACCCAGCGCCGATTCCCTGCTGCTCAAGCTTCTCACGGTCCACCTGGTGAAAGATGTCGAACAGCTTCTGCTGTTCCTCAGCAGTGATCCCGCGGCCCTGATCACATACTGATACCTGGACATACTTGCCGTCGGCGGCGACTTCGACTATCACATCAGCCTTCTGGCCGTGCGGTGAGAATTTGATGGCGTTCTCGACCAGCTGCCTCAGTGCGATCTCCAGGTAAGCTGCATCGCCCATAAGCTCAGGCAGCGGTTTGCATATGCGCAGCGACAAGGTTACATCCTGCTCGTCAGCTATAGGCCGTGCCGCTTCGACCACGTTTTCGACCAGACGCTCGATGGCCGGGATGACGGCCCTGCGATAATCGTAGACCCTCTGCCCAAAGCCACTCTCTAACTCGGCCAACACCAGGAAACTCTCAATCAGGCTCGATAGCCGCTCGCTGCCGTACAGAATGCCATTGATGTACTGGCGCAGCTCCTGAGAGTGCTCAAATGTCTGGCTGGTGGCCATCAGGTCCGCATAGGAGACGACATAACTCAGGGGTGTGCGGAACTCATGGTTGAGCACATGCAAGATGCGCCGTTTGAGCACTTGCAGGCGAGACTCCTGGGCTTCGATCAGCTCTTCGTGGCGAGCCATACGGGCCTGGATTGTGACCAATAGGTCCTCAAACTCGAAGGGCTTGGAGATGTAGTCGTCTGCGCCATCCAGCTTGCCTCGCCGGATGTCGGCTTTATCTCCTCTGGCTGAGAGGAAGATGAAGGGGATCGACAGCCACTCCGGATGAGAACGCACCGCCTTTAGGAACTGGTATCCATCCATGCCCGGCATGCCGATGTCCGACAAGATCAGGTCGGGTTGGGAAGGACATGTCTCGAGCAGTTTCAGCGCTTCCTCACCATTGGCCGCCACCGAGACCTGATAGTCAGAAAGTTCGAGTACTTCTTGAATGCCTGCCAGCAGCGATGCATCATCCTCGACAACCAGAATATGACGCTTATTCATCACCTTTCCACCCATCTTGCATCGCTCGGCAACTGCCCCTGTGGATGACACACTTCGGATCCCATTCTGAAAAGCTTCTCGCAACGCTGCCAATCAAACATTTAAAAGCAGTATAACAATACTGCCAGAATCCGTACAGATGACTTTCAGGGGAATCGGCTGTTTGTCAAGGTTCAGACAGGCTGTCGCTTGTGCCTGTATCTGCTTCCAGCGTAGAGCTTCGCGGCGGCGTTCGCAACCCCAAACATTGGGGGATAGGGCCGACTAGTTCATTGTCTTCAAAGACGGCTCTTGGAAGGAAGTCGGCACGCCGAGCATCCATCTGCCGCCGACATGCCGCGCCATCCGACTGCTGCGGGGAGGGATCAAAAGTCTGGAGATGTGAGACGCTCATGGCATGACATGTCCGAAGCGCCGCACGTAAGAACGTCAAGTGAAATCAGGGCAGATGGAGGCAGGGAGCCAGCGCACCAATGCCCTTTTAAGCATCCTAAAGTAGGGTTGGAAAATCCCCTGAGTTAGGGCAGGCTAAGCCATACCCCCAAGAGACAGACGGGCAGCAAAACTGCCCAAACCCAGACCAAATCAGCCTTGAGCGGCGGAGGGGTGGGTTGGTCGGTCGGTTCAAAGATGACGAAAGTGAAACGTTCTTTTTCCGCCAGGAATTGCTCCAGCGTCATCTCAAACCCGGCCAGTTTCATCATGTTGCGCATGGTAGGGTTGGCTTGCGCCCAGCGGAAGGCGCGCGCCAGTTCTTCTTCCGAATCAATACGCCTGGCGCGGACGGATTGCGTTCCGCGCCAGGTCTGCACGGTGGCGAGCGGATTTGCTTGCAGGTTGCGATACCAGTCGGTCTTCGTCCCCCAGCCGCTTAACACAGTGGGCTTGCCCTCGAACTCATGAAATTCGATGGCTGTGCGGCGCGGCGCTCCACTCTTGCGCCCGGTGGTGGTCATCACCATGAACAAGCGGCCAACGAGAAAGCCTAACCCCAGCCGATAAAGTAGGATGGGCGTTTTGAAGAGGGTTTTCATCAGCCCTTTGGGGTAGGGTAGGGATTCAACCCAGGTTCTTTGCGACATTTCGGTCTGTTCTTTCTGGCCGTTTATGCGCCAGCCAGAGCGCAGTAATCGGCATCACCAGCAGAGGCAGGTGCATCACACCCAGCCAGATTCGCTCCGGGGCAGCCCAATGGCTGAGGTTGAACAGGCCATACAGCAAACCGTTGAACGCCGTCACCCGAAAGGCAAATCCATCCACATTCGGCCAAGCCAGGATGAGCAGGAAGAGAAAAACGGGCGTGAGGAAGCAATAGGCCAGGCCGTAATCGGGCGAGGTGAGCAGCAAGAGGGGATTGAAGTTAGGGGTGGCAGTCGTCCCTTCGATGGTGAGCGGCGACCAGAAGACCAGCAGGGCAAACGGCAGCAACACCCATCGCCAGCGTGGCGCGTCTTGGAACGAAAGGCGCAGCCGGTTCTGCCAGGCCACCCACAGCCAAAGCAAAGCAAGCAGAATATCCACCACCATCGCCCCGATGTGAACGGCATAACCATAGGCGGGCGTTTGGGCGCGAGTTTGGGCAAAGGCGATGACCAGATAGTTTAGGCCAAAGTAAGCGGCAATGGCGCGTCCGCCCGCTTGCGGATTCCAAACAGCCAGGGCAATGACCGCCAGCGTAACAACGTGAAACACCCAGCCCCAGGCCGCATAAGGCAAAGCCGCGCGGCTGATGATTTCAAAGATGACCTGTTGCGTCTGGCGTGGGTCGTAGGGGCGCTCGGTGTAGAGCGGCAGGAAGGCAATGAAAACCAGCAGGAAGTACACCAAAGGAGTAAACCACTTGCGTTGGGTGAGAGGCACGTTCATAGGAGTTGTCCCTGGGCGCTTTGCCCCTTTTGTTCAACTAAACTCTACTCCCTATTGTATTCATTGATACTGCTTTCACAAGTGGGCGCGGGTTAACGTTGTGTTAAATCAACACAGGTCCCGAAGGTTCAAAAACCTTCGGGACGTTTTTGTGATACCATTTCTGCATCGCACCGCCAAAAAGGATATTTGCGCCATGCGTAAGACCCTTCTGGTCATTTTCCTGCTCTTGTTTGCTCTGGCCGCCTGCCTCCCCCCGCCAACTGCCGGGCCGACATTCGCATCCTCAACTCCCGAATATTCAAATCTCGATGATTCGGCTACCACCACCCCGCCTCCCACTCCCATCACCGCTTTCGACAAATTCTCCCTGTGGACAAACGGCACACAACTGCGCGGGGCGAACATCTGGCAGCGCATCCGCGTCCCCGACCTGGATGGCAACCTGCTTGGCGAAGGCTACATCGGCCCGCCCTACGCCCAGTCCGACTTTGACCGCCTGGCGGCGCTCGGCGCGAACTACGTCAACCTGTCTATCCCTGGCCTGTTCACTGAGCGCCCGCCCTACCGCCTGGACGAAGGCGCACAAGCCAACCTCGACTCCGTGCTGGAGATGGCTGCCCGCGCCAGGCTGTTTGCCGTCATCTCCTTCCGCACCGGGCCGGGGCGTAGCGACTTCACCTTTTATCGCGACGGTGCCGGGGAGTGGTTCGACCCCTCCCTGCTCATCGAAACCGTCTGGACCGAGCAAGCCGCGCAAGACGCCTGGGTCGAGATGTGGCGCTACACCGCCGAACGCTATCGCTCCAACCCGATTGTCGTCGGCTACGATCTGATGGTGGAGCCGAATGCCGACGAGGTGATGCTCGACCTCTACGCCCCTGCCGATTTCTACCCGCGCTACGCCGGCACGCTCTACGACTGGAATCAGTTCTACCCGCGCCTGGCGACCGCCATCCGCAGCGTGGACGCCGAGACCCCCATCCTGGTCAACCCGATGGGCTGGGGCAGCATCCCCTGGCTGAGCGCGCTCCAGCCGGTGCAGGCCGAGGGGGTGGTCTATGCCGTCCACCAATACGGGCCGTTTCAGTACACCCATCAACAACCCGGCGACCAGCGTCCCTACCCTGGCAACTTCGACGTGACCTGGGACGACGTGCCCGACCGCTTCGATCGTGACTGGCTGCTGACTTGGCTTGCCCCGATACTCGCCTTCCGCGAGCAGACCGGCGCGCCGGTGGCGGTCAACGAATTTGGCGTGGTGCGCTGGGCACCCGGTGCCGCCGACTTCTTGCGTGATGAAATCGAATTCTTCGAGCAAAATGGGCTGAATCACGCCCTGTGGGTGTGGGAGCCGACCTATGAATCCTGGTACACCTGGGGCGACCGCGCCATGTTCTATCCCTTCGGCCCCGACCCGAACAACATGCAGGACGTGGAAAACGACCTGATGAACGTCATCCTGGAATCGTGGCGCGAAAACACCCTGCGCCCCTCACCATGACCCTACGGAGGTTCGTATGAACCGTCTCTTTCGCACCCTCAGCCTGCTCCTCACTCTTAGCCTCTTCCTTGCCGCGTGCCTGTCCTCCGCAGACTCGGCCCTGTTTCCGACTCCACCGACAATCCTCGCCGCCCCCGCGCCGACCCTCATCAGCGTTACTTTCACTCCCTCTACCACCAACATCCCCAACCCGGAACGCGGCATTTACAACTGGCCCGACGACTTCACCCCCTCGGCGCTGGCGGATTATGCCTCCCAAGGCTACACCCTGGCCTATCAGCGCGAGACGCTGAGCGACTACATCGAGAGCGACCTGCCGCCCGAGTATCTGGACACCCTCGCCGCCCGCTTTCAGGCCGTGCGCCAGGCCGGGCTGAAAGTCATCCTGCGCTTCAACTACAACGAGGGCGAAACCTACCCCGCCCCGGCGCCCGACGCCTCGCTGGAACAGGTCTTGCGCCACATCGAGCAGCTCGCCCTCTTGCTGGAAGCCAACAAAGACGTGATTGCCTGGTTCGAAGCGGGTTTCATCGGCGCTTGGGGCGAGTGGCACACCTCCGCCAGCGGGCTGGACACGCCCGAAAACAGAGCCATCATCCACGACGCGCTCTTCGCGCATTTCCCGCGCGACCGCTTCATCCTCTTCCGCTACCCCGGAGATTTCATCGGCTGGTATCCCCAACCGCTGAGCGAAGCGGACGCCTTCAGCAACAGCCCGCAGGCGCGGCTGGGACATCACAACGACTGCTTCCTTGCCAGCGAAGACGATTGGGGAACGTATTACGATGAAAATGGCGAGATTCGCGCCGAAGAATGGAAAGCGTACATCGCTCAAATGGGACGCTTTGTGCCGATCAGCGGCGAGACCTGCAACCCCAACCCGCCGCGCTCCAACTGCGAAACCGCCCTGCGCGAACTGGCGCTGCTGCATTGGTCGGCGCTCAACGAAGGCTATCACCCTGACGTGATTCAGGGCTGGAAAGACCAGGGCTGCTACGCCGAGATCCGCCGAAGGCTGGGGTACCGGTTAACACTCCTCGAGGCGGGATTCAGCCCCGAGGTCCGCCCGGGAAGCGAACTGCGGGTGCAGGTCAAACTCCAAAACACGGGATTCGCCTCCCCGCTGCTGGAACGTCCCGTTTATCTGATTCTTGTAGCGCAGGATTCAATTCTGCCCTACGAAATCGACGTTGACCCCCGCCGCTGGGAGCCGGGCGAACACACCTTCACTGCCACGCTTCCCCTGCCCGCCGACCTACCGCCCGGCGGCTACACCCTCGCCCTGTGGCTGCCCGACCCCGCCGAAAGCCTGCACGACGACCCGCGCTACGCCATCCGCTTTGCCAATGAAAACACGTGGGACGCGGCGCACGGTTGGAACGTGTTGGGCAATGTGAAGGCACAAAAATAAAACACCATCCCGGAGATTTGAGCCTTCGGGATGGTGTTTAGCCATAAACCAAGGCTGCTGCCAGGGCGGTCAGCGCCAACATCAGCCCGCTGACCAGCCACTCAACCCAGACAGCCCCGCTCGCCTGCCGCTCCAGGGTGGAATCTGCCGGGTCTGATGGATTGTACCAGACAGTGACGGAGCTGCCAGGCGGATAGGGTTGGATTTCGCGCTCTGCGCCAGCGGATTCGGAGGAGAGGAGGCGAGGTCCCAGGCGAAATCGTTCCCCTTGATAGCGCGTCCCACCGACAAAATATTCGTACAGAACGGCAGAGGCGTAGCGCATTGCCAAGCGATAACTACTGCTGGAGGTTTGCACCCGCACGCGAACGCTGACCTGTTCCACGTGGGCGGAAATTACTCTGCCGGGGGCGCTTTGCCAGGTGCGCGCCGCGTTCAGCCGCTGTTGGTCGCGCCAAGCACGCGCCGTCAGCACAAGGGTGACCAAGCCCATCGGCAGAGTCACGCCGAGGAGCAGGAGCAGGCGGAAGTCCAGGAAAGAGACAGGCATCGCTGAGATCGCGCCCCGTTTCGAAGGTTATGGGAAATCCAAACCTTCGGAACGATGGTTCAGGCTAAGCGTTGTTTGAGCGTTTGGGGGTTGAGATAGAGTTCAACATAACCGCACTTGGGGCAGGCACGCGCTTGTTCAATCACTGTCACCTGCCTGACCACCCCCTTTTGTTTTGTGGACACATATCCAATCGTCCCGTCGCTCACGCTCAAGCGGCCTTCATCCATCAGTTCATTGCATTTTGGGCAGGGAGTTGTTTCCATACTCTCTCCTTAATTGAAGGTAAAACATCCCGAAGATTTTTGCAAATCAGGCGGGGTTGCGGTTCAAATCTTCGGGATGGTAGAGAACATCCGTTACAACTTTTCCAGCGAAAAGATGTCATTCACGCCGTCCCAGTAATAGACGGCATACGAGGCGCCGTCTTCCAGTTCGGCGAAGGCTTCATCTGGCATGGTAAAGATTTTGTCCGCCAGGTGCAGTTCGGTGGCAACGTAGGTGCTAGTGGAATTGTTGACGCGGCGGGTGCGTTGAACGCGGGCAACGCGGGCTGTCCCTTGGGCTGCGGCGACTTTGACGGGACGCATGGGCTTGACGCCCAGGAAAATGAACGGCGCGCCCAGCAGAGCAGCAACCCCCGCGCTGACGAGCATCCCCACCCCGGCGGCGCTGTCTGTGGAGAGCGATAGCCCACCCCCCACCGCCAGCGCCCCGCCAAGGACGCATGTCAGCCCAAAGCCCAGGACGGCCAGAAACAGTTTCTGGGCGCGACGGTTCTTCGTCACGCGCGCGGACTGACGCGGCGAGAGCGCGCCCTTGTGGTTGTATTCCAGGTCTTCGGCGGTGAAGTCGAAGAGTTGCATGAGGCGTTGAGTCAAGGTTTATCCTTTTGAAAACACGAACAGGAATAGAGGCAGCGCCACGCACATACACAACGTCAGGTTGGCAATGACCAAGCTAGCCCACAAGCGCGGCATTGTCTTGGAGACGTCGGTTTCCAGCACGGCCTCGGACGGGTTTTGCGGGTCGTAATAGACCTCCACCGGCGCGCCGGACGGATATTTTGCGACAATCTCGCGCGCCGTTGTCGTGCCGCTATACTTACCGGGGCCGATGTCTTTGCCCGTGTAGGCTTGCCCCATGACGTTGTAACTGTAGACAATGTGAGGGTAGTAAATGCGGCGGCTGTTTCTTCTTCGGCTTCTCAATTCCGATTCGACGACAGTCCCTGACGCAGAGGGCCAGGTCTGCATGGCGCTTGCCTTCCGTTGGGCTGAGAAGATGTTGAACAGCAGGACGGCATTCATCAATATCATCAAGACGACCATTATGCCAACTGCAATCGGGGGGGTGAGAAGGTTGTTATTCATACGTTTCTGTCTCGTTTTCTCTGATTTTCCGGGGAATCAGCGTTGAAAATACATCGTCATCGGTCCGTTAGGGGTGTTGATTTCGAGTTCCAAACGGTTCGACCAGCAGCCATAGCCGCCAGTGGAGGCGGGGAGAATGGTCAAGACTGGAAACGTGCATGGCGTGGAAAACACCTGTCCGCCGCTGCCCGCTGTGCAAGAGACCATCTCGCTTTCAGAAACTTGCGTATCGAAGGTAAGCATCAAATCTTCTGTGGTATATAGGCCGCTGTTGCTGAAGATGGCATGTCCCTCCGCCCATGAGCCATCTGGATTATTGACGCGCATGATGAAATCGCCCGCGTAGGTGAAGGCGTTGTCGGTGAACGTCAGCGTCAGTTGGCCGGAGGGAATACTCAGAAAAGAAGTGGACTCAGGAATGACGGATGCCACCAACAAATCCAAAGTATCTGCGGGCATGATCCAGACGCCTTCCAGGCAGGGATCGCGCGGGGCATTGGGCGGCAGGGTGGGAGCAGCCGTCCCTTCCACAGGGATAATCATCGGTTCGGGTTCTGAATCCAGTGGTTCTGAATCCGATGGTTCTGAATCCGATGGAGGAGCGTCTATGGCCGGCTCGCTGCTTCGACGGCCTGGCAGGTTGCAGCCAACAAGAAATACCAAGAGAACCAAAAAAAACAGGCGATGAATGCTTGTGCGGGTCACATTGATCATCTCTTTCTCCCAGTAGGTGTAAGACTTTGAAATTCCTCTCCAACATCTTCGCGCTCGAAGGTCAGTGGAAACCCCCGTCTCGAAGCCGGGAACGCCTTCTGGTTACGGCAATGCCTGGTAAGGCTGGTCGGAGTTGATTTGATAATTAAACTCCCCCGAGTTATCGGTATAGCAGGTGGAGATTCCACTGAAGAAATTCCCATCTATCAAACCGACAAACAGGCGGGTGGCATTGGGCGGGGCAATGAAAATTTGTTGGCTGCCCGCACTGTTTTTGCCATCGCCGATGAAGAAAACCTGTCCGATTTGGGGCTGCAGGCGCTCAAAGTCGGTTCCCTGCCCATCGGGATTGAAGTTCAATGGGGCTGGTGCCGCGCCGTTGGGGATGGCGTCATCCAAAAAGACGCCGACCAGCGCACCGCCTGGTCCCTGATAGCCGCTGATTGCGCCGAAGGGTTCGATGTTTGCCACGACGTAAGGGTCGCCATCGGGCGGGTAGCCGTCTTCCGGCGCGCCACCGTAGTAGTTAATCTTGCCGCTCACGTTGAAGGTGAATTCGGCGTTGGGCTGAATGCGATAGCCGGGCGGATAGGTCTCTTGAACGAGGCCAACCGGACGGCAGGAAAAGAGCGAAATGTCCGAGACTTCGTTTAGCGCCGGAATGGCGATGTCGGTGCGACCGGCCAGGTGAATGACCGGCGCAGCGCCCAGCACAAAGGGTGGATTGGTTGGCTCGGCGACAGGGGTATTCTCCACAGGCAAGGCAGTGGGAATCTGTGTGCTGATAGCCGCAGCAGTTTCCGCCAAATTGGGCAGAGCACTGGCGGCATTGTTCAGGCTGCGCCAGAACAGAAAACCGCCGATGCAAAGCGCCAGCAAACACAGCGCCAGCAAAACCAGAATGATGGGAAAAATATTTTTGTTATTTTTCATTAACTTGTCCCTTTTCTTGCCTGTCTTCTTCCCTATATTCTTGCCCGCATATCTGATATTAAAGGCATTATAGGTGAAGTTTATCATATATGAGGAAAAAATAAATAGTACAAAATGGGGGGAGTGGATAACATCCCAGGTATACGAAATCTTTGATATGGGCAGGGTAGGTCGGGTAGCGACGTCTGTGCATCTGGCGGCGGTTCCAGGCAAAGACGAAGAGCTTGATGGCGGTCCACAGAGCACGCAGGCAGCGTGAGAAACAGCGCGAGCGGCGGACGAGGCGGGCGAGGTGTACAGGCCAAGCTGCCCGCGACTGCGCCCCCTAGCTCGCGCCGCGCCGGTGGCGTGCCTTGACCGCGCACAGCGGCTGCGGCTCGAAGTGCAGATCGCATTCGACCTTGCGGGCCGAGTAGCCGAAGACCTGCACCGTCCCGACCCGCGTCGATCTTGCCGATGTGCTTCATTGCGATGGGGAATATCGATTCTCCTTTGTGTGAACTTACTGTAGAATGAAAATGGCGCAGGGGGATTCCCTGCACGAGATTCGGTTTATCAAAGGCAATTGAGGTCTATGGGGTTAGCTGGATAGTAAACCTCCGTTGCGGACAAGAGGGCAAAAAACTTGCCGTGAAGGAGAAAAAGGATGAGCCAGGTCAGTGATAATGGTGATTCCGAACAACTTAAAAACCAGCTAGCGCTCTTGAACGAACGCTACAACCGACTGGTTGAGAGCATCAATGAAGAAGTCTCTGTGATGACTCCGCAAGGCGTTATCACTTATATCAGTCCGGTCATTGAACGGCTGACTGGCTGGACTGATGCAGAATTGCTAGGCAGTCATTTCCGATCCTGTATCCATCCTGAAGATTTGCCTCTGGCAATCGAACACCTGCAACGTCTAAGCAATGGACAAAGATTGCCACCAATCAAGCTGCGTCTATTGCAGCGATCCGGAGAATATCGTCCTGTTGAAGTATTCTCACAATTTGAGATCGAGAATGGCAAAATCACTGGTATCTGGAACCTTGCTCGTGACTTGACTAAGGACCAGCAACTGGCGCGGCAGAGCGAAGAGCTTACGCAGGAAAAGCGGCGTGTTCAATCCCTAACTGATTTGATCCGTGCGGCTTCTCTTAGAGCAGCCTCTCCATTAACTATAATGCATCTGACGACGTATCTTCTGTCAAAGCGGGCCACAGACCCGGCATCGCTCTCCCGAATTGAGCTTATCGAGCACCATGTCCAACACCTGACGCTTCTTATCGAGCGCGTGCTGGCAATGGCGGAGCTTGATGCCGACCGTGTGCATTTTTCTTTTGCGCCAGTCGAGCTAAACCGCCTGGCCCACTACATCAATACAAGCATGACTCCTTTGGCTGAAGAAAGGAAGATCATCCTGGCTCTCGAATTGACCGCAGATCTGCCACCTGTGAGAGCCGATGAATTACAACTGTACCGGGCCATCCAGGAAGTTGTTTCCAATGCCATCCAATATACACCTGAATCCGGCTCGGTCACGGTAAAGACATTCAGTAGGGATGCCTACGGTGTCATTGAGGTGCATGACACAGGAGTAGGGATTGCTCCAGAACTCATACCTCACCTGTTTGAGCAGTTTTATCACGTCCGTCTGCCCACTTCTATCCCCGACAACCTGGGATTGGGACTGCCTATTGCGAAGAAGATTATCGATAAACACGGGGGAACCATCGACGTGGTGAGCAACACAGAAAACGGAAGCACGTTTACCATCGCCATCCCACTTAACCGGTCTTAATCGTAAATTTGCTCAATGTGGTTGATGTACCCCGCTCACCTGTGTTTGGAAAATGACCACCCGTATCGTATCAGCGTCCTGATGCTGGCTTTCGCTGCTATTCAGACCTTTGCGAACTGTAAGCACTCCCAGAGACCTGCCGACCCTGACTTTCTTCAGCATTAATGGAGGTGCTGAGTAGCAGAATACCCGGCCACTGACCAGGCGTTTCGCGCCAGTTGTCACCTCCAGAGGGCGGACCACAGGACCTTTTCTCTCTCCTCTTAATCTGGTGATTCCATTCGTGATATCGAATGCCTAATCGGAGAGCTTGTCAGGCTGTCGAATGTGATCTATCCTGCCAGTGGATACCCGCGTTTTCCCCTCCGAGTCTGGAGTGTCAGCATGGGCAGCGACCTATCTGGGCGGCAGCTCGGGCAATACGAGATTCTAGCACCCGTCGGGCAGGGCGGTATGGCACAGGTTTACCGCGCTGTCCAGACCTCCATTGGCCGCGAAGTGGCCATAAAGGTGCTGCCTGCCCACTTTCTGCAGGATGCCACCTTCCTCGAACGCTTCAACCGCGAAGTCAAAATCATTGCCCGGCTTGAGCACCCCCGCATTCTGCCGGGCACATCACGCTGTGGGGTGTGCCTGCCGGGCAACTGACCCTGACGCTTGCTGGGACGAGAGAGGCTGTCACCAGCCTGGCCTTTTCACCGGGTGGTGCTGTGCTGGCTGCCGGCTTATCTGATGGAAGCGTTGTACTGTGGGACACTACATCCGGTCAGCCTCTGCAGTCTCTCACCGATCACACCGATACAATAACTGACCTGGTATTTTCAACAGATGGCAGTGTTCTGGCGGCTTCTTCTGGAGATGGGACAGTTACAGTGTGGAGCATCAGATAGGATCTTCAAGCCGGGATAGGCACAGCCGCCGAAAGCGGCGGATACCTAGCGGGTACTTTGCAGAGTGAGAAAGCAAGAGTATCAGTAGTCTGCTGATCTCGTGGGAGCTTGAACTGGTTCTTTGATTCTCCACACTCTGGCTGATCATTCTGCGGATTGCCATTCGATTTCTTCAACCTGGGCATTCTCCAATACCAGATCGAATACCTGCTCGATTGAGCGGTTCCACGCCTTGACCAGGAGAGTTGCCAGAGCCAGACCGTGCGAGACTATGAGCACGGAGCTGTGAGGGTGGGATCGGGCAATATCGTCGGTGGCAGCCCAGACACGGGCAGCAACCTCCGCGACAGTTTCTCCCCCCGGAGGGCGCGCATAGACGGGATCGCGCCTGCGCTCCTCCCATGCCTCTGGGTAGGCCGCTGCAATATCGTGCCCCAGTTGTCCTTCCCACTCACCCAGGCTCACCTCCCGCAGGCGGGGGTCCAGCGAAATAGATAGACGGAATGTCTGCGCCAAGATCCCAGCGGTTTCCCTTGCGCGCTGAAGGTCACTGCTGTAGATCGCTTCAAATGATCTTCCTGCCAATTGTGCAGCCAGCGCTCTGGCCTGCTGGCGCCCAGCTTCGTTCAGTGGGGGATCAGCCTGCCCCTGATAGCGTCCTTCCCGATTCCAGTTCGTTTGTCCATGCCTGACCAGGACAAGGTGGGTCATCTCCCTATCGCCCCCCGGTGGTCTCGATACTCCGGCAGCTCGATCATGGGAGGGCGCTCCTGCTCTGTGATCTCCTCAACCTCTAGGAAAAACCTCTCTTCAACGTAGCGGATCAGCTTCATGGTCGTGTTGACATCTTCCAGGATTGCCTGTCCATAGCGCTGTTCCAGCTTGCGGATCACAGCCTGGATGATGGCGAATGACATCTTGCTTAGCGCATCAAGCGGCTGGTTGTGGTGGATTCGCTCCTGCAGATCCACTTGGGCAATGGCGGAAAGGCCAAATTTCTCAAGCACGTCGATCAACAGGCCGATTTCCACGCCGTAGCCGGAGAAAAATGGCAGCTGCTCCAATACCTTCCGCCGCCCCCCGTATTCACCGGACAGAGGTTGAATGACGCCCGAAAGCTCCGGGTAGAACAGGTTCAGCAGGGGGCGGGCGGTCAGCTCGGTCACCCGTCCCCCGCCCCCTGCCTGAATCTTATCTCCTATTTTCAAGGGACGGCGATAAAAGCCTTTGACGAATTGGATGCGTGGGCTGACCAGCAGAGGGCCGATCAGTCCATATACAAAGCGCGGATGGATATTGACAATGTCGGTGTCAATCCAGAGTATGATGTCACCACAGGTGACATACAGGCTCTTCCACAGCGCCTCTCCCTTGCCATGTCGCGCGCCATACTGCGGAAGTGTCTGCTGGTGGATATGCACCGGAATGCCCATCTCCCGCGCAATCTCCCGCGTCCGGTCAGTGGAGTCCGAGTCCAGCAGAACGATCTCGTCCAGTAGCGGAACCTGATCGACCAGCGTTGCCTTGAGCGTACCAACAACGTTTCCGACCGTTTCTTCTTCATTGAGCGCGGGCAGCGCCAAGCTGATGGTTATCCCTTGTTTGCGCTTCAGAGCTAAAAGGTGCTTCAGGTCGGCAAACTCATCAGCATGATAGGTGTTCTCCGCAAACCACTCATCCACTAGAATCGAGATCGCCATCTGACCGGCGCTTTCCGTGACTGGCTCAGCAGGCATCGGACGACAGGACTTGACCACGATCACACCGGCGGGATTTTCGCGCAGCACTCGGTCTGCCACCGGCCCGAGCGAAGCATTAGAATCAAGCGGGCGTGCAGTTGCGCCCATGATCACCAAATCAAAGCCGCGCGCGGCTGAGAGAATAGTTCTGGCAGGGTCATCAGACTGGGTCTCCCAGCGATGCACCTCAGGGAGGCTATCCAGGACACGGTCGAGGCCCCGGAAAGCAGCATCGAGCTTCCGAGCCTGGGCTTGCGGTTGGCTATTGAGAGGCAGCGGTGCAGGATAGCTGTGCAAGATCGTGATGCCAACATCACGAGAATGGGGGGAATGGGCTATCGCCAGCGCAAGACGTAGGGCCAGCTCGGCGTATGGCCCACCGCGAAGAGGAACCAGTATCTGTGCTGCCGGAACATCGGGCAGCGGCCCGCGCACCAGCGCAATGTCGCATACTGGATGGGTGAGCACTGTCTGTGCGGTCACTTGTAAGGCTTCCAGAGCGCAGGGCCATTCCAACACCAACAGATCCGGCTCGTCTAAGCGGGCCACGCTGATCAGCTCCTCCCAAGGGGTATGGGTAACCCGTACACGCGCCCGATGCCCGATCTGCCCGCCGGTGGATAGCGCGCGCAACACACGGCGGGTTTCCCGCGCCGGGATGGCTCCCATACTGAGCGTCTCGTCCGGCGGCACAACCACCAGCCCGACCAGTGTGATGTGTCCATCCCCGACCACTAGGCGGGCGGCCTGGAGCGAGAGGGTGGGGTCGCAGCCGTGCAATACCGGGACAAGAATCTTACGGAAAGGGGCAAACATGCGTTGTTTGCTCATGTTCCGGTCTCCAGAAGGGGGACGATCCATCTTGCATAGATCTGCTCCCACGTGTAGGACCGACGCACTCTGGCCCGCAGCACGAACGTTGGGTTCGCATCGAGTCGTCTGGCTATCAGACCGGCCACCTGTTCTGGGGCAGCCTCTGGCGAGAAGTATGTCGCTTGCTGACCAGCCAGATCGCGCAGCGGTGGGATGTCGGCGCAGAAGATCGGCAGACCGGACAACCCTGCTTCCAAAATGGGGATGCCGAAACCTTCCTCACGACTGGGCAATAGCAACGCATCAGATAGCCGATAAAAATCCGCGATGACTGCATCCGGCAGGTAGCCGTCTACCCGCTCCGCCAGGAAGTGTGCGGCTCGCTCAAGCTGTAGCTCAGCACGCAAGGCCCTGAGCTGGTCAAAGTAGGCAGCGTTGGCTGGGTTATGCGCTCCCAGCGGGCCGGTGACAATCAGGGCAGCGTCAGGATACTCCGCGCGTAGCGCTGATAGCGCGCGCAGGGCAAGCTCGATGTTTTTTCGGGGGGTAATGCGGACGGGCAACAACAGGATTGGCGCAGCAGCAAGCAGATTTGTCCGGTGGATCAGGACCTGTGTTTGCGCCTCCAATTTGTAAAAGGGCACAGGGTCTATGCCGTTGGGGATAACGTTGATCTGCTCCGAGGGGATGCCGAGCAAATCGGCCAGCTCGTGCCGGCGGAACTCGGAGACGACGACGTGGGTCACCCCCGGCCAATCCGTTCGCAGCAGGTCCCAGGGATTGCCATCATGCAGCTCTGAGCGATAGCGGGGGGTCACCCATGCCAAGTCATGATGCCACAGTATCAAGCGCGGCGCACTTGACTGCGCCGAGATCACTCGCAGAGCAGTAGTGAGGGCCAAGTTCTTGTGCAATGAGCAGACATTGTGAGCGATAAGCACGTCCGTACTTGCGAGGGCCTGCTCGAGTGCTTGGCGGATGGCTTTGACCATCGGCCCGAAGCCTGGCGGTACACGCCCTCTATCTAGCTCTGCCTTCAGCGCCATCACTTCTGGATGGCGTGAATCGATCAGTGGTAGGTAGGTGAACTCAATGCCCGCGTTGAATGACTCTCCCCGTCCGGCAATAACGCGCACAGCATGTCCGGCGGAGGCCATCAGACGGGCATGGTGGCCCAGCACGCTCTCCACTCCGCCAACGACCGGCGGAGCAGCGTAATGGAGCAGTGCGATCCTCATGGTTGCTGGCCTTCACTATCATGGGTGGCCTGGATGGCGAGGTCAATATACAGCGCTGCCGACCACCCGAACGCGGGCGCAGCCTGGGGTGGCTTATGGCCTGTGCAGGGGTCGTAATATTCGCAAATATCGGGCTGCCCGGCGATCAGCGCCAGCGTGCGGCGGCGCAGTTCACGGGCGACCTCAGTATACCCGGATCGGAACAGCCCCTCGATCAGCAGGTAGTTGATGTTGGCCCAAGTAGGGCCTCGCCACATCTGCTGAGGATCGAAGGTCGGATCGTCCAGAGCCACTGTCGGAACAGGGTATCGAGGCCAGAACTCACGCTCATCCGTCAGATGCCCGACCAACCGCGCGGCGATCTCTGGCGGCATCCGCCCCGTGATGAGCGGAAACAGATTGAAGGGTGTCCGCACGTTAATCCGCGCCCCATTCCGTGTAGCCCAGAACAGCCCGGCGCTGGCATCCCACTTGTGACGGATGAGGCGCTTGACCATGCTGGTGGCACGCAAGGCCCACATCTTGGCATCTCTGTGCTCCCCAATGACACCAGCGATCTTCGCCAGGGCTTCTTGTTGCAGGCATAAGTAACTATTAAGTTCGGGTGATTCAACCGGCATCCCATCATCCCACAGCGGGCTGTCGTCCAGGCCAGACGAATAAGGATGCTGATACTCGCACAGGCCGTTGCCATCCACATCGTTGTTTTCAAACCACCAGTTATTCCAACGCACCAACGGCTCGTAAATCTCGTCGAGGAATTCCCGATCCCCGTTTTGTTCGTAGAGCTTCCACGCCGCCCAAGCGATCAGCGGCGGCTTGGTCACGTCAGCCTCGATCGGGTAGGATAGGTGGGTCACGACGCCTTCATCATGCACAGCATCGGGAATCATGCCGTCACTGCGCTGGTGATCCAACAAGATGCGAATCTGATCCTCCGCCAGGCGCGAGTCGATGTGCCGATAAGCTAGCGCGTGGAAGAAATTGTCCCACTGCCAGGCCCCTATATAGTAAAACTTGGAGGGGGTCATTACCTCCCGTGTAGTGTAGTAGCGCGACGAGATCAGCCCGGCGCGCATGATCCACCAGGCATAGATGTACTGGGCGCGGTAGGACTCGGCCACCTCTGGCGTCGCGGCCAGCCACTCATGCCAGCGTCGGGCAGCAGCCTCTAGCGTGGCTTCCGCATCCGGCACCCAGCGGTTAAAGCCAAGGCGTGGCGTGATGTTCAACAGAGCGGCTTTTCCTCCCTGGGAGGCATCGACACGCAGATGGACGATTTGTTCCTGGGGGCCGTTGGTGGTGATCTCGCTTCGCAGGATCGGGGCGTTGGTTGTGTAAGCGATGCTGCGCCTGATCTCACCGGTAAGCCGTAGCACACCACCACGCCGGTCGGGCTGCGCTTGATCGACACGCGCTCGAAAGGTCATGCCACATTGCGCCGCCGGGAGGGCAATCAGGAGTGTTTCTGGGTCGGCATATGTCAGCCGGAAGGAGCCTAGCGCAGTCTGGCAGCAGATGCAGTGGGGATAGGTGGTGACTTCCATTGCCAAGGGGGTTCCATCACCATCCGTGAAGTTCCATCTATCCAAGAGGGGTGGGCGGTCGCGGTAAGCCACCAGGTCCGGATCGCGCTTTACCCATCGTTCGGCCAGCCGCACCGCGAAGTGCCCATCCTTGAGGAACACCAGCAGCCGCGAGGCCCGCTCAGTGAAAGGCACTTCGAGCAGATTGATACGGTTGCCAAGCGACTTCAACAGTGGAGAGTTGACACTATCAGTCATGGAGATGTCCCACCGGGCGCAGCCAGCATACTTCATAGGGGGCTAGCTCGATCATCGAAACATCGGAGAGGAAATCGCCTGTCAGCAACTCCTCAGCTCGACCTATGCGTTTGGGTAATGTGACGATCTGGCGTTCGGGGCTTACGTTATGCAGGCAGTAGACAGATTCACCATTCATCCGAGCATGCCGCACCACGCCAAACACTGCTTTCCCGCAATCCAGCACCTTCTGTAAGCCCATCGGGGCAAAGGCGGGTGAAGTGCGTCGCGCCTTCAGAAGCTGGAGGTAGCGTCGGAAAACCTGATGCCGTAGCGAGTCTGGGTCGGTCAGATCGCGTACTAGGCGTGCGTAATCTAGCTTTTCTCGATTGATTGCCCTGCTGTGCCCTGTCTGCGTCACCCCTTCGAGCCAGCCTCGTGATCCCACCAGGCTATGGAAGTAAATGCCTGGTATGCCCATCGTGTCCATAGCAGCCTGTCCCGCGGTCATGAGTCAATCGCAGACCTCATTGTATAGGGTGTGGCAATCTGCCACTTCGCTCAGTCTGCCTGGCTGGGGCGACCCACAGGCCCACGATCAGCGCAAGGGCCAGATAGGAAACCCAGCGAGCCAAAGGGCGAGCAGGGTTCAGCCTGGATGGTAGCCTGCGTGGCACCCTCGCAACCCGACGGCACATCATCAGTCCATGAGCCATAGCCACAAACTCTGGTAAGGGGCAAGCTTCGTTCGGAGTAATGAAGCTCGCTGTCTGGGCGCAGAATGACCCTGGCTTTCCAGCACGTCGATCCCCCTGCGCTCCAGCAGGGCCATGTCATCCACCGTTGCCTCTTGATCTTCCTCAGTCAGATTGTGCAGGACAAGAAAGCTCTCATCCCTGTAGATACGTAGAAAGGCGATCACTGCCGGATTACCGGCTTCCACGAACCGAATTGACCCTCGAGAGAAGGCCCGGTGCTGCTTGCGAACCTGGATGAGTCGCTGCATTCTGCGATACAAGGAGCCTGAGTGGGCTTGCTGGGCAGATACGTTGAGTTGTCGGTAGCCATAGGTAGCATTGTCAATGACAGGGGCGTACAATGCCTCCGATGGAGCGCCAGAGAAGCCCGCATTGGGGGTGTCATCCCATTGCATGGGTGTGCGGACACCCATTCTATCAGGGAGGTCAATGTTATCCCCCATACCGATCTCATCTCCGTAGTAGATAATAGGCGTGCCGGGCAGCGAAAACAAGATCGCATTGGCAAGCAGGATTTTGCGGGGGTTGTTGTCCAGCAGCGGCGCGAGGCGGCGGCGAATGCCCAGATTAAGCCGCATTCGTGGGTCAGGTGCATACGCCTCCCAAAACCATTGGCGCTGCTCTTCGCTGACCATCTCCAGAGTCAGTTCGTCATGATTCCGCAGGAAAGTGCCCCACTGGCAGCTTTCAGGAATGAAGGGGGTCTCCTCGATGGCCTGACGAATTGGCCCGCCATGCCCTGTCTTTAAGGCGGTGAAGATAGGGGGCATCAGCGGGAAATGGAGCGCCATGTGGAATTCGTTGCCTGCGCCGAAGTAGTCGAGCAACTTCTGAAGAGGCTGGTTGGCCTCAGCCAGCAAGATCGCGTTCGGCCAGCGCCTGTTCATAAATTGCCGCAGTTCACGGATGTAGGCATGGGTCTCCGGCAGATTCTCGCACTCGGTCCCCTCCCGCTCGAATAAATAGGGTACGGCATCAACGCGGAAGCCATCAATGCCCTTATCCAGCCAGAAGGCCATCACTTCCTTCATGGCCTGACGAACTTCAGGATTATCGTAGTTCAGATCGGGCTGGCTGGCATAGAAGCGATGCCAGTAGAACTGCCTGGTTCTCGCGTCGAATTCCCAGTTGGAGTGCTCCGTGTCGATGAAGATGATGCGCGCATTAGGGTAGCGGTCGTCTGTGTCGCTCCAGACGTACCAGTCTCGACGTGGGTTGTCGCGCGAGGAGCGCGACTCAATAAACCAAGGGTGCTGGTCGGAGGTGTGGTTGATCGCGAGATCGGCAATCACACGCAGGCCGCGCGTGTGGGCCTCCTGGACAAGCCGTTCGAAGTCCGCTACTGTCCCATAATCAGGGTGGATATCATAGTAATCTGCAATGTCATACCCATCATCTCTGAGTGGTGAAGGGTACATCGGCAATAACCAGAGGCAGTCCACTCCCAACTCTTGGAGATAGTCAAGCCTCTGGATGACGCCTGGCAAATCACCGTGTCCGTCGCCGTTGCTATCGCAGAAGGCCCGGATGTACAGCTCGTAGAAGATGGCGTCCTTATACCAGAGCGCATCCTTGCCTGCCGGCATTCGGCTATCCTTTCACCGAGCCGGCGAGCAGGCCACGCACGAAGTAGCGCTGCAGCCCGAAGAAGACTACCATAGGGACAAGGATAGATAGAAAGGCAGCAGCCGTCAGCAGATGCCAACCCGCCCCCAAAGAAGTCACCATATTGCTGATCTGATAAGTCATTACCGGGCGCGTGCCGCCTAGGAATACCAGCGCCACCAGCAGGTCGTTCCACACCCATAGGAACTGGAAAATGCCCAGCGAAGCGATGGCGGGGGTCGCCAGCGGCAGCGCCAGCCGGGTGAAGGCTGTCCAATGCGACGCGCCGTCCAAGTAGGCTGATTCAAACAGGTCACGGGGTAGCGCACCCAGGAAGTTGCGCATCAAGTAGATAGCATAGGGCAGCCCAAAGCCAGTGTGGAACAGCCACACACCCAGAAAGGTGCCGTTCAGTCCAAGCTGTGCGTAAAGCCGCGATATCGGCACCAGGGTCATCTGCAGCGGGACGATCTGCAGTGCCACCAGCAATGCGAACAACCCATTGCGGCCCGGAAAGTCCAGCCAGGAGAAGGCATAGGCCGCGAAGCTTGCAAACAGGATCGGCAGGATGGTGGCTGGGATGGTCACGAGCAGGCTGTTGATGAAGGCCCGGCTCATGCCACGTGGGTTGAGCAGGTCGGAAGCGTTGCAGTTCAAGTCAAGCGCTGCCTGTCCAGCGGCGCAGTCTGAGCGGTAGGTGGCCCTTCCCCGGTAGCCCATGAGCGCGTCGATGTAGTTATCCAGCGTAAAGCGGGGCGGCGTTTCGATGCCGGAAATGCGCTTCAAGTAGACCGCAATATCAGCAGCATCCTGTGCCTCAGGGACGGGGTTGTTGCCCAGGTGGGGCTGGCCATCGATATCGCGCCGCAGCGCAGCCAGCAGTTGCAGTGAGCGCGGATACTGTCCCACCAGCCCCGGGTCGGTGAGGTCGGCGGCGGGCAGTGCCTGACCATCCGCGCCGTGACATTCGGCGCAGTGCTGGGCATAGGCCGCCTGACCTGGCGGCGGAGAGAGCACGGTCCACCAGCCAGATCGGTTGATGTCCTGGAAGGGCCGCAGAGAGGTGATCAGAAGGCCCAACGTGGGAATCAGCCAAAGGACGATCATGGTAAGCAGCACAGCATGAGTCGGGATGTTGCCCAGGATATGGAGTAACCTCTCGCGATTCATCGCAGCGCCTCCTGCTCCCGGAACCGACGGATGTTCAGAATCATAAAAGGTATCAGCACGAGAATCAGGACCACAGCAATAGCCGTGCCGCGCCCGGTCTGAAAGTTGATGTACATCTCGGTGTACATCCGGTTGGCGATCACCTCTGTGCCGTAGTTCCCGCCAGTCAGCACGTACACCAGGTCGAATATCTTGAGCACATTGATAACCATCACGGTGATGACGACGACGATGGTGGGCATGATCATCGGCACGGTGATCTGCCAGAAAACCTCCCACTCCGTTGCGCCGTCCACGCGAGCAGCTTCGAGGATCTCAGTGGGCACCGATTTGAGCGAAGCGGACAAGATCGTCATGCAGAAGCCTGTCCAGATCCAGATGCCTACCACAATGATCATGAAGGTGTTGATCGGTGGAGTCTGGAGCCAGGCGACCGGCTGACCGCCCAGAGCGGTGACGATGGCGTTGAGAAGGCCAATCTGTACCTGCTGCGTGCCGAAGTCGTAAACGAACTTCCAGATGATGCCCGCGCCAACGAACGAGATCGCCATCGGCATGAAGATGACCGCTTTTGCAAGCGCCTCGTACTTCACCCGGTCGGAGAACAGCGCGATCAACAAGCCCAAGCTGACTGTGCCCGTGACCATTACCAGGATCCACTTGACATTGTTGCCGTAGGAGGATCGCCAGAATGTTGACCACAATGCACTCAGGGTGCGTGTATCCAGTTCGTTGGTCAGGGCGTAGCGGTAGTTCTCCAGGATGCCCCAACACGGCCTGTCTGCGACACAGGTTGTCCAGGCGGGGGCTGAACCATCCTTGTTTTGAAAACTCAGCACGATGGTGTTCAGCATAGGATAGACGATGAACACCGTCATGACGATTAGAGCGGGAGCGAGGTAAAACCAGGGGGTCAGTCTGCCCTGCTTCATCACCTGTGGCACGGTACTGGTGCCAGCTTTGGGAATGGCTGCTGCGCCGGTTGCCATGGCAACTCTCCTCCTGACTCTTCTCCGTGTCCCTCAAGGGTTGTGGGACAAATCGGGAAGCTCTCGTGAAGTGAACGCTGCTCTGCCGGGCTGGATAGGGGACAGAGTACTGCTCTGCCCCCTCCGCTATCCTTAACTACCTCCCAACGTGCAAGCCCACCAGGAAAGGTCGTTCGTCAGACCCCTGCTGGTAGCCGCCTTAGCTAGCGCTTACTCGCCGCCGAGAGCCTCTGCCTGCACCTGGGCCGCCTCGGCCAGCAGCGTCTCGAGATCGCCGCCACTGAGGTATTCAACGATGACCGTCCACTCAGCGCTGCCAAAACCGCCGGGGATCGTATCGCCGATGTCAGGGGTGAACCCGGTGGCACGCGCCAGGATTTCGGCCTTCTTCTGCAGGGCGGCATCGGTGTAGGCATCCGCGCCAGCCATGTTGGGCGTCAGGTCAAAACCAGCCTCAGCCCAAGCCCTGCCACCTGCGTCGCTGCTTAGGTAGGCGAAGATGGCCTGGACGGCGGGCGAGTCGCTGAATGCCATCATCCAGTCCGCACCACCCTGAACACCCTGGGCGCCCGGCACGCCGAAGAAGTCGTAGTCCGTTCCATACTCAAGGTCAGGGTACTGCGCGGCGATCTCCCCGCCCGCGAAGCCAGACTGCTTGACCATCATGGCCTCAGGCGGGTCGGAGAAGACTTTGTAGATCGCATCGAGGAAACCTGTCGAGAGCGTGCCTTGAGCGCCGCCCACTGTATAGGCCGGGTCGGTCGCCCATGCGCCATAGGTCTCGTAGGCCTGCACAACGCCCTCGTCGTTGTAGGGGATGCTGCCATCGATGATCCCCAGGACGTATTCAGGCCCCTGCTGGACAAGCAAGATATCCTGGATGAAGTCGGAGCCGGTCCAGCCGGTTGCATCGCCCGACTCTAGGCCCATCGACCAGGGCACGTTGCCATCCGCCACCATCTGCTCGACAAGAGCCTCGAGATCCTCCCAGGTCTCCGGCACTTCATAGCCGAACGCCTCGAAGTTCACTGGGCTGTACCAGATGATGGTCTTGATATCGGCCTTCACTGGCAAAGCCAACCACTCGCCGCCGAACGTAGCTGTCTCCTTGAAGTAGTCAGCGTAGTTCTCTTCGTGCACACCCAGCTCGGACATCGAGAACAGCTGATCCTGATACTGTTCCACCTGGGTGATATTCCAGAAAGCGATGTCTGGTGGAGTGCCCGACTGGACGCGCGTGTCGAGGATGGCCTGATCGCGGGTCGATTCAGGGCGCAACACAATACCGCATGTCTCAACCAGCGGCTGAAGAATCTGGTTCAGGCGCTCCTCTTCCTGTCCTGACCACTGGTAGAGCAGGGTAACCTCGTCGCCGGGTTGGGCGCCCATGCAATCAATCTCACCTGCCACCGGCTCCTCGGCCGGGGCAGCCTCTTCGGCCATCTCCTCGGTTGGAGCGGCCTCCTCGATCATTTCCTCTGTGGGCGCAACGGCAGGAGTTGCTGGGGCGCAACTCGCCAGCAAAAGGGCTAATGCCACCAGCAAGCCTGTCAGCAGTCGCGTTTTTTTCGTGCTCATTTTTCCTCCTTGGTACAATCACTGGCGGCTCATGTCCGGGACAGGGGCATCGGGGCGATACACACTCTGGCAGGAGTGCCTGGCACCCTGGTTCTGAACATGAGCCATCACCACTGTGGTGCTCGTGGGTTATCTCCTCAATCTGGTTGGTCTTCGGGGGTCACCTCCTTCTCCGGGTCGCCATGCTGGGTTTGGTAGGGACCAGCCACAGCGCCCGATGACTCGCGTACGATCAACTCGGTCTCCAGCAAGATTTGGGTTTCAGCTACCTCGTTGCGCTCCGCGATCAGACGTCCCAGCATCTGCCCGGCTCCCCAGCCAAGCCCATAGGCGGGCAGACGGATGGTCGTCAGGGGAGGATCGATATACTGGGCGAGTGGGATGTCGTCGAATCCGACCAGCGCGATATCGCCTGGTACGCGCAGCCTGGCGGCCTGGATCGCACTCAAGGCCCCTAGTGCGACCACATCGCTGGCGGCGAATACGGCAGTCGGAGGCGAAGCCAGGCCAAGCAGCGTATGCATGGCTAAAGCACCACTCTCATCGGTGAAGTCACCGTATTGAATCAACGACTCATCACAGGGGATTCCAGCCTCGTTGAGCGCCTGGCGGTAGCCCGCCAGGCGGTCACGGCTGGAGGTATAGGCAAGAGGGGCATTGGTGATGATGGCGATCCGCTGATGCCCCAGTTCAATCAGGTGCTGAACCGCCATCCAGGCTCCCCTCACATTGTCAACATCCACAAATGGGATGTCCGTGCCAGGAAGCTGGCCCATCATCACAATCGGAATATGTTCAGCATGAATACGGGGAAGCTCTTCATCGTCCAGACGTGGCCCCGAGAGGAGGATGCCATCGGCGCGCCGGCTGCGGACAAGGTCACCATAACTGACCGACCGATCCGCCGGATCGAGCGGCTCGACAAGCACATGGTAACCGTATCGCTTGACGGCATCCGATACCCCGCGTAGCACGGGGGCCAGGAAAGCATCGCTGAGGACCTGATGCGGACTTTGTCTAAGCACCAGGGCGACCGTTCCTGCGCGGCGGCTGGCGAGGCTCTGGGCTGCCGTGTCTGGGACATAGTGGAGTCGTTGGGCGATGTCCAGAATACGCTGACGTGTTTCTTGGCTGATGTTGATGCCGGGGACGTTGTTGAGAACGAAAGATACGGTTGTCCGCGAAACCCCAGCCGCTTCGGCGATCTGGCGCATCGTCACGCGCCTGTTTGACACGAGACAACCTCCTTCCAATCCGGTGATCACGCGGGTTAGTAACGCGCGTTATCATTATACAGCGGATTCAGATGTGGTGTCAACCCAGGCGGAGGATGCAAAGATATGCTGCCTCGGGTGCAACAAACAAAAACGACGGATAATTCGAAACAGCCCAGAGGAACCCGAATTGAGGGGGAAATTGCGGAGGAACACTGACCGCCAGATCGCTGGCAGACCGGGTCAATGGCACCGCCAGCCTTCATCTCAGGAGGCCAATCTGCACTTTGCTCAAGCAAAAGCACCGGTCATCAACCAGGTCTTGTTTCATGGAAATGAGGGTTAGACATTCAAGCAGGTCGAATGGTGGCATGAAGCCAGGCCTGGGATTTCACTCCTATCCCATCGTCTGGCGTACACTACAGGGCTATGAAATCATGTACATGATCAGAAAGGAACAGGCTCTTTCTGAGCAGGCCGGACAGCCGGGCTTCGGCCTGGCCGGTGCTGCTCAGCCTGGTGATTCTGGCCGACCTGTTCCCGCTGACCTTCCAGTCGCCCGGCTACCTGTCAGAGCAGACCTATCTGCACAACCGTGACGCCGCATACCAGATCGTCCGGGAGCAGGTGACATCATCTGGCCGGGTGCTTGACCTGGACATTGGCAATGCCAACTTTCAGTCGGTGATTGAAACTGGCACAAACTGTCTGGCCTGTGGTGGGCATGAACTGATACAGGCGCAGGTGGGGGACTTCGCCTTCTGGCTGCGGGGAGAGGTGCGGGATGGGCAGCCTGCCGTCTCCGATGCTGCGCTGAATGGTCTCTATCTGGCGGATGTATCTCACGTGATTGGTGATCCGTTCTTTGACAACCCCTGGGTGATCCTGCCTGCCGGTGACTCACAGGCCGGACTGATGGCCTTCCCCCATTCCCCACTGGTGATCGCCGGCAGCACTACAGTAGATCCTCGTGCATCCTATGAGGCGATCCTGGGTGATCTGTCCATCGACACTGCCGCGCGGCGTGTGGACGTGATTCCGCTGCGGGAAGCCCTGCCCACACCGGACTGGGCAAATGGTGCGGAAACCGCCGACATCACCCTGATTGACCATCAGGAAGGCCTGAGCACGTATACGGTTGACTTCGAACTGACCGCCCCGGCATTTGTCCACGTTGCCTATGCCTACTGGCCTCAGCTTCGCGTTGAAGTGGATGGGGAAGCAGTGCCCTTCACCGAGACGGTGTTTGGCACAATCGGTCTGTGGGTGCCGGCAGGCGATCACCATCTTGAAATCATCCCGCGCCTGACCCCGCTTCAGCGCTGGCTGACCGTTCTGTCACTTGTCCTGCTGGCTGTGCTGCTGATCGCGCTTGTCATTCCTGAACGGGGCAGGGAACCGGCTGAGGGGGAGTCAGCACGCTGAGTGCCCGTGAACATCGCTGCGTTTTGGTATGGCAGCCTGTTTAATGCTATCACATTCCCTGGGTGGTTCGGTTTCCGACCACCGGCATTCAGCATGATTCCCAGATTCCTGTCACGGAGATCACATGCGTACGCTCGACGACCACCTCCCAGCCGACGATGCCGGAAGTTCAGCCCGTCTACATCCATCTGGATGGCCTTGCGCCGGGTGGCCTCGTCATACCCCCGCTGGCTCGGTTCCGGCATGTACTTCCACTACCCGGTTCCCGATCCACTCCCGGGGCTGTTTGCAGGTGACATTGCCATCCGCTATCCTATGGGATGGGAGAGTCGTTAGCAAGACCCAGTTCATGCCCGACGGCCCGGAGGAGAAACCGCCACCGAGGGTGCAGCTCGTGTCCGGGCTGCTGCCAACGACATCAGAGAGCACGCTGGTGGAATGGTGCTGGTGGTCTCCCATGGCCTCGCATTGGCTACACTACACCGCCGGGCGTCAGGTCTCCCGTTTGAGCATGCCTATTGCCTAGTTCCGGCTAATGGTCGCCTTGAGATGATCTCATGGCCTTCCGATTGAGAGTCCCGAAGGAGAGGAGCAAGCACGCAACAATGCAAACCCCTCAATGGAAGAGTCCGCTCTCTACCCGGAGTTTCGTACCGTACCTTTACCTGGCCCTGATCGTGGGGTTATGGCTGGTGACAGCATCCAGGCCGCCGGAAGCAGCCATCGCCGCCGGGCGAGGCGTGGCAGGGCGTGTGATTGACAACCAGGGCGAACCGGTTGGCGACGCGGTTCTCAGGCTGTACCTCAACGAAGAAACTGAGCCTGCCGCCGAGACCCACAGCCAGCCAGATGGCGCTTACCTGCTGGCGCTGCAAGAGGATGCGCCGGCATCCAGCGTCCGTGTTGAGGCCGAGCGGCCTCACTTTGAGACTTACACTTGGATACCCAGTCAAGAGGACCTGGAGACTCTTCTTGAGGAAGGGTCGTTTGTCACCCATGACATCGTACTTGAGCGAAGAATTGTTGCCAGTTTCTGGATCGTCACGGCGATCTTTCTCGGAATGCTGGTGGTCATCGCCACCGAACGCCTCCACAACACGCTGGCGGCGCTGTTAGCTCTGGTGCTGATTTTCGGCGTCAGTCTGTTGGGTGGCTCGTTCAGCCCGGACCTTTCCATCTTCACCTTTGAGCAGGCGCTTGAGCACGTGGACTTTGAAGTGATCTTCCTGCTCTTAGGGATGATGATTGTGATTGGTGTGATCGAAGAGACGGGCATTTTTCAATGGCTCGCCTACCAGGCTTACCGGCTCTCACGCGGGAAGGTCTGGCTGCTGGTAATCATCCTGATGAGCATCACTGCCACAACATCGGCCCTGCTCGATAACGTCACCACCATGCTGCTGATTACACCTATCGCTCTGGAGATTGCGCTGGCCGCAGGCATCAACCCGCTTTCCCTGGTGCTACCCTCGTTGCTGGCAGCCAACGTGGGTGGGCTTGCCACATTGATCGGAACGCCTGTGAACATCATGATCGGGTCATTTGTTGGCCTGAGCTTCAATGACTTTGTGCTTAACCTAACCCCCGGCGTGATCGCTGCCCTGGTGGGCCTGATGTTGTTCATCCAGCTTCGCTACTGGAAGGAGTACCGCACACATGGCGCCGGACTGTCGCCGGTGTTGATGAAGCAGCTTGAGGAAAACGGACGGATACGCGACCCGAACAAGCTTCGCAAGGCAGGCGTTGTATTTGGCGCGCTGCTGGTCCTGTTCGTCTTTGGCGAGCAGTTCCATCTTTCCCCTGCGATAGCCGCGCTTGCCGGCGCAGTGGCGATGCTTCTGTGGGTGCATCCCGACATTCACGAGATGATGAGCGTAGTAGACTGGACAACTCTGGTCTTCTTCATTGGCCTTTTTGTTGTGGTTGGAGCCGTGCAGGAGGTCGGGCTGCTGGCCCTGACTGCCGACTGGATTGGCCGCGCAGTGGGTGGGAATCTGCTGGCAGCGCTGCTGACGATTGTGTGGGTGGCTGCGCTGCTCTCCGGCGTGGTAGACAACATCCCCTTCGCGGCAGCGATGCTGCCGGTCGTCAAGTTCCTGACGCGGATAGTCCCCGGCGCAGGGAACCACGCCCTGTACTACGGGCTGGCAATTGGCGCCGATCTCGGCGGGAACTCTTCGTTAATCGGCTCATCTGCAAACCTGGTGGTTGCCGGCATCACCGAGCGGGCAGGATATAAAGTCACGTTTCGCAAATTCCTGAAGATTGGACTCCCGGCTACAGCAATTACCACAGCCATTGGTTGCCTGTGGCTGATCATTCGCTTTCTGTAGGGGGCGCTTGTGATGGGCAAGATACTCTGTGCGACGCGCGGCGGGGAGGCCAGCATCCAGGCTCAAGAGGCTGCTGTTGTTAGAGCCAAGGAGTCTGGCGATGAGTTGGTCTTCCTCTACATCTATGATGTGGAATTCCTGGCCTATGCGAAATACGCACTGCGTTCTGATGTGGTATCGGACGAACTGGACCGAATGGCCGAGTTCTTGATGACGATGGCTGTTGAGCGGGCTACAAAGCAGGGAGTTCAAGCTCGCTACGTGATCCGCCAGGGCGAGTTCGAGGCCGAGTTGGCAGCGGCTGCACAGGAAGAACAAGCGTCCCTTGTTGTCTTGGGGCATCCCGGCGAGGAAGGGAGCACATTCGAGCTTGGCCACCTGCGAGAACTGATCGGAAGGCTGCAAGCAGAAACTGGTATCCCCTTTTGTATATTGCCTGAGCAGTAGATGGAAACAACCACTGACTGCTGCTTGTGAACGCCCTTCTTCCGAACTGGACGTATACTTGAGGGTGCTGCACAGGCCGATTCAAGTGGGCTACCCCGCCGGCGTGTACTTCCGCCCACACCCCTGGCACAGATACCGCTGGCTGCCTGATGGGTTGCGCCCGACTTTGACCTGCTGTTCTGTACTTTGACAAGGGGACATGTGTTCATGCCCCTATTTTACCTATACCCGGTTCCTTATCCACTCCGGCTATCTGTGCTGTTCGCATCCCTCAGCCACACGTGCTAAAGTTTCCGGCAGAGGTTGCGCCGAGATGGGTGCATTTCAATCGAACGCACAGCAACGGAGCCAGCCATGAAGTTCAAAACTTTGTCAGGACACGCTTGGCAGCTGATCTGGCGTAGCAAGTTCCTGATCGCGCTGGGGATCGTGATGGCTGGCGCAGGCATCAGCCCAGACGGCAGTCTGGCTCGGCTGGCCTTCAGCGCAGCAGAGGCCCTACAGTGGTTATTTGGGGGTCACTCTCCCGTGCAACCCACGACGGAAACTGCTCCATCCCTCATCCTCATTCCAGCCCAGCAAGTGGCAGCCGCGTCGGGGGACCGCTTTGAGACAGTGCTGGCTGTCACTATTGGCGCGGTCTCAGTGCTGCTGGGCGCGGGGCTGCTGATGGCGATAGCGGTGGCAGTGGTGGCACGCCTAGCCGCCGGGGGCTTGATCGCAGCGGTTGGCCAGCCGGAGGAACCAGGCATGGTTCATCCGCGTGTCGCTCTACACTCTGCCTGGTTGCGCGCCCTGCGGCTGATCGTGATTGTCTCGATCCCGCCCATCCCGATCACTGTGGGCGGGATCGTCACGCTGGTGGCGGTGGGTGTCAACCTCTATGCCGCTGGTGCGGTCGGTGACCTGGCGACGATCCGGTCGGCGCTGCGCGCCAGCCCTAGCCTGCTCACGGTCCTCGGCGTGCTGAACACGATTTTGTTGGTCGCCACGCTAGGGCTGGCCGTGGTGCAGATTTTCGCCGATCGGGCCTGCCTGCTCGAGGACAGGCGCCCACTTGACTCATTCCGCCGGGGCTGGCAGGTGATGCACGCCCACTCCGGCCCAGTCGCAGGGCTGCTGGCCGTGCAAGTCGCGTCTGGTGCAGTGCTCAGTCTGTTGCTCAGCCCACCAGGGGTACTGCTGCCCGTGACCTGTGTGTTGCGGCCCGTGCGCTGGGCAGTCACAGGGTTGGCATTGGCCTTCTTCTCGACGCTGTGGACGCTGTTATGGCGTGCCTGGACACAAGAAGATAAGGAGGCACGCTTGACATCAGCGCTGTGAAAGCTCATGACATCCCGATGTGGTCCGTCATTTACACGGGCAGGGTTCTGTGGCATCCTATATGTATGTTCCCACCACGTAAGCAGGAGCAGCCTCACATGGTTCTCACCGTTCTCCTCTACCTTCTGATCGGGTTCCTGGCGCAGATCATCGACGGCGCGTTGGGCATGGCGTACGGAGTTAGCGCCACCACTTTCCTGCTGAGCATCGGAGTCTCACCCGCCGCCGCCAGCGCCAGCGTCCACACCGCCGAGATGTTCACCACGGCTGTGTCCGGATTCTCGCATCTCAAAATGGGCAACGTGAACAGGCAGTTAGTCACCTCGCTGGTTCTCCCTGGCATATTGGGAGGGGTAACTGGGGCCTACATCCTGACCACAGTGCCCACCCAGATCATCAAGCCTCTGGTGTCGGCCTACCTGCTGATTATGGGTGTTGTGATCCTGGTCAAGGCCTTCCGCCAAGCAACGCCAGCTGAAACTGCCCCCAAACCGTTATTTTTGGCCCTGGTAGGTGGATTTCTGGATGCCATCGGTGGAGGAGGCTGGGGTCCCATCGTCACCACAACCCTGGTTGCCAGAGGGCATCACCCACGCTTCACCATCGGTTCGGTCAACACAGCGGAATTTTTCGTCACTACGGCTGAAGCGGCCACGTTTATCGTCACCATCGGTTCGACACTTCTGGAAAATTGGCAACCTATCGCAGGGCTGCTGTTGGGGGGTGTGCTAGCTGCTCCGCTGGCAGCCTACGTGTGTAAGAAGCTGCCGACCAAGACACTGATGATCCTCGTCGGCGCGTTGATCGTCATCCTAAGCATTCGCACCATCTACCTGGCATTCACCGGATAATGGAATCGGATTCCGCCCACCGCAGCCTAGCGACCGCCACCTTGCGTGTCCTCTGCCTCTGGCCCATAATCACTGCCAGATAGGAAGCAATATGCATCTTGGACACACAGGCGGCTTACGCCGAGCACTGATCGTGGCCATGTCCCTGCTGACATGGCTGGTGGTGTTCCCTTGGGGTCCTCCTCGATTCCCCCACGCCTCGGCGCAGACTTCCTCACCGATCGGTGACTTCTACGGCCTAAACTTTGTTGCGCCTTCCGAACCCTGGCTGACCCTGGCTGTTCAGAGCGGCGCACAGGTGGTACGTTGGCAATTCAACTGGCGCGACCACGAGCCATCTCCCGGCAACTGGGACTGGTCATACTCAGACAGGGCTATCGAGGCCTGGAACCAGGCAGGTCTGAAGGTGCATGCCATCCTGCACAACCCGCCTGACTTCGCGTTGGCCCATCCTGGGGCGGGACTGATGCCCGTCAACTTCAGCCTGCCCTGGGATCACCCCAGCAATGGTTGGGGCCGTTATTGCCACGAGTTTGCCGCGCGTTACCGGGGCCGGATCGCCAGCTACGAGGTGTGGAACGAACCTGATCTTGACATCTATTGGGAAGGCTCAGCTCAGGAGTACTTTGCGCTGATGCGCACCTGCTATGTGGCAATCAAGGCGGCTGATCCCAATACGCCGGTGGCCATGGCCGGGATGGCCCTGCTGATTGAGCCAGACTTTTTCCCAGAGGTAGTGCGTCTAGCCCATGATGATCCGGAGGGCGCTCGTCACAGCTATTACTTCGATGCCGCTAACATCCACATGTACGCCGACCCAGAACTGGTGTATAGCCTGACAGTCCAGACACGGGATGTGCTCAAACGTTACGGCATGGAGGGCAAGCCGGTCTGGATCACCGAGACCAATATTCCCCTACGCGGTGCAGGCATCGCCCCCAATTACCCCAGCTGGCGCTACGCCACGCAGGACGAGGCTGGTTGGTTCGTCCTGCAGGCGATCAGCAACGCTTACACAGCCGGCGCCAGCCGCATCATGTTCTTTCGGTTGGCCGATGACAACATGGAGGAGGCCTTCGGCTTGGTGGCGGGGGATGGCACGCCGCGCCCTGCCTACCGTGCTCTTCAGCTTGCCACTGACCTAATGGCCGATATCACCAGTGCACAGCGTGAGATCCGCAGTGGGGTGGTGATCAGCACACTGCGCCGCGCCGACGGGGCACGGATCGTCACGATGTACTCCGTGGCAGGCCGCACCGTTGACTTGACCGTCCGGGCCGAGCAGTCCGCTGGAGTCTTGATCAACGCCGTGGGCGGCCACTCGGCCATTGAGCCGGATGCACGCGGCTACTACACCGTGAGTCTGCTGCCTGCCCGTGGGCGCGACTTCAGCAAGCCTGAAGACTACTCAGTGGGCGGTCCTCCGTTAATTATCGTCGAGTACGACCGCGACGGCCCCACGGCTCAGCTTGTGGCCACACAGTTGCCTCAGAATAAGGCCCAGGTCCGCTTGCGCTGGCAGGGGGACGACGGTCCGCATGGCACTGGCGTCGCTACCTACGATGTGGAGATGAGCCTCGACGGCGGCTCCTGGCAGATGATTGCAGCCCGGACAGCCGAACAGAACCTGACCTACGATCTGCCGGGCGGGGGCGTGTTCACGTTTCGGGTGAGGGCCACAGACAAGGCCGGCAATGTGGGGCCATATTCGTCGGTGGCAACAGTACGGCTGTTCGCTACGCTGTCGGCCCAGGTGGTTGATCTGCGCGGACAGCCAGTACCCTACGCCCGTGTTGAGCTGAGCGATGGATCACTGCACGATGCCGACGCGGCGGGCATCGTTCGCATCGAGTTCAGCCAGGCCGGCGTGGTCTCCATTGCCCGTGTGGAGGGATCGGCCCAGGGGCTGGGTACCCCGCCACCGGTCGAGGTTGCGCTAGGGCAGGACACTACAGCCCTGTGGACACTGATACCGCAGCCCAACCTGATCCCCAACAGCACCTTCGAGCGGGGGTTAGAAGGCTGGAGCGTCTCTTCGGCTGGCGATGTGCAGGCTGTTGACCTGCAGACGGATCGCGGCAGCGTGCTGCGCCTCAGGGGCGGTCGGCGTGCCTGGGGGCCGCCTTCTGCCTCGACGGCGATCGTCATCCCACGCGATATGAGCCAAGCCGTGCTTCATTTTGCCTACCGTTTGCCGGTGGCCGAGCGAGTCCTGCGGCTGCGGGCTATCACGAGAGCAGGCCAGCAAACCTTGTGGCACACTCAGGAACCCACGCTGGATTTTGCCGACGTACTGATTGAAGTGGGCGCACTGGCAGGCCAGCGCGTGGAGCTGCGTTTTGAACTGTGGAGCACCAAAGACAGCGGGGACGGCATCGCCGAGATCGATGACGTGATCCTGGGAAATGTGCCAATACTGTCCAACTAGAGCCGGCAAATCTGAGAAAGGTGAGCTGCCGAGCAGCTTCCTTCGGTCAATGGCAGGGCCGGACCAGCATCCACTGAATAAACTGGTTTTCCAGCCCCTGAACAGACACTCAGACATACTTCATCAGGGCACCCTGACAGGTGCCCTGATGCTATCCGACCCCGTGAAGCGGAGAGGCACATCACAAAAGGTTGATGGTGATCGGGAAGATGGCGTGCAGGATCAGCCCCAGAATGAACGTACCACCCGCCAGCCGGGTGAAACGAAAGGCAATCGAGACGAACCACAGCGGCCACACCGGATAATTCTCCGGCGGCTCGGCTGGCTTGGGTGACGAGTACAGCTTCAGGGTCTCGATCAGCATCGGCACTGAGAGCAGCACCAGCCCTAGCCACACGCTCAGGTACCCGGCCAGCACCAGCACCAGCACCACCGGGTAGAAGAAAATGAACAAAGCCTGGTTCAGGCGCAGTGCAGCTTTCTCGCCAATGATCACAGGCAGCGTATGGATACCTCTTGGAGAGTCCTGCGGAAGCTTGTCGATGTGCTTGCCGATCAGCACCGTCGTTACCAGAATGGCATATGGCAACGTAGCAACCAGCGCCCACATCGGAATTTCCCCTGACGCGGCATAGTACGTGCCGCCAATCATCAAGGGCCCCCATACCAGCAGGACACCTAACTCGCCCAGCCCCATGCGCTTGAGGCGGATCGGCGGTGCGGTGTAGAACACACTGATAAACAATCCGGCCAGCGCAAACGCAATCACGAGCGGCCCGCGCATGATTGCCAGGAAGATCAAAATTCCCAGGTCGATCACGTTGATGATCAGGATGGCTGCCCACATCTCGCGTTTGCTTGACATCCCAGACAGGATCGGATGAGGCGCATACTGGGCACGAGCGTAATCCTCCGACGAGTCCAGGCCAGACGCCAGATCAAAGTAGTCGTTGAGCAGGTTGTTGGAAGCATGGGCCAGCACAATGCCGAACACGGAAAGGATGAAGTAGAGCCAGTTGAAGCCTGGAGACTGGATCGCTAACAGCCCACCGATGAGGCCAGACGTAAGCGTCATCGAAAAGACACACGCTCGCGTCATGATCAGCCACTTAGAAATGACATCCATCATCCTGCTCTGGGAGAGGTTGCAGCTCAGAATCGTCTCTTTCCAGTTTTGCCACAGGTAGGCCAGCGAGAGAGTGGGAGTCCTCGTTTCTGTGTTTGTCGTTGTCTGCATCGGGTGATCTCCTCCAGCAACGCGATCTGCGCAGATCGTTAAAATTGTTTAGTTCATACTGAAAGTATCTGCCGCTGATTATATCCCGCGCCTCGCCCAAATTCGAGCCTCTCATCCAGGGAAAAATCAAGGGGCGGGCATGATCCCGCCCTTGCGAAGGTTGCTAGGCTGTGTTGTATAGCAAGCCTGCTGTAATGCATCCCAGCCACGCAGTTAGGCGCTACCAGGCGTAGGCTTCGGGAGCCGCGCCTCCAGGGCCAGGCCAGATGCTATCCAGCTTGGCCAGTGTTTCTTGGCTAAGTTTAATCTCCAGAGATCGCAGGCTACCCGTCAATTGATCCATCGTGCGCGGTCCAATGATCGGCGCCGTTACAGCGGGCTGGTGCAGCAGCCATGCCAGCGCCAGGTTGGCTGGCTCCTCGCCTAGTTCCGTACACAGGTTCTCGTACTGCTCCATCTGCTTGCGGTGCTTTTTCATCCTCTCCCGCGCCCTCTCCGAGGCGCGGCGGCCCCCTTTGGCTTTCTTGAGAGCGCCGCCCAGCAGCCCCCCGGCCAGCGGACTATAGGGGATCAGCCCCAGGCCATAACTCTGGCACGCCGGAATCACCTCGAGTTCGATCATGCGATCGGCCAGATTATAGAGGCTTTGCTCACAGACCAATCCCATGAAGTTTCGTTGTTTAGCTGCCTCGTTGGCTTGTGCAATATGCCATCCGGCGAAGTTGCTGCTGCCGACATAAATAACTTTGCCTGACTGAACCAATTGCTCCATGGCCTGCCAGATCTCCTCCCATGGCACGCTACGGTCGATGTGGTGCATCTGATACAGATCAAGGTGGTCAGTCTTCATGCGACGCAGGCTCTCTTCACAAGCCCGCCGGATGTGGTAAGCTGACAGCCCGCGCTCGTTGGGCCATTCCCCCATTCTGCCGTACACCTTGGTGGCCAACACAACTTTCTCGCGGCGGCCACCGCCCTGGGCAAACCAGCGCCCGATGATCTGCTCGGTGATGCCCTCACCAACCTTCCAACCATAGACATTGGCGGTATCAAAAAAGTTGATCCCCAGTTCCAGAGCCTCATCCATGATAGCAAAACTGTCGGCTTCACTGGTCTCTGGCCCGAAGTTCATTGTGCCCAGGCACAGCCGACTGACCAGCAACCCCGTCCTACCCAGACGTGTGTACTCCATGGCAGCTACTCCTTATCTATGTTTCTTCTTTAGAAGAGAACTGCTAGGGACGTTTTCGCGTTTCATCTCACGATGTCAAAAGGGCCTTTCTTCAATTTGTGATGTGATCATGAGTATGCCTGATTGAACTGAGATGGCACAGCCGCTGAAAACGTCGGATAATTTACTCCATCATATTATTGCCACGAGATCTTGAAAAACCAATAATGCCTGCTAACATCTGCATAAGATGCAAAACCCCGGCCACTGACGGGGAGCTTCGCGCCCGCTGGAACCTTGATTGACCTCTCGCAAGGGTGCCTATAGGGTTTTCGTTTTCTCCCCTCAGCGGGTTGGCCACTGCTCTGACCTTTTCTTCCCGCCCACCTGGCCGGTTCCGATTGCCCGCCTTGAATTATCCGTCGTTTTCAGCGGCAACATCGGCAGAGCCATTCGATCCCCTCACTTTCAGGGTTGTGATAGGTACCCCCTAGCCACCTCGCTAGCTGAGCGCAATAGCTCTGGTGTATACTGAAGCATATCCAGACCATCCAGGGAGGGTAGTGAGAGTTTGTCATCTGACTGTGTCACGCAGCAGGGTCTGGCGATTCGCCCTCTGACGTTCCTGCAGACTTACCAATCGGCAGATGTGGTGATTGGCTCGTTGCTCCAGCAAGACGCCGATGTCCAGCGCTGGCTGGGGCCAGCTAGTCTGCGTACACTGTTTCGCTATACTTTGGTGCCGCTCTATTACCACTGGGCGACGTCGGGATATGGCGCCTTTGCCGACGAACAGTCAGTGGGTTGGATGTATTTGCGCGGATGGTATCAGGTGCTCTACATCGAGACGCTGGTCGTGCATTCTGACTGGCAACAGCAGCCCATCGGAACAGCACTGCTGCACTTCGCTGAGACCCAGGCCCGTGAGCAACGGCGCGAGTGGCTGGCGTTGACCGTCACCAATGCCAGTCCGTACATCCTCGAACAGTATGAAGCGCACGGCTTTGAGCGTGGACATTGGCGCCTGATGCACTGTGAAGGTGTTCACGCTTTCTCAGATCACTCCGCCAGTGGCATACGGCTGGTCCCGTTGATCGGGCAGGCCGTGCAGCGCGTCTACCATCGCTTTGCACATCTGGACGTGACGGCCAGTGACGCCGCTGGCAGGGCTTCATTGGCCCGCTTTCTGACTCGCGATCCTTATCGCAGGCTGGGAAGGAACTGGCTGGTCGTTTACAAAGACCAACCGATCGGCTACCTGAATGGCCAGGTCAATGATGCCCAATGCACTTTCTATCTGGCAAGCGACCCACACTGGTGGGGAAGCCCTGCCGAGTTCTCAGCGGTCCATGCGGCCCTGGAGGCGCTCAGCGTGTCTCCGGCCAGCATTGATCTGCGTCTGGCTAGCAGCGGCCACCACGAAGCTGCCCGCCAGGCACTTGGGCAGCATGGCTTTGCCGAGTGCTCGGCCACTACTGTGCGCATGTATAAGAACCTGTCCGGCGATCATCGCGGGCCTGCCTGCTGATCCCGCACAAGTCAGACGGACTGTATATCGGAGGTAGAGCCAGCATGACTAACCCCTCTGTCTTCATCGGCATCGACTCCACGCAGGGACCACGTCATATCACATATGCCATCCTCAACGATCGGCTGCACATCCAGCGCATTGCCACTGCCCAGCTCAGCCAAGTTGTGGAGGATATGCACGTGTATCCGTCAGCCCTGTGCGCCATTGCCGGGCCGAGCGGTCCCAATCGCGGCCTGATGGCTGACCCTCTCTATCGCGACCGTCTTGGCCTGAAGCGCAGGCGGGACAGGTACAGCGCATACCGTGTGTGCGAGTACGAGCTGAAGCGGCGCGGGATCAACATCTACAAGACTCCGCCTGAAAATGGGAACGTCCCGCGTTGGATGCAGACCTGCTGGGATTTGTATAGGCAGCTTCGCATGGCGGGCTTTGTGGATTATCCGCGACCTGGCTCGCGCCGCCTGGTAGAAGTCTATCCTTATGCGGTCTACACCGTGCTGGCGGGCAGCACACCGTATCCCAAGAATAGCGTTGAAGGGCTGCTCCAGCGGCAGTTAGTACTCTATGAGGAAGGGGTGCGCATCCACGATCCGATGTTGATCCTCGAAGAATGGACACGTCACCACCTGCGTACCGGTAAGCTCAACCTCCACGATGTCCTCCGGCTTGACCAGCTTGATGCTCTGGCTGCGGCCTATACAGCCTTTATCATGGAGCGCGAGCCAGAGAACATGACTGCCGTCGGCGATCCGCTGGAAGGTCTGATTGTCGTCCCAACAGGCGCTCTACAGGACGCCTACTGATCTCTACTCCTGGGGTCGCTCTACCCAGCCATCTATTTGAGATCGGGAGTCATTTCGCACACGGCCTGCGCTATGAACTTGGCTGTCACGTCCACCTGTTTTCACCAGCCGCTCAGCGCTGGACAGATGCACCTGTGGGATGTGCCCGGCGAAGCTCGTGTGCTTGGCCTGCCTTACGTTGAGCTACAGGACTGCTTTTTGCCGCCTGCCGCACCGGGGTTGCTCCAAAACCTGCTTCACCGTTTCAGACTGCCCAGCCCCGCCCTGCCCGACCGGAAGTACGACCGCCGTCAGATCCGGCGCATTGGCAGGGCGCTACACTATTACAATATGGCGCTGGCAGCCTGGAGCTGCCAGCCGTCCCTGGGCCTGCCGGAGCAGCTGCCCCAGGCGCGGGCTTACGTGCGGTTGGCCCTCCAGACAGCCAGTCAGCTCGGTGCGTCGATCCTGTGCCTCACAGTAGATCATCAGGCCATCGCCCACACCATCTCACCTGTGGTGGACACGCTCAGCCTGCTGGTCGTGGATGCTGAGCGGCTGAACATCCGGCTGGCTGTCGAACCCGATGACGTATCTGCTCACGCCGACCGCCTGCTGGGTGTTCTCCAGGGCGTCAACTCACCCTGGCTGGGGGTGTGCCTGAGATTTGGTAGCCTCTTACCAGAGCACAGCAGTGAGGATTTCGAATTGCTGGCTCCACATGCCATTCACGTTCGCGCCAATAGTCTGGCTTTTGACGCCTACAGAGAGGAGACAACCGTTCTCTACAGCTACTGCGTTGGTGTGTTGAAGACACTGCGTTACACCGGCGCCATTGCTATCGAGTACACCGGCAATGCTTCTCCTGCCGAAGGTGTGCAACAGATGCGCCGTCTGATCGAGAAGTACTGGTACTGATGTCTTCCAAAGTAAGTTGAAACCGAATCTCCTTAGCTTCGCCCTTCTCTCAGAAACCCTCGAGAGACACTGCGTGTCTCCTCGACTGTGACGAAGGCTTTCGGATCAACCTGCGTGGCGATCTGCACCACACGCGCCACATCGCGTCTACGCACAACTACCCACACCAGCCCCACTGTGCCCGACGATCCTTCGCCTGAAGTGCGTGTTGCACCGTAACCAGCCTCCCGAATAGCCTCGACTACTGGCAGAGAGCGCGTCATGGAGATCACGGTAACGGTCGCGAAGCCTTGCCCCATCCGTTCCTCGATCAAAATGCCCACCCATGTTCCAGCGGCGAAACCGCCACAGTAGGCTATCAGATACCATACATTGGTCAAGTCGCGGGCCACTGCCCCGAACGTGAGCGCAAAAGTCAGCGCTTCAATGAAGGCCAGCATGGCAACCAGCAGCCGGCTGGAACGTCCCATGATCAACAGTCGGATGGTTGAAATGGCAATGCTGCCCACTCGCACAGCAAAGATCAGCAAGGCCCCCAGCACAATGTTGTGAATACCCATAGGCTCCTCTGCCCTGATCAAGGCGCCAGGTATGCGACACCCTGTCACACCCGGCATCGATGGTATGCTCGCCTCCCTTGGCTGTCAGCCATGGCGACGCATAAAGCGCGCGATGCGTTCCAGTGCCTCTTCGATCTTCTCATAGGCGGTGGCATAGGATGCCCTCACAAAGCCAGCTCCACTGCCACCGAAGGCTGTACCGGGTACCATCGCAACCCGTTCCTCAGTCAGCAGCTTTTCAGCAAAGGTGGTCTCGTCCATGCCAGAAGCGGCAATCGAGGGAAAAGCGTAAAATGCGCCGTGAGGCTCAAATGTCTCCAGCCCGAGCTGGTTCAGACCACTCACAATTAACCTGCGGCGACGGTCGTACTCAGCCCGCATCTCCTCAACATAGGGAGCACCCTCCTCTAATGCCTTGAGTGCTGCGACCTGGGCCATCGTGGGGGCCGACATGATAGTGTACTGGTGGATCTTGCGCATCGCAGCCAGCACTTCCGGCGAGGCGGCTGCATAGCCGATGCGCCACCCTGTCATGGCGTAGTCCTTCGAAAATCCTCCCAGTGTGATCGTCCGCTCACGCATCCCCGGCAGGCTGGCAAAGCAGGTGTGTTGGACTCCGTACACGAGTTGATCGTAGATCTCATCGGAGATCACCAGTAGATCGTGTCTCTCGGCCAGCTTGGCAATCTCCATCAGCCGCTCGCGCGACATCACAGCGCCGGTCGGGTTATTGGGATAGCTCAGCAGAATAGCTTTGGTGCGCTCGGTGATCGCGGCACCAATGGCAGTAGCTGTCACCTGGAAGTCATGCTCGACGTGCGTCGCAATCGTAACGGCCTTGCCGCCTGCCAACACGATTTCCGGCACATAAGCCACAAAGCACGGTTCTGGTACGATCACCTCGTCACCAGGGTCCAGGATGGCATTGAGCGCCAGGTACAGCGCCTCCGACACGCCCACTGTGATCAGGACCTCGGTCTCCGGATCGTAGCGAACGCCATACAGCCGGTTCAGATGGGCGCTGAGAGCCTGCCTCACCTCCAAGATGCCAGAGTTGGATGTATAGTGTGTCTGGCCTGCGTGCAACGAGCGGATGCCCGCCTCCAAGATCGGATCGGGTGTCACGAAGTCCGGCTCACCGATGCCCAGTGAGATCACGTCGTCCATTGTGGCGGCGATGTCAAAGAACTTGCGGATGCCAGAGGGCGGAATGCCTTGCACTCGCTGTGAGACGAAGTTGCGCATGGCGTGCTCCTGTTGAAATGGTTCTGAGTACCACGTGCTAAGTCTGAAAACATCTTGGCTAGCTAGGTTCTGACTGTGCTCTTTTCCTTCCTGTGAGAGCATGGGTCTGTACATGAAGAGGCAACTTCGACGTTTGTGATGAATATCAGAGGGGCTACTCTGCAGGTCAGCCACACAGTTGCTTGCGACCGACTCCTTATGCCCCGTTGCCGAAGTCGACCGATGAGGCATCACCCACATTCAGGCTGTAGTAGCGCCCGATCACCCGCGCGTCTCGCCCAATGAGCGACTGGTCCAAGATGAAGTTGTGGACATTGGCCCCCTCGTCGACAATAGAGTTGCGAATGATACTGTACCGGATGTCGCACCCCGCTGCCACGGCTGCATAAGGCCCCACGATAGCATTTTCGAGCCGCGCTTCCGGATGGATATAGACTGGTGGGATGACCGTCACACCCGGACGTGCCACCTGGGCGCTGTTGTCATGGCCATGCTCCAGCAGGTAACGGTTGGTCTCTAGCACTGTCTCTGGCTTGCCACAGTCGAGCCATACATCGACTTCCCCAGTGCGGAAAGTAGCTCCTTCATCGATCATAAGCTGGAAAGCATCGGCCAGGAAAAACTCGCCTTTGGTCATTTGCTTCAGAGCCATCTGCTTTTCGATGGCATGCAGCATGGCCTGCGAGTCGCGGATGTAGTACAGACCGATGACGGCATTCTTGTTCTCTGTGCTGTCCGGCTTCTCAATGAAGCGGGTCACGCGGGCATTTCCATCCAGCACCACCACGCCAAAGCGGCGCGGGTCCTCTACCTGCTTCACGAAGGCGATCGCATCGGCCTCGGTAGTGTGGATGATGCTCAGGTTGGCTTCAAACAGCGTGTCGGCAAACAGGATCAACAGCGGTCCATGCAGATATTGCCGAGCCAGGTACACGGCATGGGCCTGCCCGATCAGCTGCTCCTGGACCACAAAGGTAGCCTTGAAGTCAAATTGCCCCCGAACGTATTCCTCGATCTGCTCACCCAGGTAGCCCACGATGAAGATATACTCGTCAATCTCCAGCCCCTTGAGCGAGTCGAGCAGGTGCTTGAGCATGGGCTGCCCGGCCACGTTTAGCAGCGGCTTAGGACGGCTGAATGTGTGCGGGCGGAGCCTTTTGCCGTATCCCGCCATCGGAATAACCACTTTCATATGCCGTTTTTTCTCCTCATTCTGACCGAATGCTGGGTGTGCTGGTGTGGTATAATCCATCCCACATTGCATGGCTTGGCCGAGAGTGTTTTTGGTCAAACGCCTGTCGTCATGTGAAGGATCAGACTCGCAATGCTGGATAACCTTACCGACGTTGAGCGGGTGCTCTACCAGACCCACCACACTCTTGCACGTCAGCTGTTTGTAATTGCTGGCCCATCAGGTGTAGGTAAGAATACCATTATCCGTGAACTGCTGGCAAACCATCCTGAGATGGACCGTGTTCGCACTTACACCACACGCAAGCCGCGCCCTGGCGAGGTGGAAGGTGAGCAGTATCACTTCGTGACCTGGGAGAAGTTCTGCGAGCTGGCACGGGCTGGAAAGCTGATGGAAGTGGATACCAACTCCATCGGCCAAGATGTGTATGGGTTGGGTAAGGTCTATAGCATGCCTGCTGACATCTACGAAGGGATTCCCCCCGAAAGACATATCGTGATCGCCGAAGTGGATGTGGTCGGAACAAGACGGCTACGTGCTCGCTATCCCGACTGCGTGACGATCTTTGTCACAGCCCCACCGTTGGACTTGATCCAGCGCATCCGCGAAAGGCGCGACGAGACCATGGATGCTCGATCGCTTACCCAGCGGATGCAGACCGCCCGCGACCAGATCCGCGCGGCCAAAGAATTCGACTATGTGATCTTTAACCGCGATGGTCACCTCCGAGAAGCCCTCCAGGCAGTAGAGGCCATCATTCAGGTCACCCGCATGCACGTGCGCCAGGGATTTGACCTGGAGGCTATGATCCCACCGGATGCTTTCCAGATGCTCGAATCATCTTCCTCCTGACCAATCTGTTATGGTTGCCTGTGTATCCTCTGACGACTCATCCTTCGATCCCGTCACACTGGAGATCTTTAAGCATCTGTTGGCCTCGGTGGCCGAGGAGATGGGTGTGACGCTCGGACGTACGGCTTATTCGCCCAACATTAAGGAGCGCCGCGACTACTCCTGTGCAGTCTTTTTGGGCGATGGACGCATGTTGGCTCAGGCAGCTCACATCCCAGTGCACCTGGGCGCGATGCCGGCCTCGGTCCAGGCAGCCATTGAGCATGCCGCCCCCTTTGTCCCCGGCGACCTGATCGCCCTCAATGACCCCTACCTGGGGGGGACGCATCTGCCCGACATCACACTGGTGTCGCCAGTCTTCGCGAGTCAGGACTCCCATGCCCCTGACTTCTTTGTGGCCTCCCGCGCCCACCATGCCGATGTGGGTGGCATGTCGCCCGGATCGATGCCGCTGGCTACTGAGCTTTATCAGGAGGGTCTCATCATCCCACCCATCCGACTGGCTGAGGCAGGACGTGTGAATCAGGCTGCCCTCGACCTGATCGTGCGCAACTCTCGTACTCCCGACGAACGGCGCGGCGACCTGGCGGCCCAACGGGCCTGCCACGAGGTCGGCGCCCGTCGGCTGCTTGAGATCGTCGCCCGTTACGGGCTGGACGAAGTCAACCGGCAAGCCGAGGCTCTGATTGCCTACGCCGAGCGTCTGACCCGTGCGATGCTCACCGAACTGCCTGAGGGCCTCTATACGTTTGAGGATGCGCTTGACGATGATGGCCTTTCCCCCGATCCGGTACCCATCCGGGTGGCAATCACCCTCCGCGGGGGCGGAATGACGGTCGACTTCAGCGGGTCGGCTCCGGCGGTGCGTGGATCGGTCAACGCGGTCAGCGCGATCGTCCACTCGGCCATCAGCTACGTCATACGCTGTATCGTTGGTACAACACTTCCCATGAACCACGGTGTATTTGCGCCTGTGCATGTCATCGTTCCGCCTGGCAGCGTGCTCGACCCTGGCCCGCCGCATGCAGTAGCGGGCGGCAATGTCGAAACTTCAATGCGGGTGGTCGATGTGCTGTACGGGGCGCTGGCCTCTGCGCTGCCCGACTGCATCCCAGCAGCCAGCCAGGGCACCATGAACAACCTGACCTTTGGGGGCATTAACCCTCGCACTGGCCTGCCGTTTGCCTACTACGAGACGATGGGCGGCGGCGCGGGCGCTGGCCCCCAGAGTGATGGCGCGAGTGGAGTTCACTGCCACATGAGCAATACCCTCAACACACCTGTTGAGGCGCTGGAGTTTGCTCTGCCGATCCGGCTGCGGCGCTATGCCCTCCGGCGCGGATCGGGCGGGGCGGGGAAACACCGAGGCGGCGATGGGCTAGTACGCGAGATCGAGTTTCTTGCCCCCGCCCAGGTGACTATCCTCTCTGAGCGTCGCCGCCGGGCGCCTTACGGCCTGGCTGGCGGTCAGCCAGGCCAGCCAGGTGAGAATGTGCTGATCCCCAGCGATGGATCACCAGCGCGCCGTCTCCCCGGCAAGACCAGCTTCGAAGTGCAGCCGGGTGATGTGTTGCACATCGGTACACCAGGGGGTGGCGGTTGGGGAGAGGCTCATCACGAGGAATAGCCGATCGGGTCACGATAGCCCATAGCCACCCCCTCATCTTGTCTCCTTTTGAAAGCAGCCCGCCGACGTTAAATTGGTTCTCTCCATCACCCCTCTGGCGTGGGCGATGGGCCAGGTGTGGGGACCGGCACAATCGTGATCGGTACCTGATAGGGCGGCAGGAAGTTGCCATCGATGCCCACCAGCACCAGTCGTAGGATATAACGCCCCTGTGGCAGAGCATCGGCGTGCAGCATTTCCAGCACACCGTTGGTCACACTCTCGGTGTGTATGTCGCCAAGAGTCAGCCACTCGGTTGGGAAGTCTCCTGCGCCAATCTCCAGCTTGTAGTACACCACCCGCGCCGGATCGAACACCGCCGTCCCTACGATCGGCAGCACGCCATATACCTCATCGTTCAAGCGTGGCTGGTCAATGGAATAGGTTGCCCCTGTCAGGGGGTCAACTGCCATCTCCGCTTCCCGGAACTGCGCGATCACATCTGCCGGACAGATCATGCCTGGCTCGACTGGCACGTTGTTGGCATATGCCCAGTTGCGCGCCCGGATGGCATCTACGGGGTCACGTGGCGCAGTGACAAAAATCTGGAACGAGATGTCTTTGAGATCGGCATCGGTGGGCGGCACTTCGCAGTAGATCGGGGGCAAAGGCTGCGGCGCGTTGCCAGGCAACGACTCGATCAGGGGGGCCATCGCAGCCATGACCGTAGCCTGCTGTTCAGCGCTCAGCGGGAGCACACCGAGCTGCACCAACCCTGGCTCCAGCTCCACCCGCACTGGCAACTGTGGCCCGACAGGCTCTTCACCAGGTGCAAGGGTCGCCAGCGGGGTGGGTATGAGCGTCGGAGTGGGTGTGGGAGGTTCGGCGCCCTCACCGCTGCCACCGACCATGAACCATTCGCTGCGCGTGCGTGGGCAACCGCCGGAGGCTACCTGAGGCTCCTGCAACGACGCCAACACACACACCTGGCGAGCCTGTAATCCTGACGGCGGCGTGAAGCCGCTGCGCAGGGGTGGAAGATCGGGGCGCTCAAGAAGCGCTGAGAATTCAGGTTGGGTGATCAGGGCCACCATTACATCGTGCCAGATAGGCGCTGCTCCGGTCAGCCCAGATGTGCCCTCAGTCATCGGCTTGTTGTCAGTGTTGCCTGCCCACACCGCGACGACTACATGTGGCGTGTAGCCAACCGTCCAGTTATCACGATAGTCGTTGGTCGTGCCAGTTTTGACCGCCGCTGGGAAGTCCAACAGCAGCGGCGACTGTGCTCCCATCATGGGTGTGCGGGCAGCATTGTCCGACAGCATGTCGCTGATCACGAATGCCACACGGGGATCGAGCACCTGCTCACCTGGCTCAGCGGGAGCCTGATACAGGATGTGGCCCTGCAAATCCTCCACACGGGCGATCAGATGTGGGGTGATGCGATGGCCGCCGTTGGCGAACACCGAGAAGGCCGTTGCCATGTCCATCGGCGTGACCTCCCCACCGCCTAGCGTCAACGACAGGCCATATTGCGAGGCATCAGCCCCCAACGTCTGGATGCCAAGTCGCTGAGCCATCTCCAGCAGCGACGGCACACCCACCTCACGCAGCAACGTCACTGCCGGGATGTTATACGAGTTGGCCAGCGCATCACGTAATCGTTGCGGTCCGTGGAAGCGATTGTCGTAGTTGCGCGGTTCATACTCACCCACGCCAGTGTCGTAGATCATCGGCACGTCCCATAGCACGTCGGCAGGCTGCCAGCCCTGTTCGAGGGCCGTTGCGTAGGTGAGGGGCTTCATGGCGCTGCCCGGCTGATGTGGCGCGAGCACGTTGTTCACTGCCCCATCGATCGTCTCGTCGGCGTAGTCTATGCTACCCAGCATGGTCAGCACTTCGCCAGTGTTGGGATTCAGCACCACCACGGCGGCGTTGGTCAGGTTGTGCTCATCGCGCACCTCCGCCACGTGCTGGCGGGCGATCTCCTCGATCTGATTATGCAGGTCTAGTGACAACGTGGTATAGATGTTCAGCCCGCCGCGCGAGACCAGCTCAGGGTCGATGCCCGGAAGTTCGGCCAGTTGGCGGCGCACCTCAACCGTGAAGTGTGGAGCCAACAGAGACACATCCGGGCTGGCCAAATCGGTCACCACCAGCGGTTTCTCGTTGAAGGCGAACTCGGCATCTGCGGCGCTCAGGTAGCCATGCCGCACCATCAGATCAAGCACCTGGCGCTGGCGCACCTTGGCGTCGGCAAAATTGACATAGGGATCGTAGAGATAGGGCGACTGTACCATCCCGGCCAAAAAGGCACACTCAGCTACGGTCAAGCCAGTGGCTGGCTTGCCAAAGTATGTCTGCGAGGCAGCCTCAATGCCATAGGCCAGGTTGCCATAATAGACTTCGTTCAGGTACAGCTCAAGGATTTCATCCTTGCTGTACTGACGGGTCATCACCCATGCCAGGGCTGCCTCTTTGAGCTTGCGACGCAGTGTCTGCTCGTTGCGTTCCTCATAGCTGAACACGATCTGTCGAACGAGCTGTTGGGTGATCGTGCTTCCCCCACTGACGATCTCCCCTTCCGTGATCCACTGCCACGCTGCCCGTGCTATCGATGGCGGGTCAAAACCAGGGTTTTCGTAGAAGGTATCGTCCTCAGTAGCAACCGTTGCCCAGCGCATAGCAAACGGGATACGGTCGAGCGGAACCTCAATGCGGCGGCCTTCGTTGATGACCTCATACAGCAGAATGCCATTGCGATCGTAGATGCGAGTCGTCTGAAAGTCTTCCACGCCGGACATCGACTCCAGCGTGGCCATATCCTGACGAAGCTCTTCGGCCAGCGAGTTGTAGATCACCAGACCCACAATCAACAGTGAGCCTGTCGCAGCGGCCAGCGCCATTGCTACGATGGCCAGCCCCGTTCGAAAGCATCCCCATCGACCGCCTGGGCGACGTTTGCGCCGCCTGACAGGTCGTGACAGTGGCGGGCTGGGAGGATAAGGATGGAACTCTGGGGATTCGGAAGGCTGGGTGGGCTGCTCGTCGGGCTGCCCGCCCCGAAAGGGTCTACGGTTTACCTCATTCTCTACCATCGTGCAATTCCTTACCAACTCGGTTCAATCGCGCCCATTGTATCACGCCAGGGGCCGGGGCGACAGACAGACGTGGATATGCCGATAGGCAGTAAACTAGGCATGAGCTTCTGATTGGAAACCTCAGCACCTCAACGCCTTTTGGGATGTCAACCGGTGGCGAATCAAGGTTGGGGCAGTTGCTCAGCGCCGTGCTGCTTTGCTCGCACACTGCGAACTGTGGTATGATCAGACCAAGACACCGTCAGGGCACGCTGTCCCTCTGCATCCTGCTCTGATGCCAAAGGTGAACTGCCATGCGTTACCTGATCATCTCTGACATTCATGCCAACTTGACTGCGTTCCAGGCAGTGCTTGAGGATGCCGGGACTCTTGGCAAGGACTACGACTTCGTGTGGTGCCTGGGCGATGTCGTAGGCTATGGTCCAGACCCCAACGAATGCGTTGACTTGCTGCGTAGCCTGCCCCACCTCTGCTTGGCCGGAAATCACGACTGGGCCGCGCTAGGTAGGCTGGATGTGCGCACCTTCAACACCGATGCTCGCAAGGCAGTGACCTGGACGCGCGAAACCCTCACTGATGCCAACCTGGCCTTTCTGGAGGCGCTGCCCACTACCTTCGTGCTGGGCGACTTTACGCTGGTGCACGGCTCACCCCGTGAACCGGTGTGGGAATATATCCTCGACCCTTTGGTGGCGGCGTTGAACTTCCCGCATTATGAGACCCCTTACTGCCTGGTCGGGCACACCCACACGCCCGTGATCTTTAAGTTGGCAAGCCAGAAGGGTGAATGTGAGCCAGTCTCACCCACCTACAATGCCCAAACCCAGCTCGATGGCAAGCGTCAGATCATCAACCCCGGCAGCGTTGGTCAGCCGCGCGACTCGGACCCACGGGCAGCCTATGCCATCCTCGATGCCGAACGCCAGATGTGGGAGTTCCGACGCATTCCCTACGACATCAAAGCAGTCCAGGAAAGGATGCGCCAGGCTGCGATGCCGGATCGCCTCGTCACACGCCTGGAGCACGGCTGGTAGCAGACATCTACCCTATTGGAACTATTGCCCTGGGACATCCTTGGCGCAGCGTGCTCCGGCGTCAAACTCAGCCGTGTCTGCTGGCAGACGGGCATCACCGTTTCGATTGGCCGAGCGATTGCGGAAAGCCATATTCCAAAACGACCCGCCACGCGCGATGCGCCAGCGCCCTTCGTTCTCCTCGGGGCCAGGGGGATTGGCATAGGGTGAGCGCGTGTAGTAATCCGGCGCGTAAACATCCTGCACCCACTCATAGACGTTGCCTGCCATATCGAGCACGCCATACGGGCTGGCCCCCAGCGGATAGCTGCCAACCGGCGCTGTGGTGTAGCGTGGCCTGGCGTCGAAGGTACCATCCGGCCACAGGAAGTTCAGTAGATCAGGCGTGGGGTCCTCGTTGCCCCATGGATAACGGCGTCCATCAGTTCCACGTGCAGCCTTCTCCCACTCAGCCTCGGTAGGCAGCCGCGCTCCGCGCCATGTGCAGTAGTCGAGCGCATGGTACCAGTTAAGCCAGATCACAGGGTAGTCATCATACTCTGGGTTGCCGTAGTACCAGGGCCAGATCGACTCGGCTATCTGCTTATTGCAGCAGTCGAAGCGAGCCGGTGGCTCACATGCCCCTGCATCGACGCACGCCCTGTAGTTGCGGTTGGTCACTTCCAGCAGATCGATGTAGAAGGCATCCAGATAGACGGTATGAATCGGCAGTTCGTCGCTAAAGCCCTCATCGCTGCCCATGATAAATTCACCCGCCGGGACAAGCACCATCTCGGTGCCATGCTCGTCGATGATGCGCTCCGGCAGCGGTGTAGGGGAGGGTGTGAACGTCGCTGTCGGCGTATTGGTCGGCGTGGAGGTAGGCGACGGCATAGCCGTCGCGGTGGCAGTCACGGCAACCGGAGGCTCAACAAGTAAATCGGCGGAGGCTGTCTGACTCGCGCCAGTGCAGGCCACAAGCAGCAGGGCGAGATAGATCGGGAGGAAGGTTCTCAGATAGAGCATGGTCATCTCCGAAATTGAGGACTTGTTCAGGCGCACCGCCTCTGTGTCACCTGCGCCTCCACAGACGCAGCCCGATCAGTCCCACGCCGATCGCAACCACAAGCGCAATCCCTGTCACCCACAACGGAGAAAGGTTGCCAGTAGACACTTGCTCATCCAAAGTCGTAGGTCCCTGAGTTGACAAAACCGCCGGCGTGGCTGTCGGAGGAGGCGATGTGCTTGTTGGTTCCAACAGAGGCAATCGCGTGGCTGTCGGCTCTGGCTGCACTGTCGGGGGCAGGATCTGGATGGCGATTATCACACCGTCATGATCAGATGAGCGCAGCGGGCTGCCTGTGTCTTGTGCAAAATCGAGAGGCGCATCGGCATTGCCCCGGCTGTATTCGACCCGCACGACAAAGCGATCCAAGGTTTGTGTAGTCAGGATATGGTCGAAGCTCTCAGCGCTTCCATCATAGATCGTCGAATAGCGCTCAGATGGATCGACCCGTAGGACGGTCTGGATCAGAAGGTCCGGTTCCACCCAGTCCTGATCGGGCCACCACATGGCTCTGGCCATTGATCCATCAGGAGAGACCACCGTCCCAGCGATGATCGGCACAATGGGCGCAATACCGTCGTTGAAAGGTGGGGCGTTGAAGTCGCCCACGACAACCAGATGAGCATCTGGATCATCCTCCTGGCGGGCCTGAACGTAGTGAGCCAGGTAGAGCGCCTCCTGATAACGCTGCTCCTGATTGCGGGCAAGTTCGCTATCGAGATATGACCTGTTGTGCACATTGATGACTGTGATCGGGAAGGCTGTGTCCAGGGAAGTCAAGATCGCCTCAAGTACCAGTGGAGGTCGTGCAAACAACCTCTCCGGCGCAGAGCCATCTGACGGAGTGAACATCTCATCCACGCCAATCTGGGATACGGAGAGCACCTGCTGCGTGCTACGCACCAGGTAGGCATTGTCGATGCCACGCTCATCATAGCCCTCGATGAGGTACGCTGCATAGAGGATGCCGCAGCGTGCTTGGATGGCGCTCACCAGATCGGGCATGGCCGCGTCAGGATGATCCAACACCTCCATTTTCTCGACTTCCTGCAAAGCCACGACGTCCGGGGTGCGCAGTACGTCACAGACCTGCGCTGCCAGTTTGTTGAGGCGATGCTCATATTCCTCCGGTGTCGGCGTATCGGCGATGTCATCTTTGCCGGGATCATCCAGAGGATCGAATAAATTGAGCACATTTTGCGAGGCAATAGTCAGTTCCCCGGACTGGGGAAACGAGACCGGGCGGGGCAAGCTTAGGCTAAAGGTGGCGTCAACGGTGAGCGTCCCGGCGAGCGGCCACATCTGGTAGCGACCGAAGCGGTAAACCACTGGCCCGGCAGCGCTGATCTGCGCACCGGTCACTACAGCCGCCTCTAAGTCCGCAAAATCTGTGCTGCGGGCGCCGCCGCCGAATCCGATCTCGAACACTTCCGGGTTGTTGTCGAACAACTCAACAGCGGGCGGCTCGCCCTGGGCTGGATATGGGAAACCCGGCTCTCGGAACGGCCTGGGGTGCCCTAACACGACCGGGACCTCTAGCTCTTCACGAAGCTGGCCCGCGTAATAGCGCACTGGCGGTCCCGTAGCTGTCGCCCCCACAATCTGGACCAGCATTCCCTCATAAGCCTCAAAGGCTGACAGTGTGTCGTTCGTAGTGCCAGGAAACGGTCCTTCAATTAGCTGCAAGGCCGGGATCGGCCCCCTGCCCGTGATCGCCAGCGACAGACCCTGGCGACTGAACTCAGTCATGCCGTAGTACTCGGCCACCCTGCCGCTGACCGTCACAATGTCGCCGCACTGGACGGCGGGCAGCCCACCGGTGTAGACAAAAATGCCATCAGACGTGGCTGGATCGCCGTCGGTGTGTTCAGGCGAGACCTGCATGAAGAAGCCGTTCGCCCCTACCGCTGTCACGACGTTGCCCTGGGTTGTCACGAACCGATCAATGTAGGGGGAGCGATCACCTGTCCCCTGGATCTCCCACAATTCGACGACATCAGCCTCGGCAGCTCCTGGGCTGGCAGCCAGAAAAATTAGCGCCGAAATGCACCACGAGAACCCCGACCACATACGCGCACTATGCCATGTGGTGGTTGCCATCATCGCTACTCCATTTGCTAACCCCACAGGGTCAAAGCGATGCCAGGAAATACACCAGTACTGCCGTCAACACCACCGGGATCATGCCATAGATCAGCATTTTGCCGATCACGCGACCCTCCTGCCCAACCAGGCCAACGGTGGTGCATCCCACGATCACTTTGGCTGGTGCGAACACACTGCCCAGTCCTGCGCCTGCTGTCTGCGCTGCCAGGATGAGTGTCACACTCAGGCCAAGCAGATCGGCTGTCTGTTTCTGAAGCGCGCCAAACAGCACATTCGAGTTGGTGTTGCTGCCAGTCATGAAGGCGCCCAACATCCCGATGAATGGCGAGACCAGCGGAAAGGCGACCTTGCCCACACCTTCGCTGATGCCCCGCGCTAGCAGATTGGTCATTCCGGCGTGGGACATCACCACCGCCATACCGACCATTGCTACGATGCCCAGGCTGGATGTCACTGCGCCCTTGACGACCTTTGTCACGATGCGACGGGCAGCCCCGGGTCGGTAGTAACCGGCCTGGGCATAGATCAGGTAGGCAATGATCGAAGCATACAACAACACTGCGCCGGGATGCCCAAACAGGCTGATCTTGCGCCCCATCTCGGCTGGCGTGACCCACCCATAGGCAGTTGACATCTCAGGGAACTGAGATGTCAGTTCAACTGCGTTGAAGAAGTCGTCCAACGCAGGAATCAGGTTGATGGCAAAGGCCAGCACGATCAGCACGGCGTAGCCAGAGAGTGCCAGTGGCAGCGAGCGCCTTTTGCCGTCATCAGGAATGTGAGGGCCTTGTGGACCTGGGCTATCGTTCCGCCCGTTTAAGTTTTCGCCATCGTGGTTTTTGCGATAGAGAGGAAAGCGGGTCAGCCCCACGCCAACCACAAGGCCCACTAATGAAGCTCCAGTAGCTCCCAGGGTCCACAGACCGTTGGTCGCCAGGACGTATTGCACTGCTCCCATCACCAGGCTAAGTGCGAGCAGGGCTGGGATCCCACGCCATAGCGATCCCCAGCCGCCGCTGAGGTAAGCCACTATCGCCCCACTAAAGAATGAGGCTATACCAAGCAGGAGCGCCGCTTCTGGCGCGATAGCCTCACCCGCCACATTTGTTGCTGCCATTAACGCCAGGAACGATGTGGCAAATGAGCCGAAGGTCACTGCCCAACCGTGCCCCACCGAGGCCATGATCACGGACCGGACTGGATCAAACCCTAACCCGACCAAGATCGGCGCGACGACAGCCACTGGCACTCCAAAGCCTCCCATTCCCTGCAAAAAGGACACGAATACCCAGCTCAGCAGGAGGCCCTGCATCATACGATCGGCAGTCAGTTGGGGAAGCCGTTCTCCGATGACGCGAACTGCACCTGCCTCGTCTGCGACATGGAACAGAGCCAATGCCATCCAGATGATGTACAGCACATCGAGCGCGAACAGGATGCTCTTGGCCTGCGCATAGCCGATGAGGAGCGGCCCGGCCCCGAATCCCACTGTGGCAACAATGACTGCCACAAACCAGCCCGCGGCTCCGGCTTTGCTGCCACTCCAGCGTAGCCCTACCATTGTAACCAGAACAGCAAGTACGGGTGAGAAGGCGAATAGCCAGTTGAGAAAGGTCAGTTGCATGATGGCCTCGGAAAGAAAATGATCACGTCTGGATCGTATGCGTGTTCAAGAACGCCATAACCACACTCCGCTCCTCAACCGGGGTGGGCAAGTAGCCAGGCTACCGTTTCAACCAGCGTCTCGTCGAGCGGGCGGAAGCTCACACCAAGCTCCGCGCAGGCGCGACGATGATCGTACCACCAATAATATGACATCAGCCGGGCCTGAGCAGCGTCGAGGGCTGGGAACAGCCCTAGACGTTCCGCTAGATGGGCCAGCGGTATTCCCACAGACGACGGTAGTTGCAGCAGCAGAGGATGTTTTCCTGTGATGCGCCGCAGGCGGCTAAACAGGTCCGGCAGGGTGATGTTGTGCCCGGTAGCTAGGTACCTTTGGCCTGGCACACCCCTTGCCATTGCTGCCAAGTGTGCCGCTGCCACATCACGTACATCGGCCAGGCAGATGCCGCCTCCGGTCACAATCGCCGGAAGTTGGCCATGCAGCCAGGCATCGATCGAACCGCTGGACGAGCGGCGGCGATCGTTCGGCCCCAGGCACAGGCCAGGGTAAAGCCGGATCAGGGGCAACCCTCGCGCAAGCGCATCCTCAGCGGCTAACTCGGCCTCGCGCTTGGCGCTCAGGTAAGGAATGTCAAGCAGGTCAGGCACATTGAAAGTGCCATTCTCGTCAACAGGCTGCGCAGGGTCGATGGCACAGCCGAAGGCAAAGATGCTGCCTGTATATACCACCCGCTCGATACCCAGCTCGAGCGCGGCCTCGAACAGGTTGACAGCTCCCTCGTAGTTGATGGCGCGGACCTGATCGGCATGGCGCGCCTTGAAGCTGATCCACCCGGCGACATGATAGACATGGTCAACCCCTCGAAGCGCACGCCGCAGCGAGTCGCGATCCAGCAAGTCACCCGCAGCGACCTCAACGGGTAGGCCAGTAAGCAACGAGAGATCGCTCTGCGGGCGTGCCAGCACCCGCAGGTCGCCGGGGTTGGGGTTCATCAGGCGGGCTATCCAGCTTCCCAGAAAGCCAGAAGCGCCAGTGAGCAGAGTAGTCATCTAGGGCCTCAGGGATGGCAAGGGCAGTGCAGTCAGTCCGATAACGCTTGTTGGAAGTCGTTTACCAGGTCGTCGGCATCCTCGATCCCAACTGAGAGGCGCAGCACGCCCTCCGTGATGCCCTGTGCCTCGCGTTGATCGGGCGTCAAGGCACGATGGGATGCACTGGCAGGATGCAGGATCAGGCTGTAAACGTCGCCCAGGCTGGTCACCGGCTTGATCAGCCGTAGCTTCTCGACAAAGGCGAAAGCGCCTGCACGATCCACGCCAGCGATCTCAAACGCGATCATGCTGCCAAAGTATCCCTCACGGAACAAGGCCCGGGCTGCCTCATGGCTCGAGTCGGTGGACAGACCAGGATAGTAAACACGCCGGATTCGCGGCTGCCCGGCAAGCCAGGCTGCGACATGTTGTGCGTTGGCACAAGCCTGACGCATCCGCACGGCGAGGGTGCGCAGCCCGCGCAGCGCCAGCCACGTATCGAAGGCGCTGGGCATAGCTCCCAGCACGCGGCGGTGCTGATAAGCTGCTTGCATGATCTCGACCGGTCCTGCCATAACGCCGCCCAGGACATCGCCGTGACCGTTGAGGAATTTGGTGGTGCTGTGAACGACAACATCCGCGCCCAGCTCAAGTGGACGCAGCAGAAATGGCGTGGCAAACGAGTTGTCAACCACCAGCTTGGCCCCGACTTCGTGCGCCATCTGGGCAATAGCGTCCATCCGTATCACACGCACCAGCGGATTGGTGAGCACTTCACAGATCACGCCGTTGGGATGAGTTGTCTCGATAGCTAGACGTGCTGCCTCTAAGTCGAGGAAGTCAGCGTAATGGACCTTGAGGCCCATAGCTCCCGTCAACCAATCAAGCAGCGTGCGCGTGACACCGTAAAGCTGGCTGGCAGCGACCACCGTTCCGCCTGGTGGAATCAGAGCCAGGATCGCAGCGTGGATGGCAGCCATCCCGCTGCTGAAGCTCACCGCGCCCTCTGCGCCTTCCAGCGCTGCAATGGCCTCCTCGAAAGCGGCCTGATTGGGTGCGCCGTAGCGCGAGTAGACATAGGCATCCGGATCAGCGGGTGAGCTGCCACCTACGTAGCCAAGCGCTCGGTCGGTGGCATCCATAGTGGGGTGCGTAAACCCGACCGAGGGCACAATCGGTGGAACGCCGGGCGTTGAGTCGCCCAAGGGAGTCTTGCTGCCGGCCTGTACAGCCAGCGTGTCAAATTTGAGGGCAGTATCGGGCATACAACGCTCCTGGTTAGAGACACACCAAACGCCAGGCAATCATAACCCTTGAGTGGCACACTGGTCAAAATCGATGTACAGGATGCCGGGCGTAGGTACTTCGTTGTCCCGTCGCCTGTTGGCTGTGTCCAGGCCACATGTTACAATCCTCGGCGGTCCGCAAGCGTCGGGCCATAAGGCGAAGATTGACCGAGACATGATGTGAGCCACGCACACAATGCCCAGCCATCTGCCATTCTGACAATTGAGGCTGCCAGCCCCGGCGGTGTTCCGGCGCTGGTCGATGTCGTTGGCAGGTTGATGCGCAAATGGGGCTATGCGCCTACAGTTTATCGCGCCGAGTTTGCCACAGGGGATCTGACACTGCTGGAGCGTCTGGCCATCACAGTTCGTCGTTGGATACCTCGCTTGGTTGACGAACGCGGTCTGCCAACCGTGCTCGTCCCGGCCCCGCCGTTGCCCCTATGGCTTTTTTACGTTGTACCACACTTCCTTTTCGGTCGATTGTTGGGACAACACCGGGCGATTTTTGTCGTGTCAGGGAGTGCCCATGTTGCGCTACCGCTGGCATTGCGCGGGATTCCCTACATCTTATGGATTGCCACCACCTATCAGGACGAGTTGGAGGCCAAGGCCGCCGCAGGCGACCACTGGGCGGAGCGAGTGCTGGCCAGCCCTACCTGGCGACTTCTGGATGCCCAGGAGAGATTGGCGTTGCGATGTGCACATCGTGTGTTGGCTCTGAGCTACCACACGGCGGAGCGCATTAAGACCATGACAGCGGATACTGTCAACTATGTCGAAACGGTGCTGTTTCCCATCGACACGACGCGCTACCGGCCCAACCCTGCGGTGCGCGCCAGCAGCCCCTACGGCGAATACCTGTTGCTTGCTGCGCGGATTAACGATCCACGGAAAAATGTAGGTCTCCTGTTGGAGGCTTTCGCACAGGTTCATACCCAGCTTCCTGGCCTGCGGCTGATGCTTGTCGGTGAGGAACCAGGCCCGCTGCTGATCGACCGGGTGGCTGCGCTGGGTCTGGAAGACGCGGTCATCTTTAGGGGCATTGTCTCGGCTGACGAGCTGCTGCTCCTCTATCAGGGCGCACAGCTTTTCGTGCTACCCTCCACGCAGGAAGGACTGGGGATCGTAGTGCTGGAGGCCATGGCCTGCGGCACACCAGTCGTAGCGACCCGTTGCGGAGGGCCAGAGGGGATCGTGATCGACGGCGAAACTGGCAGGCTGGTATCCGACTTTCGCGATCCTACCCCCCTGGCGCGGGCAATGCTTGACCTGCTGAGTAACCCAGACCAGCTTGAACAAATGCGTCAGCGGTGCGTGGAATTTGCTCTCAGTCATTTTAGCTTTCCAACTGTGGCAGAGCAGCTACGTGCAGCCTACGAAGATGTGCGGGCTGCACCGCCACGTCCTATTCCCCTGCGGGAATGGCTGTCTGCCATCTGGGCTGCTCTGGTGTTCGTCATCTACATGCAGCATCAGATGATCATCCACTGGCCTTCGATCCAGGCGAAGCTGCTCGTGCCACTCCTGAACGCGATCCGATGATCGATTTATGGGTTGACCTGGCTGTCGCCGCGCTGATGCTGGCGGCGATCTACGGTGTGGGCCGCGCCATATGGCAGCTGGTGAAACTGCCGATGTGGTGCCGCACCGCCGACCTGGCCTACGCTCTTGCTTTGGGGCTAGGCGCGATCTTGACGTTGCTGTTTGGCCTGGCGTTGGTCGGCTGGTTGCGCCCACTGGCTGGCTGGTCTCTCATCGTCATTGGCGTGATTCTGGCTGCGCTCCAGTATCGCCAACTTCTGACCGACTTGACCGCCGCCTGGGGCGTCGCACGTCGGATGCTCACTACATCATGGTTTGTCAAAGTGGCGATGCTAATTACAGCAGCGTTTGTGCTGACGAACTTGGTTGGCAACCTTGCACCTCCGGTCGAAGGCGACACGGTGCACCAGTACTTGCTGGTGCCTCGTTACTGGGTAACCGAAGGGCGCTACGTGCAGCCGTCTCACATCTGGGCATCAACGCTGCCAGGCCATATGATGATGCTCTCAGCATGGGCGCTGCTGCTGCGTGGAAGCTATAGCTTGGCCACGCTGGTCACCGGGCTGAGCATGAGTCTGCTGTTGGCGCTGGCTGTCTTTGCCTTGACCCGTCTGTACTTCGGGCGGGGGGTCGCGGCGTTGGCAGCGATGGCAATCTACACCATGCCCGATGCGGGTTACCTGGCCCAGTCCGCCAAGGTTGATATGGGCTGGGCCTTTTTCGAGACACTGGCATTGGCGGCCTTCTTCCGCTGGCTGGATCAGAGTGGAGCAAGCAGGGACGGTAAACTAGCGAAACCCCACCCAGAGCGCTGGCTGATCCTGGCCGGGGTATGCTTGGGGCTAGCTGCTGCGTCCAAGAATCAGACGGCGATCAGTGTGGCGCTACTGGGCCTGTGGCTCGTGCTGCGGCAGGCGCTGCGAGGCGAGTGGCGCAGCATGCTGCGGGCTGTGCTGGCTTTTGGCCTGGCAACGTTGATAGTAGCACTGCCCTACTATCTGTACAACGGGATCGTCCACCACAACCCATTTTACCCGGTCTTTGCCGACCTGTTCACCAGACTGTTGGCAGCAACTCCTTCCCCACGCAGCGAGCTGGGCACCGAGATATTTTATCCGTGGACTGTAGGAGGATATCTCGCTAACCTGTGGAACTCATCGCTTGGGCACACCCGACCTGGTTTCTATCTAGGTTTTATTGCCGGGCCAGTCTTCCTGCTCACCATCCCTATTGGCGTTGGGCTGGGCTTGCTTCGTGGGGAGTATCCCGCGTGGCGAATGCTGGCTTACGCGCTTGCGTTCTCAGTAGTGTGGTTCCTGGTCAAGCAGGCAGTAAGACACTTTCTGCCAGGGCTGGTGCTGATGGCCTCTGTGGCCGGATTGGTTCTGTGGCGGCTCACCCAACGCCAGACCTGGCCACGGCGCATCGTGCTGGGTGTGACAGTCCTGTCGTTGGGCTGGAACCTGGTGAGCCAGTTAGGCGTGCTATACTGGAATGGCGCATATCGGGTGGCGCTTGGCCTGGAGAGTCGCGACGAGTATCTGCTCCGCTGGCACAACGAAGTGATCATCCCCATCTTCCCAGACTGGGAAACCATTAGGGCGCTGAACGAGCTGCCCCCCTCCACGCGCGTCTTGGCCGAGCACGCAACCAGCCCACTCTATATAGAGCTGGACCTTGTTTCTGGCAATTGGGGGGATCGTGAAAATTTGGATGGGATTGCGGATCCGAAGGTGCTGATCGATAAGCTTGAGGCGCAACATATCGACTACATTCTGGTATACAATGCCGATCCGGACGAGACTCGGCTATTTACCCGGCCAGACTTCCTGGCTGCGTATGGTACGCTGGTGTACGAGGGAGAACGGGCACGGTTGTATCGCATTGCAGAGCCGGAGAGGTGATGGGCTATGTGTGGTATCTGGGGAGCTGTCAACGTCGCAGACGAACAGGCCGCCGAGGCCGCCGCTTGTGCCATGCGCCATCGTGGCCCAGATGACCATGGCATATTCGTGGCCCACGAGCCGGTGCCAGTGTCGTTAGCTAACACTCGGCTGGCGATCATCGACCTCTCGCCAGGCGGGCATCAGCCGATGGCGGCTGAGGATGGGCGCTACTGGATTGTCTACAATGGCGAGGTGTACAACTACCAGCCGCTGCGTCAAGTGCTGCAAGGCGCTGGTCATCGGTTCTCCTCAGACAGTGACACCGAAGTGATCCTGCACGCTTACATCGAGTGGGGCGAGAAGTGCCTGGAACACCTGCGCGGCATGTTTGCCTTAGCCATCTGGGATGTTGTGGAGGGCAAGCTGTTCGCTGCTCGTGACCGGCTGGGCATCAAACCGCTGTACTACGCTCAAGCAGGTGATGGGGAAGCGCGGTTTGCGTTTGCCTCGGAGCTTAAGGCCCTGATTGCCAGCGGCATGGTCGAACCGCGCCTCAATCTTGCAGCGTTGCATCATTACCTCTCGTTCTACTCTGTTCCATCGCCGTACACCATCCTGGCAGGCGTCGAGGCGCTGCCGCCGGGCCACTATTTGACTTACCAGGGCGGGCAACTGAAGATCACCCAGTATTGGGCGTTGCCACCCGCTGAGCCCCTTGGCATGAGCGAGGACGAGATCGTGGCGAAGCTGCGGGAGTTGCTGGAAGAGTCAATCCGGCTGCGGATGATCGCCGATGTGCCAGTGGGAGCCTTCCTATCAGGGGGCATCGACTCAAGCGCTGTGGTAGCCCTGATGACCCGTGCCACCGGGGACCGACTGCGCACGTTCTCGATCGGCTTTGGCAACGAAGGGCGGAAGATCGACGAGCGCTCCCATGCACGGCTGCTGGCCGATTACTACGACACTGAGCACACTGAGGTGATCGTTACCGGCCAGCAGGTGCGCAACGAGTTAGAAGCGATCATCCGGGCTATGGATCAGCCTTCAGGCGACGGGTTGAATACCTACCTGGTGTCGCAGGCCACAGCCAAACACGTCAAGGTGGCGCTGTCGGGCCTGGGGGGAGATGAACTCTTCGCCGGGTATCCCCAATTTAGAATGTTTCGGCAGGCCGATCAAGCGGGTAAGGTTTGGCACAGGCTGCCAGGTGTGGCAAGACAGGGGGTGCGTGGAAGCGCCTCCGTGGTAGGGACCGCGCGACGTGCAATCACCTGGTTGGATGGTGGTCTGCTCGAACGTTATGAACGTGTGCGCATTCTGTTCGACGAGCAGAGCAAGCAGGCGCTTTACACACCGGACACGGCAGCAGCTATGGCTGATCTCCAGCCTTCGTTAGATTACCTGGAGCGCTTTGTCCATCCAGCAGAGACGGACAGCGTCGTCCAGCTTACGCGGCTGGAGCTGCTCAACTATATGGCGCACACCCTGCTGCGCGACACTGACGCCATGAGCATGGCTCACTCGTTAGAGGTGCGTGTTCCGCTGATCGACCACAAGCTGGTCGAGTTTGCAGTGCGTATCCCGTCGCCAATGAAGCTGCACGGGCGACGTGGCAAGTGGGTTTTCGCCCAGGCGCTGGCCGATGTGCTGCCCCGTGAGACGCTGGCGCGACCCAAGCGGGGCTTTGAGATGCCGATGGCGACCTGGATGCGCCATGAGTTACAAGATGTACTCAACGATGTCTTCTCATCGCGGTCAGTGGCCCAGCGTGGCCTGTTCAACATCGAGGCCGTCAGCACCATTTACCGTCACTTTCGAGAGGGTCGTGGCCCCTATGTGCGGGTCTGGGCACTGGCTGCGCTTGAGCTGTGGATGAGGCAGTTTATCGACGGAGACGGCCTGTAAATGCCAGAAACTGGGCATCCGCTGGTCAGCATTATCGTACCTACCTATAACGAGGAAGCTGACATCGCACGCACAATGGACGCACTCGCAGCGCTAACCTACCATCCGCTGGAGGTCGTGGTTGTTGATGCGTCCACCGATCGCACGCCGGAGATCGTCCAGAGCTTCTCGGATCGCATCCCCAACCTGAGGCTGATCCGGCAGAGGCCCAAACCCGGCGTGTCGGTGGCACGCAACGATGGGCTGCGAGAGGCGAAGGGCGAGATCGTCGTCATCCTCAATGCAGACGTGTTCCCCGACACGGATTTTGTCAATCGGATCATGGCCCACTATGAGCAGGGAGCTGACTACGTGCTGGTCGACTCCCAGGTGACAAATGTGGAGCACCTGTTTCCACGCTACATTCAGGCGCAGCACCGCTACGAACAGCTACACAACCCAACTGTGGCCGACTGGACTGAGGGCTATTCCTGCCGACGGGAGGCCGCACTCTCCGTAGGGGGGTTCCCAGAGGAGTTTGGGCGTAACACTGCGGGTGAGGACGGCATCTTCGCTGAGCGGATGCGCAGCCGCTACCGACGGGCAGTAGATTTTTCGATCGTTGTGCCACATGTCGCTCCAGCCAGCTTCCGAGAGTATTGGCGCCAAAGGTTGGGGCGCGGGCGCGGCGGAGCCTATCGCCTGTATGCCTACGAAAGACGGCCAATGCGTTGGGGAGCAATTGCGCAGTCAGTTCTGGGAACATGGTTCCTGGCAGCAATTCTGGTTCCGGCGCTGATCCATGCCTGGCGCATTTCACCGTACTCGCCGCGAGGCAGGCGCGACTGGCTGCCTCTGGTGTGGGCACGTCTGATCGAGATGGTCGCTGGCGCTGCGGGATATGGGGATGGCTGCCTGGAGATCGCACGGCTGGGCCTGAACAAACCATGAGACGCATCCTGTACATTCACCACGGAGGAGAGATCGGCGGCGCACCGCTGAGCCTGCTGTACCTACTGCGGTACCTGGACCGCTCCCGCTACGAACCGGTGGTCGTGGCTCTCAAACCGGGGCCTGTAGTTGACCTATACCGGACAGAAGGCATTGAGGTCATCATCGAGACGGGGATCAGCGACTTCAGCCACACTACGCTAGAGTGGTATGGCGGGCGCAACTTGTGGCGGCTACCTGGCAAAGTCGCCACCTTCTGGCCATCAGTCCAACGCACACGGGAGGTAATCCGCCGCCTGAAGCCAGATTTGGTACACTTGAACTCATCGACGCTGGTTCCCTCGGCCATCGCCTGCAGGCGGGAAGGGATACCGGTTGTATGGCACATTCGCGAACCGTTGACCCAGGGCTACCTGGGCCTACGGCGGGCCTGGCTCCGCTCCGTGATTGACCGCACGGCAACCCGCGTGATCGCCATTTGCCAGAACGACGCCGACCAGTTGCGCCCCAGTGACCGGATACGTGTGATTTACAATTTTGTGCACTTTGCCCAGTTTGATCGAACCCTGACAGGCGATGCCTTTCGGGCAGAACATGGCATTCCGCCAGAGTCGCCAGTGGTCACCATGCTGGGAGGTATCTCCGAGCCTAAGGGGACCTTGGTGCTGATCCGTGCGCTGCCCGACCTGGTAGCCGCGATCCCCACCGTAAAGGTGGTCATTGCGGGACCGCTCCCCCAACCGCCTGGTGATCGCAACTTGAAGAGGCTAGTCAAATGGCTGTTGGCTGCTGATGCCTACGAGAGAGAAGTGCGCCGTGCTATTGACAGACTCGACAGACAAGTTCGCGCAGCGCTGATCTTCACTGGCGTGCGGCGCGACATCCCTCAGGTGTTGGCTGCTACGACCTGCCTGGTGTTTCCCTCGGTGGTGCCACACTTTGCCCGGCCCATCATCGAAGCCGCAGCGATGGCAGTGCCATGTGTGGCATCTGATCTGGGTGGTCCAAGAGAGCTGGTAGTGCATGGCAAGACAGGTATATTGGTACCTCCGGGCGACGCTGGCGCGTTGGCTGCTGGCCTCTCCAGTGTGTTGCGCGACCAGCAGCATGCTCGCGCTATGGGTCAGACAGCCTATGAACGCGCGCGGCAGATGTTCGACGCCCATACCAACGCGGCTGCCACTGTGGCTGTGTATGACGAAATGAGCAACGCTGATTAGGATCTCTACTAACACCGATGGCAACACGCAAGCAGGTAGGCTAGAAGCTGCAGATGGATCAAGCGTCGATGATGCCTGAGCCGCGAACCGGGGCAGGTGCAACCGAGCAGTACGTGGTAAACTTGAGAGCAAAACGTCAGGGATTTGGTACAACTGGGAAACAGCGATTCAGCGATGTCCGTTCCCACACGTGATCTGCCGCGCGTAGCGTGGCGTCGAATATTACGCGAACTTAGAACCCAGATGGCTCCGCGCACACCGCGCGAGATCCAAGTAGGGTCAAGCATCCAGGAGATCGCCGAACAGCTCCGCTCACGGCAGACTCCCCGTTTCTTTGGCCTGTTCCCCGAACAGGCCGCATTGATTGCCCGATTTTTCCCGGAGGCGCGTAAGCTGACTATTGAGCAGGCAGATAAGATCCGCGCTCATCGTCTTGACCTCCTGGGATCGGGCGAGCAGGACCTCGGCACGCCGATCAAGTGGCACTGCGATTTCAAGAGCGGCCACACCTGGCCGCTGGAGCACCATACGCGCCTGACATTGTTCGATCCAGCAGGCGGCTTCGACGTCAAGGTGCCCTGGGAGCTAAGCCGCTTCTATCACGCTGTAAGGCTGGGGCAGGCTTACCTTTACACCCTCGATGAGGTATATGCTCAGGAGATTGTCGATCAGATTACGCATTGGATACAGGCCAACCCCTACGAATTTGGGGTCAACTGGGCTGGACCGATGGATGTGGCCATCCGGGCGGTCAACTGGATATGGGCCTACTACTTCATCCTTGAAGCGAAGGCATTGAACACACCCTTCCTGGCGCTGTGGCTGGCCAGCTTGCGCCAGCATGGCGAGTACCTGCTCAAGCACCTCGAAGATGGCTGGCCGCGCACTAACCACTTGATCACCAACCTGACAGGGCTAGCGTACCTGGGCATCCTGTTCCCAGAGTTTCCTGAGGCGAGCCGGTGGCGCGCTGTGGGACTTAGGCGGTTGTGGGAGGAACTTGATCGCCAAGTGCATCCGGATGGCATGAGCTATGAAGCCTCTTTGCCATACCACAGGCTAGTCACCGAGATGGTACTCAGCGTGGCTGGGTTGTGTGTGGTCAACAACATCCACATTCCAGAGACGACATTGGTTCGGCTGCGGTCAATGTTGGATGTGATCATGGCCTTTGTCCAGCCAAACGGCACAACTCCGCTGATCGGCGATGTGGATGATGGGCGTCTATTGCCGCTTTCAGTCCATGAGGACCCCCTGCAGGGAATCAACGACTATCGCCATCTGCTAGCCCTGGGGTCGCTGGTGTTAGAGCGCGAGTTAAACGAATGGGCTGGCTTCGTTGAACCGACCCGCAGCGGGTGGTCAATTGCAGCAGGCAGCGAGTGGCAGGATGCCTTCTGGTACTTCGTATCAGATGCCTCGGCGCGCTTCACAGATGTGATCACTCAGACCACGCCTCGCCCGGAGAATGTTCCCCTGGATGATTGGGTGGACGTGAAGCCCGGTGTACGGGTGCGAGCACGAGCGTTGGCCCGCAAGCCGTTGACGTTGGATGCCGTGGCCGGGTCGCGTGGCTTCGAGGCCAGCGGCCTGTACGTGATGCGCCACCATGACTTCCACCTGACGATTGACGCAGGCAGTGTGGGGCAAGATGGAGCCGGCGGCCACGCCCACAACGATACGCTCAGTCTGACCCTCTGTGCCTATGGCCGTGCCTTCCTGATCGATCCCGGCAGCTATACCTACACTGCTGACCCCCAAGCTCGGAATGAGTTCCGTTCGACTGCCTCTCACAATGTGCTCCAGGTGGCGGATCAAGAGATCAACCGCCTGCCAGATGATCTGTTTCGCCTCTACAATGACGCCCAAGTGACCATCCATCACTGGATCTCACAGCCAGCCTTCGATCTGTTCGACGCCTCACACAACGGATATGCGCGGCTCCAGCCAGGCGTCATCCACCGCCGCCAGGTGTGGTTCGATAAGTTGGCCTCACTATGGGTGCTGCACGACCAGGTCAGGCTCACCGAGCGGCCTGGCTCGGCAGCAAAAGAACCACAGGACGGCCACGAAACCCCTGCAGCGAACCAACCTGAGATCGATGTGACCTTGTGGTTCCACTTCGCTTCGCTGTTGGTACGCCTGGATCGCACCAATAACGCCATTCGGACTGAGGCCAGCTCTGGCCCTAACCTGATCATTCTCCCCTTAGGCGACTTCCCCCTTAAGGCCGAGCTGGGTGTCGGCTGGTATGCTCCACGTTATGGAGTCAGAAAAAAAGCGCCAGTTGCCAGATTTAAAGGGCGCGTTAAACTCCCTGCCGACTTCGTGCTGCTGCTTTATCCTCACCGCGCCAGGGTCGATTTTGACGCAGTGCGTAACGCTGGGCGTGCGGCTCTGGTGAACATGCGGCAAATGCTGGCCCCGACACGCAAGTCGGGAAAGGGCAGCTGAGTAGTGTTAGGGCAGCTCGGTGGCGCCACTTTTGAACACCGGGGATTCGGACAACACAACAGGACATGAAACAGGTTTTCTTCGACGGCAAGGGAAAACTGCTGGTGCAAGACGTACCCGCGCCGAAAGCGCCGTACAACGGTGCACTGGTGCGGGTGTGCACGTCGTTGATTTCCAGCGGCACTGAGATGGCCGCAGCCTCTGGCGGTGGTAGCTTGATCCGCAAGGCTCTATCGCAGCCACAACTCATCCGGCGGGCTTTTGAGGTGGCTGTGAGCCAGGGCTTGCGCTTCACAGCCAGGCAGGTGCAGGACATTGCCGGGACATGGTTCCCGGTGGGCTACAGCGCAGCGGGCGTGATCGTCGAGATAGGGCAGGGGCTGGAAGGGTTGCAAATCGGCGACAGCGTGGCCTGTGCAGGGGCAGGATTCGCCAATCATGCCGAGTACGACGCAGTGCCTCTCAACCTGATGGCCCACATCCCGGAGGGTGTCAGCTGCCGACAGGCGGCTTTCACGACGGTGGGCGCAATCGCGCTGCAGGGTGTACGGCGTGCTGAAGCGATGTTGGGCGAGACAGTAGTGGTGGTTGGTCTGGGGCTGATTGGGCAGATTGTGTGCCAGCTCCTTGATGCCGCAGGCTGTGTCGTAATCGGCTCGGACCCCGTCGCAGCACGGCGTGAGCTGGCCGCGCGGCTGGCAGGCGCGCAAACGATCGATCCCACAGCAGGCGATGCCTCTCGGCAGGTGTTGAAGCTGACTGGCGGGATCGGGGCCGACCGGGTGATCTTATGTGCGGCTACTCGCAGCAGCCAAGCAACCAATGAAGCGTTTAGGATGTGCCGTGAGCGCGGGCGTGTGGTCATGGTGGGCGCTATGGGGATGGACCTGGAACGCACCGATTTTTACAACCGCGAGCTGGACTTTGTGATCTCGCGTTCGACGGGACCGGGCCGTTATGACCGCAACTACGAGGAGCGTGGCATTGACTACCCCATCGGTTATGTGCGCTGGACGGAGCAGCGCAACATGGGGGCCTTCCTGCGCCTGATTGCTGACGGCAAGCTCGACGTGGACTCACTGATTTCGGCTGAATACCCAGTTCAGGAGGCGGATCGGGCCTACCAGGCTGTGCAACAGGGTGCGCTGGCTGTGCTGTTGAACTATGGCGAACCTGCTACTGTCGAAGACCCTGCTCGGCGGCGGGCCGTGACACGGGTGGCTGCGCCCAGAGCCGGGAGGATCGGTGTGGCATTGGTAGGGGCAGGGAACTTTGCTCGGGCAGTGCACCTGCCTAATTTGAAGGCCAGCCCCTATTTCGAGGTTCAGGCAGTTGTCAGCGACAGCATCACAGCGGCACAGGCGGCACAGAAGATCGCCGCGCCACTGGCGACGACAGACCTGGTGCTGGCGTTGGACCATCCAGGCGTCGAGGCCGTGGTAATCGCTACCCGGCACCATCTGCACGCCCGCCAGGCCATCCTGGCAGCCGAGTCAGGCAAACATGTGTTGGTCGAGAAACCAATGGCGCTGACCCTTTCTGATTGTCGGGCGATGATCGACGCAGCGCAAAAGGCGGGCGTGTTGCTGACGGTGGACTTCAACCGGAGACTGTCCCCAGCCGCCATAGCGCTCAAGCAGGCGCTTGATGAAGTGAGGAGTCCTAAAACAATCGTGTATCGCATCAACGCTGGCCCGTTGCCAGCATCGCACTGGCTGAACGACCCGGCAGAAGGCGGCGGACGGTTGCTGGGGGAGGGTGTACACTTCATCGATTTCGTCTGCGGGATGCTGAACGCCGAGCCGCTGGCCGTCAGCGCCCAGGGCAGTTCTGACGGTCAGGACTTCGTACTGACGATGCGTTTCCCTGGCGACTCAGTGGGGGTGGTGATCTACACGGCTCAAGGCGATCCGACTTTCCCTAAAGAGCGAGTGGAGACCTTCGCCGGGGGTGGAGTGGCTGTGATCGATGATTTCAGGACTTTGACGTTCAGTAAGCTGCGGGGACGAGCATTCAGGGGCGCGCCAGACAAAGGGCATCGGGCATTGCTCGACAACTTTGGAGCAGCGATCCGCGGCAAGTCCGAGCTGCTCGTTACTGGCGCTGACGGTCTACGGGCGACGCGCATCGGGTTGGCAGCGCTGGAGAGCATCCGAACGGGCGCGACGGTTATGCTGGACGGATGGCCTGACAAGGCTAGCCCACCCCGGCAGGACAGTGACAAAGGATGATGACATCTCCAGCCGTCCACCGCCCGGCGCCAGTGACTGGCCAGGATTTTGTGATCCTCTCGACGCAGGATTGGGACTGCCTGCCAACCCGCAAGCAGCGCTTTGCTCGGTGGTGGGCGCAGGCTGGCAACCGTGTGCTGTATGTCGAGCAGCAGATGCACCTGGCCGGCTGGTTGGCCGAGATTGGCAAGCACTTCAGCCGGGCCTGGCGCTGGCTGGAAGGCCCACGCCAAGTGGAACCTAACCTGTGGGTTTTCACGTTGCCGGTGGTGTTGCCTTTCTTCCAGATGTCAGGGCTGGTAAACCGACTCAACAACGCCGTTTTGCTGCCGATATTAAGAGCACAGACCCGCAGGCTGGGATTTTGCAGTCCAGTGTTGTGGACTTACACCCCGCACTCAGCAGATTTTGTGGGGAGGCTGGGTGAAAAGGCTGATGTCTATGAATGTGTGGATGATTTCACCGCTGCCCAGGGGTTGGTCAACGCGCGCGTGATCGCGCGACTGGAGCGGCAGCTCATCGAAGCAGTGGACCTGCTGATCACTACTCACCCAGCGCTGCACGAGACCCGTTCAGCATGGGCTCGACGGGCATTGATGGTGCCCAATGGGGCCGATGCGGACCATTTTGCACGTGCCGCCGACCCCGATCTTCCGGCGGCAGGGGCTGTGGCCAGTCTTAAGCATCCCATTATCGGATACCTGGGGGCCATCAACTACTGGATCGACACAGCCCTGCTGGCATATATGGCTCGAAAGCATCCCGACTGGACAATCGTGCTGGTGGGGCCGCAGGTGCTGCTGGCTGACATGGAACCGCTTAAAGGTTTGCCAAACGTGGTGCTGACTGGGCGTGTGCCCTATGAAGAAGTGCCATCCTACGTAAAAGCCTTCGATGTGTGCGTCAATCCCTATGTGTTGGATGCGGTCGCCGAGCATTGCAGTCCGCTCAAGCTCTACGAGTATCTAGCGACTGGCAAGCCAACGGTCTCGGTGGATATGCCTGAGGCACACCGGTTCGAAGGGCTGATCGATATTGCACGCGATGCCGACGAATTTGTACAACTGGTCGAGATGGCAGTGGAGGCGCTGACGAATGGCAGCGCTGACAACCGCGCAGCGCAGCGCATGGCCGAGGCGCAGCATCACACCTGGCGCAGCCGCTTTCACGAGGTCTCGATGGCGCTTGCAGAAGTGTTAGGAACGAAGGCATGACCGCATCCCGGCGAGCAGTTGCCGTATTTGATGATGAGAACTCCACCGAGCGCCCTGAGCCACGCCTACTTGTGATCATTCTGGCCTACAATGAGGAGGACAGCCTGGGTAAGGTGCTGCGCAGCGTGCGCAACGCGGTGCCCTTGGCCGACATTGTGGTGATCGATGACGGATCAACGGACGCTACGGCGCAGGTTGCCGAGGGATACGGGGCAGCGGTGCTGCGTCTGCCATACAATCTGGGGATTGGCGCTGCCGAGCAGACCGGGTTCATGTATGCCCGCGATGCCCGTTATGATGTGGTCGTGCGGGTCGACGGCGATGGACAACATGATCCAGATGAAATCCGGGATTTGTTGAATGCACTGGAACAGTCTGATGCCGATGTTGTAGTTGGGTCGCGCTATCTGGAAGACCGGGGGTACATCACCCCCTGGCAGCGACGCATAGGGATCGTCATCCTGGCATCGATTATCTCGGCCATTATCAGGCAGCGCATCACCGATCCTACCTCGGGTTTCCGTGCGCTGAACCGGCGGGCCATCGACTTCTGCGCAACCGATTATCCTTTTGATTATCCAGAGCCAGAGTCGCTTGTGACCTTCCGGCGGGCCGGTCTGCGTATCCACGAGATCCCTGTCACTATGAACCCCCGATACGGCGGCCAGTCTTCGATTACCCCAGTGCGCTCGGCTTACTACATGGTCAAGGTGATCATGGCAGTCTTGATCGGTCTGCTACGTACAAGGCCGCGCGTAGTAGAGGAGGTGCAAGTTGTCCATCAACATCTCGCGAACTGAGCTGCTGATGATCGCTGGCCCGGTGCTGATGTTTGTGATTGTGCTGGAGCTAGTGCGACGTCGTCATCTGCGTGAGGACTACTCTTTGCTGTGGCTGGGAACATTTGTAGTGCTGGTGATGCTCTCGCTTCTGCGTACTTCGCTGCTCAACGTTGTAGCCCGTCTGATGGGCATCCAGTACCCACCCACTGCCCTGTTTGTGATCGGCTTTGGGCTGCTGTTGTTGGTGATGCTCCAGTTTTCGATGGTCATCACACGGCTGTCACGCCAGAGCCAGCAGGCAGCTCAGCACATTGCGTTGCTGAGCATGCGTGTGCGCGATCTGGAGCGCCAGCTTGAATCACGCAGCAGCACAATGACATCGGAGCTGTAGACCGGGTATGGAATCATGCGTGTCGTCCACGTGAGCAAAGTAACCGGCATTGCCGGCTCAGAGGGACATCTCTTGACGCTGCTACCGGGACTAGCTGGACGCAAAATCGAGGTCTCCATGATGGTGCTCGAAGACCCCCGTCGCCCAGCGAAGTCGTTCTGTCGTGAGATGGCTGCCCGTGGGGTGCCAGTCGAGTGTGTCCCGATCGAGGGTCACCTGGATGTCAGGCTGTTCAGGCGGTTGGCGGATCGATGGCGGGCGCTCACACCTGACCTGGTGCACACGCACCTGCTGCACGCCGACCTCTACGGTCTACCCTCGGCACGCTGGGCTGGTGTGCGATGCGCTGTCTCATCACGCCACAACGACAACCCATTCCGACGCAACCCGGTCATCCGCCTGGTCAATCAGTGGGCCATGCGCTACGCTGACCGCGTGATCGCAATCTCTCACGCGCTGGCTGCTTTTGTGAGCGAAGTGGAGCGCCTTGATCGCGAGCAGGTCGTGACGATCCATTACGGATTCGCTCCACCAGAGTATCCATCCGATGCACGCGAACAGGCGCGTGCTGCTCTAGGTTACCGGCCCGACGAACCAGTGATAGGGCTGTTTGGACGGCTGATCCGTCAGAAGGGCGTTGACGTGCTGCTGGAAGCCTTTGCGCATGTTCTAGAACGTGTCACGGCAGCACGGTTGCTGATTGTAGGCGACGGCGTGCTGCGCACCAGCTTGGAGGCCCAAGCGAGGTCGCTAGGGCTGGCTCAATCTGTCACTTTTGCTGGATGGATAGAGCAGGCATACCGACTGATGCCTGCTTGCGATATGATAGTCATGCCTTCACGCTGGGAGGGGTTCGGGCTGGTGGCGTTGGAAGCTATGGGATGCGCTCGCCCAGTCATTGCTAGCCGAGTGAGTGCTCTGCCCGAGATCATCCTTAATGGCGAGACCGGGCTACTCGTCCCGCCGGAAGACTCGAAGAGCCTGGCCCAAGCCATTTTGAGCCTGCTAAGCGATCCGGACCGCGCCGCAGCGCTGGGACGAGCCGGTCATGAGCGTCTGGTTAGGGAATTCTCGGTTGAAAAGATGGTGCAGGCCACAGTTGACCTCTACACCCAGGTCCTGCACTCGCCACAGGAGGCAGGCTGAGAATGTCGGGCATCTGTGGGCTGCTGGGGCTGAGAGGACAGCCACCCGATGATACCGTCTTAGCTGCAATGGCAGAAGCCATGCATTACGGGTCGGGTGGTGCACGAACAGCCATCAACGGCCCCTGCGGACTGGGCTTTGCCTGGCAGGGCCCCCCTGACCTCGGCAGCGCTGTCCAACCCCTACGCGCCTCGCACGCCATGCTCCGTTTGCCTGACGCCGTACACACCGAAGTGTGGGGAGTCCACAGCGGGCGCATCTACAATTACCTTGAGATTCGAAAGGCGCTGGAGGCCACCGGGCACCGCTTTGCCACTGATACCGACACTGAGACCTTGCTGCGTTCATATCTCCAGTTCGGTCCTACCAACTTCATCAAAGCCTTTCGCGGGATGTTTTCGCTGGCCATCTGGGATCTGCAACATCAGCGGCTCTTACTGCTACGTGATCGTCTGGGGTTGAGACCGCTTTACTATGCGCTGTCTGAGGATTGGCTCGTGTTCGGGTCGGAGATCAGAGCGCTGCTGGCCTGTCCAGCGGTGCCCAGGCGACTGAATGAAGCCTTCGTCCCGCACTATCTCGCCTATGGTTACCCGCCGTCACCGGAGACTCTCTTCGAGGGCATCCGGGCTGTGCCGCCGGGTTATATGCTCACCGTCGAATTGGGCGGGACCCGCCCAACCTTCCAGCTCGATGCTTATTGGTATCCGCCGTATCCATTCAGCGGACCTGATCCGCGTGGTGAGGACAATATCTGCAATGACCTCCTGGCTCACCTGCGTTGGGCTGTCCGTTTGCGCATGGACAAAGACAAACCAATGGGCGCATTTCTGTCCGGCGGACTTGACTCAGCAGCAGTGGTGGCGTTGATGGCTCAGGAGAGTAGTCGGACGATCCAGACGTTTTCCTTTGGGTTCGAAGGTCGTTACTCGTTTGAAGACACACGCTATGCACGGCAGATCGCCGCACGCTTTGTGACCGATCACCACGAGTTGGTGATCGAACCGGAACTGGAGACTTTGCTGAGTGAGCTGATCCTGGCCTATGACCAGCCGTTTGGCAACGCGGCGGCCATCCCCGTCTACTTGATCAGCCGGGAGGCCCGTCAGCACGTTCCTGTGGTGCTGACCGGCGACGGCGGCGACGAGCTGTTCGCAGGATATCCCCACTTCCGCACCGCGCGGCTGGCGCGCAGCTACAACCAGCTTCCGGACGTGGCGCAGCGTGCCGTTGAAGGACTGCTCGATCGGCTGCCCGAGGCGGTGGCCTTTGGAGGGTTTATGCAGCAGGCCAATCACATCGTGCGGGCAGCCCACCTGCCGCTAGCCGAGCGCTACTTGAGCTGGGTGCGCTGCGTGCCGGATGTGTGGCTGACAGCCCTGATGGGTGGACAGCGTGAGCAGGCCGTGCAAGAACATTACCGGTCGCTGTTTACAGTGCCCCAGGGCGGTGAGGAGCCTGATGTCATTGCCCAATTGCTAGACGTAAACCTGCGTACCTACCTGCCCGGCGACCTGCTGACCCGGCTGGATCGCTGCGGCGCGGCTGCCGCGCTTGAGGTTCGGCTCCCATTTCTGGATCACCAGTTCCTGCATTTCGTGGCGACTATCCCGTCGAGCCTCAAGCTGCGGAGGGGCACACCTAAGTATGTCCTCAGGCAGGCCTTGCGAGGCGTTTTGCCCGATGCAGTGATCGACCGCAAGCAGCGCAGCCCGGAGGTTCCAGTGGACGAGTGGTTCCGGGGCCAGCTCATGGGCTACGCACGGTCGGTTCTGCTGGGCAAACAGGCCGCACAGCGCGGTTTATTCGATATGGAAGCAGTACGCGCCATGCTTGATGCCCATCTCGCCGAGCAGGCCGACCTGGGTTATGCGCTGTGGGCGTTGCTGACCTTCGAGTTGTGGATGCAACTTTACCTCGATTGACCACACAACCTGCTGGAACTTCATAGTCCTGTTGGGCGTCTCTTCAATAAGATGTGGATTTCCAGTTTGAAGGGAGGAAAATCGCTATGAAGAGACTAGCCCAGAGCGCCATCCCCATAGCCTTGCTCATTGTGCTGTCGAGCTGTGCTGGCAAGAATGCCCCGACTGTAGAGCCGATGTTGGTTCCTGGGGAGCCGCAGGCTATCAGTGCTGATGCTGTTCAGGAGCCTACCAGGGAGGCAGTTGCCCCCTCAGCCGTAGAGGCTCCCATGATGGCACCTTCCCAGGCAGGGGAGCAGCCAGACACTATGATCTTCCAGGACTATGGGACCAACCCATTTGTTGACGCCAGCTCCGACAACCTATCCACTTTTGCCGTCGATGTGGACACGGGTTCGTACACACTCACGCGCAGCTACCTCAATGATGGCATCCTGCCCCCACCGGAAGCAGTACGTCTGGAGGAATTTGTCAACTACTTTGACCAGGACTATCCCTTGCCACAGCAAGATGCCTTCAACATCGTCATCGATGCTGCACCGACTCCTTTCAGCGCTGAGCATAACCTAGTGATGCGTGTGGGCATCCAGGGGTATGATATTGACCCTGACCAGCGCTCTGATGCCTTGTTGATCTTCGTCATTGACGTGTCTGGCTCAATGGACCGCGAGGATCGCCTGGGATCGGTCAAAGTGGCCCTGAATACGCTGATCGACCACCTGCGCCCAACTGATAAGGTCGGCATCGTCGTCTACGGTTCGTCAGGTCGTGTGCTGCTTGAGCCGACACCCATCAGCCAGTCCGAGAGGATCCGCAGCGCTATCGCAGCTCTTCAGCCTGACGGCTCGACAAACGCCGAGGAGGGCCTCAGGCTTGCTTACCAGATGGCTACTGCTCACTTTGTGCCCGACCGCATCAACCGTCTGATTCTATGTTCGGATGGCGTAGCCAACGTTGGCGCCACCGGACCTGAGGCCATCCTAGAGACAGTTCGTCAGCAGGCCCGTGACGGAATCACGCTGACCACCGTTGGTTTTGGGATGGGCAACTACAACGATGTACTGATGGAGCAGCTCGCCGATGACGGCGATGGCCAGTACTTCTATGTCGATAGCCAGGATGAAGCTGAACGCATCTTCGTTGAGAGGTTGACAGGTGTGCTCCAGACGATTGCACACAACGCCAAGATCCAGGTCGAGTTCAACCCCGAAGCCGTGACATACTACCGACTGATGGGTTACGAGAACCGCGACGTTGCCGACGAGGATTTCCGCAATGACGCGGTGGATGCCGGGGAGATCGGCGCGGGACATAGCGTCACTGCGCTATATGAGGTTGTGCCCGCCGAGGGGGCACAGGGGTCCCTCGCCACCGTCCGTCTGCGCTGGGAAGATCCTGAGACCGGTAGTGTGACCGAGATTGAGCGTAGTGTTACGATGGACGAGGTGCTCGGCTCGTTCGAGCAGGCTCCAGCCCGCTTCCGGCTGGACGTGGCGGTAGCGGCCTTTGCCGACAATCTGGGCCAGGGGGCATGGGTGCAAAGCGCCCATCTCGAAGAAATCTGGACGATTGCCAACCAGGTCTCGATCGAACTCCCGGATGACGCCGACATCCGCGAGTTCGCTAACCTGGTCACGCTGGCAATGGGTCTCCAGCAGTGAGGTAGCGATCCAGGACACCCCATAACTATCTCCAGATAAACGACAAGGCCGTCCTCCAGCATAAGGACGGCCTTGTTGGTGGTTACACCTACCCAGTGGCTCAATCTCCGATTTGCACGTTGCCAAAAACGTTGCTCACCTGGATGGTGACGCGGTTTTCAGCAGTGTCATAGTGCATGGTCTGCCAAACCCCATCTCCTATTTTCTTGAACCGGTTCGGCAAGTCGATGTTAGAGAGAAACCCATCCACACTGACACGCGCTTCAAGCCCCTCCGGCACAGTGAGGCGCACACTGCCCATAGCTGCCTCAACGTTTACCACATAATCCCCTCGGTCGGGAAGCATGGCAGTGACCCGGCCGACCCCACTTTGAAGGGTCAGCAGCCTGATCTGCAGGCCGGTAAGGTCCAGGGTGAAATCGCCGACACCCGCCTCAACAATCAGGTTGTCAATCGGCACTGCGTCGGTCAGCCTTAAATTGAGATCACCCACGAGACCAGAACCGAGGTTCGTATTTCTTTCCCCTTGCTGCTCGATGCGTAGGCGGCCCGTGCTGCCAGTCGTATCGTATATGATCTCGAAGTTCAGGGCCTCATCGGTACGAAACTCGCCTTCGACAACATTGCGGCTGTCAGACAGCGGGCTGATGCGAGCTGAGGCCGCCCCTATGGCGACCTCGACGCGCTCAAGCTCAGTCACGTCGCCTAGCTCCTGCTCAATCTGGCGGGTGACGGTGTTGCCGGATGGCGAAACCAGGGCAGGACCGGAAGATGTCCCTGCCCAGAAGATCATAACCCCCACTATAACAAGGCCCAGAATCGCCACTGCTATGCTCCCAACCATCGAACGGCTCAGCAGCAAATCCAGGCCGATCAGGATAATGGCCACTGGCCAGAACCGCCACAGCAACCACCAGTTCAGCTGAATCACTCCCATGTTTTGCAGCAACAGCGCAACGCCAATCCCGATCAGAATGATGGCTCCGGCAAGCCCTCGTGGACCCCGCTGGCGCTCCTGAGGATAAATCCGATGTTCTGTCATGCCTACAGTCTCCTAACGATCAAATCTGAACCAGGACAGGCTAGCGGCGTGCAAATAGCACAAGCACACCAATCGCAATCAGGGCTATGGGCCACAGCAAGCCGGGGTTGATCCCCGGTACGAGATTGTTCAGCAGAAACAATGCTCCCAGCACAATCAGGATCACACCCAGGATCAGTGTGCCCTGCGGCGCATTGCGGAATGAAGTGCCCAGCCGCTTGGCCTGTTCTCCGATGTCTTGAATGTTCGATCGTACCAGGTCCTCACCGCCCAGTTCGCGGTTTGTCTCGTCAGGTACAATCACCCAGATGATCAGGTAGATCAACAGACCCAGACCATTGACCAGCGCCAGGATACCAAACGCCAGGCGGAACAACATCGGATCGATGCTGAAGTACTCGCCTAGCCCGGCACACACACCACCGATCACCCGGTTGGTTCTGCTGCGATATAGTCTTTTCATCTCAGACATACCACACCTCGTAGCTGTCAAACTTCACTCAGCAGGAGTGAATACTTTCATCATACAGTACGCATCCTGGTAGCAAAGGTTGCGCGGCCTCACACGGGATTATACCTCCCTTGCTCACCAGTACTTCGGCATTCAGCATCACCCTTATCACCTGCTATACTCACAACACGTTCTCGCTCGACTCTGGACTGTGTGGTCCTGAGGGCCTTTGCTCATGCCTCCCGTTCGCTCGTATCCAGCCCTTGATACTCCTTGTGAAAAGCAATATTTGACGAATCGCGCAGGACATGGTATCTTCGCCCGCAAATTTCTACAGGACACCTGAATGTCACAGATTGTTGTTGCCGTCCGCCGTAATCGCCCTTCGCCTCGCCAGACTCCCCCGGGGTCCGGCTTGGTGGCGTTGTAGCGGCAGTCAGCAACACCCAGCGCACGCAGCACAACCCGCTCCCGGACCACAGCCGGGAGCGGTTTTTTTAGTACAGGGGGAAAGACATGATGGTTGCCGTAGGCATCTACGGTGCGACAGGCTATACCGGGCTGGAGTTGGTGCGGTTATTGGCGCACCACCCAGAGGTGCACATCGGTTTCGTGACATCGGAAAGCATGGCCAACCAGAGCCTGCGCCGTAGCTGGCCTCTTGCTCCTGACCTGCAGTTAGTACATGCCGCCGACGCGCCGCTGGACAGCGTACAGAGTGTGTTCCTGTGCTTGCCCCACACTGAGTGTGCGCCGCTGGCTGCGCAGGCGCTAATGAGGAATGTCCGCGTTGTCGATCTGTCTGCCGATCTGCGCCTGAACGAAGTCGAGGCATACTCGCAGTGGTATAGCGCAGCCCATCCTGCTCCCCATCTCCTGCCGATACCTTACGGCCTGCCAGAACTGGGCCGTGGCCCGCTGAGCGGGGCAAAGTGCATCGCCAACCCAGGCTGCTACGCAACGGCAGCTTTGCTGGGACTAGTGCCGTTGGCGCGATTCGAATTGCTTGTCGATGGCACCCCATTGATCGTCGATGCCAAGTCGGGGGTGTCGGGTGCGGGGCGGTCACCTAAACCGCACCTCCTGTTCGGCGAGGTCCACGGCAACCTCTCCCCCTATAGTATCGGGCGTACTCACCGCCACATTGCGGAGATCGAGCAGGTGCTGGCGGCTGAGGGTGTATCTGCAGGGCGGCTGATCTTCTCCCCGCACCTGTTACCCACCGACCGTGGCATTCTGGCCACGATCTATGTCCAGGTGAGGGACGTCACCCTGGCTCGCGCAGCCTATGAGGAAATGTACGGCGCTGAACCACTGATCGAAGTGCTGCCGGAGGGCGATCTGGCAACCCTGGCCCATGTGGTGCGGACACCGCGTGCGGCGATCTCGCTAACCCCAGTAGGCAGCAGGACGCTGATCGTCGTGGTGACCATTGACAACCTGCTCAAGGGCGCAGCCTCACAAGCTGTGCAGAATTTTAACCTGATGTGGGGCTTCGAGGAAACCACCGGACTGCTGTCTTGCTGAATAGACCGCGGTTCGGCCTTTGATGGAGAGGCTATGGACAAGGGTTCACCAATTGTGATCAAAGTGGGCGGCAACCATCTAGAACAGCCCGGTTTCATCCCGGCGCTGGCGCAGGTGGTGGCTGAGCATCAGCAGCGGCAGCCCTGCATTCTGATCCACGGCGGCGGGCGGGCGGTAGACGCCCTGATGGCTCGGTTGGGCATCACGCCATCCTACATCGATGGGCAGCGCGTGACCGACGATGACACGTTGGCGGCTGTGGAGATGATGCTCACGGGTCGCGTGAACAAGGACCTCACTCTGGCGCTGCTGGAGGTGGGTGTTGACGCGCTGGGGATGAGTGGAGTGGATCGCGGGCTGATCCGCGTCGAACCGTGGTCGGCGGCGATGGGGCGCGTGGGGCGCGTGGTGAACGTGAGGGCTGAGGTGCTGCGCGAGCTGTGCGCCCAGGGTGTGGTGCCTGTCATCTCACCGATCTCTGCTGGGCCGGAGGGGCGCTATAACGTCAATGCCGACCACATAGCAGGAGCCATCGCGGGAGCAGTGGATGCCTCACATGCTGCTTTCGTGACCGACACACCCGGTGTGTGGGTAGGCAACACACTGGCAGAGCAGCTTTCGGCAGGCGAGGTCAGAGAGTTAATTGCCCAGGGAGTCATCCACGGCGGAATGGTTCCCAAGGTCAATGCCGCGCTGGACGCCCTGACAAACGGAGTGCACAGGGTGGTCATCACCGATTTGGAAGGATTGCGCCGGGGAACTGGCACGACCGTGGTGCAGTGAGTGGCAGCTAGCATACTTGAGGAGGCAGTCATGGCTATCGACACGCAGCACATCATCGCTACGGAGATCGTAGAGAAGGAAGGCCGGTACGTCCTGGGGACCTACAAACGTGCTCCTTTTGTGCTGGTAGAGGCGGCAGGGATGACCGTTACCGACAGCACAGGCAAACGCTACCTGGACTTTGGGGCAGGGATCGCAGTGAATGCGCTGGGGCACGCCGACCCTGAGATCGTGGCCGTGGTGCAACAACAGATAGCGCAGCTCAACCACGTCTCGAACCTGTATCACACTGCGCCCCATGTCGAGCTGGCTGAGATGCTCTGCAACCTCAGCTTTGCCGATAAGGTGTTCTTTTGCAACTCGGGCGCCGAAGCCATTGAGGCAGCGATTAAGTTCGCCCGCAAATATGCTCGTGTCACGCACGATCCCGGCAAGACCGGGATCGTCGCTTTTGGCGGCGCTTTCCATGGGCGGACCATTGGCGCACTATCCATTACACCACGCGAAGCCTACCAGGCCCCTTTCCGACCACTAGTCAATGGCGTGACGTATGGAAACTTCAACAACATTGAGGCAGCACAGGCGTTCATTGGGCCAAACACGTGCGCGGTGTTTGTCGAGCCGGTGCAGGGCGAGGGCGGCGTGCATGTCGCTACAGCGCAGTTCCTGGAGGCGCTGCGCGAACTGTGCGACCGTCACGATGCGCTGCTGGTGTTCGATGAGGTGCAGTGCGGGCTTGGGCGGACCGGCAGGTTGTGGGCCTACGAGCATTATGGCGTGCAGCCGGACATCATGACAGTGGCTAAGGCGCTGGGCGGCGGTCTGCCGATGGGCGCCACGCTGGTCAGCGAGCGGGTAGCAGCAGTGATGGAAGCAGGCGATCACGGCAGCACATTTGCTGGCAGCCCTGTGGTGGCGCGTGCGGCACAGGTCGTACTGCGGCGTGTCAGCGATCCAGCGTTTTTAGAGCATGTCCGTGCGATGGGCGATGTGCTGATCACGCGCCTGCGTGGGTTAAAGTCATCCCACATCAAAGAGGTACGAGGGTTGGGGCTGATGGCTGGGATTGAGCTGGATGTGGAAGTTGCGCCAATGATCGCCGCAGGGTACGAGCGTGGCGTGATTCTGCTCAATGCCGGACCAAATGTGCTGCGCCTGCTGCCGCCACTGATCGTCGAGGAGGAGCACATCGAAGTGCTGATCGGGGTATTGGAGGAAATCCTGTAGGAACAAGTGTTTTTGCGAAAAGCCATTGGATTACTTTCCGCTGAAGAAGGGAGGCCGGTTGACCGACATAGCTGTCCATACGCCTGCGCCGCACTTCTCACACATCCGCGCGGCGCGGGTCGAGGAGGTGGAGAACATCCTGGCGCTGTTTGCTGATGAAGTCCGTGCAGGCAAGATGTTGCCGCGCGATGCGGGAGAGGTTCGCGCCCGGATCGCTGACTGGTTGGTAGCCGAGTCAGCAGGCCGCCTGGTCGGCTGTGTGTCTCTGGTGTTCTTTGACGAGGACTTGTGTGAGCTGCGCTCGCTGGCAGTCGATGCCCAATGGAGAGGCAATGGCCTGGGCGGAGCGCTGATCGACGCTGCTGTCAACCTGGCGCGGCAACGTGGGATGCAGCGCGTGCTGACATTGACCCGATCAGTGAGTCTGTTTGAACAGCATGGCTTCCGACGGGATCTTGTAGCTAACTTTCCAGAGAAGGTGTGGCGCGATTGCATGCCATGCCCTCTGCGTGAGCGGTGCGACGAAGTAGCGTTGATCTGCTCTTTGGGACTGACTGACGGGCACAGTGGCAACGGAAGGCAACCATGACCCATGTTCAGGTAAAGGGGTATAGCGCAGCAGGGGTGTCCTGCGGGTTGAAACCCGATGGCAAGAAAGACCTCGCGCTGATCGTAGGGGAAAGACCCTGTACGGTAGCTGGTGTGTTCACGACCAACCGCGTTAAGGCTGCGCCGGTGCTGTATGACATGCTGACAATCGGCGCTGGAAAGCCAGTACGAGCAGTGGTAGCTAATGCAGGAAACGCCAATGCCTGTACGGGTGAGCAAGGTATGTCCAACGTCCGTGCGATGGCCGATCAGACCGCCAGGGTCGTCGGCTGCACACCAGACGAAGTGCTAGTGCTGTCAACAGGTGTGATCGGCGTGCAGATGCCGATGGACAAAGTACTGCCCGGCATCCAGGCTGCGGCACAGGCGCTTGCAGCAGAGGGATGGGACGCTGCTGCCCATGCCATCATGACAACCGACACGCGGCCTAAGATCGTTAGTCTCACCTCCCACCGAGGGTACACCATCACAGGCATTGCCAAAGGGGCAGGGATGATCGCGCCGAACATGGCAACCATGCTAGCCGTGATCGTTACGGATGCACAGGCGACGCGCCGCTGCCTTCACAACGCACTGATGGAGTCCGTCAATGTGAGCTTTAACCGCATCGTCGTCGATGGCGACATGAGCACCAACGACACGGTACTGCTGCTGGCGAACGGAGCATCGGGGGTGGCGGTGGATGGCAGCGAGGTGGAGTTCGGCTCGCTGCTGAGGAGCGTGTGTGTGACACTGGCGCAGGCCATCGTCCGTGATGGCGAGGGCGCGACGAAGTTTGTGACGGTCGAGGTGACTGGCGCACCTGACCAGGCTTCGGCGCTGGCGGTGGCTCGTAGCATTGCCACCTCGCCGCTCTGCAAGACGGCCTTTTACGGCAACGATCCAAACTGGGGGCGAATCGTGTGCGCTGCGGGATATTCTGGCGCAGCTGTGGAGCCAGACCGGCTGACGTTGGAGCTAGCCGATGCCAACGGAGGCGCAAAGGTCCGACTTGTGGTGGGCGGACAGCCTGCGGATTACGACGAGAATGCAGCTATCGCCTTGATGCAAGGGCCGGAATGGAGCATCCACCTTGACCTTGGGCTGGGGGGTGCGTCGAGCACAGTCTGGACATGTGATCTCAGCCCTGAGTATGTGTCTATCAACGGACACTATCGCACCTGATTGTCGATTCAGGGGTGCGGGAGTGCCGGGCCTCTAGGCGTTGGCAGCCCTACAGAGGGTGCCAAAGGATGCAGAGGCTGTCTCGTCTCATAGAATGTCTGCCTTTGGGAAGGGAGAAATTCTCGTGGTTGAGCAGAAGCAGGTAAAAAAGGTGGTCCTGGCCTATTCGGGCGGCCTGGATACCTCGATCATCGTCCCCTGGCTCAAAGAGAACTATGGCTGTGAGGTGGTATGCTTCACTGCTGATCTGGGTCAGGGTGAGGAGCTTGATGGGCTGGAGGAGAAAGCCATCCGGAGTGGAGCCAGCAAGGTCTTTATCGAGGACCTACGTGAAGAGTTTCTGACCGGATACATATTCCCGACGATGCAGGCTGGCGCAATCTACGAACATAAGTATCTGCTGGGTACGTCGTTCGCACGCCCTTTGATTGCCAAACGGCAGGTCGAGATCGCCGAGCAGGAAGGCGCCGATGCCGTTGCCCACGGCTGCACCGGCAAGGGCAACGACCAGGTGCGGTTTGAGGTGACGGTGATGGCCCTCAACCCGACGTTGCGTATTATTGCGCCGTGGCGTGAATGGGACATCCGCAGCCGTGAGGATGCACTGGCCTACGCCCGCGCACACAATGTGCCCGTCCGCCAGACGGAGAAGTCGATCTACAGCCGCGACGCTAATCTATGGCATATGAGCCACGAGGGCGGCCCGCTGGAGGATCCCTGGCTGGAGCCTGAGGAAGCCATGTACACCCTGACGGTCAGCCCTGAGACTGCCCCCGATGTGCCGGAGGTGATCGATCTGGAGTTCAAGAATGGCACACCGGTCGGTCTGAACGGTGAGAAGCTGGGGCCTGTCGAGCTGGTGCTGCGGCTTAATGCGCTGGGCGGCAAGCATGCCATCGGGCGGGTGGACTTGGTCGAGAACCGGCTGGTGGGGATGAAATCACACGGTGTGTATGAGACACCCGGCGGCACGATCCTATACACAGCCCATCGTGAACTGGAGAGCATCTGCTTGGACAAAGACACCCTGCACTACAAGCAGATGCTCAGCATCCGTTACGCCGAGCTGGTGTACGACGGCAAGTGGTTCTCGGCACTGCGTGAGGCACTGGACGGTTTCGTGATGGTCACGCAGCGGCATGTAACGGGGCATGTGCGGCTGAAGCTGTACAAGGGCAATGTCATTGTCCTGGGACGCAAGTCACCGTATAGCCTATACCGCGAGGACTATGCCTCCTTCGGGCAGATGGATGTGTACGATCAGCGCGATGCTGAGGGATTCATCAACCTATGGGGGTTGCCGCTGAAGGTTGATGCCATGCTGAGCATCATGGGCACCGGGAAGAGCCGGTTCCGCGCCCCTGACTATTCGATCTTCAAGCGAGATTGATGTCAGGTTAGGATAAGACTCAGGCGGCCTCTACCTACTCCCACGCATGATGCTGGTCTATGAACTCACGAGTTGAGAGGGGGCAAACGATGCGTCTGTGGGGCGATCCCTTCAGTGACGAGCCAGACGGCCTGATGAACCGTTTCAACGACAGCTTCACTTTTGATCGGCGGCTGTACGCTGCCGATATCCGGGGCAGTATCGCCTACGCTGGCGCACTACGACGGGTAGGGCTGATCGATGAGAGAGAGCACGCCGCGATGGTTTCGGGGCTGGAGCAGGTGCGGCGTGAGTTCGAAGAAGGATATTTTGAGGCGCTGCCCACTGACGAGGATATTCACACGGCCATCGAACGCCGCCTGACGGACCTGATCGGTGTTACAGCGGGCAAGCTGCACACCGGGCGCAGCCGTAACGACCAAGTGGCTCTTGACCTGCGGCTGTGGCTGTTGGAAGCCATCGAGAATGTGCAACGTAGCCTCAGGGAAACCCAGGCTGCTCTCGTGACGAAGGCTGAGGCCCACTTGGGCCTGATCATGCCAGGATATACTCATCTACGGCCTGCCCAGCCGGTGCTGTTTAGCCATTGGTTGTTGAGCTTTTTCTGGATGTTGGAGCGCGATCAAGATCGACTAATCCACTGTGCACGCCGCACCGCCGTGTGCCCGCTCGGCGCAGGAGCACTGGCTGGAAATCCCTTCCCCATCGACCGCGCGGCGCTGGCAGCGGACCTGGGGATGGATGAGATTGCGCCCAACAGCCTGGACGCAGTGAGCGACCGCGACTTCGCGGCTGAGTTTTTGTTTGTGGCGGCTCTCATAGGCGTGCATCTTAGCCGATTGGCAGAGGATCTGATCGTGCTCTCCAGCCCTGGCTACCACTTCGTCATCATCGATGAAGCCTACACGACCGGATCGAGCCTGATGCCGCAGAAACGCAACCCCGATGCGCTGGAGTTGACGCGCGGCAAGTGCGGTCGGCTGATCGGCGATCTCATGGCGCTGCTCGCTGTACTCAAGGGGTTGCCCTTGACTTACAATAAGGATTTGCAAGAGGACAAAGAGCCGGTCTTTGACGCGGTGGACACACTCAACCTGACACTGCCGGTGGTCGCAGGCGTGATCCGAACGTTAGAACCTGACCCTCAGGCAATGCGTGCCGCGTTGTCAAGCGAAATGTTGGCCACCGACTTGGCTGACTACCTTGTCGAACGTGGGGTGCCGTTTCGAGAGGCACATCATGTGGTGAGAAGGTTGGTGCAGCGAGCCATATCACGGGGTAGAACGCTGGCTGACCTGTCTGTGGAGGACTTGCAGGCTGAGTCGGCAGCATTTGGGGAAGACGCACGGGCTGTGCTCGACTTTGAGCGGTCGGTGGCGCGTCGAACAGCGACCGGCGGGACCGCGCCGGAGGCCGTGCGGAAGCAGATCGTACAGGCGCGGGAGCGCCTGGGGGGTTGAGACGGGTCAAAGGCATGAGGGCTTGCCACAGGGTGGTCAGGCGACGCAGGGAGCATGAGTCGCAATCAGTACCTCCTTAACAGTACCCAGCGGCTCCTCTCCTTCCGCTCACCTCCTCCCGGCTGAACTGCGTATGATAAAGCTGCGCATACAGTCCACCCTGTGCCAGCAGCTCCTCGTGTTTTCCTCGTTCCACAATCTGCCCCCGGTCCAGCACCAGGATCACATCTGCTGCCAGAATCGTGCTCAGGCGGTGGGCGATCACCACGCTCGTCCGTCCTGCCATCACTATCTTCAGCGCCTCCTGAATCAGTCCTTCCGATTGGCTGTCCAGGTGGCTCGTCGCCTCGTCCAACACCAAGACACGTGGGTCCTTCAGGATCACCCGCGCCAGGGCAATGCGCTGCTTCTCCCCGCCACTCAGCCGATATCCCCGCTCACCTACGATGGTGTCATATCCCTCTGGCAGCCCCATGATGAAGTCGTGGATGTTCGCTGCCCGGCACGCCGCTGCTATCTCCTCTGGCGAGGCCTCTGGGCTGGCATACAGCAGGTTGGTACGTATGGTATCGTGGAACAGATATGTCTCCTGCGTCACCATGCCAATGTGCGCCGCAAGTGAGGCAAGCGTCACATCGCGCAGGTCGTGCCCATCCAGCAGGACCCGCCCATCCGTCGGGTCGTACAGCCGGGGGATCAGGTAGGTCAGTGTTGTCTTGCCTGCCCCGCTCGGTCCTACCAGCGCAGCTAACTGCCCTGCCCGGATGGTGAACGATATGTCTTCCAGGGCCACCTCGCGGGCCTGGGTGACAGGCAGGTGTCCTTCGGTCCTCCGTTCCTCCCGCCGGCCATCCCCTGCGCTGGCCTCACCGCCGGACAGCACTGCCCGCACGCTTTCCATCTGACCGTGACGTTGCACGTCGCTCAGCACAGCTTGGCGAGCCGCATCGTAGCGGAACGTCACGTGGTCAAAAGTAAGTTCGCCCCTCACTTCTCTCAGGTCGATGGCTCCCGGCTTCTCGGCAATGTCCAGCGGCAGGTCGATCACCTCGAACACCCGCTCAAAGCTCACCATCGAGGTGGCAAAGTCCACGGGAGCGTTGGTCAGCGCCTGCAATGCTCCATAAAGCTGGGTCAGGTATGCGCTGAATGCCACAATTGTCCCGATGCTAAACACTCCCCGCAGCACCAAGTGTCCCCCGATCCAATACACCAGCGCCACGCCCACGGCTGCCACCAATCCGATCATCACAAAGAACTGGCTGGCGACCACTGCCCGGCTCACGCCAATATCCCGCACGCGCCCCGCCCGTCCCTCGAAACGCCCAATTTCCGTCCGCTCTCGCCCAAACAGCTTCACTAGCAGCGCACCGCTCACGTTGAGAGTCTCATGCATCATGGCGTTCATCTGGGCATTGAGGTCCATTGCCTCTCGCTGAATGTCCCGCAGGCGAGCGCCTATCCGCCTGGCTGCGATGATGAATAACGGTAGCACCAACACACCCAGCACCGTCAGCCGCCATTCTAGCGTCAACATCACCCCCAGAGTCGCCGCCGCCTGGACCAGGTTCGTGACGATGCTCACCCCTGTGTTGCTGATCGCATTTTGTGCGCCGACCACATCGTTGTTCAACCGGCTCATCAATTCCCCGGTGCGGTGATTGGTGAAGAACCGCAGTGACATGCGTTGTAGGTGCTCAAACAGACTCACCCGCAAGTCGTAGATCACTCCCTCACCAATGCTGGCGTTGACCTTGCGCTGAAAGACGCTCAAGGCTCCCGTCAGCAGGGGAATCAGCACCAGCCCCAGCGCCAGCAAATTCAGCCGCCCTATATTGCGGGCTGGCAGCGTGTGGTCGATCAGATCGCGGAAGATCAGTGGCGTCAGCAACTGCAGGCTGGTCGTCAACGCAATGGCAACCAGCAGAATCGCAATTGACCCTCTGTAAGGGTAGGCATACTCTGACACACGCCTGATCAGCTTCCAGGTAACGCGCGGCTTTTCCTCGATGTCAGCGCGAAAGTAGGCCCACCAGCCTCCACCGTGCATCTAATCCATCCTGTTCAACCGCCCGCCTGGCGGGCTAGAACTGAATCGCTCGATCTTCCCGCCCCTCCTGCCTCAGCCAATGCGCCTACCTGTCACGGGGTCAAAGTACAAGATGCCGTCCGAGTCGAGTGTGCACCAAATCATCTGGCCGGCATGGACCCGCTCGGCCAGCGGCACGATCAGCGACCATCGCTCGCCCTCGCGCTGCACTTCCACCAGTTGAGTGCGCTCCGAGAAGAGGGGGGTCACATATTCCACACGGGCTGGCGTGCCCGTTCCGGCCAGGTGGATAAACTCGGGGCGGATGGCAAGTATCACTGGTGTGCCGTTGGGCAAGTCCTGACGAATCGGGTAGCCGCCAAAGCTCGCGCTCTGCCAGCGCCCCCCTTGGGCATGTCCCGCAAACAGGTTGATGGGGACCGTCCCGATGAATGTCGCCACGAATAGGTTGATCGGTGTTTGGTAAAGCTGGCGATATGTGCCAATCTGCTCCAGCCGTCCCTCGTTCATCAAAGCGATCCGATCCGCCAGCGCCATGGCCTCTACCTGATCATGGGTGACGTACACAGCTGTGGTTGGAAACTCTCGCAGCAGGCGTTTCAGTTCGATACGAGCGCTGGAACGGAGTTTGGCATCCAGATTGGAGAACGGCTCATCGAACAGCAGAACACGCAGATCGCGCGTGAGGGCGCGCGCCACAGCTACCCGCTGCTGTTCACCCCCCGAAAGCTGGGGAGGTTTGCGCTCCAACAGCTTCTCAATCCCAATCCCCGTGATCTCCGAGATACGCTCCAGGCGCTCCGGCAGCTCCACCTCGCGTTTGCGCAGCTCCAGGAAGAAGCCGATGTTTCGCCTGCTCTTCCAGTGAGGCACTAGCGCCCGTTCTTGGAATACCATGCCGATCCCGCGCTGGTCGAACGGAATCTCCTCGAGCGGCACGTCATCATACAGCACGCAGCCACTGTCAGCCGTTTCCAGCCCTGCGATGAGTCGCAGCAGTGTAGTCTTGCCGCAGCCGGAGGGACCCAGAAACACCATTACCTCTCCAGGGGCAATCTTCATGGATACGTGATCGACCGCCGTGATGACTTCCTGCACGCCCAGACTCGACCGCGTGTAGCGTTTGACGACTCGATCTAGCGTAATGGTGGTCATGAGAGTTTGTCCATAGGCAACTTCGCATTTCGGACGAGCAGCGCAGGACAAGCCTTGCCGATTAGCCGTGAATGGCCTCGCCGCCAAGGCCTGAGGCTACCCTCTATATGGCTCGTTGCTTAGCCCGCTGCCCGCACGATCTGGAGCAGGTCCTGTTCTAGCGAACCGCTGGTAGGATTCTCGACGATGCGACCCAGTTCATTTCCCCCTTCGCGGTCATAGACGATAAACGTCGGGATGCGCGTGATGCCGAGCCGCGCCCGACGTTCGGCGTTCGGGGTGCTGTCGAAGACCTCCCATGTCCAGCCGGGCAGGTGATCGGCAATACGGGCCATGCGTGGGATGTGGCGGGCACAGTCTGGGCAGGTACGCCGGCTGGGTGTGATCACATGGGCCTCAGGCCGCAGTACACGGACCTGGGCGATGATGTCCAGGTTGGGCTGGTAGCTTTCATAAGCGGCAAAGTATCCCTCATCAGCCTCAACGTAGGATTTGATCGATAAGCAGGTGGATGGGACGCCCATGATCGGGTTCCTCCGCTGTGATCAGTCCACAGTAGACAGCTATTTCCTGTGGCTGCCCGCTGTCAACTCAGGTGATGAAGCTGGGCCAGCAACTCGATGAGTTTCTCGGTTGTTTGGCCGGGCATGTCAAGTTGGCCCAGCGGATCAACGATCTCGTCCACGCCCTGCAACGCACGGGCGACATTCAGCATTCCGTGCGACAGTACCTCCAGGTCATAGCCGCCCTCCAACACAAACACGATCCGTCCCTGGCATAGTTCATCGGCCATCGCAATCAGCTCGCGTGTCAGGTGGGTATAGCCGTGCAGGTCAAGTTGGAGCATGGCCAGCGGATCGGCCCAGTGCGCGTCAAACCCAGCCGACACCAAGATCAGGTCGGGCTTGAAACGGCGAGCTGCCGGCCACAACACGCTTTCGTAGAGCATGTGAAAGCCTGCGTTGCCCGTTCCGGCCCGTAGCGGCATGTTGAGCGTCGTGCCGCGCCCCTCACCTTCACCGATCTCGCCAGCTGCTCCCGTGCCAGGGTAAAACGGATATTGGTGGGTTGAGACATATAGGACACTGGGGTCCTCATAAAAGGCATCCTGTGTACCATTGCCGTGGTGTACATCGTAGTCGACGATCATCACACGACGGATGGCCTCGTAGGTCTTCTGGGCATGGCGGGCTGCTATGGCCACATTGTTGAACAGGCAGAAGCCCATGGCTCGACCCGGCGTGGCATGGTGCCCCGGCGGGCGCACGGCCACCAGCCCATTGTTTGCCTGGCCGCCCATCACCGCGTCGACCGCAGCGATCACGCCGCCAGCAGCCAGCAGCGCGACGCGATAGGAAACTGAGGTCACGTAGGTGTCGGGATCCATGAGCATGTCGCCGGCGTCGCTGGCACGCTTCACGCGCTCCACGTGCTGGGGATGGTGAACCAGGAGGAGCTGCTCAACGGTAGCCGGGTCGGGTGTGATCGACAGCAGTTGGTCGAGGACTTTGTGCTCGTCCAGCACCTGCCAGATGCGCTCGATACGCCCGGCATGCTCAGGATGGCCGTTAACGTTGTGCAGCCGATAATCGGCATGGGTGACATAAGCCGTGACCGTCATGATTTTCTCCTGGCGAGAAGGTCGTCTCCATCGATCATACCACATCCGCGCCCTTGATGGTCGATCAGCCTAGCTGCCGGTCGAAGAACTCGGCCACTCTTTGGGTGAAGGCGTCTCCCAGCGCCGCGTGTGGAGTGTGACCTGCACCTGGAATCAGCCACAGTTCGGAGTTGGGCAGTGCCGAGGCGATGTCCAGCGCGTGCTGGTCAGTGGCATATTCGTCCTCAGCGCCTTGCACAACCAGCACTGGACAGGCGATCCGGCGCAGCAGGTCAGGCGCGACCAACTCGGCAGGTATGTTGCGTGCATCCGCCCAATGATTTAGCCAGGTCTCAGCCAAAGCCTGCCATCGATTGCCGTGCAGTGCGGCCAAGTATGCCTGCACGCTAGCACGGCTGTGGACTTTGGCCAGCATCGCGCCGATTCCTTCTCCGATCTTCGGCTCGTAGTAGATATGCGCGGCCTCGATCACCATCGCACGCACCAGATCAGGCCGCAGTCCAGCCACGATCAGCGCAATGGTACCACCATCGCTGTGCCCCCACAGGCAGGCATCCTGCACCCAGAGGTGATCCAACAATGCGATGGCCTCCTGTGCGTCCTCCCATAGATAGGCGTGCTCGAAGCGTGGGCGGACATCGGAGCGGCCATAGCCCCAGCGGTCGAAGGTGATCACACGATAGCGCGACGCAAAGTGATCGACCTGCGCCTGCCACTCGGCTGACGCCCCGAGGCCCTGGTGCAGAAAAACCAGAGGCGGCGCATCCCCATCGCCGCAGAACTCATAATGCAGGCTATGACCATTGACGCGGAACTCAGGCATCGGCGGATGGGTTGAATGAGAGGTTACAGGTAGAAGTCACGCAGTGCATCGCTGACATCCTCGATCAGGCTGTGCCATTCGACGCCAGAGGCCCGGGTGATCCACAGCATATGGCCATCTAGCGTGAGCGCGGCCAGACCAGGCACCCCAAATAACGCCTGTGCCAGCGGCGATCCTTGGTCGCCCTGATCTGAGCTGTCGTACACCTCAGGACTGCCTTCAGGTGTCAGGTCCAGGTTGGTCACCAGGCGCATGACGTCGGGATCGGCAGTCGGTACAACGCGGATGTCAATATACTCGGTCATTGGTGAAGACTGATAAATACGCCAGGCCGTTGCAGAGCACAACGGCCCGGCCAGTGTGTTTATGGGAACACGTTACGGCGTCGGGATCTCAACTGGCTCACCAAAGGCGAAGAAGTCGATCAGCCAGCGACCGCCGCTGGCTTCCGTGATCACGACCCGCACGACCTCGCTGGTCTCCTTGTCAACAAATACATCGAGGGTCGCTGGGCCTGGCTCGACGGCTCCTCCGACCAGCGCACTCAACTCGCTGCCGTCTGCTTCAGCCGTGATGTGATAGGCCTCCACTCCTTCGATGTCCTCCTCCTCGCCAAACTCTGGTGCTTCTAGCTCCTTAAGAATCCGGGGCAAGCCCACATCGGCTTGGAAGATGTCTGTTGCGTTGAAGGTCTCCTGCAGATCTACCGGCGTGAATGCCGCCACCAGAGGGGGCAGTTTGAAGAAGACGCCATCAGCATTCCACAAGAACTCGGCCTCGGCTACTACGCCCTGGGCACTGACCTTGACGGTAGCATAGACGCTGTCAGGGGACTGGTAGACGCCCTCTGCGCCGAGGATGGCGGCACTCAACATCCCGGCAGTGATGGGGATCGGGTCTCCCTCACGCTCGATGATAAACTGAAGACTCTCAACAGCCGCCATCGTATCTGATGCTTGGCTGAGGACTTCGTCAGCGGTTGGCTGGCCACCTCCGCAAGCCGCCAACAGCCCCAGCGCCACCCCCAACCCCCCCAGTGTCAAGAGAATGCGCTTCAAGGTCCACCTCCTTTGTAGTTGTACAACTCAAATGCGCCCTTCGGAGCGCCCCGACAATGCCAGCACTCCCCCTTATGAGGTTTCCTCCGGCACAAAACGCAGCGTCAGGACCCCGTCCTGCAACCGCGCTGATTCGATATCCAGCGACCACAGCACGCGCGGCAGGACGATGTTCCGGCGGTATGTTCCAACACCCAGCGTCAGTTCGTCCTCGGAACGGTACAGATCGATCTGGGTTCTGTCAGCCAGTGGCAGGGGGAGGTGTAAAGAGTAGCTGTTGTCGCCGTGTGGCACCAACCTCTGGACGCTGCCTTCGAAGAAGCGTTCAGTTGGGTCGCGCCCATCGAATAACGTTTCACCCATGCGGCGCAGCAGATCAAAGCCGCCCATCTCACGCTCGAACAGCGGAGCAGTCAGCAGGGGCAGTGGATCAAAACACTCGTGGATCAGCGCCAGGTGTTCAGCCTGGGATTCTTTCCAAGCCCGGAAGTAGGGATCGGAGATGCTATCTGGCAAAATGCGATTGCAGATCACGGCGTCCACCGGGTAGCCGTACAGGTTGAGGTAGGTGTAGGTCCGCTGTGTCTCCTTGATCACCATACGCTCGGCGTTGATCACCATCCGCATCGATGAGCGACTGCTATCGGCCAGCATGGCCCGCACCTCGTCCAGCGTGTCAAACAGGCGCTCAACAGTGTTGATTGCCTCTACGTCGGGCGCATTGACACCCAAGGGCCGCGCAACCGGCGATAGCAGCCGGGCCGCGGTACGTCCCAGAGGGATGAACTTCTCCACCCACCAGCGGGCCACATCGGGCAGGCTGAGCAGCCGCAACGTCTCAGCGGTGGGAGCCGCATCGATCACGACCACCTCATACTGGCCGCCCTGGGCGTACTCGGCTAGCCATAACAGGCTGGCCCCTTCTTCCAATCCCGGCAGGACTGTCACCTCCTCGGCAACCACGTCTCCTGCCCCTCGTTGGGTGAAGAGGCTGATCATGAACTTCTGGAAGGCGCCCCAGTACTTGTCAATCGAGTAGTGTACGTCAATTTCCTGCGCGTCGAGGTTAGGAATGACGCGCCTTGGCTCAGGTCCAAGCTCGGCTTGAAGCGAATCGCCCAGCGAGTGCGCCGTGTCGGTGCTGATGACCAGCGTCCGATAGCCTAGGTCGGCGCAGCGGACGGCCGTCGCCGCCGCGACACTGGTCTTGCCCACTCCTCCCTTGCCGGTATAGACGAGTACCCGCATGGCAGCTGTCCCTCACACATGATCTAACCCGCTTGGGCCTTCCGGGTGGCGGTCCTGGCTTGACGGCTGGCGATCCGTTCCACCTCGGCTAGGAAGCGGTCGACTTCTCGTCGAGTGTTATAGTGGACCGCGCCAACGCGCACCATGCCGCCATGTTCCTCGCGACCCAGCACTTCCATCACTGAGAGAGCATAGTAGTTGCCATCCCATACGTAGATGCCGGCCTTGCCCAACGCCCATGCCACGTCCTGTGGAGTTTTGCCCTGGATATTGAAGATCACCGTTGGCACACGCTCATCCAGGCGACCGAGATCGGTAATGCCGCGTATTTCCACGCCCTTGATCGACGACAAACCCTCAATTAGCGCATGGCTGAGGGTTTGCTCGTAATGGCAGATGGCGTGCATGGCCTGCTTGAGCGTCCGCCTGCGGCCTCTGTAGCCTTTGCTCTGCTTCTGGAATGGCCCCCCAAACTGCTCGCCGATCCACGCCAGGTACTCCACAGCGGCGGTCACGCCGGCGATCCCTTCGTGGTTCAATGTGCCGGTCTCCCAGCGGTCGGGCACTTGTTCTGGTGCAGGACGGACCTTATACACAGGCAAGCGGGCCAGATGATCGCGCCTGCCGTACAGAATCCCCACATGTGGCCCGAAGAACTTATACGCCGAGCACACCAGGAAGTCGCAGCCGAGCGCCTGCACATCAATCGGCCCGTGAGGGGCATAATGCACTGCATCAATGTATGCCAGCGCACCGACGCTGTGGGCCATCTCGACTACCCCGGCTACATCGTTGATCGTGCCCAGAGCGTTGGAGGCATACACACAGGCCACGACCGCTGTCCTCTCGGTGATCAGGCCAGCCATGTGGTCGAGGTCGAGGCGGCCCGTCTCAGGGTCGAAGTTGGCCCACTTCACACTCAGGCCATGGTCGCGGGCTGCCAGCAGCCACGGCGCGATGTTGGCATCGTGATCCATCCTCGTGACCACGATTTCATCGCCTGCGGCCAGCGTGCGGCCAATGGCGCGGCTGATGGCCAGGGTCAGAGTAGTCATGTTCGCGCCGAACACGATCTCGTCAGGCGAAGGCGCGTTAAGCAGGTCCGCTATCGCCACACGCGCCGCCTGGAGTGTTTGGTCGGTGAGATGGCTGGTGTGGAATAGGCCGTGCGTATTGCAATTGGCCTCAATCAGGTAGCGGCGCATGGCATCGATCACGCGGGCGGGCACTTGGGTGCCGCCAGGGTTGTCGAAGTACACTGGCCGGACGCCGCCCACACGCTGGCGCAACGCCGGAAATTGGCGGCGAATGGCAGCCACGTCGAAGCTCCTGGCAGCGGTGGATGTCTTTGCTTGAGAAGTAGATGCCATTTATTCTCCCTCTCGTCAGCGTGTAGACAGCATTCTAAGCCTTCTCTGACCAAGCTGCAAAGCGATTCTATGGGCCGCTGCCTGCCGGATGGTGGTTGATATGAGCCAGCAGCGTCAACAGGTTAAGCCGTTCGGCCAGCTGTCGCGCTTCGCGGAGGGCAGCATGGGTGTTGTCCTCGCGTCCCAGCCGCCACTCGAGGTCAGCCAGGTTGTACCACGTGTAGGCCATGCCCACTTCGTCACCCAGACGGCTCTGAAGGTCGATCGCCTCGCGCCATACCTGAAGCGCCTCTGCCCACCGCTCTTCGTGGATATAGACTGCGCCCAGGTTGGTGAGAACGCGAGCCTGGCCCAGCGCATCGCCCAGAGTCTGCATCATGCGCAGACCCTCCTCCAGGCGATCTAGCGCACGGCTTGTGTCATGCGCAGCATGATAAGCCATGCCCAGCCGCAGGGTGGTGCGGGCCTGCCGGGGCAGGTCACCCTCCTCTTCAAAGCGCGCCAATGCCTGCTGTTGGAAGTGAATTGCCTCGTCCACCCTGCCCTGCTGAAGGGTCGCTATTCCCAGGTTGCTGAGCGTCTCGCCGTCAGGCTGATCGGCCTCGCACGTTGCGAGCGCCTGGTAGAGGAGATCGAGCGCCTCCTCCGCACGCTGGTTGTGCAGCGCCAGGCCCGCCAATCCGTTGAGCGCTCGGCGGCGCAGGTCGACCGCGCCGTGACGATAGGCAGCGGAGGCGGCGCGCTGATAGGCCAGGTAGGCCGGTCCGGTCAGCCCCATCGACTGCCGCAGGTAGCCGATCTCAAGCAGCGCCTCGGCCTGGCTGCTGAAATCACCTTGCTGGCCCAGGACAGCTACTGCCTCCTGGAGCGTGGCCTCGGCTGCATGGCTGTCGCCCAGCCAGCGGTAGGCCACGCCCAGCTCGATCAGCGCACGGCCCAGCCCTACCGACTCAGCTCCGCCCGCCCGGAGACGACCCACGGCGTGAAGCAACGCATCGCGCCACACTGCCCATAGGCCAGACCGTCGCGCGGCTGGGGCGACCCGTGCGATCAGGTCGCCAAGCGCCGCGCCTTCCTGCTCTATGTGGGACCCTTTCGCGATCAGGGTCAGGGTATGTGACAAGCCCTCCGACTCCACGTAGGGGGCTGCCTCGGCGCGGCGCTCGCGGTCGATCGCTCGCCGCAGCAGCCGCTCGTAGACCGTGGACCACGGCGCATGGCGTGCCCGATCCTCGACGAATAGCCGGGCGAGGGCGTGCATGGTGTACAGGCGGAACTCGCCGCCAGTGTCGATCAGCGATGTCGCGGTCAACTCGCCCAAGGCGTGATCGAGCGCATCGGGAGGCAGATCGGCCACGGCAAACAGCTCGTGCCAGCCCACGCCTGTGGGCGGTAGCAGGCACATCGCCAGCGCAACCTGGTGCGCGGCGGCGCTCAGCCGTTCCCAGGTGAAAGCAAACAGCCAATCGAACAGCCCTACGCCGTGCGCTGTCATCGATGTGGACAGGTTCTCCAACACGCGGTCCAGCGGCAGCGCACCGAGTTGACTCACCACCAAGCGACCTGCCAGCGGATTGCCACCCACCGCGGCATAGATGGCATCAATGACGTCCTGAGGCAGCCGCCGGGCCTGAGAGACGTGTCTCAGCCGCGCATAACTGTGCAGCAGTGCCGCGAACTCGGCGGGCGGCAGCGCATCTACCTGGACCACCTGAACCGGGACATCAGTCGGCGGCCAATGGCGGCTGGTCAGCAGCAGATGGCCCGGGGCGACCATCATATCGAGTCGAGGCAGTAGTGCGCCCAGGTCTTCCAGCAGGTCGGCGTTGTCGATCACCACCAACACGTGTGTCTCAGCCAGACGCACACGCAGGTTGGCCTCTACATCCTCCGGGGAGGATTCGGCCCAGTGCAGGTAGCCCAACGCATGAGCCAGCCTGGCCAAGATTGTGGAATAGGTGGTAGGCAGATCGAGGTCAATCCAGGCCACATTGCCGACTTGGCCGTCGTCGATCAGGCGCACTGCTACAGCATGGGCCAGCGTCGTCTTGCCGATCCCGCCTGGCCCAACCAGCGCCAGGGTGTGCGGCGGTCCAGGCGCGCACAGCAGGTTGAACAAACGCGCGATTGTCTGCTCAACACCGAACAGTGAGGTGTACATAGGCGGCGGGAGCTTGAGACGTAGCCACTGACGACGGTTGCTGACGCGGGCTGAAGCCTCCAGGCGGCTGAGTATCTCGGCCAGGCGGCGGCATCCATGCGCCAGGCGGCGGCGCACCTGCCGAGGTGCAATGCCCAGGATGGCGGCAATGTCCTGGACCTGAAGGTCCAGATCGAGGCGGACGTAGCGGTAGTAGAGTGTGCTCCAAGCCTCCAGTTCGCGGTTGCCTTGTCGGAAGTCTTGGCGTAGCCAATCAAGCGCCACGGTGCGATCTTGAGAAGAAGGGGGGGCAACTCCTACCAACGCCCGGTGGTGGTGGAGGCTGTCTTCGATGCACGTATTGAGCACTGTACTGAGCGCGACATCGACCTCCACGGGCGACGCGGCGGGTCCTCTCGCTTCGATCTGCTGGCGCACCCACACCAGCTGCCGCAGAGGATTGTTGCCGAGTGGCTCGGCCTGTCGAGCACACTCCAGTGCATGACGGACAACGCTCTGGTCAATAAGCAGCACAGCTGTGCGTTCAGACACCTGGACTATTTTCCGCAAGTTCGTACCGAATTTTAACCTTCTGCCTTGCGCCATCGCACAGGCTCAGGTATGCTACAATTCCATAAGAGAGTGACTTCGCTGCTAGACTGAGTGTGACCGCTCGGCGCAGCGTGGGTACTATTCAGCCGCACAGCCGCAGCGATGTCGTCCCGATCCGTCCAAACCACTTCGGACAACGGATAGTTACGTATGACTCGTCACCCCTACATCGCGATTGAGGGTGTTATTGGGGTTGGCAAGACCACGCTTGCCCGCCTGCTCCAACCACGTTTGGGTGGTGCAGTGCTGCTCGAGGAGTTTGAAGAGAACCCCTTTCTCTCGGATTTCTATGCGGACCGGGTACGCTATGCGTTCCAGACTCAGATTTTCTTCCTTTTGAGCCGTTACCGCCAACAGATGGCCACCGTCCGACAGGCATTGCGGCGAGGCCCGGTCATCTCGGATTACACTTTTGCCAAAGACAGCCTGTTTGCCCACCTGAATCTGAAAGGCGACGAACTTGCCGTTTATGAGCGGCTGTACATAGCGCTGGGTGCGAATATCCCACGGCCTGATCTGCTGGTTTTCTTGCGTGCGGACCTGGACGTGCTGATGGCACGCATCGCTGCCCGTGACCGCCCCTATGAACGCAATATGGATCGTGATTATATCGAACAGTTGCGGGCTGCCTATGAGCAGTTCATCGCCGATTACCATGAGGCGCCTGTCCTAGTGATCGATACTAACAACCTGAACATTGTGCAAAACCAGGATGACCTGAACTATATTGCGGAGCGCATCAAGAGTAGCCTGGAGTACGGCATTTACCAGACCCGCCTGCCAGGGGTTGAGGTCCCAATGACCACGGCCAAGCCACAGGTTATCCTGCAAGAACTGGAGAGCGGTCCGCACCGTCTCTCGGACTTTCAGCAGTTCCACCTGTCGCTGGACGCCGACAAGGGTTTTGATCCTGATCTGTTTATGAATTTCATTGCTTTCAGCGAGGAGATTGGCGAGCTGGCCCGCGTCTTGAAGTGGATGTGGGCCAGACAGGTTCGGCTGCAAGGGGAAGGGCGGTCGCCGCAAGAGGCGCACAGTGTGGCTGTAGACGAGTATCGCTCCTCGATTCAGGATGAACTGGCCGATTGCCTGGCCTATTTGCTCAAGCTTAGCAACTACGTTGGTATTGACTTGGAACAGGCTTACCTGGACAAGATGAGCGTCAATGCAAACCGGCGCTGGCGCGACGGTCGGATCGTGGAAAGGGAAGAAGAATGATGATCAGCAAAAAGTTCGTCGCGATTGCAGGCAACATTGGAGTCGGCAAGAGCACGCTGACGCGCATGCTATCTGAACGTCTGGGCTGGGCGCCCTTCTACGAGGCTGTCGATGACAACCCCTACTTGGCCGACTTTTACCGGGATATGCGCACATGGAGCTTCCATTCGCAGATATTCTTCCTCTCACGACGGCTGCGCCACCACCGCCAGCTGCTCGATCATCCTAACTCGGTAGTCCAGGACCGCAGCGTGTACGAGGACGCCGAGATCTTCGCCTGCAACCTGTACCAGCAGGGCCACATGGACGAGCGCGACTATCGCAGCTACCGCGAGCTGTATGAGACGCTGGTCCAGTTCCTGCCGCCGCCTGACATGGTGATCTACCTTCGGGCTTCGGTTGAGACGTTGCTCAGCCGCATCCGTATGCGGGGCCGCGAGTTTGAACAGGACATCGATCCCGGCTACCTGCATCGTTTGAATACTTTGTACGAAGACTGGGTCAGGCGCTTCACTGCCAGCCCGGTGCTGATCGTCCCTGCCGACGCATTGGACTTTGTCGCCAACAGCGCACATCTTGATCTGATCATCGAGAAGATACGCGAGAAGTTAGAGGGCAAGAGCGAGGTCTTTTTTCTAGCTGAGGACATCGCGCGAGCCAATGGTATGGCTGCCGACTAAGCTCTAGCTCCTGGCCCAGTCGGCAGCCCTCAATTGCTCTCTGTATCTCCGAAGACGAGGGCCGGGCAGACATGTCCGGCCCTTCTGTCTTAGAGCGAGTTACATCTATAAATCATACTTCGCTGTCAACCAACGCCCCAGCCAGCACTTCAATGGGATGCATGGCGGGCCTGCCGGTGGTGTGATTGATCTGGTCACGGCAGGAAGCGCCGGTCGCGCAGATGATCGTGTCCGACGGAGCAGCGCGTACCGTGGGAGCCAATGACATCTCGGCCAGCTGCATCGACAGTTTGTAGTGCTCGACCTCGTAGCCGAACGACCCAGCCATGCCGCAGCAGCCCGAGTCGATCGACTCGACTGTACAGCCAGGGATCAGACGTAACATCCGGAGCGTACTGTCCATGCCGAACAGGGCTTTCTGCTGGCAGTGGCCGTGGAGCAGCACCCGGCGCAGCCTGCCGTCGAAACTCAGGTTCAGGCGGCCTGCCTCAGCCTCGCGCATCAGGAATGTCTCAATAGGCATGGCCATCTGCGCTACAGCCTCAGCATCTTCCCCCCTGGCCAACTCGCGGTACTCATCGACCAGCATGGCAACGCAACTAGGCTCACAACCCACCATCGGGATGCCGCGATGGGCATATGGAGCCAGCAACGCGATGTTGTGACGCGCCAGCCGTACAGCCTCTCCAAGCAGACCCTTGGAGACTGCCGGTCGGCCACAGCACTGCTTGTCGGGCAGGAAGATCACATCACACCCCGCAGCTTCCAGCACCCGAATCGCGGCCTGTCCAATCTGAGGGTGGTTGTGCTCCATAAAAGTATCGTGGAGAAACACCACCGGGGTCCGTCGAGCGGATCGGTTGCGGGGCTGCCGTGAAGTGTGTTCACCGTACCACTGGCTGAAGGTGGGGGAGGCTAACAGCGGTAGTGGGCGATTCGGATGTACTCCCAGTCGGGTCATGGCCCACCGGCCTGGCCCTCTCAGCACAGCATTGACCAGCGGTGCGAAGGGCTGGATCAGCCGGTTGATCGCTGCAATGTTGCCAAACATCCATGCACGCAATGGTATGCCGTGCACCCGGTAGTAACCGTGCAGGAATTCTGCCTTCAGTTTTGCCACGTCAACCGAGGAGGGACACTCGGATTTACAGGCCTTACATGACAGGCACAGGTCGAGCACTTCGTATACTTCCTGCGAAGCCATGCCGTCTGGCCCCAGCAGGCCCATCATGGCTGCCCGGAGCGCGTTAGCTCGCCCGCGAGGGCTGTGTGTTTCGTCATGGGTAGCCTGGAAAGATGGACACATCACCCCCTGGCCGAGTTGGCGGCACACCCCAGCGCCGTTGCACATTTCGACCGCTCTCGCAAAGCCCCCATCCAAGTGAAAGCTGAAGACGGTAAAAGGCGGAGCCTGGGGTGTTGCGTAGTTGGGGCCATAGCGTAACAGCGCTGGGTTGTCCATCGCAGGCGGATCGACGATTTTGCCAGGGTTCAGGATGCCCTGCGGATCGAAAGCTGCCTTGACTTGGCGGAAGGCTTGCACCAGCTCTGGCCCGAACACGCGCTCCAAGAATTCGCTGCGGGCAATGCCATTGCCGTGCTCGCTGCTGGGCGTACCGCCCAGACTGATCGCTAAGTCGATCACGGCTCCTACCACTTCGCGGAGCTGGCGAATGCCCTCCACCGTTTTGAGGTTGAGGAGCGGGCGCATGTGCAGACAACCTGCGCTGGCGTGGCCATAGACCGCCATCCGGCCCAGGCCAGCTCGTTGCACAATGTTCAACACACCGTCAACGTAATCTGCCAAGTGTTCAACTGGCACGGCGGTGTCCTCGATGAAGGGCAAGGGCTTGGCGTCTCCCCTGACGCTCATCAGGATGCCCAGGGCCGCCTTGCGTGCAGACCACACCCTGAGCTGCGCTGTCGGGTCTGCCACCATTGTCACTGGCCCGCAATGGTGGGTTCGTCGCAGCACGGCATGGAGGCGTTGCACACCGGCTTCAAGCTCAGCCTCCGACTCGCCCGCATATTCAACGGCCAGTATTGCCTCCGGGTTGTCCTCGACAAAGGTCTGTAGCTGTTGATGCTCAGGCTTACTACGCGCCAAGTCCAAGATCATGCGGTCAATCAGCTCGACGGCAGTCGGGGTGCTTTCAAGCAACGCTGGGACAGCCTCCAGTGCAGCACGCATGGATGAGAAGTGCACCAGCGCCAGGCGTGTCACCTGAGGAGCCGGGACCAGCTTCAGTGTGGCCTCGGTGATGATCGCCAGCGTCCCCTCGGACCCAACCACCAGCCTGGCAATGTTGGCAGAGTCTTCCTCAACAACATGGTTCAGGTTATAGCCTGCCACCGTGCGCCAGGTCTTAGGGTAATGGGTGGCGATCGGGATAGCGTACTGATCGAGGATCTGTGGCATAGCCTGGTAGATGGCTCCCTCCAGGCCAGGGCGTTGGCTGCGATCCTCCCACTTGTCTCCCTTCAGCGCATCGAGCCGCGCCCGGCTCCCGTCGGCCAGGATTGTCTCCAGCGCGATCACATGGTCGGACGCCATACCGTACACAATCGAGTGTGCGCCGGTCGAATTGTTGCCGATGATGCCCCCCAGTGTTGCACGGTCGCCGCTGGCCGGGTCGGGGCCAAACATCAGGCCATAGCGCTTGAGATGGGCGTTCAAGTGGCCCAATGTCACGCCCGGCTGCACGCGCGCCGTATGGGTTTCGGCTTCGATTTCAAGAATGTGGTCCATATGGCGCGTGAAGTCGAGCACCAGAGCGTGGTTGACCGCCTGACCGTCCAGGCTGCTGCCGCCGCCGCGTGGTAGGATCGGTGCGCCGTGCCGCGCCGCGATCTCAACCGTCGCCGCGACTTCGTCAACGTTGCGTGGGAAGGCCACCCCCAGCGGCACCATCTGGTAGATGCTGGCATCGGTGCTGTATAACAGGCGCGTCATGCGGTCGAAGTGAACCTCAGGGAGTGCGTTGCGCAGATCGTGGATCAGTTCCTGGCTAGGCTCGGGGCTGTGGGATGGGATCATAACGAACTTGCTCCGGCGACGCGATTCCCGAACGATCTTGGGAGTCGTTCATTGTATCCATGCAGAACGATGAACAGGGGACACCTGTGACAGATGCCCCCTGTTGGGAAGGTGATTGCCTCTAACTGTTGCTCAGGATGCGCTCTAAGGCGCCCAGGAGTGTCACCACATTGACAACCCGGCTGGAATAGCCCATCAGTCCGATCCGCCATACCTTGCCCTTCAGTGCTCCCAAGCCGCCTGCGATCTCGATGTTGTACTCATCCAGCAGGCGGCGGCGGACAGCAGTCTCGTCTATCCCGTCCGGAACACGCACCGTCGTCAACGAGGGTAGACGATGATCCTCAGGAACATGCAGGGTCAGATCGAGGTCGGCCAGGCCATCCCACAGCAGGCGAGCATTGCTGGCGTGACGGGCAAAGCGGGCTTCTAGCCCTTCCTCGACGGCCAGTCGCAGCGCCTCGCGAAGTGCGTAGTTCATGCTAATGGGCGCTGTATGGTGATAGGTGCGTTCTGGCCCCCAATACTTGAGGATGAGCGTCATATCGAGGTACCAGTTGGTCACTTTGGTCTTGCGATTCTTGAGCACCTCCAACGCGCGAGGGCCAATGGCCAACGGAGCCAGTCCCGGCGGCGCACTCAGGCATTTCTGAGACCCTGAATAGGCAATGTCGATGCCCACCTCAGCCATTCGCACCGGGACTCCGCCCAGCGAAGTCACGGTGTCGGCCAGCAGCAATGCGCCATGAGCGTGGGCAATCCTGGCGATTTCATCCAGCGGCTGCAGTGCGCCGGTCGAAGTCTCAGCATGGACGATAGCGACCAGCTTGGCGGGGTGCGCCTTAAGCTCCGCCTCGATCTGCGCTGGGTCAAAGATGTCTCCCCATGCGGCGTCCAGACGCCGCACCTGAGCGCCATAGCGGCTAGCCATCTCGGCCATGCGATCGCCGAAGTACCCGTTCACACATATCAGCACCGGGTCTCCCATCTCGATGAAGTTGCACAGTGCTGCCTCCATCCCGGCGCTGCCTGTGCCTGAGACCGGAATGGTCAGCGTATCATCGGAAGCCTGGAAGACCACACGCATCAGCTCCTGGACTTCGTTCATCAGCGTGATGAACTCCGGGTCCAGGTGCCCCACCAGCGGTGTAGACATGGCGCGTAGCACACGTGGATGGACCATACTTGGACCTGGCCCCAACAGCAGTCGAGGCGAGGGATCAAGTTCCTTGTAGGTCGCCATAAGCTCTCCTTTCAGCCTTGCGAATATACGTCCGGCCGGCGATCGTCAAAGACCGGGATCCTCTGTCGAATATGGGCCACATGGGACAGATCAACCGTGGCAGTCAGCAGAGTCTCGGACTCATTCCCCTCGATCACAGCCTCCCCCCAGGCATCGAGGATGACCGAGCGCCCTCCAAAGCGGACTGGTCCTTTGGCCCCCTGCTCTTCTCCGACACGGTTGCAGGCCACCACGACCATCTGGTTTTCGATAGCACGCGCCCGCAGGAGCGTTTGCCAGTGGGCCATGCGAGGATGTGGCCACTGAGCGGGGATGACTGTCAGCACAGCGCCGCCAAGCGCGTAGCTGCGGAACAGCTCTGGAAAGCGCAGATCGTAGCAGATGGCAGTGCCTGTGGTTCCCCACGGGAGGTCGAGCAACAAGAGAGCTTCGCCCGGATCGAGGTAGCGTTCTTCATTCATCAGCCGGAACAGGTGCAGCTTGCGGTAGACGCCCAACACGTCCCCCTCTGGCCCAAACCAAACAGCGGTGTTGTAGGCACGAGGTGAAGCTCCTGCTGATGCCGCCGCTGCCAGCTCAAGCATCGAACCGATCACATGGACACGATGCTCCCTAGCCAGGGCGGCCACGCTGGCAAAACGTCCTCCTTCTAGCGGAGACCCCAATTGCGCGGCTTGAGCGAGTGCATAGCCGGTGTCCCACAGTTCGGGGAACACCACCAGGTCTGATCCCCGGCGGGCTGCTTCAGCGATCCACTCTCGCACGCGCGACAGGTTCCGGTCGGGTTGCCCAGCGTGCACATCCATCTGCCCCAGGCTAATTGTCAGGTTCATGGGTTTATCGATCCATGTCGAGCGGACGTGGAAAAGCAGGGAGGCGGAACACCCGTTCGATTGCGGGTTGATGCCTGTGTCCTATAATGGTCCCCAAGTAAGTATAATTCTGGCTTGTGGGCCGGGCAAGGCTTGGAATCATGCGCAGAACACACAGGGCGCTGCCCCTCCTGATTGCCGCTCTGATAGCCCTAGGGTTCATCGGCGCTCTGGCGATTCGCGGCGACACACCCCTGCAGAGCCGTTATTACCCACAGACAGGGCGCGTAGTACGTGAACCATTCCTGTCCTTTTTCCTGGAGCATGGTGGTGTGGCAACCTTCGGGTATCCCCTCACCGATGCCTATCAGGACGAAGATGGTCTATGGGTACAGACTTTCCAGCGTGCCAAATTTCAACTGGCCGTGCAAGGCGTTGAGCTGGCGCCCATTGGACGTACGCTCAATCTGGGCGACCCGGCAGGCGGTCACGCCGTGGATGCTGTGTTCACCGACTTCTACCGCGAGCGTGGCGGTGAGGCATTTTTTGGACTGCCGCTGAACGCCGCCCATGATCAGAACGGTGTGTTAGTGCAAGACTTTGAGCGCGCGCGGTTGGTGCATGATGCTCTGGGCGAAATTCATCTGGCTGACCTGGGTTCTGCCTACCTCACAGTCTTTCCCCCTCCACAGGACATCGGTCAGGCCGCGATCCACTTGCAAGGAGTACCCACTCCGCAGCCTAGACTCCGCGCTAGCGTGAGCGTGGCACGACCTACTGTGGGGCATGGTGAACAGCAGACGATTTACCTGGTGCTTGAAGACGAAAATGGCAGCCCCGTGACAGGGGCGCAGGCATTGGCTATGTTGCGCTACAACGACGCCGTGGCAGAAGTCACGCTGCCGGATACCGACAGCCGAGGAGTGTCGCAGACCACATTTATCGTACCTCCTGCGTTGCCGGGATCGCGGGTGGGGGTCGAGGTGTACGTCCTCGCTGGAGAGACCTTCCTCACTGTCGAGACCGCCTACTTCCAGTGGTGGTGACATTAGGTTCCAAAGACCAGACACTGGGCCGGCGAAGCCCATCGGGCCGTTGCTCTGTGGTGGAGAAATCGAGCCAGAATCAGACAGGATGGTTTTGTCTCACCTGCGGGTGCATACCTGAGGCAGGGTCAGTCCTGAGACTTCTCTTTCTTTCTCTCTGGCTTGGCCTGCGGGGTTTCGACTTCTTCACTGCCATCTTCCCAACTGATGATCCACACGCAGGCTCCGGCCACCAGGATGGTTGCTACAATCAGCGCGACCCACTGGTAGGGCAGCAACCCTACGTGGCGCGCCTCAATCACCAGCAAAATCACCATGCCTGTGGCCAGCACGAACCAGGCTGACAGGCGGGGGTGTCTCTCAATCCAGCGCACCGCAGGGCCGACTGGCCCGTGGCGCAGGTTGTCGATAGCACGGTTCACAAACTTGGCCATGTGACCCCTTTACCAAGGACTAGATTGGTTTCAAGACGCGGTCTGCACGCAGCCGCTTGACGAGCATATAAGTGCCCTGAGGAGCTGAATCCTGAGCAGCCTCCCGCCAATCGGGTACGCGCAGGTCGGCAGGGACCTTCTGCTCATAGCCGGTGGACAGGATGGCCTGACGGACGCTGTCAGGCGTGTTGTTCTTCAGGAAAATCATGGCGATCTCGCTCTGCAGATCGTTGGCGCTGCGCTCGACGACCTCCAGCAGCCCGCTGACGGCTTTGTCGATAGGGGCATTGGGCGCCACGATGAACTCGTCTACACGGGCGATCAGATTCTCGACCTGCCAGCCTGCCAGACCGATCACCTGAGTCCCTGCGTAGGCTAGGGAGTAAGCCTTCTGTCCAAAACGCAGCAGGATGTCAGTGCGGGTGAGTGATACGCCTTGTACCCGGTTGATGAATAAGGCAATGTCCTCAGCCTGCTTAGGCCCACCCCGGCGCACGCTGATCTCCCCAGCAGGGACCTCGATAACCGGCTCCGGTTCTGGAGGAGCCTCCTCGATCCCCACGAGCTTGTTGAAGGCCCTTTGGACCTGATTGTAGGTCTCCTCGTACCCGCCGCTGTTGTCGATCACCACATTGGCCCTGGCTAGCTTGGCAGACTGCGGGGGCTGTGCTCCGATTCGCGTGCGAGCCTCAGCCTCGCTCAACTTACGATCGCGCACCAGCCGCTGGACCTGTAACTCGATTGGTGTGTCTACCACCCACACGGTATCGCACATGTCGGCCAGCCCAGCCTCGATCAGCTTGATGGCCTCAATGACGACCACCTTCTGCTTGGCCCGCCGGATAAGCAGATCGATCACCTGGGCAACAATCGGGTGGGTGATCTTTTCCAGCAACGCCAAGGCTCCGGCATCGGCGAACACCACCTGCCCTAGCCGCTGGCGGTCGATCTGGCCCTCGCTGGTCAGAATCCACCTGCCAAAAGTCTCGACAATAGGCTGATAAGCAGGCGCACCTGGTGACATGGCGCGATGCGCCAATCCATCGGCATCAATGCCGAATGCTCCCAGGTGTTCCAGCATGCGGCGCACCACGCTCTTGCCGGTGGCAATGTTGCCCGTCAGTCCAATGATCGTTTTGTCTGGCCATCGCTTGCTCACTGGGCCGCTCCACACAGGTTGACAACGGATCGGGGTACGTGATCGGTATTCTAGCTGTAGCAGCACCGGGCGTCAAGCAAGGTTCACATTGGCCGTAGAGTTGGCTATACTTGCGTCTATGAGACACGGCCTGCTTGTGAGCCTGATCGTTGCGGCGCTGCTGGCAGTTATGTCCGCTTGTTCCTTGTTTCCATCGGATAGCATGGCCACTTCCTCCATCTCTACTGTGGAGATCGACCTGCGCACCGCCAGTGCGCCCTCTGGCATGTTCACCTCCATTCCCACGGCCACTGCTGCGCCTACCCTCACGCCCACTCCCACCTACACTCCCACCCCGACTGCTACACCCACTCCGCCGGCTTGGGATCCTGTTGCGCCTGGGATCAGCCGGACTTACCTGCCCGTGCCTGTCCCTGAGCGGGACACCCTCGCCTACGCCTACGCTCTGCGCCTCGACCCGAACCGGGTCGCATTTCGGGTATATTATGAGGGTGACCAGCCACATTCCATCGCTGAGTGGCAGACCATCACTGGTGCGCCGGTGGTTGTGAACGGCGGGTTCTTCTCCGGCGATCATCGCCCTGTGGGACGGCTAGTGATCGATGGGGAACTGTACGGTGCGCCGATCAGCACCGAGGAACGGATTGGCACGCCAGGACTTTTTGCTGTGCTCGATGACAGGGTTGAAATTTATGCCCTGGGGCGCTCATCGTATAGCCCGCGCGGGATGCGCTTCGACCAAGCAGTCGAGTCCTATCCCATGTTGCTGCTGCCGGGCCGCCAGCCGACCTATCCTGACGATGTAGGTCGCCGTGCTCGTCGGACAGTGATCGGGATTGACGACCAGGGATATGTGGTGATTGTGCTGTTCGACAGCTCGGTGTTCTCGCTGGCCGAGCTGTCGCGGTGGCTGGCTGCGTCTAACCTGAACCTGGACACGGCGCTCAACCTGGACGGTGGGCGGTCGAGCGGCTTGGGTGTAGCATTGCCCTATGAACAGAAGCTGATCGAGGCTTATGTCCCGTTGCCAATCGTCATTGGGGTGTTTCTTAACCCTTAGGGACTGACCATGCCACGATCGTCGCCGGACCACTGGTTCGAGATCGCCTCTGATCGCGGAGCAGAACCCGATGTTTGAATCTGTGTCGGTGATCTACCGCTCGATCTTCGCTGTGCTGTGCGCCACCTGGGTGGGAGCCTATGCCGTCGGCATGCTGCGTGGCAAGCCCAACGCCGACCGTTCGCGGCGGTTGCCGATTGGGGCCAAGGTCACCATGATCGCCGTGGTGTTGGTCTGTGGTATGCTGTGGTGGCTGGGCTTGGCAAGAGACACCCCCGCTGCCCGATTTGCCGCCTGGATTGTGTCCGGTTTGGTCGTCGGGGCAGGCGGCGACTTGCTAATGGCTGGCCTGTTTGCCATGCCCAGGGCTGAGATCGCCGCCATGGCTGCCTTCGGCGTGGGACATGTATGTTACGCCGTTGCGTGTCTCTTGGCGCGATCTTTGCTGGATCGGACCGAGAGCGGGCCAGCGCTCACTGCCGCAGGACTTGGCATCACCGTAGGTGTGCTTGGGTGGATCGCGCTAATCCGCCGCCCCGATGGCTCCCACACCATGAATGTCGCCAGTTTGCTCTATGGGCTGCTGCTGTTTGCCGCTCTGGGCATTGCAGTCGGGCTGTGGATCGAGACTGGCGCACTGGCGCTCTTGGCGCTGGGATTGGCACTGTTCGCCGCCTCAGATTTGCTATTGGCTCAGGTCCTGGTGCGCGGACGCGGCTTTCCCTATATCCGGGATGTAGTATGGATCATCTACAGCACTGGCCAGCTACTGATCGCTTTCTCCATTGGGGCTGTGCTAGTGGCAGTGCAGGGCATATGAAGCTGTCCTGCGTCGCTTAAGAGCGGTGTCAGAGGCCAGCTGGGCGCCCAGCTGGCCTCCCGGCTAATTCTCCACCGCCGCCTTGATGGCGTCCAGCAACATGATCTCCGGAACAGCCCCCTCGACGAATTCCGTCTCGTTGATCACGGTGCGTGGGACCCCCATGACATTATATTTCATCGCCAGGTACGGGAACTCGGTCGCCTCCACCATGTCGGCGCGGATGTGCTCGCTGGCAATGGCCAGCGCGTGAGCCATCACCACCGCACGCGGGCAGTATGGGCAGGTCGGCGTGACAAATACCTGTAGATGAATGTCTTTGTCAAGTGTCTTCAGGAAAGCCTGCGTCTCTGGGCTAAGCGATACGGCTTCAGGCCCGTCACCTACCGCTTTGATGTCATGCAGCAGCGAGCTGAACTCGTAACCTGATGGGATGCCGTAGTAGCGCACGCCGAAGTCGTGGCCGTTGCCGTCCAAAATGGCGATGGCCGGAATCTTGTCGATGGCGTAGCTCTGAGCTTTGTCCTTGTCCTGGATGAGATCGTACACCTCCACCGTGATCTGTTCAGACAGCCCGGCGATCTCCTCGACGATCTGCCGTGTCTCTCGGCAGTACTGACATTCGAATTCCTGTGTGAACACAACCAGCTTCACCGACCCAGCCATGTCCTCCAGGAGCGCCTTCACATCCTTGCGCGTTCGCTCATCCAACAGCGACATGCTCTATCTCCCTCTATGAAAACGTAAGTTTGGTCGTCTGTCTCACTGCTCTATTGGATGCAGTGCTGGGCGGCAGGTTGCACAATAGGCGACACCTGGGGCATGCGCCGTGAGGATCGAATATGCGACAGCCGGAGGTTCAGTGGAGGATCACGGCTTGCTCAGCAGCATCATCGCCAACAGTGCATAGATGGATGCTGCCTCAGCTACGTCGTTTAGTACGATGTGTTCTTCAGTGGTGTGAGCATACTCAGGATTGCCAGGCCCAAACCCAACCGTTGGAATGCCTGCCACACCCATGCTATACACGCCGTCAGTTGAGAACGCCCACCGCCCCACACTCGGCGACTGGCCGCGCACGGCGCGCACCGCTGTTGCTATGGCCCGGATCAGCAGGTGATTCTCCTCCAGCGCCCAGGCATTGAAAGCTTCACGTGTGGAGAACATGTAACCGGCGTAAGACTGGGCGCAATATTCGGCTACCTCCACCTGGGCGCGGATTCCCTCCCGCTCGATGATGCTCTCGATCTGCGCCTGGGCGCGTGTCGGCGTCTCGCCAAGCGTCAGGCGACGGTCCACGTAAAACGTGCACGAGTCGGGAATAGCGTTAAGGCTAGGCGCCTGGCTCTCGATGTGCGTGACGGCAATGGTACCCGGTCCCAGGAAGGGATCGCTTGGCAGGTCGGCTGAAAGCAGGTCGATTCCGAAGATCAACCGTGAGGCGGCCAGAATGGCGTTCTCGCCCAGGTCAGGGCAGGCTCCATGGCTGCTCTTGCCGTGGACTGTCACCTTGAACAGCACACGCCCTCGATGCCCGCGCTTGATCTGCATGGCGCTTGGCTCCCCCAGGATCACCCAATCGGGCCGGATACCACTCTCTTCAACCACGATCTTGAGGGCACAGCCTTCACAGGGTTCCTCCTGCACCACAAACGCCAGAATCAGCGTGCCATGCAGCTCAGCTTTGCTCTCCACCAACTGACGGGCGGCATAGACCATAGCGGCCAATGATCCCTTCATGTCACACGAGCCTAGGCCATACAGCACGCCATTCTGGATGACGCCCGCATAAGGATCGTGTGGCCAGTCCCTGCCGGTCGCAGCGACGGTGTCCATGTGGCCATCGTACAGCAAAGTAGGGCCATCTCCATTGCCCAGCCGTGCGATCACACTCCCGGCCCGATCCACCGTCACGTCACTGATGCCGAAGCTGCGAAGTTGCGTCTCGACCAGCCTGGCGACCTCTGCCTCGCAGGTCGGGTGGCTGGGCGTCTGAACGAGGCGCTGCAAAAAGCTCTCCATCTCGGCACGTTCATCGGGGTCGAGCGCCAGCCCGACCTCAGATACAGACTTGGGTATAGGGAACAGGGGTGCAGTGGGCATGATCAGTATGCTCCATTACCGACGATCAGGTGGGGAATGGTTTGCAACATGATGCGAAAGTCAAGTTCGAGGGACCAGTTCTCGATGTAAAAAATGTCAAGCAGACACATCTCATCAAATGGCACATCGCTGCGCCCGCTGACCTGCCATAGACCGGTAATGCCCGGCAGTACACTCAGCCGCTTACGCTGCCAGGGAGCATACTGCGCAACCTCGTCTGGCGTGTTTGGGCGTGGCCCAATCCAGCTCATCTCACCACGCAGGACATTGATGATCTGTGGCAGCTCGTCGATGCTGGTCCGTCGTAGGAAGCGCCCCACGCGCGTCATGCGTGGATCATCCGGCACTTTCAGCAGAATGTTATCCTTGAATTTGTTCAGGTGGGTCACTGCGTCTTTCATCTGTTCTGCGCCTACGATCATGGTGCGAAATTTGACGACCTCGAACGGCTTGCCATCTTTTCCAATGCGCTGCTGTTTGAAGAGTATTGGCCCTGGCGAGTCGAGCTTGATGGCAATCCCCGCAACAACGTATAGAAGGGCAAAGAATGGCAGAGCGATGATGCTCAGCACCAGGTCAACGGCACGCTTGATCAGCACAGCGCTCGATCCCAGACGCTCCGGGCCTGGGCCTAGCAGAGGAATGCCACTCAGAGTGTCCAGGTCTACGTTACGCATGCGCTGCTCAAACACGTCAGGCACTACCTTCACTTGGATGTGCTCGCGCTCGCAATCCTCGACGATCTGCATGATTCTGCGATGGTACATCCAGGGGAGCGTCACGATAACTTCGTCGATCTTCTCTTTGACGATCACTTCAGACAGCTGATCCAGTTTGCCCAGGCTTCGGATCCGGCCCAGGCCGTCATCTTTGGCTGGGTCGTCGTCAACGTAGCCTATGATCTGATAGCCTAGCATTGGCGTGGCCAGGATGGTGCGCATAACAGCACGCCCTATCTCGCCCGCGCCTACGATCAGCAACCGCTGGACGCCAACCCCACGGCGGTAGTGGCTGGCGAGTATCACACTCCAGATCAGGCGGACGATGCTGAGGGAAACTACGATCAGTACACCAGCTAAGACAAGCATACCCCGCGAGTAGACCAGTGGCTGAAGGAAGAAGGTGATCGCCATGACGATCACAATGCTGGTGGCCGTGCCGCTGACCAGGCTGTAAATTTCGTTCAGCCACCGCCGCCGCCTACGCTCTTCGTACAGGCCGCTGAGGCGGAACATGGTCAACGACAGCACCGTCAGCAAGATGGCAAATGGAATATAGGGCGTAAAGGGCGCGTCATAGCGCTCCTCAACGGGGTATGGCATGTTGAGCCGGTAGCGTATGATGTACGACAACGCAAATGCCACGTTAATGAAGACGACATCCAGCAGGGTAAGCACTACTTTCTGTGCAGTCTGCCTGCGCACCATAGATGGTCTCATCCCTCGTTACCTAATGCCTGGCGGTATGCAGCGACAGTCTTCCGGGCGGTTTCGGTCCATGTGAACTGCCGCGCGCGTTCCTGTCCACGTGCTGCCAAGTCACGCCGGGCGGTCTGGTTTTCGAGCAGGTTTGCCAAAGCGTCGGCCCAGGCGTCGGCGCTGGTCGGCGGCAACAAAATCCCCTCCTGGCCTACGGCCTCCGGCAGCGAGGTTGTGTCTGAAGCGACGACGGGCACGCCACATGCCATCGCCTCGAGCAGTGGAAGTCCAAAACCCTCGTAAAGTGAAGGATAGACGAATATCTCTGCTGCATTGTACCACAAGGGCAGGTCTACATTGTCCACAAAGCCGGGCAATAGTATATCTTGCGTCAGATTTAGCCCTTCGACCAACGCCAAAAGCGGCCTGACCTGCCACCCTCTGCCACCGACCAGCACGAGCTTGACGCGGTCGCGGTGAGAGAGTTTGGCGTAAGCCCGGATCAGAGTGTCCAGGTTTTTGCGCGGTTCGAGAGTGCCTACGTACAGGATGAACCGTTCCGGCAACTGCTGGTGGGCGCGGAAACGGTCAATCTCTGCAGTGGGCAGGGGGTGGAAATTCTGCCCAACGCCGGGCACAGCCACATCGATCCTAGTCTGTGGGATACCCAGCAAGGCGCTGATCTCGGCTTTGCCGCTCTGCGAGATGGCGATCACCCGCCGGGCGCGCCGTGCTGAGAACTGTGTGATCAGCCGCAGATACAGTCGGCGACTGGCGCTCAACCGTCGGGGATAGCGCAGGAAGCTCAAGTCGTAAATAGTTACCACTGATGGGCCAGCCCACATCACGGGCAGCGAGAAGGCCATCCCGTGCAGCAGATGAGGGCGCAGGCGGGCCAACGCAAGCGGCGCGACAACCTGCTCCCACACGATGCGCACCAGTGGGTTGTGGGTAGGCAAGCGAGACCTCTGCACGGCCCAATCAGCGCGCTCAGGTAACTGTCCATTCCCAACAAAGACAGTGTAGGCAAAGCTCAAATCCACTTCTGGCAGGTGTGCTAGGGTGTTGAACAGATAGCCATGAATCCCGGCGCTGCGATAGGTTGCCTGACCAGAGAGCAGATGTGCATTGAGAGCCACCCGAGTCTGGGAAACCATGGGACGATTATAACGAGTTGGGGCAGGCTTGTCCTTGCAAACATACGTTCTATCGGTAATATCTACGTTATGGACCTGATGACACTTCTGCGGGAACTACGCCTCGATCCGGAATTCACCAGAAACGTGACGGCCTGGGAGCACATCCCGGCCCGCGCAGCGCGTTATGCTGCCTTTCCGGCGACGCTTGATCCGCGACTGGTGACTATGGCGCGGCGGCTGGGCATCTCTCCGCTGTACACGCACCAGGCCCAGGCAGTTGAGGCCGTGTTGGCTGGGCAGAACATTGTGCTGGTCACTGGGACAGCGTCGGGCAAGTCGCTGGCCTACCACCTGCCGACACTCCAGTTCGCACTGCGAAATCCAGCCTCCTCCGCGCTCTACCTGTTCCCGACTAAAGCATTAGCTCAGGATCAGGCAACAGTGCTGAGCGGGTTGATCGACGCTTTGGAACCAGACAAATCGATCCCGTTCCATGTCTACGACGGCGACACGCCGCAAAGCCATCGCACGCAAATCCGACGTGAGGGTGGCATCATCATTTCCAATCCCGACATGCTGCACATGGGCATCCTGCCCTATCACACCCGTTGGGCACGCTTCTTCGAGAACCTTCAGCTGGTGGCGCTAGACGAGTTGCACACCTATCGGGGCATTTTGGGTAGTCACATGGCAAACGTCTTGCGGCGTCTTCGGCGGGTGTGCCGCTTTCACGGCAGCGATCCGGTGTTTGTGTGCACCAGCGCGACCATTGCTAATCCGCGGGAGCTGGCTGAACAGCTGATCGAAGCTCCGGTGGCGCTGATCAACGAAGATGGTTCCCCGCGCGGCGAAAAACACATCATTCTTTACAATCCGCCCACCCTCGATGAGAAGCTTGGCCTGCGGCGTAGCTATACTCTGGAGACGCGCAGCATTGCCGGGCGCTTTCTGGCAGCCAACACGCAGACCATCGTGTTTGCCCGCGCGCGCCTGACCACCGAAGTGTTACTTGGCTACCTGCGAGACGAAGTTGAGCGAGAGGGAATCGAGGCTGGCAGTGTGCGTGGCTACCGGGGTGGTTACCTGCCGCTTGAGCGGCGCGAGATCGAGCGCGGGCTGCGCGCTGGCGATGTGCGCGGCGTGGTGGCTACCAACGCGCTTGAGTTGGGCGTAGACATTGGATCGCTGGGAGCAGCAGTGCTGGCCGGGTATCCGGGAACCATTGCCAGCACGTGGCAGCAATTTGGCCGCGCGGGCCGCCGCGCCGACGTGTCGGTGGGTGTGCTGGTGGCGTCTGGCGCTCCGCTGGATCAGTACATCGTTACCCACCCGCGCTACCTTTTTGAAAGCTCACCTGAGCACGCGCTGATCAACCCCGACAACCTAGTGATCCTGGTCAACCACCTGCGCTGCGCAACCTACGAACTGCCCTTCGAACGGGGCGAGGCCTTCGGCGGATTTGCCGAAGCCACGGACGTGCTTGATCTCCTGGCCGAGGAAAGTGGTGAGATCCATTTCAGCGGCAACGTGTATCGTTGGGTGTCTGATGCTTACCCAGCAGCTGGCTTCAGCCTGCGGACAAATACTCAGGACGTGGTGATCATCCAAGAGAACAGCGCTCCGCCGGGCGACCCAGAGGGGGAAGTTCGGCCCCAGGTGATCGGTGAGGTGGATCGGCACAGCGCGCCGATCCTGGTGTACGAAGGGGCAGTATACCTCCACGAAGGCACGCCGTATCTGATCGAGACGCTGGACTGGAGCCAGGGAGTAGCGCTGGCCCGCCGGACTGCGGTGGACTACTACACATTGGCTACATCCTCAACTAGTGTGCAGATCGAGGAGATCGCGGAGTCGGCGCTGGAGGGGGATTGTGTGAAGGAACACGGGCAAGTGATCGTGACCACCCAGGCGAGTGGCTATCGGCTCATCAGGCGTTATACGCACGAGACGCTCGGCTATGGGCAGATCGACCTGCCGCCTCAGCAGTTCGAGACGACAGCCTACTGGTTCTACCTGACCCCCGACCTTACAACACGACTTGAAGAAACGAACATCCTGTTGAAGCCCAACGATTATGGTCCTAACTGGCCACAACAGCGCGATGCCGCTCGCCGAAGGGATGGTCGCCGCTGCACGCAATGTGGCGCGCCAGAGCGCCCTGACCGCCAGCATGATGTGCATCACCTGCGCCCGTTTCGTGAGTTCGGCTACGTGCCTGGCCAGAACGAGAACTACCGAGAGGCGAACCAACTCGAAAACCTGGTTACGCTGTGTCAAACCTGCCACCGGGCAGTTGAGTCGGCGCAGGGCACGCGCAGCGCACTAGGCGGGCTGGCAAATGTGCTGCACAACCTGGCCACACTGTACCTGATGTGTTCACCGAACGACATTGGCGTGGTAGCCGAACAACGCTCGACGGCAACTAAAGCTCCTACCATCACGATCTACGACCACGCGCCAGGGGGGTTGGGATTCAGTGTGCGGCTGTATGACCTGCATGCCCGCCTGTTGCGTGGAGCATTGGATATTGTGCGCGACTGCTCATGCACCCACGGCTGCCCAGCGTGCGTTGGACCGATAGGCGAGAGCGAGATGGATGCCAAAGTGTTGACCCTGGCGCTGCTTGAGGCAGTCACCAACGGGACAGGCGCGAGCGATGCAGGCCACGAGCAGTTGGCTCTCTTCTAATTCTCGCCTGTAGCGATCTGTTACGCTGTGAATTACAAGATCGCCCCCATGCTTGACGAAACAGCAGCCATCGTCTACAATTGCGTGCTTGCATGATTCACTGAGCGGCGTGGTTAAACCTGCATGGCAATGTTCGAGAACCTGAGCGAAAAGCTCCAGGGCATCTTCAAAGACCTGCGCAAGCGTGGCAAGCTGAGCGAGGCCGATGTCGACGCAGCGATGCGCGAGATCCGCCTAGCACTGCTAGAGGCTGATGTACATTATAATGTCGTCAAATCGTTTGTCAGGCGCGTGCGTGAACGGGCTGTTGGAGCGGAAGTATCGCGCAGCCTGACGCCTGGTCAACAGGTCATCAAGATTGTCCACCAGGAGCTGATCCAGACGCTCGGCAAGCCCGGCCACCTGGACTTGACGGGCAATACTCCGCATGTGATCATGCTAGTCGGCCTGCAAGGCTCCGGCAAAACGACCACGGTGGCGAAGCTAGCGCTGCACTTGCGTCGCCAGGGGCACAGGCCGCTGATGATCGCGGCTGATACCTACCGTCCAGCAGCAGTGGATCAACTGATTGCGTTGGGCAGGCAGCTTGACATTCCGGTCTACAGCGAGGGAGTGAACTCTGCTCCGCCGAATATCGCGTATAATGGTATTCAGAAGGCAATCCGGGATCGTGCCAGCGTAGCGATCATTGACACCGCTGGCCGCCTGCAGATCGATACAGAGATGATGGCCGAGCTGGTGGCCATCCGTGAACGTGTGAAGCCTCAGGAGGTTCTGCTTGTCGCCGATGCGATGACTGGCCAGGAAGCGGTCAATATCGCCCAGGGTTTTAACGAGCAGGTGGGCATCAGCGGTCTGATCTTGACCAAGATCGATGGTGACGCCCGAGGCGGCGCGGCGATCTCGATGCGTGAGGTCACTGGTGTGCCAATCAAGTTCCTGGGCACCAGCGAGAAGCTCGATGGCCTGGAAGTCTTCCACCCTGATCGGCTCTCAAGCCGCATTCTGGGGATGGGCGATGTGCTCACCCTGATTGAGCGGGCCGAGGCCATGGAGATCGCGGAGGACGAGGCGATCGAGATGGAGCAGAAGCTGCGCACTGCGAGCTTCACGCTCGAAGACTTCCGCAAGCAGCTTCTGCAACTCAAGCGGATGGGATCGCTGAGCCAGGTGCTTGAATTGGCAGGACTAAGCCCAGCGGGGGGCAAGCTTGATCCACAGGAAATAGATAGACAATTGAAAGTGTTCGAGGCTATAATCAACTCTATGACAGCGGAGGAGCGGGCAAAGCCTCAGATGCTGAATGCCAGCCGCCGCAGGCGTATCGCTGCCGGGAGTGGTACCAGCGTCCAGAGCGTCAATCAGTTGATCAAGCAGTTCCAAGATGCCCAGCGTCTGATGAAAAAGCTGGCTCGTCAACGACGGCCTGCCGACATCCGAAGCCTGTTTCGCTGATTCATCCTTGGGAGCGGAACGACGCCTCTCCACAGGGGTTAAATCTATGTCAAGAGAGCATAAAGGAGCGAGTAACGCAGAATGGTTCGCATAAGACTGCGCCGTGTGGGGGCCAAGGGTCAGCCCAGCTATCGGATCGTTGTTGCTGACAGCCGTAGCCCTCGCGACGGTCGTTTCATTGAGAAGATTGGCTACTATAACCCGCGCACCGAGCCAGAGACCATTGAACTTGACGAGGAACGTGCCCTGTACTGGCTCAGCAAAGGTGCGCAGCCCAGTGAGACGGTTTACCGTCTGATGGGCAAACTGGGCGTCATCAGGCGCTACGAAAGACTGCGGGTAGGCGAATCCCTTGAGGTCCTGCTGGCCGAGGCCAAAGCCGAAGCAGCCGCGCGCCCGCCGGTGGATCCACGCACGCGCCGCGACGACATCATGCGGACTCCTAAGAAGAAGGTTTCAGAGACCGAACCTGCGTCTGTGATGGAGACTGAAGCCGGGTCGGAGGAGTAAGCTGAAAAGCGGCCAAGGCCGAAGCCCACCCATCCCGTCGCAAGGGTGAGACGCGCCGCCTGTTCAGAGCACCTACACCTGCTGAATATACCCTGTCACCTGGGAGGAGGCGCCCAATGAAAGAACTGGTCGAGTACATCGCAAAGTCACTGGTTGACGATCCGTCACAGGTCAAGGTGACGGAAATCCAGGGAGCCACATCTGTTATCCTCGAACTCAGTGTGGCACCAGAAGACATGGGGCGCGTGATTGGCCGCAATGGACGGGTAGCCAATGCCATACGGACGTTGCTGCGCGTCATGGCAGCCAAGCAGGGCAAGCGTGTTACGTTGGAGATCGTTTAGCTAGGTGAATATGAGGCGACGAGGCCAAGCGATCAGACGTTCTTCCGACGGACACCCCATCTCAGGCTCAGAGGGCAGGACTGCGGGGGCTTCTGAGCCTGAGTTCTTGATCGTGGGGCGCATCGTCCGGCCACATGGGGTGCAGGGCGACCTGGCTATGCGGGTCATCACCGATTACCCGGAGCGGCTGTCCGAGATCGAGACGCTGTATGTGGGTTCGGACTATCAGCCATATTCAGTGGTGCTTGTCCGCCATCATCGGAAAGGAATTATTCTCCGGCTGGATGGCGTAGGCGATCGCAACACGGCTGAGTTTCTGCGCGACCAGATGGTGTATGTTCACATCAGCGACGCGGTGCCGCTTGAAGAGGGCGAGTACTACTTGTTCCAGCTCGAGGGCATCCGAGTGGTGACAGACGAAGGCCAGGAGCTTGGCCACCTGACCGGGCTGATCGAAACCGGGGCTAACGATGTGTACGTCATCACTGGAGCTGACGGTCGAGAAATCCTGATTCCGGCGATTCCAGACGTCATCAAGCAGGTTGATGTGGCTGGCAGAGTGATGACTATCCACCTGTTGGAGGGGTTACTGTAAGAGCATGGCTGAGGACAAGCAGTTTCCCATGACACGTGCCGCGCTCGAAGCACTGCGGGCCGAGCTTAAGCATAAGATCGAGGTGGAGCGTCCGATCCTGGCAGCGCGCCTGAAAGCAGCGCGTGAGATGGGCGACCTCTCTGAGAATGCTGACTACATAGCGGCGAAGGAAGAACAGGGGTTTCTGGAAGGCCGTATTCAGGAGCTTGAAATGCTCATCCGTAGGGCGGTGATCATTGAAGAGGGACAAGAGCCTGGCGAAGTTGTGCGGCTGGGCAGCCGGGTGACTGTACGACAGGATGGTGAAGACACGCCCGAGGTCTATATGATCGTGGGACAGGTTGAGGCCAACCCTCGCCAGGGCAAAATTTCGGACGAGTCCCCCCTGGGCCAAGCGCTGATCGGGCGCAAGGTAGGTGACCTCGTGCGCGTCACAGCGCCAGCAGGGGAAATGGTTTTCAGGATCATCGAGATCGGCTGAGCCAGTCTTGAGCAGAGAGCCAAAAAGGCCCTGTCGCAGCAGACAGGGCCTTTTTAAAATCAATGAACTGATTCCTGCACTGTCAAGTGTTCGATCATGAGGGGGTGTGTAGGTCATTGACGCACCCCAGCAGGTATGTTACGATGAAGCGTCGCTGACTGGCACAGGCGAGGGTCTTGATTGGCTAGCCAGAAGCACAAGCAGTGGTACCTGACGCCCAGAGCGCCCCAGCCCTACGTAGAGCGTCTAAGCGATCTGGGCATTCACCCCGTGCTGGCACAGATTCTCTACCAGCGCGGTTTTGACACGCCTGACGCAGCATGGGCATTTCTGCATCGCTACGCCGAAGACGATAACCCATTCCGTCTAAAGGGCATGACAGAAGCAATTTACCGGCTGCGTACGGCGATCAACAACCAGGAACCCATTGCGATATATGGAGATTTTGACTGCGACGGCGTCAGCGCGACTGTGCTGCTCACGCAGGTCCTGCAGAAGTTAGGAGCGAAAATCCGGCCCTACATCCCGGATCGCGTCGACGAGGGATATGGTCTGAACAGTCCTGCTCTCAAGACGTTGGCCGACGAAGGTGTGCGCGTCGTCCTGACGGTGGACTGCGGCATCCGATCGATCAAGGAAGTCGAGGAGGCCAATAGTTACGGCCTGGACATGATCATCAGCGACCATCACAGTGTGGGACCGCAGGTGCCACCCGCCCTGGCAGTGATCAACCCCAAACAGCCTGACTGCCCATACCCCGAAAAAATGCTGGCCGGGGTCGGATTGGCCTACAAGATCGCACAAGCATTGTTCATGGAGGCCCAGCGGCGGGGCTACAAGAAGGAAGGGTGGCGACCTGAGGATTGGCTTGACCTGGTGGCCATCGGGACGGTGGCAGACATCGCGCCGCTGCGCGGCGAGAACCGCGAACTGGTGCAGAGTGGGCTAGAGAGGCTCAACAAGCCCGAACGCCCTGGCCTGCGGGCGCTCTATGGCGAAGTAGGCATCCGGCCCGGTCGCGTTGATGCGGTCACGATTGGTTTTATGATCGGACCGCGCGTCAATGCAGCAGGCCGTCTACGTTCGGCGATGTTGGCCTACGACCTGCTCAATGAACAGGATATGTCAAAAGCCGCCAGATTGGCCCAGCAGCTTAATCAGCTCAACCAGGAACGCCAGCAAAAGACGTTGGAGATGCAAGCCTGGGCCGAGGAGACTTTCCCCGGCGATCCTGGGGATGAACCATTGCTGTTTGCTGCCGATCCACGCTTCGAGCAGGGGGTGGTCGGGCTGGTAGCCAGCCGCCTGACTGAGCAGTATTATCGACCCTCGGTGGTAGTGCAGGTAGGCGCCCACGAGAGCCATGGCTCGTGCCGCAGCATCCCCGAGTTTCACATCACGCACGCGCTGGAGAAGTGCGACGATCTGCTTGAGCGCTTCGGTGGGCATGCCGCCGCAGCGGGCTTCACCGTCCTGAACGAGAACCTCGATCAGCTAGCCGAACGGCTGTGGGAGCTGGCGGCAGAGGAATTGGCTGGAGCCGATCTAGCGCCCAAGCTGGCGATCGATGCCGAACTGTCATTCGACGCCCTCACCCTCGATCTGGCGGATGCGCTACGCAAGTTGGAGCCAACCGGCGAGGGCAACCCACCGCCAGTGTTTGTGACCCGTGGTCTAGAGGTCCGGGACCGGGTAACCGTTGGCGTGGATAGGCAGCACCTCAAGCTTCTCCTCTCGGACGGCGCCAAAACAATGGAGGCCATTGCCTTCCGCTGGGGTGAGGACCTCGGCACGTTGCCAAATGTTGTGGACGTGACCTATCACCTAGAGGTCAATGAGTGGAATGGCAACCGTCGCCTTCAGCTCAACGTGCGTGACCTGCGGCCTGCTGCAGGTGGATAGTTCAACTTCCCAATGAATACCCTTCGACAAATCGGAAGCCTATGGACATTCGCGCCGCCACCTTGATCAAGATTACCGCCCTGATAGTTCTGATGATGCTGATCAGTATGTTGAGCTTCACCCCCCGGCAGGAGGTCGAAGCCCAGCGCTCTGACGACTCACGTTTTGGACTGGTCAATGCCTACGACGCATCCCAGGCAGCCTATCAATTGGGTGCTAGCTGGGAAGTTGTAATCATTCACTGGGATCAAATTCAGCCTGCCTCACCAACTCAGTGGGTGACGATCCCAGAGATCGAAAACGGTCTGGCCGCCGCCCGGACCGCCAGCCGTGAAGTGGTCGGCGTGTTGATTGGGACACCGGCCTGGGCCACCGACGGGCAGCCTGGCACGGGGGTTCCACGTGGACTGTACCTGCCCATGAACGATCCTGGCAACGTGTGGGCAGCGTTTGTCAAGCAAGCGGTGGGTTATTTCGCTGCACGCGGAGTCAACCGCTGGGCTATCTGGCGCAATCCGGATATTCCGCCTGGCGGGCGCGGGTCGCAATGGGATGGCAGCATCTCTGACTATTATCAGCTCGTCAAGGTAGCCTATCTGGCTGCCCATAGCGCCAATCCTAATGCTGTGATCCACCTGGGAGGGACGGGAAGCTATGATCCAGGCTGGTTCAGCCGCTACTTGGATGTTGTTCTGAGCGACCTTACAGCGCCAACCAACAATTACTACTTCGACGTGGCTACCCTGCACGTATATTACTCGGTCGACGAGATCTATACGCTGATGCAGAATGCTTTCTTTGTGATGGACCGCAAGGGTATCCCGCTCAAAGAAGTATGGCTGAATGAGACCAACGCCCGTCCAGCACTCGATCCGGCAGTTTATCCGTCCGATCAAGCGTTCTTGAGATACTCCAAAGTCACGATGGAGCAACAGGCGGCCTTCATCGTGCAGGCCTATGCCGTGGGTTTTGCAGCCAACCGCGGAGCGCGGATTGCTGTGTACCGTCTGGTTGACAACCTGGAGGCTGATGGCAAAGAGGCTTTTGGTTTGCTGCGCGCCGACGGCAGCAGGCGACCAGCTTACGACGCTTACCGGTTGGTGACTGAGCAGTTCTCCGAGTTCGTTTATGCACGGCGAGTCAGTGAGGAGACGCACCCACTGATTGACTATGTGCGCCTCACGTTCGAAAACAAGGTCACCCACGTCGCGTGGGCGCGTACAGCCCAGACAGCCACGCTGATCATCCCGGCGCGTAGCCAGCAGGCCACCTTGATCGATCTCCAGGGCAATCGTTGGCCTGTGACGCCACAAGATGGCGAATATCGGGTGGTGGTTGGTGGCGCTGATTGCAATGACCCCATGGAAGGATGTCTGATCGGCGGCGCACCGTGGCTGCTGGTTGAGGAGGGAGTGGAAGAAGCCCTCACCACGACGCCGCCATCGGTGAAAGTTGAGCGAGGGGGGGTGTTGCCCACGCCCGATCCGGCTCTGGCGATGACAGCCACTGCCCTGGCGGCCCCCAGCCCCACACCCACCGTGCCCACTGCCACACCGACGGCTACGCTGACGCCGCTGCCATCTTCTACGCCAACTGTGCCGACTGCTACCCCCACCCGCCCACCGACTAGAACGCCTGCCCCTGTCAACACGTCGCGGCCTACCACAACCATGACATCTCTCCCGGCTGCAACCGTTACTTCCGCCGAGATGGAAGTAGCCGAAGCGACGGTCCAGCCGCCATGGGAGGCCACCTTGCAGGCTGCCGAAGCCGTGGAGATCGATGAGAGCGCTCTAAGGCCGCGCGGCCTAACGGCGGCAGTGCCATACGTCCTGATCGGGCTGGGGACGATCGCCATTGGCGCCGGAGTATGGTACTTTGCTTCCGCCTTGTGGCTGGAACGGAAGCGGCAGCAGCCACCGCCAGATGAGGAAGCCGATCAGTCTGCTGATGAGGTAAATCAGGCTCCAGAGGACGACCAAGACCAGGTATAATCGTATTGTAGACAAGCGCTCCCGTCTTGCCCTGACTTTCACGTGCTCCGTTTAGCAGGGAGGAATCTGTGTCTCTTGATGTCGTGATCCTGGCTGCCGGGCAGGGTACACGCATGAAATCCCGGCAACCCAAAGTGTTGCACTTGCTTGGCGGTCAGCCAATGGTGATCTACAGCCTTCAGGTCGCCGCTGCCCTTGGCCCGCGTCCTCCTGTCCTCGTGATTGGCCACGGCGCGGATGAGGTGCGCCGTGTGGTCGGCGAGGCAGCCCGCTGTGTTGTTCAGGCCGAGCAGCTCGGCACAGGCCATGCCGTTGCCCAGGCGCGTGAATTGCTTGAGGGGCAGAGCACCCACGTCGTCGTGTTCTACGCGGACATGCCCCTGCTACGCGCCGAGACACTCCAGTCACTCTACCAAGCCCAACAGGCCAATCGTGGGCCTTTCACACTACTCACCCACATCACTGACCAGCCGCGTGGGTTTGGGCGCGTGGTGCGTGGAGAGGATGGCCGGGTGGCGGCTATTGTTGAGGAGGCCCAAGCCAAACCAGAGCAGTTGGCTCTCTCTGAGGTGAATGTCGGCGTGTACTGCTTCGATGCAGGCTGGCTGTGGAGCCACCTGGACTGCATTCAACTGAATTCAAAAGGAGAATACTATCTGACCGACCTCGTTGAGGTGGCCGTGTCGGAGGGGCAAGGAGTACATGCCTTGACCGCTAACGATCCAGATGAGCTGATTGGCATCAACACACGTGTGCACCTAGCCGAGGCAGAAAGCGCACTGCGGCGGCGTGTCAACGAGGCGCTAATGCTTTCTGGCGTCACCCTTGTTGACCCATCCACGACCTACATCGACGCCACAGTGATTATCGGTCCAGACACGGTCATCATGCCTAACACCAGCATTCGAGGCCAGACAACCATTGGCGAGGAATGTATCATCGGGCCGAACAGCCTGATCGAGAATGCCGTCATCGGTCACCGTTGCCGAATACTCGCCTCAATGATCGAGAATGCGACGGTAGAGGACGATGTCGATGTTGGCCCATTCAGCCATCTGCGCAGAGGCGCCTACCTGGAGAGCGGTGTCCACATGGGCAACTTCGGTGAGGTGAAGAACAGCCGTCTGGGCCGGGGGGTCAAGATGGGCCACTTCAGCTATGTTGGGGATGCTGACATTGGCGCGGATACCAACATCGGCGCAGGGACCATTACCTGCAATTTTGACGGCGTTAAAAAGCACAAGACTGTGATCGGGAAGAACGTCTTCATCGGCAGCGATACTCTCTTGGTAGCTCCCGTCACACTGGGGGACGATGCGCGGACTGGCGCTGGCTCGGTGGTTACACATGATGTGTTACCGGGCAGCCTGGTGTATGGCGTCCCAGCGCGAGAACAGCCGAAGCAGGGAAACGATAACCAGAAAGAGTAGGATGTGGACTCTGTCTTATGGGGCCTTACCGGCCTTGTGGTTCTGCTGATCATTGATGGTTTATTCTCGTCGGCCCGTGCTGCACTGGTCAATGTCCGTCGCCAGAGCTTGCGCGACTGGGCCGAACAGGGCAACCGTCGTGCGGCGTTGGCTTTCTCCATAGCTGAAGACTCCTCGGGAGTTCTTAGCACTTTCCAGCTGGCGAATCAGATTTCACACTTTCTCCTCGCAGCGCTGATCGCTACCTTGCTGTTGCCACGGCTCACCCTCTGGCTGTCTAGCGTGCTACCCCTGTCACTGCCTGTCTGTGCTGTGATCACCTATCTGGTCGTGATCCCTATCTCTGGGCTGTTGGTCTTCCTGCTGACCGAGACGTTGCCAGAAGTGCTGGCTCAGCACAATCCACTGGGCTGGGTGATGGCACTGATAGAAGTGGCTTGGCTGACAGTTGTCATCCTTAAGCCATTCGTAGCGCTGGCAGCCAGACTGCGGCGCAGCCTGGCTGCACCCGGCAGCGACCTGGAAAGCACAGCCCTGGTGACTGAGGAGGAGATCATGACGCTGGTCGATGCAGGTGAAGAAGGAGGTTCGATTGAGCAGGCCGAGAAGGAGATGATCTACTCGATCTTCCATCTCGACGAGACGATCGCCCGTGAGATCATGGTTCCCCGCATCGACGTTGTGGCGCTTGAGATAGACACCCCCCTGAGCGAAGCCCGTGAGGTGATCATCAAGGCTGGGCATTCGCGGATCCCGGTATACGAGACCTCCCTTGACAACATCAAAGGATTGCTGTACGCCAAAGACCTGCTGGCTGTGTGGCACAGCGGCGACCAGACGCTGGACATGGCCTCTTTGTTGCGGCCCGCAATGTTTGTTCCAGAATCCAAGCGCGCCTCTGACCTGCTGCGTGAGCTTCAAAGCGCCAAAGTCCACATGGCAATCGTCATTGACGAGTACGGCGGCACTGCTGGACTGGTGACCATTGAAGATGTCGTTGAGGAGATCGTGGGCGAGATTCTCGACGAGTACGACGAGGAAGAGGAAGCAGCTTACGAGAAGGTTGGCGACGGCGACTACATCTTCGATGCCCGCATTAACCTGGGTGATCTAAACCACCTGCTTGACACAGACCTGTCGGACGAGCTGGGAGACACCTTGGGGGGGTTCATTTACGCCCAACTGGGCAAGGTGCCCGAAGTGGGTGAGGTAGTGGAAACTACCCAGGTTCAACTTGAGGTGCTGAGCGTAGTGAATCGGCGCATTCGCAAGGTTCGAGTCAAGCAACTCTCCCCTCACAAGGCTTCTGCCAAGCCCCAGGAAGGTGACAAAGGCGATGATTCCAACGGAAACGGACATTGACCGGGAGGCATTGGTTCAGGCTGCGCGCCGGGCGCGGGAGTGTGCCTATGCCCCCTACTCGAATTATCGTGTAGGAGCGGCGCTTCTGGATAACCATGGCACAATCTTCACTGGCTGCAATGTCGAGAACGCCGCCTACCCAGCCTGCATCTGCGCCGAGCGCGTGGCCATCACCAAGGCAGTGTCGGAGGGACAGCGTAAGTTTGTGGCTATCGCCGTCGCCACTGCCAATGGTGGAACACCATGCGGCACCTGTCGCCAAGTTATGGCTGAGTTTGCGCCCGAAATGTTGGTCATCATTGCCGATCCCCAGCGGGTCGTAGGCGAGTACACAGTCGCAGAATTGTTGCCCTATCACTTCAGCTTTGAGCGGCTTGGCTGATGGGGTGCAGGAGGTGACAGTGCCAGAGCGTCTCTATCGAACCGAAGCCATTGTTCTGCGTCGCCAGGACCTGGGGGAGGCCGATCGCATTCTGACGCTCTACACACGCCACTACGGCAAACTCAGGGTAGTGGCCAAGGGAATCCGCAAACCCAGCAGCCGCAAGGCTGGACACCTGGAATTGTTCATGCGAACCGACATGCTGATTGCACATGGTCGCTCGCTGGACATTGTGACCCAAGCCGAGACGATCGATGCCTTTCTGTCTCTTCGTGCCGATCTAATCCGTACGACCTACGCCTCACACTTTGTCGAGCTTCTGGACGCATTCACCGAAGAGGGCGATGAGAACGCTTCACTGTACGGGTTGGTTTCGAGTGGACTGCGGTGGCTCTGCCAGACAACCGATCTGCGCCGCACTGCCCGCTATTACGAACTGCGCCTGTTGGACCTAGCAGGTTATCGCCCCGAATTGTTCCGCTGTGTAGCGTGTGGTGAAGAGCTTCGCCCGCAGCGCCAGTTCTACAGCGCAGTGGAAGGTGGCGCGATCTGCCCGCGCTGCGGGCAGGATCGGTCCAGGGTACGGCCAATCTCGCTTAACACCCTCAAAGTGTTGCGCTATCTTCAGAAAAGTTCTTTTGAGGCCGTGGAGGAGTTGCGGCTCAGCCCCGCCGTACAGGCTGAGTGTGAGTGGTTGCTCTACGAGACGCTCACCTATCATCTGGAGCGGCGTCTGAAGTCGGCAGCTTTTCTCGATCGGTTGCGCCACGAGGCTGCCGTGAATCGGCGGTCCAAGTAGAGGCCACTATCGCAAGGCTTCATCGACACCTGGGCGGCCCGAGGTTGCCTACACACTCTAGTCGAGAGGAGTCACGCGTTGCTCGACAGGTAGCTTTGTGCTACAATCCCAGTCGATGGGGCTTTGGCTTGTGTGTCGGTCAGCTGTTTGATGTTCTTATCTGAAATTATTCCTTATTAATTGCCCTCCTCAACACGCAAGCCTCAACAGTGTGACAGGCAGACAACCCTCACCTGACCTCTGATGCCGACGTTGAGCATACAGTAGATCCCCATCAAGAGGAATAGCAGCTAGGACTTGAGGTCTCGACTATGAGTTTCGAATTCCTCCTGCGTCTTGTTGGGATGATCGTTCTTTCATTGGGAGGTCTGCGGCTAGGGGTTCAGATGGCCGAACTCGCCAACGATCCGCCGGAGATATGGGCGTTGGTGATCGCGCTGGTTGGAGCACTGTTTGGCCTGATTCTCACGCCCTACTTCACCACACGCCCAGCGCGAGCTTTGCGTAGCTATCTGAGCAGCCTTCCAGCCCAGCAGCTCGTCGCCGGCGTGATAGGACTGATCCTCGGGCTGATCATCGCAGCGCTGATGTCGCTGCCCTTGTCATTGTTGCCGGCGCCTTACGGCGCTATTCTGCCAATTGTGGCAGCGATCGTCTTTGGATATTTTGGAACATCTATCTTTGCCATGCGCCGCCGCGACATTTTTGAGCTGTTTCGTGGCCGGATTCCTAACCTGAGGATGGGCGAGTCTGGGGATGAGAACTCTACGCCTGGCCGCCAGGTGTTGCTTGACACCAGCGTCATTATCGACGGGCGCATTGCGGACATCAGCCGGGCAGGGTTTATCATGGGACCGATGATCATCCCGCGCTTTGTGCTTCACGAACTACAGCGCATCGCCGACTCAGCAGACATGCTGCGCCGCAACCGGGGCCGCCGTGGAATCGATATTCTGAACCATCTGCAGAAAGACTCCCCTGTGCCAGTGTATATCACTGACATGGATATCGAAGGAGTCGACTCCGTAGACGAGAAGCTGATCCTGCTTGCCAAGCAGCTTGGCTGCGCCATTGTGACCAATGACTTCAACCTGAACCGCATCGCCGAATTGCAGGGCGTGATGGTCCTCAACGTCAACGATCTGGCGAACGCCGTCAAGGCTGTGTATCTGCCCGGTGAGGAGATGAATATCGAGATTATCCAAGAGGGGCGCGAGATCGGCCAGGGTGTCGGTTACTTGGAAGATGGCACCATGGTGGTGATCGAAGGGGGCCGCCGTTATATAGGCCAGACTGTCGATGTGACCGTCACCAAAGTGTTACAGACGTCGGCAGGACGCATGATCTTCGCCCGCCCCAGCTCGACAGGCACAAAGTAGGCCAGGTATCTTATGCCCACTCCATCCGTCGTGCGTTTTGCCCCTAGTCCGACTGGGCCGCCGCACTTGGGCAGTCTGCGTACCGCGCTGTTTGGCTGGCTCCTAGCGCGCGCCACTGGCGGGCGCTTTATTCTGCGGATTGACGATACTGATCGGGCGCGTTACAGGCCCAGGGCCGAAACCCAGATGCTTGGCATCCTGCGCTGGATGGGTCTGGACTGGGATGAGGGGCCAGACATAGGTGGGCCGAACGCCCCCTATCGCCAGTCAGAGCGACTGGACCTGTACTATGAAGCTGCTGCTCGACTGATTGAGAGCGATCGCGCCTACCGTCTCCCCGATGCACCACAGGTAGTGCGCCTGAGGACGCCCCGCGCGGGACAGGTGGCATTCCACGATGCTGTGCGTGGCCAGATCACTTTCTGGTGGCGTCGCGTGCCCCGCGATCCCGTGTTGATCAAGTCAGATGGTTACCCAACGTACCATCTGGCCTCCGTCGTAGATGATCATGCAATGGGCATCACCCACGTGCTGCGCGGCGAAGAGTGGATCCCCTCCACACCGCTGCATGTGCTGATCTTCGAAGCGCTAGCATGGGAAATGCCTATCATCGCTCATTTACCGCTGGTCACAGACCAGGCTGGGCAGAAACTCAAGAAGCGTGACCCACGCGCTGCCGCCTTAGGGTACCCTCGGAAGGGCTACTTGCCCCAGGCGGTGATGAATTATCTGGCGCTGCTCGGCTGGCATCCTGGCACGGAGGAGGAGATTTTTACGCCAGCGGAATTGGTCCAGCGATTCAGCCTGGAGAGGCTTTCGAAGAGCGCCTCGGCTTTCGACGAGGGGCGGATGCGCTGGTTCAATCGGCAACACATGGCAGCCCTGAGCCTGAATGATTTGGTGGCACTGACTCTGCCGCGCCTCCGTCGGGCTTATCCACAGGCCAGAACCCGCGACGAAGGGTGGCTGACCCGGCTGATTGAACTGGTGCGAGATGAGCTGACTCTGTTGGATGATGTGGTGCCAGCAGCCTGCTTTGCCTTCGATGCCTGTGATCTGACTGACGAAGCCCGCCAGGCACTTGCCAGTGAAGTTGCTCAACCTGTCCTGTCCTCCCTCCGTGCAGACCTGGCTGGCGTAGAATCGCTGGACGAGGAGAAGAGTGCTGTACTGCTTAAGAATCTGCGGCTCCGATTTAAGCAATCGAACAGATGGGAAGCCCGGACCGTCATGTTTCCCATTCGCGCCGCGCTGACTGGCTCTGTGGCCGGCCCCCATCTCTCTGATGTAATCGCGTTGCTTGGCAAAGAAGAGTCGCTCCGGCGGATTGATCGGGCACTATCCCTGTTATAATAGACGTTATAATAGACGCAAGGAGATGCATCTCATGATGCTGCCGATCATCATTCCCCTGCGACAGCATACCAGCGCCAAAGGCCACTGTTGATCGAGGCCAAACCGTGCAGATGCTTTGGCAAGCCTGGCAGATGTAGCGGGCTTGGTTCGGCCCCCCCCCCGCAATTTCCTCCCCAACGAGAAAGCTGACGAGGGGATAGGTGCACTGACCCGATCTTTTGGTGAGCACAACAAGGACACTATATCTATGGCTTTGCAAGTCTTTAACCGCCTGACCCGGCAGAAAGAACCGTTCACGCCGCTGGTTGAGGGACAGATACGGATGTACGTGTGCGGCCCAACAGTGTATGACCATGCCCACATTGGCCATGCCAAAACCTACATCTCATTCGATATGGTCAACCGCTACTTCCGCTACCTCGGTTACCGGGTCCGCTACGTGCAGAACATCACTGACGTGGGTCACCTGCTCGACAGCGGCGAGGATCGCATCCTGAAGAAAGCAGGCGCGCTCGCCGTAGAACCAATGGAGGTGGTCGAGTCCTACACACGCTCATATTTTGAGGACATGGACGCGCTGGGCGTGCTGCGCCCGGACATCTCGCCACGGGCCAGCGGCCATGTCCCGGAGCAGATCGCAATGACCCAGAGGCTGATCGACAAGGGTCATGCCTATGTCACTGAGCAGGGCGACGTGTACTTCGACGTCCAGAGTTGGCCAGAGTACGGCAAGCTCTCTGGTCAGCGGGTGGAGGAACTGATCGGGGGAGTACGCATCGAAGTAGGCGAGGGCAAGCGCCACCCAGCCGATTTTGCTCTGTGGCGTCATGCTGAGCCGGAACACCTGATGCAGTGGGACAGCCCGTGGGGACGGGGCTTTCCTGGTTGGCATATTGAATGCTCGGCTATGTCGATGAAGTACCTGGGCGAGACGTTTGACATCCATGGCGGCGGCCTGGAGAACCGCTTCCCGCACAACGAGTGTGAGATCGCCCAGGCCGAAGCGTTGACTGGCAGACCGTTTGCCCGTTACTGGCTGCTGACCGGGTCGCTGACGGTGGACGGGGTCAAGATGAGCAAATCGCTGGGCAATTTTGTCACCGTCAAGCAAGCGCTCAAAAGCTACCGCCCGGAGGCAATCCGTTTCTTCGTCCTGACCAGCCACTATGCCAACCCGGTAGATTACAGCGAAGCCGCACTGGAGTCGGCCCAGAAGGGTTGGGAGCGATTGATGGGAGCTGTACGCCTGGTGCGCCATATGCTGCACAGCGCACCTGACTCTGACGCTGCGGCGGGATTCCAGACCGTCCTCGACGAGACACGGGGGCGCTTTAGGGAGTCAATGGATGACGACTTCAACGCCCCGCTGGCTATTGGAGCATTACAGGAGCTTACCCGCGAGGTGAACACGCTGCTGAACAGCGGCGAAGAGGTGGGCCGTGCCGTGCTTCAGGCAATTGACGACCTGTACCGTGAGCTGGGCGGTCAGGTACTGGGGCTGATCCCGGACGAGGAGAGAGGGACAGATGTAGACACCAGGCGGCAGGATGGGTTGATCCAACTGTTGATCGAACTGCGAGCCGAGGCGCGTCGGAACAAAAACTATGCCCTCGCCGATATGATCCGCATTCGGCTGGCCGATCTGGGGATCACCCTTGAGGATCGCTCGGACGGCACCGTATACAAGATCCAATAAACTGTGCGGGCAAGCTGTTGCTTGCCCTTCGGATACGAGGCCCACAACGGTGATATGATCCGTGTAGATGGGCGCTGTCTGCCTTGCTATACTGCGACGATCTCCTCCATCCTGTTTAACGTCACAGGCAGTCCCGTCATTGTACTGCCGCTGGCGCAGTCACAGGAGGGGTTGCCTCTCGGCGTGCAGGTCGTGGAGCACTGCTGGCGCGACATGGAACTGTTCAGTATCGCAGAAGGGCTGACAGAGATCACTGGCCCCCTCTACTGCCCTCAAGGAGTTTGGTCGAGACAAAAATAGACATGGACACGGAGTTTCTGTATGGACGCCGCTCGGTGTATGAGTGTCTGCGTGCTGAGAGACGCCAAGTGAGGCGCGTTGTCATAGCTGAGGGCGTCGAAGAGAGTGAGATCACACGCAACATCCGCGCCCAGGCCCAGTCGCGGGGAGTGCGTATCGAGACGGCCCGCCGAGACTGGCTCGATGCGCAGGCGCGTGGGGCCAATCACCAGGGGATCATGCTTGAGGCGGAACCCTATCCCTATGCCGAGCTGAGCAGCATACTCCAGGCTGCCCAGCAGCGCGGTGAACCGCCGCTTCTGCTGCTGCTTGACCTGATCCAGGATATACACAACGTTGGTACACTGCTGCGGACGGCGGAAGCAGTAGGCGTGCATGGTGTGATTCTGCAAGAGCGGCGTGCAGCGGGCATCACTCCGGCAGTCGTGAATGCCTCAGCGGGCGCGGTGGAGCACTTATGGGTCGCCCGGGTGACGAATCTGGTGCAGACAATGCAGCAACTCAAGATGGAGAACGTGTGGCTAGCCGGGCTGGACCTGAGCGAGGATGCTGTGCGGATCGATCAGGCCAGGCTGGATGGCGCCCTGGGGCTGGTAGTGGGCAGCGAGGGGAAGGGGCTGCGCCGCCTGGTGCACGAGGTGTGCGATTTCATCATCTGCCTGCCGATGCGCGGCCAGGTGAGCAGCCTGAACGCTGCGACGGCGGGGAGCATCGCGCTGTACGCGGCATGGCAAGCGCGAGGCTTCAGTCGGCAGGGCTGATCGGCCCTTGTGCTGTTCGGGCAGGCCAAACCGCTTGGATGGCAGAGAGGCCGAATCTGCCCATCGCATATGCCGTCCCTATCGCTGCTAGTCCCAAGCCAACCCGCCACCCCGCACTGCCTGGAAACGTCAGACGGGGGTCAACAGCACTTCGAGATGAGTCCTCAGCGCTGAAGGTGATCCACACGGCTGAACCCTGTCCACCGATCTGTTCAAAGAAGCCTTTGGTCACCACCTGCTCGCCAGTGCGCATCTGTCCTTGCATGTTGGGATAGGCATATCGCACCACGTAGGTTGTTACTTTGAACGGCAACAGGCGGTCGGTTCGCTGCTCGATCAGTTTCTCCAGCACCACACCCTGAACCGTCAGCGTGCTGCTGGCCGCAAGTTGCGCTGGGACCTCGACGCGATGATAAGCCGTGTAGAATAGCCCTAGCGCCAGCACGATCGACCCCAATGCAAGTACAATCCCCGAAAAACCCAACAGCCATTGCTTCACATCCTGAACTCCTCAGCCGCCGAGAGTGAAGTCAGTTGCAACTGGCCTATTCGCCCAGGACCTGCACAACCAGATGGCGCTGGCGTGCCCGCACGTCGAAGTCTATGTAGATGACCTGTTGCCAGGTACCCAGAGTCAGGTGGCTACCTGTGAAGGGAATAGTGAGGCTGGGACCGAGAAGAGCAGCTCGTACATGGCTGTGGCCGTTGCCATCGTGCCAGCGCTGGTTGTGCTGGTAGTCGCGGTTGGGGTTGACAATCTCATCGAAGAGGCGCTTGAGGTCGGCGAGAGCACCGCTTTCGTATTCGATGGTCGTCAGAGCGCTGGTTGAACTGGGGCAGAAAACGGTGACGATGCCATCCTTCAAACCGCTCTGGCGCACCAGTGCGCCTATCTCATCGGTAATGTTATGTATGTCTGCGTTGCCACGAGTGGTCAAGGCGATCTCTCTGGTCACCACCATAATCCGATCTCCAAATGTCTGCAAGCGGCGCAGGCCATGCAGGTTGCGTGTCACCTGCGGCTGGCCTGGATGAGCGCCGCGCCAGTCACACGCAGCAGGTCATCGACATCCAGACGCAGGTTCAATCCACGTTGCCCGGCGCTGACGACAATATAGTCTAACAAAACAGCTTCTTCATCCAGATAAATAGCAAAACCCCTGTTGAGCAGCGCCAGCGCCGAGATACCGCCCACTTTGAGGCCGGTGATCCGTTCAGCCTCGTCGTGATGGGCCATGCGCACCTTTTTCGCGCCGACTGCCTGGGCCGTCTGTTTGAGATCCAGCGTGTGGTGGGCAGCAAGCATGATCAGCATGGGCTTTGTGCCAGGCGTCTCATCCAACACTACCAGCGTCTTGTAAACGTTCTCCGCTGGCAACCCCGCATACTCGGCAACGCCCAATGCATCGTGGATCGTGTCGGGGAACTCGACAGTCTCGTATGGCACCCCCTGCCCTTCTAGGATGTGCATGGCGAGTGTCTTATCTCTGCGGGTCTTGCGGCTCATGGCTAATCAGGGTTGAACTGCATTGGCCGAGATCGCACAACGGAATCCGACGCCAGGGCCATTGGCATCGGGGGTAAAGCGCGAGCGGATCGCACTGCGTAGAAGGTCACGAAGCCCCACTCCCCACGACCCCCCACGCACCACGCGCTGAGTTCCTGTGGCAGGGCCAGTCGGGTTGGCTTCGGGGGAGGTAGCATAATAGGTCGCGCTGTACCAGTCAGCCACCCACTCAGCGACATTGCCCGCCATGTCCGCCGCACGAACCGGACTGAAGCCTGTCGAGAACATGCCCACCGGCGAAGTCAACGGTACGCTGTCATTGAATGAGGGGTCTGCCCCGGCCACAGGACACCCGACATCACAGTAATTCAACCGTGAGGGATCCCACTCGTCACCCCAGGGATAGACGCGAGCATGACTGCCTTCGGCATCCCAGCGAGCCGCCATCTCCCATTCGGCCTCAGTGGGCAGGCGCGCCCCGCGCCAATGGCAATAGGTGTCAGCATCGTACCAACTGACGAAGACCACCGGGTAAAGTTCATAACCAGGTGCATCATAGTACGGCACACCTTGCAGTTGTGTCGAGGCCGGGGGCGGGCAGGCTCCGGCACTGACACACGCCGCCCACTGGTGGTTGGTCACCTCGTAGCGGTCGATGTAAAACGGGTCGAGACGTACAGTATGGACTGGGCCGTCATCGCTCTTGTACCCGGCGCCCATCGGAAAGCTGCCGCCCTGCACGAAGACCATCTCAGCGCCATTCAGATTGATGGTCCCCTGATCGTCAATCCTGGCCACAGCGGGAGTGAGAGTGGGGACAGGAACGGTCGGCGTGAAGGTGGGCGTAGGAGGAATAGGCGTCACGGTGGGTGTATTGGTGGGGGGAGGTGTAGGCGTCAGGGTGGGCAGCAAGGTGATGCGCACGGAGGGCGTCGGCGTCTCGGTGACTGGGGCCTGTGTCGGCTCGATCACTGCCCCGGACTCGGTCGGCAGGTCCAAGACGATCTGGGTAGGCGTCGGCGGCGGCGGTGTCAAACCGCCTCCCAGAGGCAGGACGACACTGGTCGATGGCGCTGCTGGAGTCAGAACCGAGGCGACGGCAGGCGGCAGGTTGTCTGTCGAATAGGCCCAGATGAACAGAGCCAGACCTCCGAGGACGATCACGATCCCGGCCACGGCACCGATCCACACCAAAATGGGTACCTGGCGACGACGACGACGCCGAACTGCCCTGCGAGCCGAGGGTTGAGGCATGCCGGAGGGCTTGGCAAGGCCATCCTGGATGGATGGGGCCTCATGTTTTGGAAAGGTAGACATTCCAACCTGGGTCTGTTCGACGGACTTCTTGCTTGGAGTGCTGAGCTGGAGTGTCTCCTTAGGAGGTCGCACCGACTCCAGCATCTGGCGCAGCTCTTCCTGCTGCTCCGGCGGGGGCGGCGAAGTCGGGGTATCCGCCGTATCGGGGGGTGGCTCCTGAAACGTCTCCGACAGCGGCTCGGGTGGCAGGGAGGGCATCTGAGGTGCCACGCGCGACACCATCTCAAACTGGTGTGTGTCATCCGGCGCCTTTTTCGCTACCTGCTCAATCATAGCCCGCTCTTCGGGTGAAAGCTCGGCCACCCTCGGCGCATGGAGAGAGGGCTGCTGGTCCGGCGACACTGGCTCAAGCTCTGATGCTACTGGTCCTGTAGACTCAGCGCCACGAGCAAAGAAAACACGCACAATCACACTGTCGTCAGCGTCTTCCTGGAGTGGCGAAACCGCGTCCGGAGCAGGCTGCGCTCTGGGTTGAGCGGGAGGCTGGGAGCTGCTCACAAGAGCACGGGGCAAGCCAGTCTTGGTATCGAACTCGCTGAAATCGGGAATGAACTCCTCGGCCCTGTCTGAGTGCGAGGCAGGCTGGCCTTTGTCTGGCCCGCCACTGTCGTCCATCCCAAAATCGGGGATGAAATCTCTGGATCGATCTTCAGCCATGACTCGTATCCCTCAGTAAGGTTACCTGCCCAACTCCACCGCCTGATCTTCCTTCCAGACTGGCAGCGAGAAGCTGCACCCGGACGGCTGTCCCGGCGTCTCGCTGAACCAGAGGCGTCCACCATGTCGAGCGATCACCTGCTCGACCACAGCCAGTGGCAGCATGTCGAACTGGTAGGGATGAAACGCACCGCTTACCGCTTCCGGGATCAAGTCCACCTGCACATAGCTCTGGCGGGCGCGCGCCTTGACGATCAGCCGCTCCTGGCTCGTCAGCCGTGCGGCGGCTCCACTCAGGAGCGCACACAATGCTGTGTGCAGGTGCGAGGCGGAGGCGCTCACTGGCGGTAGATCGTCAGGCATCGCCAGCCGCAACCCAACCACCCCCTGGACTGCCTGATCGGAAAGCTCGCGCAGCGCGGCGCGGAGAGCTGCGGCCAGATCGATCGGGCGGCACACCCACCGCGCCGATTCCTCCGGATCGGTGCTGTAGAGACCAGCGAGCATCTCCCATAGCCATAGAGCACGCTTCACGCTGTCCCGGATGATGCGGGCCAGGTCTCGAAGCTCGAAAGTGCTCACCCAACCCTGGGTCAACTGGTGCAGCAGCGTGTCACAATAGCTTGACGCGAAGGATAACGGGCTGTTCATCTCGCCTATAACCGTCTGGGCGATGATCTCCGAGCGCCAGTGGATGCTCTCGCGCAACAACAGCACAGTCACAGGACCGTGCGGCCCAGCCAATGCCAGGGGCGTCACCTCTAGACGACCTTCTGCCGTGACGACCTGATAGCTGCGTTGGGCGGATGAAGCAGCCTGCCGACCGCGCAGTGCACGGCTCAGGGATGCGATGTCGAGACGGTCGGCCTGACATAGTGACAGGAAATCATCTTTGTCCAACCCCAGGACATCTTGTGGAGGATAGCCGATCAGGCGGGCAGCCTCGTTGTTGGCATAGACTACAGCCTCTCGATCGTCAAAGACGATCACGCCCTGGTCCAGGTGATCGACTAACTGGCGCCAGAATTGGTCGTCAGGCAAACGTGATGCGCTCATGTGCTCCCTGAGAAGGCTATTGGCCGTGAGTCAATGGTTCTCGCATCCCCATGATGATGACAAGACAGGCCACACTCTGGGGCCTATCATAGCACACCCTGGCGTACCGTGCCGCACAGCCCAAGCCCGCCTGTGACCTTTGAGCGTGCCGCCGGGTTGCCTACAGCAGGTCTTCAAGAGTAGTCTCCCCCAGATCATGCCCATCGGCCTGAATGGAGCGCAGTTCGGCATTGATATGCCATTCCAGGTCGTCAAACAGATCTTCCTGAGCGGACTCCGGGATGTGGGCAACATGATCACGCAGCGTGGCCAGGCAGGTGGTGTACAGAACGAGCGGATCGGCGGAAGCCAGCCTCTTCTCAAAGGCGTACTCCTGCTCACCCCATACAGCCCGGCGTCTGGCGAGCAGAACCTCAACTTCGGCGACCAGCATAGTTAGCATCGAGTCATCTGCCGAGACTTCTATGATGGGCACCGGTGAGGTCAGGGTACAGGTAGTCATCTCTAGGTTAGAGGTAATGTCCAGCTCGCCGCCAAACGTAAACACCTCGGCTACCTCATCCGTATGGGCACGGAGGATCACACGCCCTGCACGGGCGCGATACCTTCCTTGACGAGTCCAGGGATGGGTGATAGCAAGCGTCTCAACGTTGCCACTGGATGCAGCGATCCCCAGACGTACCTGCTTGGGGCTAAAGTGACGTTTGGCTGGCGCAGCGGTGATCCACACTTCTAACAAGCCTGCTCGCCCCTCGCGGTGCACATAATAGCCCCAAGCCACTTTGTCATGATCGTTGAATTGCATGGAATGTCTCGCCCTCAGGGTAAGCACACTTGGATTGCGGGCTGCATGATCCATTGGACAGCAGCGTTTGCTTCAAAGCAGCACCCTCAGTGTACACCCGAATCGTGCCTTGAGTAGTTTCTCCGAACCGCCGGAGGCATCGCCGTGAGAGATTAGGGGTTTTCTATGTACCTGCAGCTCTCCTGCCGCCGTATGGTACAACAGAGGTATGGTCAACTCCAACAAAATCTGCATAATCACATTATAGTAAGGTATAATGCTCTAATAATTGGACATCGAAGCTCCAAATACTTGACCGTTCTGTTAGGTTTTTGTTATAATGCAAAAGCCGCTGTAATGAGGAACGCAGGGTAACTGATGGACAGATCAGAGCATCGCTGACGACTCTTCAGCCGTTGGTGTAGTGCATCATCAGATACCCCCTCACAGTTGTTGGTAGCCAGGGCCTGTAGTGGTAGCCATAGTGTGAAACACCCCACCATCCTAGATAGCCGTCTTCTTCGCCTGAATGTCGGTTTCCTCCTCAAGCAGGGAGCCGGATATAGCCGCGACTTTGTCTTTGATGTGCCACAACCACTGCGGGCAGAAGAGGTCATCATCCACCAGCTGCATGGTACGCTGCGCCTGACACGCACGCCACAGGGTATCCTGATCCAAGGTACATTGCACGCGCAGACTACGCTGGAATGTGTTCGCTGCTTGTCTCCATTTGAGTTTGAGTACGAGATGGTGCTGGCGGAGCTATTCACGCCTGCAATGACGCCTCCCTCTAATGGACTTGGCGAAGACAATCCCTACGTGATCGAGGAGACCGACTTCATTGACCTGACGCCTATTGTGCGTGAGGAGACCATTCTGGCTGCGCCGATCCAGGCCCTGTGCCGTGCTGACTGCAAGGGGCTGTGTCCTCAGTGTGGCCAGGATCTGAATCAGGGCATGTGCCGCTGCGATACCGACTACATCGACCCGCGCTTGGCTTCGCTGCGCGCGCTGTTGGAAGACGATTGACTTCGGTGCAACACCCTTCTTTGGTAGGTGTTGTACCTTAGCAAAGTGAGTTCGTTGTCTGGGGCAACCGCTCTGTCGAGTCGCGAGACAGGGCGGAGACAACATCTGTGGTGAGGTTGAGTGTTTCGCCGAAAACATGTTCGGCCAAACGCTTGGTTACTGGGGTGAGGTGTTATACATCGTCAAAAGTGATTAGTTCGTTGGAATGGAGACTGACGATGGGCTACGGCGAAGAACGCGATCGCGACGTTGAGTTGGTGGCTGATCTGTTGGAGAAAGCGGAAGAGCAGGGCTACCTGACGACTGACGATATCTTTGATGCATTTCCCGACCTGGATGAAGACAGCTTCGAACAGGCGGAGGAAGTGTTCATTGCGCTGGCTGCGGCAGGCATCAAGATCCTAGACGGCCAAGACGAATTGTCCGCCGAGGGTGAGGAAGCCTTGATCCTCGAATTGGAGGAGGCCGGCGACGAAGAGGACGAGATGCCCTTTGATCTGACGCAGCTAGCCGACTTGACCGACGAGGACGATCCTGCCTTTGATCTCTCTGGCATCGCCTCGGATGACACCGTGGGGCTTTACCTCAAGGAGATGGCTCAGGTACCGCTTCTCACTAATGAGGAAGAGATCGACCTGGCACGCCGTCTGGAGCTGGGCAATATCGCCAGCGACAGGCTCCGATCGAATGGCAGGGGCCTTTCCGACGAGGTACGAAGCTCGCTCGAGGCGGCCAGCGAAGATGGCAGGTCCGCTCGCGAGCACCTGATTAAGGCCAATACTCGCCTGGTGGTCAGCATTGCCAAGAAGTACGTCGGGCGCGGGGTTCCATTTCTGGATCTGATCCAGGAAGGCAACTTGGGGCTGATGAAGGCTGTTGAGAAGTTCGACTACCGGCGCGGTTACCGCTTCAGCACCTACGCCACATGGTGGATCCGTCAGACGATCACGCGCGCCATCGCGGACCAGGGGCGCACGATCCGTGTGCCGGTCCACATGTCCGATCGCATTCGTAGGCTGTACAAGACCGCGCGCCAGCTCGAGCAACGTAATGGTCGCAAACCCACCCCTGAGGAAATCGCAGACGTGTTGGATATCGAGCCGCGCAAGGTTCAGTGGATGTTGCGCGTGAGCTGGCAGCCACTTTCGCTTGAGCACCCGGTCGGGGAAGAGGAAGACAGCGAACTTGGCTCGTTCATCGAGGATGAAACGACGCCCACACCCACTGAAAGTGTCCACGACAATCTGCTGCGCGAGAAAGTCGAGGAGATGTTGGCGACGCTTACGCCACGCGAGGCACGCATCCTAAGGTTACGCTTTGGGTTGCAGAACGGACGCGCCTATACGCTGGAGGAGGTTGGGCAAAAGTTCGGGTTGACGCGCGAGCGCATCCGGCAGATCGAAGGCAAGGCATTACGGCGGCTGCGTCACCCACGTCGCTCACGCCAGTTGCGCGATTATCTCCTGTAAGTGGGTCTTATTCTTTCATTGGGTAGTGCGTCTCAGGCGTGCGGCTCAAGGGTCGCACGCCTGAGGGTTTTCTTGCCTATGTTGGGCTGGTCTGGCTCCATGGGGTCGGATAATGGGGGTGTGTTTTGTAGGACTGGATTTCGGCGCGCCCTTCTGGCCATGTTATAATCCTAACCTAACCCCATCAGCGAGGAACAGCCATGATGCTCAGCCTAGAACAAGTTGAACATATTGCGGAGCTTGCCAAGTTAGCGCTCACCGACGAGGAAAAGGAGCGCTATCGTGAGCAGCTTTCGGCTATTCTGGACTATGCTGCACGTCTGCAGGCGATCCCCACAGATGATATTCCACCCACTGCCACTGTCCTGCCAGTCGACACCGTGTTGCGCGAAGATGCTGCCCGGCCCTCCATTCCACGCGACGAACTGCTTGAAAATGCTGCTGAGAAGGAAGAAGGCATGTTCCGTGTGGATGTGGTGCTGGATTGACGGCTATGGCTGACCTGACTGACCTAACCATCCAAGAGGCGCACACCCTGCTCCGGCAGGGCCAGGTCTCGTGTGTCGAGCTGACCAGTGCTTATCTGGATCGCATCGATGCGCTGGACAGCATCATCCAGGGTTACCTGACCGTCACCGCCGAGCAAGCACTTGATCAGGCCCGCCGGGCTGATGCTCGCCGAGCGGCTGGTGAAGATCACCCACTGTTGGGGATGCCATTGGCGTATAAAGACGTGCTGACCACACGCGGCGTGCAGACGACCTGCGGATCGAGGATTCTCGAAGGCTATCGCCCGCCCTACACTGCCACGGCTATAGAGCGGCTGGAGGTATGCGGTGCAGTGATGCTGGGCAAGACCAACATGGATGAGTTTGCAATGGGGTCTTCCACCGAGAACTCTGCCTATGGCGTTACGCGCAACCCATGGAACACCGAGCATGTCCCCGGCGGATCGAGCGGCGGAAGTGCGGCAGTAGTTGCAGCGCGCATGGCATCGGGTGCGCTTGGCACCGACACAGGCGGAAGCATCCGACAGCCGGCTTCATTGTGCGGGTGTGTGGGCCTTAAGCCCAGCTATGGTCGAGTGTCGCGCTATGGGTTGGTTGCATTTGCCTCCTCACTGGATTCCATCGGTCCCTTTGCCCGCAGCGTTGCCGATGTTGCCTTGCTGCTAGGCGTCGTGGCTGGCCACGATCCACTCGACTCGACCTCGGTAGATGTACCGGTGCCCAACTACGTGGCTGCGTTGCGAGCGGATGTGCAAGGGGTCCGAGTCGGCGTGCCGCAAGAATACTTCATCGAAGGGATGCAGCCCGAGGTCGAGATGGCAGTACAGGCCGCTATTGACACGCTTGAGTCGCTAGGCGCAGAGATCAAGCCTGTTAGCCTGCCTCACACCGATGTGGCCCTGCCGGTGTACTACCTGATCGCCCCAGCGGAAGCCTCGGCTAACCTGGCCCGCTTTGAAGGGATACGCTACGGCCCTCGCCTGAGCACTGGGCAGATGTGGGAGACCTATCGCCAGACAAGAGGGGTAGGCTTTGGCCCGGAGGTGAAACGACGCATCATGCTGGGCACCTATGCGCTCTCGGCAGGCTACTATGACGCTTACTACCTCAAGGCGCAGAAAGTCCGTACACTCATCAAGCGCGACTTCGACATGGCTTTCGAGTCGGTGGACGTGATTGCCTGTCCGGCCTCACCCACGACGGCTTTTCGTATCGGCGAGCGCACCGACGACCCGCTCCAGATGTACCTGTCGGACATCTTCACGCTGGCCGTGAACCTGGCCGGGGTGTGCGGCATCTCGGTGCCCTGCGGGTTTGACAAGTGCAATCTGCCTATCGGCCTGCAACTGATCGGCCCTGCCTTTCAGGAGGAGCGCATTCTGCACGTAGCCTACGCCTATGAGCAGGCGACTGAATGGCACACGCACCTACCCACACTGTGAGTTTGCCCTCTGTACACAACGCAGTCCCTGTTGCCCACAGGCGAAGTACACTGCTATGCTACATACTGACGAGTCGCAAAAGGAGAAGCGATGCTGCCCCCTCATGAACAGCACCGCTTCTCCTATACGCTGGCCGATTGAGATTCGAGACTCTGCTTACATTAAAGAAAGGTCTGTAGTCTGGTCCGGGCAAGACGCTTCACATGGACCGTTGCCAACTCACGCACTTGATGTTCTACGGAGCCAGAAAGTCACGTAGCACGGTGGCAAACTGCGGCTGACGCAAACGACGGAGCGCCTGGCGCTCGATCTGGCGAATCCGTTCGCGCGACAGCCCCATGGTTTCGCCCACCTGTTCCAGCGTCTGCGGCACACCGTTATCCAGCCCGAAACGCAGGCGCAGGATTTGCGCCTCACGCGGAAGCAGATCGCTCAGGATGTGCTCAATGGTTTCAGTCAGAGCAATGGTGTGCATGGCCTCATCGGGCGTCACTGACTCCTCGTCCTCAAGGAAGTCACCGAACTCGCTATCATCGCCCACTGGCGTCTCCAGCGCGATGGTCTGAGGGTTGGCCTCTAACGTGTCGCGCACCTCGATAGGGGACATTTCCAGGTGCTCACCAAGCTCCTGCACAGTTGGCTCGCGTCCCAACTCCTGCCCCAGAATTTCGTTGGCGGTATTGATCCGACGCAATTGATCAGAGAGATGCAGCGGCAATCGGATAGTGCGCGACTTCTGCGACAGCGCACGGGTGATGGTCTGGCGGATCCACCAGCTCGCATAGGTGCTGAAGCGGTTGCCCATCGTGTAGTCGAATTTGTCGACCGCGATCATCAGGCCAATGTTGCCTTCCTGGATCAGGTCAGACATGGGCAGGCCCTGGTTGCGGTATCGCTTGGCAATACTCACCACCAGACGAGTGTTGGCACGAGCCAGATGCTCGCGGGCAGCCTGGCCATCTTGCACAACCTGCCTCAGCATCTCTGCCTGTTCGGCGGGGAGGTCAGGATTCTCTTCAAGAAAATGTGCGGCCTCGCTACCTCGCGCGATGCGCTTGGCCAGCGCTACTTCCTGCTCCGCGGAAAGCAGTGGTTCAGAGGCCATCTGGCGGAAGTAGAGGCTTACTGTGTCATCCGCCGGGATGTGATCGATGTTCTCCGGGATCGCCTTCAGGTTCGCAAACAGCCCTTCGTCCTCACCCAAACTATCTACAAGCATCTCGATCTCTGCTGTCTTCATAACGTTTACCCTTTATGGTGAACGGCGCCGTGCGATCTCATGTATACAATATGTACAATATATGTACAATAATAATACAACAGCGGCGGGGGTTTGTCAAGCTTTGGCACTGGGTCACCATATTCTATAATATAGACAATTATAGACCAGATTATCTTACATTAATATTAGAATCGTGTGAGAACCCTTTGGATTCATCCAAAGAGGACTATTTGGGGAAATGTACCAAGAGCTGGGCCGGGAGGAGATTCGCGATAACCGAGACGTGCAGTGGACAACTCTGCTAGATTGCGCAGCGATCACGGGAACAGTCGGTGCACCAGACGCCCCAGTAGGTAGAGCAGCATCGGAAGCAACGCCAGACCAAACACCGCTGTAGCAAACAGATAGGCATACTCAATATCGTCGGGGCGAGGTGGGTTGCTCAATGACACGGCCAGCGCATTCCACCACGCCGTCACAAAGAGCCAGATCACGCCGAGAACTGATGAGACGTTCGTCCCCATCTGTATCTGCATCTCTTCTAGCCAGGCCGCCAGATGAATCGACGATGACAACTTACCTGCTACTGTTCCGATCTGGTTGAAGTTGAAGCCAATGAGCATTGCCGCGCCCATCAGCATGAGCATCCATCCCCAGAAGGACCTCTGACGCGGGCGATGGGCTTGCTGTCTGGTAGCGTGGCGCCGTTGGCGTTGCTCAACGGCCTGCCGCATGGAAGTGTCGATAGCCCGCCACTCGCGCACGCCATAGGTGGGGTTATAATGGCGGCTGGCAGCCAGTTCTGCCTGGGCGCGCTGCTGCTGGATACGCTCGCGGAGGATAGGCACCCACTCCTCGCGTTGCGCCTCAATGGTCCGCATCCGGATCAGCCGGCCCTGGTGTGCTCCACAGTGGTTACAGACCGCCGTGTAGACCGGTCGTTCACAGCGGGCACAACGGCTCGCCAGCCCTGTGCCGCACTCCACACAGAAGTTAACTGAACCGTCGTTGAGTGCGCCACACGCATTGCACTCCCAACTCAACGGCAATAAGTTACATCCCGATCGGTCGGGATACCCCAGTGTCCAGCAGTGAGGGCACCGGATGCGCGGCTGCCACGTGGGCAGATCGACCGTGCCACCACAGTGGATGCATCGCAACGACGATGCCTGACCCGACTCGGTCCAGATCACTGTGGACTGCGGCGTCCCAAGGTTGGTTGACATAGTTCCTGATACAACTCCAACCATTCCTACAATCCCTTACAGTATATCGTATCCGGCACATACCGTGGTACAAAGCCCCAGAAAATGGGGGGCAGGCTGTCAGTTTCCTCCGTTCTCCGTGAGCAGCAAAGACAATCTATTGCATGATCAATATACGTGGTATATAAACGGCCTGTTGCAGGAGGAACCATGAGAAAATTGTCCACGCTGGTCGGAGCAGGGGTATTGATGGCCATGTTTGCCGGGTGTGCAGCGCTCGACCTCGAGATGGATGTCGCTCCGCCCTCACCAACCTCTAGCTCGACGGCAGCACCTGCTCAGAATGAGACTGGCGCTGCTGCGCCAACTACCCCGCACGACCAGCCTGCCCTGTCGACCGAATCTGTCCAGGTAGAGGCATCGCCCACGCCGGCGCCGACGCAGGATGTGCGAGGCAGCAAGCCGTGGCAAACCCTGCCCGTGATTCCTGCCGTCAGCCAGCGGACGGTTGAGATGTACCGCCTTGGCCTTCAGGCAGGGCGCGATCCGCACCGCTTCTCCGTGATTGGCGAGTGCGAGAGTGAGCTGAGCTGGTACGTGGGCGATACGTTGATCTACGGGTATCTGGCAGGCTTTGACGATCCTAGCACGTATCGTCTGGGGACAGATTATGCCTTTCTGCAAGAGGCCATCGATCAGTTCCAGCCCTCTTTCTCCCAGGTACGGGTGGCGGCTCATCGTGGCATGAACGCTGCGCAGGTGCTTTCACCGCTCTATTCTGACGCCGAGCTGTGCGACGTGCGCGAGTCTCCCCTAGAATGCGAAGTGAGGCGCAACAACCCTAGCATTGTCCTGGTCAGCATGGAGACATGGTTTTACGACCGCCCGATCTCGACCTACGAGACCTACATGCGCAACATCTTGGATTACCTGATCGAACAGAACATTGTGCCAGTGCTCGTCACCGCTGCTGAGAACCACAGCCACAGCCAGGATTTGAACGCCATCCTTGCTCAGCTGGCCCGCGAGTACGATGTTCCGCTGTGGAATTTCTGGCGGGCGGCGCAGGAGTTGCCCAACGGAGGAGTTGAGGAGCAACCAGATGAGAATGGCTTTCGCCACCTGACCTATGCCCCCAACCACTTTGACGATCCGCAGGCCATGCAAGCAGGCTGGCCCATCCGTAACCTGACCGGCTTGCAGGTGCTTGATGCTGTATGGCGAGCAGGCGCGGGCCTGCCGCAGGTTAACCCGAACATTGGCCAGTGACAAGGAGACTCTTCGTCGTGACCATCCCAACTCTCCCAGAGCAGCTCTATCACCTAGCCGTCGAAGCTCCAGGACGCGAGTCGTTGCGTCTCCTCTACCTGGATCGCGATGACATTGTGCTGAGCCGTGGGCAATTCTTCCGAGCCGCCCGGCATGTCGCGAATCGTCTATTGCAGCTCGGCATCGGACGCGGCGATCTTGTCATCATGGTACAGCGCGATTCGCTGCCTCTGGCGACGAGCTTCTTCGGGGTTACGCTGTTGGCGGCCATCCCGTCGATCATGCCCTTCCAAACTGAGAAACTGCACCCCGACCGCTACCAGTCGGCCATGGCTGCGTTGATCAACCTGACAAACCCCAGAGCGCTCATCACCGAGCCAGAAGTCGCTGACCAGGTGCGTGCCCTACTGCCGAATCGTGCTGATGTGCCGTTGCCTGAGGTGCTGGTCCTTTCACCTGAGGAACTGCTCAATACCTCTGAGCCTCTGGCATTGGAGGGCGCCTTTGATCCGCATAGCATAGCACTGCTCCAGCACTCATCAGGCACCACTGGCCTGCAAAAGGGTGTGGCGTTGACCCACCGGGCCATCTTTGAGCAGCTTGATCGCTATGGGCGGGCTATTGGTTTCACTTCCGACGATGTGGTGGTGAGCTGGCTCCCGCTCTATCACGATATGGGCCTGATCGCCGGATTCCTGATGCCGCTGCTGTGTGGTGCACGACTTGTCTTAATGTCACCTCTGGACTGGGTACGTGCGCCTCACATGTTGATGCATGCTATTTCTCAGCACGGCGGAACGCTTTGCTGGCTGCCCAACTTTGCCTACAACTTTTGTGCGCAGAAGATCCGCGACAGTGACTTGGAAGGTGTTGACTTGAGCAGTGTGCGGGCCTTCATCAACTGCTCTGAACCAGTATACGATCTGAGTCACCGCCTGTTTGCCGAACGGTTTGCCCCCTATCACGTCCGCGTGAGCCAGCTTGCCACTTGCTATGCGATGGCCGAAGCAGTATTCGGTGTGACTCAAAGCGAGATCGGTACCCCAGCCACAGTCGATGTGGTAGCCCGCGATGGGCTGCAAGGAGAAAGAATAGCCCGGCCCGTGCCGGAGGGCAGCGAAGGCGCGCGGCGAGTCGTCTCGTCAGGGAGACCTATCGAAGGAATGGAAGTGCGCATCCTTGACGAGAACCGCCAGCCGTTGCCTGATCGCGCCGTGGGCGAGATTGCCATCCGCAGTTCGCACCTGCTGGTCGAGTACTATCGCCGCCCGGATGCCACTGCTCAGGCGTTTCACGAAGGCTGGTATCTGACCGGCGACATGGGCTATATGGCTGACGGTGAGGTGTATGTGATGGGTCGTAAGAAGGACCTGATCATTGTTGGTGGCAAGAACATCTATCCCCGTGACCTAGAGACGCTAGTCAGCACTGTCGAGGGAGTGCATCCAGGGCGTGTGGTAGCCTTTGGCATCCCCAGCCTGGAGCGCGGCACCGAGGATGTGGCGATTGTGGCTGAGTCAGATGTGGAGGACGGGCGCAAGAGCGAACTGGCCGCCAACATCCGCCGGGCTATCGCTGCGGGGACAGACGTCATGGTGCGCCACGTTGAGATCGTGCCGCGCGGCTGGCTGATCAAGACCAGCAGCGGCAAGGTGGCGCTCTCCGCCAACCGCGAGAAATTCCTGGCCAACCACCCAGAGATCGAGTCGGCGCTGTGACAGAATGCATCTGGAGATGAGGCCGAGCACAAGACTAGCCCCCAGGCATCCCGCTCCCTGGCATACGCCAGATTCGGATCAGACCGTCACCGCCCGCTGTGATCACTGCCGCGCCGTCCGGCGTCCACAGCACCGAGCGCAAGCCGCCTGGCCCGTGGATGCCGTCAAAGGCAGCCAGTGACTGCCCAAGCACGACGTCCCACAGGCGCAATGTGCCATCAGCGTCACCAGAGGCGAGCAACGTTCCATCTGGGCTGAAAGCCAGAGTGAGCACGGCATCGGTATGCTCTGTGAGGGTATTCAGCCAATCCGCGCTGAACACGTCGTAGAGCTTGATCGTCCGATCCTCGCTGCCGGAGGCCAATAGCAAATTGTCAGCGGTGACAGCAACAGCGCGCACTGGGCCGTTGTGACCAATTGACCCGATGTAGAGCCTGCCGCCAGTGGCCGCATCCCAGTAGGAGAGCAAGCCATCGGCTCCGCCTGAGATCAGAAGCAGGCCATCCGGTGTATAGGTTAACGCCCACACGTCCCATGGCGCGCTGACTGGCATTGTGACCTGCACCTTACCCTTTTGTGCATCGAGCAGATATAGCCTGCCATCACTGCCGGCGGCAGCCAGCACACTGCCGCCGGGGTCATAATCGACTGCGTGGATCGTTTCGTTCTGTCCTGCGATGAGGTCGGCCCCGAACCGGAGCTCGCCGCTGGCCACGTCCCAGGCGGTCACGCTGCCGCCTGTCGAACCAGTGGACCCGGCTGCAAGAGCCGTCCCATCAGGGCTGAAGTCAAGGCCGGCGAGGGGGCCTGGAGCACCGTCCAACGTGCGAATCAGGCTGTTATCTGAGGGGTTCCACAGTCGGACGAAGCCATCTTCAGTAGCAGAAGCCAGGATCGAGCCGTCTGGGCTGAGGGCCAGGCCATTCACCGGGCCGCCCCCGACATCCCATCTTGCCGCCTGCGCTATCTGCGCTGCATCTGAGACGGCGATTGGCTCCAGAGTCGGTGCTGGGGGAGGCATTGGACTTGCCAGTATGAAGTTTGGCGCATGGGAGGGCGTTGTAGGGGGCACGTCGATTGGAACAGGCGGAAGGGTTTCCCCTTCCTGTGTAGGGGTCGGTGCAGGCGGCTGATTGTTCCTGCTGCATGCACCGAGCGCTATGGCAAACACGCCCAGCAGGCTGGCAACCAAAGAAAGCTTCCGAATCGACACAGTTGCCCCTTGAGGAGTCACACGATCTCTATCGTCATCGCAACGGCCTCACCGCCCCCCAGGCACATAGCTGCCAGGCCGCGCTTCAGCTTGCGCTGCTGGAGCGCGTTGATCAGCGTCACCAACACTCGCGCCCCGCTGCACCCAATAGGATGCCCTAACGCAATTGCGCCCCCGTTGACGTTAACCTTCGACCAGTCCCAGGGGTGACCTTGCTGCTGCATCCCCAGCCCGTTGGCAAGCACCTGTGCAGCAAATGCCTCATTCAGCTCGATCAGGTCTACGTCCTCCAGCGACCATCCGGCCCGTTTCAGAGCTATAGGCATAGCTCTGGAGGGGGCGTCAAAGATCCACTTCGGTTCGACGGCGGCTTGCCCATAGGACACAATGCGAGCAACGGGTTTCTTCCCCAATGCCTCAGCTGTAGCACGGCTGGCCACGACCACTGCCGCCGCGCCATCGTTGAGACCCGGCGAGTTCCCGGCAGTCACAATGCCATCTGCTGTGAAGGCCGGGCGCAGCTTTGCCAGCGCCTCCAGGGTCGTATCTCGGCGCGGTCCTTCGTCGGTAGCTATAGTGGTCACCTCACCCTTGCGACCCGGGATGTCAACCGGGACGATCTCTTCCTTAAACCGCCCCGCATCCATGGCAGCGATAGCCTTCTGGTGGCTCTCCAGCGCGTACTGATCGAGCTGCTCGCGCGTGAGGCTGTACTGCTCGGCGATGAACTCGGCAGCTGCACCCATGATCCAGTTTTCAGCAGCGCACCACAGGCCATCGGTGACAATGCTGTCCTCCATCTCGATGTGGCCGTACTTGTGCCCAGTGCGCATCTGCCGGACGAGGTGCGGGGATTGGCTCATCGACTCCATGCCTCCTGCCACGTAAAGGTCGCCATCCCCTGCCCGGATCGCGTTAGCCGCGATCATCACGCTCTTCAGCCCCGATCCGCAGATCTTGTTTACGGTCGTCGCACAGACGGTTGGTGGGATACCCGCACCCATGGCCGCCTGCCGTGCTGGAGCCTGCTTCGATCCAGCCTGCACCACCTGTCCCATCAGCACCTCATCGATACTGGCGGGATCGATACCTGCCCGTGCGATGGCCTCTCGTACGACGATGGCTCCCAACTGCGGCGCGCTCAGTCCCGCGAGAGACCCCATGATCTTGCCGATGGGCGTGCGTGCACCGCTCAGAATCACGGCTTCGCGCTGCTCGTCTGGTGCGCTGCGTGAGGTCATTGTGAAGCTCCTCCTAGCTATGTGTGAGGTTCAGTTTGTTCTGGGAATAATTGGTCCCACAATGCTCTTAACTGCCTGTAACTCTCGTCGATCCACTCGGGGATGACTCGCGTCTGGCCAATCACAGTCATGTAGTTGGTGTCGCCCGCCCAGCGGGGGACGACGTGTTGGTGAAGATGGTTAGCAATCCCAGCCCCTGCTGCAACACCCTGATTGATTCCGATGTTGAAGGCCTGTGGGTGGTAAGCTGCACGCAACACATACAACGCCTGCCGCGTCAGAATCATAATCTCAGCCAGTGTAGCTTCGTCTAGTTCCTCCAGCACGCCAACATGCTGGTATGGGGCGATCATCATGTGACCGTTGTTGTAAGGATACCGGTTGAGCGTAGCAAAACAATGCTGACCCCGCCGCAGGACGTGCCCGGCGGCGTCGTCGTCTGTCTCGACCTTCACACAGAAGATACACTGGTCATCGTCACCAGGAGGGGGATTCTTCAGGTAGGACATGCGCCAGGGGGTCCAGAGATGATCCATAACACCAAGCCCTGGAAGGCGTGCTAAGTGTTTGACCGAGGTATTTTCGGTCAAACTTGAAGAAGGCAGATATTGGCCGTAGTTGGCTATCACCATTCTATTCGACAATGTGAAGCATTTCAACATCTCGTATTCATTCACGTAAAATGTTACCGAGGGGGTATGGTTCACTCAAAAGATAATGTTACTGGAGTGAGCCATGTCCGACGACGAGCGTATGACCATCGACGAGAGGTACAAATACCTGATGCAGAAGCGGTA
>DAOTXR010000038.1:0-12210 GCA_034435375.1 Anaerolineae bacterium
GCTCTCCCTCCCCTTCTCCACTTGTGGAGAGGGGGCAGACCGAGCGTCAGCGAGGTCGGGGGTGAGGCAGACCCGCTGCGATATGAGAGGTGATGGCAACGTATGGCTCGCTGTACCCAACCTCCTATTCCGCTCCCACCCCCGCTGCGCGGGGCCGAGGTAGGCACCTTTACCCACTACTCCGTCGCCACACGCCTGCCCGACATCGCCCGGCGTGTGCTGGCCGAGAACGACCTGCCGCCTGCCAGCGTGGCCCACATCGAGGCCCTGATCGCCGATATTCCCACCGCGCCCATCCGCCCGCTCGACGAGCCGCTCGCCCCCGACGCCGCCGATTGGGCCTGCTACATCGCCCCCTACCTGGGCCAAGACTGGTTGGCCGTGCCGTGGTTCTTTGCTGAGATGTACTTCTACCGACGCCTGCTGGAAGCCATTGGCGCTTTCCGTCCCGGCCCCGGCCAGGGCCTCGACCCATTCGCCTATCAGAAACGCCAGGGATTGGAGACGACGCGCGAGGCCATCCGGGCGCTGAGCACCCGCCTCGGCGCGGGCGAATGGCGTCCCGCGACCTTCTCCTCCCTGCTGCACGTGGCCCTGTGGGGCAATCAGGCCGACCTCAGCCTGTGGCCCGCCGGGCGCAACGAGACCCCCAGCCACGCCGACCTGGCTGCCCAGCAGCGCCATATCCTCGTCGATGAGACTGCCGACATCGCCCGCCGCCTGTGGGGAGACGCCCACGGCCCCATCCCGGCCCTCCGCGTCGATTTTCTGGTGGACAACGCCGGTTTTGAGCTGGTGTGCGACCTGGCGCTGGCCGACGCCCTCCTGACCGGCGGCAGCGCTGCGACCGTTACGCTGCACGTCAAGGCCCACCCTACTTTTGTCTCGGACGCCACGGCTGATGATGTTCACCATACCGTCATCTTCCTGGCCGACGACGCCGCCCGTCCCGTGCAGGCGCTGGCAGAGCGGCTGCACGGGCATCTGGAGGCAGGTCGTCTGCGCCTGCGCCCCGATCCCTTCTGGACCTCGCCGTTGGCAGCCTGGGAGATGCCTGCCGCCCTGCACAACGCCCTGGCCCAAGCGCATCTGGTCATCAGCAAGGGCGACGCCCACTACCGCCGCCTGCTCGGCGACCGACACTGGCCTTACACCACCCCCTTCGCTGACGTGGTGTGCTACTTTCCTGCGCCAATCGCCGCGCTACGCACATGCAAATCCGAGGTGATGCTGGGGCTTCAGTCCGGCCAGGCCGAAGCGCTGGCCCGCGACGACCCTGCCTGGGAGACCAACGGACGGTGGGGGATGATCCAGTTCGCCGGCCTCGAGTGAAGACCGTAGAGCCTGCTTGAGCAGGCTCCTCACCGCTCCAGGGCGCGCTTTAGCGCGCTTACGACCCCCGCCGCCGGACGGCGCAGTGGTCAAGGGACGCGCAACGGCGTATGATCTGCTGAAGCAACTTACACGGTCGATCCGGGCCACAGGCTGAGATGGCTCATGCCGGCCTGGTGTCCTGTTGAGGAGGCGTCACCATGTCCACTGGGCAGCACGATCCCGCTGGGCAAGAGCCTGCCCTGGGCGGAGGTCGCCAGGAGACTGCCGCTCGGCGGGCCGGACGCGCCTCGCCGCGATTGGGCGGCGAAGCCGCACTGCTGCACGCCCTCGAGGCGCTGCACGATCAAGACAGCGTCGTCCGCGAGCGTGCGGCTGAGGCGTTGGGATACCTCGACGATGCCCGCGCCATCGCCAGCCTGATCGCCCTGCTGGCTGACCCCAACACGCAGGTGCGGCGGCGCGCAGTGTGGGCGCTGGCCTGCGCCGGAGATGAGTCGGCGGTCCCGGCGCTGGCGCAGGCGCTGACCGACAGCGACGTGCAGGTGCGGCAGTATGCTGCCGGAGCGCTGGGACGCATCGGCGGAGCGGCTGCGGTGGATCGGTTGCTGGAGGCTCTGGCGCGGCCAGAGCCAAACGCCCGTGTGCGGGAGCGGCTGGTGGAAGCGCTGGGGCATATCGGCGACCCGCGCGCCGTGCCGGGCTTGCTCACGGCGCTGCGCGAGAGCAACTACCTGACCTACATCGTCACGCTGCGGCGGGCGATCACCACGGCGCTGGAGCGCATCGGCCAACCCGCCGCGCCAGCGATGATCAAGACGCTCACGGATGAGAACCCACGCGCCGCCGCAGCCGCCGCCGACGTGCTGGGCCAGCTCGCCGCGCAGTTCACCGACCCCTGCCTGCGGCTCCAGGCGATCCAGGCGCTGGTCGAGGCGCTGCGCCACGATGAACCTTACGTGCGTCGGGCCGCCATTCGGGCGCTGGGCCGCGCCGCGCCGGGGATCGGCGACGAGGACATGCAGGCGCAGGTCGTGCAGGCTCTGCTCGATCTGCTCCAGGAAGGCCCCCTCGAACCTCCCGCGCCGCCGACCATCATGCTGTGGACGCCGCAGGGGCCGATCCGGTCCGACGCCCGCGAGGTCCCCAGCAGCGATACTGGTCTGGACCTGCGGAGTGACGCAATCGAGGCGCTGGGCAGCCTGCACGATCCGCGAGCCGTGCCTGTGCTGATCGAGGCCGCGCAGGACGCCGACAGCGACGTGCGGCGGGCAGCGGTGCTGGCTCTGGGGCAGATCGGGGCGCGACGCCCGGCGGAGGCAGGGCAGATCATCCCCGCCCTGGCCGCCCGCCTGTCAGACGCCGCCGCCCGGCCCTTCAGCCGCGAGGCGCGCCTGTGCGACCTGGCCGCCGAGGCGCTGCGGGCCATCGGCACGCCGGAAGCGCTGGAAGCGCTCGCGGCAGGGCGGCAGGGGCGCACCCAGGGGTGAAGGTTCTGCCGGGCAGGCCGCAGCGCCGGACGGTGAACCGCCCGGCGACCGACATCACCGGCACGCTAAAGCGCGCCGGAAGGGAACGGCTGGCAGAAAGGCACGCGGATTCAAGAAACACACGACACGTCAGGCAACGGTCGACCTCAGTCAGACAGATTTTGGTGGTTGCCGTCTGGCCTTCCCCTTCTCCATCGAATGGCTGAGGGGCCAGGAGGCGAGGCCCATCGCAAGCAACCTGTCCTATTCCGTCGACTGAGCAGTGTCATGAGTGAGGGGGGCCCCCATGGAAGAACGCATCGCACGCTTCATTGCCGGGCTGCGCGCCTCTGGCGTGCGCGTCTCGATCTCCGAAAGCCAGGACGCCTGGCGGGCTGTCGAGCACCTGGGCGTTGGCGACCGCGAGACGTTTCGCCTCAGCCTGCGGGCCACGCTGATCAAGGAGGCAGCCGATCTGCCCACCTTCGAGGAGCTGTTTCCGCTGTACTTCGGCCTCGGCGCGCCGCCGCTGCTCAACCCCCAGGCCGAGCTGTCCCCAGACGAGCAGAACATGCTCCAGCAGGCCATCCAACAGTTGGCTGGGGAGCTGGCCGAGCTGCTCGCCTGGCTGTTGAGCGGCCAGGGACCCAGCCAAGAGGAGTTGGACGATCTGGCCCAGCAGGCTGGCATCGATGCCGCCAACGCGCCCTACCAGTCGCGCTGGTACGCCCGCCGGATGCAGCGCCTGCTCCACTGGGAGCGGCTGCCGGAGGTGCTTGAAGCGCTGTGGGAGGAGCTGGCTCGTATGGGCATGGATCCTCAGACCATCGCCGGCATCCAGCAGCAGGTGGCCGAGAACGAGCAGGCGCTCCGCCAGCAGATCGAGCAGGTCGCCGGGCAGCACATCCGCGACAACCAGGTCGATGAGTGGCGTCACCGCCGCGACAGCGCCCACGATCTGATGCAGCGCCCCTTCGGCACGCTCAACGAGCATGAGATGGAGGTGTTGCGCGACCAGGTGCGCCGCCTGGCCGCCCGGCTACGCAGCCGAGCCGCGCTGCGCCAGAAGCGCGGCAAACAGGGCAAGCTCGACCCCAAGGCCACCCTACGCGCCAACCAGCGCTACGGCGGTGTGCCGCTTGAACTCCGTATGCGCAGGCGGCGGCTGAAGCCCAAGCTGGTTGTGTTTCTCGACGTGAGCACGTCGATGCGTCCAGTAGCCGAGTTCTTCCTGCGGCTGCTGTACGAGCTTCAGGACCAGGTGCACAAGACGCGCAGCTACGCCTTCATCGACCATCTAGAGGACGTGACGGCAGACCTCAACACGTTGGGCCGCGAGCAGGCCATCATCACCATCCTGACCAAGCTGCCTTCGGGCTATTACAACACCGATCTGGGAGCCAGCCTGCGGCAGTTCGCCGCGCAGCACATGGCCGATGTGGATCGCCGCACGACGGTGATTGTGCTGGGCGACGGGCGCAACAACTACAACGATCCTGCACTGGACGTGGTGGACGACGTGCGCCGTCGGGCGCGGCGGCTGATCTGGATGAATCCGGAGTACCCCGCCCAGTGGGGCACTGGCGACAGCGATATGCAGGAATATGCCCCGCTGTGCACCGAGGTCTATCAGGTGCGCAACCTGGCCCAGTTGACAGATGCCATTGATCGCATGTTGTCGGGCTGAGGGGGGTGCGGCAGCCTGGGCGCGGCCCTGCTGCGCCTCATCTGGCTGGGCCGCGCCCATTGTCAGAGAGAGGGGTGGAACCGCTGCGCTCGATGGGTCGTCTTAGGATTGTATAGTGGAGTATGCTGCAACTCCCGCGCACCCGGCGCGTATAGGATAATGACATCACTGGTAAGACAATCCTGCGCCGTGCAGCGCGGCGTGTAGAGGGAGGTATCACACGTATGGCAAACAGCAATCCGCGTGGACGCGCCAGCGCGTTGATTGGAGTGGCTCTGGTAGGGCTGGGCGCCATGTTTTTGCTGGCTCAAGTGTTCCGCATCAACCTGTGGAACTTCTTCTGGCCGTTCTTCATCATTATCCCTGGTCTGCTGTTCTTCGTCGGGATGGTGCTGGGCGGCAAGCCCGCCGGCCCCCTGGCCATCCCCGGCAGCATCGTGACGATGGTTGGGCTGATCCTGCTGTACTGCGCCATCACGGGGCACTGGGACAGTTGGGCCTACGCCTGGGCGCTGATCTTTCCCACGGCGGTAGGCGTCGGGCTGGTCATCAACGGCGCGTGGAGCGAGGTGGACAGTCTGGTGAACACTGGCATGAAGTGGATCACCACCGGCTTTGCGATCTTCCTGTTCGGTGGCCTGTTCTTCGAACTGCTGATCTTCTCGCGCGGCGGCGTGGGTAAGATCGTGTGGCCGCTGGTGCTGATCGGGCTGGGCGGGTACCTGCTGATCCGGCACAACCGTGGCCAGGCCGTCGAAGTTTCAGCCTCGGCCACCCCGCCCGTCGTTGAGGCCCCGCCCCAGCCTCCCGCGCCGTCCACCGTCCAGGCTGCGCCGAGGCGCACGCGCAGGTCAACGCCCAAAACGCCTGTGACCGACTTCGAACCGCTGGACATGAATCGCGGGAAGAAGAAAGAACAGTAAAGGACTTGTTTGAGTGGGATAAGTCAGCCTCACCCCCCGACCTGGCTGCTGCTCGGCAGGGGGTGAGGCTGCGGGCAAGCTACTCTGACTCACTGTCTTGCCATGCGTCCCCGCAAACCCGCGCTGAAGAATCGCCCGGGGCGGGGGTTTTCCTCGCCCTGGCGCTCTCCTCTGAGCAGACCCAGAAGGCAGCAGACTTCTCAGCCAGGATCACCCACCCGCGATCCGCGACCGGACGTAGTCCAACGCCTCTTCGAGCGTGTCGCAGACGTGCACAGGCACGAATCCGAACAACTCTGAGTCTAACCCCTTCGCGCCCAGTTTGATCAGGCCTCGAGTCGTGACGACCACGTACTCCTTCAAGTTGGGGTGGTGGAGGACCGCACCCGGCCCCCGCGCCACTTGGCTGGCCCCCCCAACGACATCGTCGATGCTCACATTAACCCTGGTCACGTCGACGACGTAGTAGAGCGGCTCCTCAGCGGAGTCCAGGAATTCAGCAAGCTCTCTCAGCGCCGCCTCAAGGTCGTGCTTGACGCTCCAGTCCTCGTACAGCACTTGCAGGACGATCGGCTCACCAGGCAGCCTCTCCGTCGTATAAGTAGACATGGCTCACCTCCTTGCGAGCGGCCCCATCTATGATGCACGTTTTCGCAAAAGACCTATCCCCACGTGACGTGAATAATGGTGACAGAGCCGCCCTGATCCTTGCGGGGAGTCTCCTCGTCGTAGTAGACAGTGAACTCCGTATCTTCCGGCAGAAGGCGGCGTGCGAAGCCGTAAAACAGACCGTAGAACACATCATCCGGGTACGGGATGTCGAGAGTCAGTTTGATGTGGCCTTCGGCAACCTTCTCAGCGATGAGGCCGCCGGGGTCGCCGTCGCGGTGACGGGTCTGGTAGACTTGCGGATACATCAGGAGGAATTGTTCAAACGACATGGCCTCGATCCCTGGCGTGAGTGGGCTGAGTTCGGCGGCGCGTATGCCCACGGCCACAAAGTTGAACATGCCGCTGGCGTGCTCTTGCAGGTCGCTAAAAGCATCCATAACTCTGGCGAGCGGATACCAGCCATCGGGGCGCACGTCGTTGAGGCGTATCTCGTGCTTCTCCAGGATAGGATCGATGTCTTCGACCCGCACGTTGCTGAACAGGGAAAGCACTGTCTGACCGATCAGCTTCAGGTTGGGGTCGCAGGTATAACGTCTCATTACGTTCTCCTTAATTACAGTGTTGTCAAGTGGGGTGGCCATTGGCCGTCTGCCCGCCTCACTTTACATGACAGTCCATCTTTAACATTCTGACTCGCCACCGGCAGCAAAGGAATGGGGAGTTATCCCCATGAAGCGTTTATCTGAAAATCTGCGAGAGGAAGTCTCACGTTTGGCGAGAAGTCATTCAACAGCCGCCTTTGTCTGCCTGTGCACAGAAATAGCTGTTGCCGGCCCGATAGCCAGACGTAAACGCGCTTCCTCATGGCCCGCATTGTCCCCGCAGGTGCTCCAGCACAGGGCACGACGATCCGCCAGGGAACACACACAGTGCGCCTTCCTCATACACTTGCAGGGTGTAGCCCTGCTGGACGCAGGTCGTCCAGCCCTGACCACACTCGCCCCGGTAGAAGGCCCACTCCTCGCACTCGCTCCCGTTGGGGAAAATGCACACTCCACTCTCACCGTTGGGATCGGCGCGTGTTCCAAGCAGCCTGCGCCTGCCACCGGCGGAAAAAGAGAGTGCGGGGTAACCGCATGGGCGGCCACCCCGCCAGGGCAAAAGGCGTCTGGTGAGACGAATGCGTGGGTACTGCCCTATACAACGAGGGAGACGCCAATTCGTTACAACAGAAGCACGCCAAGCCCCGCCCCTTCCTGATCTGAGGTCCGGCTGCCGACGAGGGGAGCCTATGCCTCAGCGGCCTCGCAGCACCCGCAGAACGATCATCACCGCAAACACCAGCGCAATGCAGCCCAGCGTCACGATCAGGTACAGGGGCGTGTTCTGGGTGGGCGAGATGCCCGCCACGCTGGTGATCAGGCTGCCCAGCTCGCCCCCGGCCAGAACAGCCGCCAGCCAGTTCAGAAACTCCGCGGCGCTGGCTTCCCGATAGTCCTGATACTCAGACGAGTAGGTCAACAACAGGTCCTGTTTGCGCTCCAGACGTTCCCCCAGCTTGTCGAGCTTGTGGTAGGCGCGCGCGCGCTCCAGGAACTCGATGCGGGTGGCATAGGGCGTGATGTCCTCCTGGTATTGGATCAGGTCGGCCAGCGCCCCGTGCAGGGTGGCGATCATCTCGCGGCGGCGCAACGGCGAGGTGGCTGCCAGCGCATCCAGCCGGTGGAGATACGAACGCAGGATGGCGTCTTGCAAATACACCCACTCCAGCAGCACACCGTAGTGCATGTACACGTAGGTGATGGCCAGTTCGTCGGACCGGAGACCCAGGCGGCGGCGCACGTTATGGGCGATGTCGGGAAGCTGGTCGTTGAACAGGATCAGCTCACTGTTGCCGAGCAGGTAAACCGCCGACTCATTGTCGCTGCTCAGATCATCTCCCAGCTCACGCTCGACGATCCAGCGGGCGCGTTCGCGGTAGTAGTTGTCCAGCGCCCCGATGCCGCGCAGCGCGGCGGCGTACTGCTGCACAAACGACGCGATCTCGCGGCCCGCCGGCGGGTTGGTGCCGACGATCACGACGGTGGTCGAGCCGGTCGGACGGGCCGGGCGCACAGCGGCGGTGAGGGGTCGCGGGCGGCGGCGCGGCTTGCGGTCGAGGGTCGAGACGTGGGCGGCCACCACCTGCGAGAGATCGCGCAGCCCTCCGATCGCCAGGTGCTGGCTCGGCCCCAGCCCAATGACGCTGTAGAAGTACCAGTCGGGAGCATCGACAGGAATCATCTGCCGCCACGTTTCGTCCAGGCTGAGCAACTGGGTCTGGATGCCCAGACGGACCAGTTCGATAGCCTCGTCCGGCGTGAAGCCGCGCGGCAGGGCCGCGCTGGCCGCGCTGGGCGCAGCGCTGCCGACGATCTCGCCGTAGGGGGCGCGGATGGCGGCGTAGTGGGACACCATGCCTACCCCGGCCCGATGCAGCAACAGGATAGGCGTCACCTCGATCCAGTCGCGCCCGGCGTCGGCCTCGACAGCGGCTGTCTTGATCTGCTCCGGCGTGAGCTGGTCGGGGCGGCAACGCCAGCGAGCCAACGTAGGCCGCAGGTTGGCGATCTGGAGCGGCTGGAGCTGGACCCGCAGCAGGTCAGCGTGGCCGTTGACGGCCACGCTGCGCGAGACGCGGTTAATGATGCGCAGCAAGTCAGGCTGGTCGCGCTCATCGATCTGGCTGTCAGACACGGTACAGGGCAGCGCCCGCAACGCATCGCGGCTGCGGCCCAAGAAGTCATGCGGAGGGTGCTCGACGATGAAGGTGTCGCGCCACACGACGCGCATCTGGAGGATGCCCAGCTCAGGCAGCGCAGCCGTCTCCGTGGGCAGATCGGCCTGTGGTGTGCTCATAGAAAGCCTCCCGTTGCAATGGCAGGCAGTTTAGCACGATTCGGGAGAAAGGATCAAAACGCCCAGCGGGCGGCGGCTCGGAAGGGGATGAGGCCAGCCAGCCTCCCTCTGACCGGGTCCTGCGCCTCCCGTCAGGCGTCAGCCAGGAGAGAACCAGCCGCCTGATCCCCCCAGTTGACATGCGCTCAACGTATTGACGGAAAGGGTCGAGCGGCATAGCATAGTAATGAGAAGCTGAAGAATCCCTCTCATATCCTCTAAGGACCGTTGATGAGCCGCAAATTCGTTCTCATCCTGAAGGGCAGCCCCAGAGCCATGAGCAACAGCAGTCTGCTGGCCGATCAGATCGCAGCGGGAGCCAGCGCCGCCGGCGCTGAGGTCGAGAGCTTTGCGCTCCACCAGATGAACATCCAGCCGTGCGACGGCTGCGACACCTGCAAGGAGACCGACGGCGTGTGTGTGATCGGGGACGACATGCAGACGCTATATCCTGCGCTGCGTCGGGCCGACACGATTGTGGTGGCCTGCCCAGTATACTGGTTCACCTTCAACGCGCAGACCAAACTGTGCATCGACCGCTGGTACGCGCTGGAAACTCCCCAGGGAAGCGCCCTGGCCGGGAAACAGTTCGTGCTGGCGCTGGTCTACGGCGACTCCGACCCCTATCTGTCCGGCGGGATCAACGCCATCCACACGTTTCAGGACATGTGCCGCTACCTGCGGGCGGACCTGGCCGGGATCATCCACGGGAGCGCCAGCGCCGCCGGAGAGATCGCGCAGCAGAAAGACCTGATGGATCGGGCCTATCGGCTGGGAGAACAGGTGGGGAGAGGGGGAGTCTGAGGCAGGGTGAGCCATTGAAGGCGGGAACGCAGCCCGCCTTGATGCTCCAGCGATGTGCCCCTCGATCACTGGGGTGATGATCGGAGAGTGGGATCGTGACAGCCACGGAACTGATGAGCAAAATTGAGGAGCGGCGCATCGAGGCCGCTGGATTCGACGTTCGGTACTTTGTGGCTGGGCAGGACGGCCCGCCCGTGGTGCTGCTGCACGGTGGAGGCATCGACTCGGCGCTGCTGTCGTGGCGCGAGGCCATCGCGCCGCTGGCGGCCTCGTATCGCGTGTGGGTGCCAGATTGGCCAGGGTACGGAGGCAGCCCGTTGCCCGCCGATGGCCAGGTGACGCAATCGGTGTTGTTGCGCTGCCTGATGGCCCTGCTAGACGCCTGGGAGCTGGATCGGGCGGCGCTGGTGGGACTCTCAATGGGCGGCGGAGCGGCGCTCGGCGCTGCCCTGGAGCACCCGGAGCGCGTGTCGAGGCTGGCGCTGGTGGGCAGCTACGGCCTGCAAGACAAAATGCCGCTCCACGCGCTCAGCGTGCTGATCGTGCGTATGGGTTTTCTCAACCAGACATCGTGGACCTGGGTGCGCAGCAGCCGGTCGGCGGTCCGCTGGGCGCTGAGCAGCATCATGAAAAATCCCGCCGCGCTGACCGATGCGCTGGTGGACGAGATGGCCGATCTGATCCGATCAACGAGCACAGAGCGGGCGTGGACCTCCTTCCAGGCTGATGAGGCGCAGTGGCAGGGCACGAGGACGTGCTACATGGCTCGGCTGGGAGAGGTGCGCTGCCCGACGCTGATCGTGCATGGCAGCCAGGACTCGTTGGTGCCGCTGAGGTACGCACAGCAGGCCGCCGAACGCATCCCCGGCGCACAACTGCACGTGATCGAGGGGTGCGGCCACTGGGTGCCGCGCGACTGGCCGGAGGAGTTCAACCGCACGCTGATCGAGTTCTTACGAGAAACGGACTCGTAGCAAACAGCCTGCTCCGCCCTTTGTTCGGAAGTATGCACCCTAGCGGACAGTCGCCAGGGTTAAGCACAACATGGCGCTGGTCCTCCGCTGCGCCGCAGGGGCCTGCCGTCTCCCGGTTCAGGGAAGACGGCAGGCAGTGGGATTCAAAGGCCATCCCGGAATCAGCCGCTCTCGCAGATCGCCTTCAGATTGGCCAAGCTCTGCTCACCGCTAGCGATCAGCTGGTCCACAACCAGCTTGTCGGCCATCTGGCCTAGCACACCGCCCGGCAGGGTGTAATCGAAGGCAACGTAGACGTGGGTGTTGCCCCCTTCGTCAGCATAGGTCCAGGACGAGGTGCCAGTCACCATGCCATCCATGCGGAACGAGAACTCGTAGGGCGGCTGGTAGGTCAAGACAGTGGCGGTTACTTCCAGCGTGATGCCGGCGATGTGGTAGGTGATACGCGCCTGGCCGCCAGCCTGCGGCCATACTCCGTCGGCCTGAACATCCACGATGCCGACATACCACTCCGGCATGGTCTGGGGGGAACCGGCATAGGTGTAGATCACGTCCATGGGGGCAGCGATGACGATGTCACGTTCGACGTAGGCCACGGTCTTTGTCCTCCTGAGAGCTAAGGGGTCCACTCACAAACATGTATCGCTCGATGAGCCTCACCCCTCTTCCCCCTCTCCACAAGTGGAGAAGGGGAGTCGAGCGCAGCAAGAGGGGGGTGAGGCTGGAGAGAAGGCCATATCAATGACCTATGAACTGAACGAGAGAACTGCTTGGATGAGATTCCTGTCGAGCAAATAGCGTCCTCAGTCCCAGACCCAGTACTCGACCCCAGCCAGGTTGGGGTAGATACGCTGTGGATCGTCTGGGTCGATCTTGACCGAGATCGACTGCCCCGGCTGGAGCTGAGGCAGGTTGTCCAGCCTGGCCAGCCAGGCGGTCGTTGCCGGGTAGGGTTCGCCATCCGGCGGCTGGACCTGCAAGCGCAGGTCGAGACGGGCGGTAGGCTGCCCCCGCTCAGCGATGTCGGAGCGGCGCAGGGTGACAATGGTAGCTGAAGCCCACACCGCTCGCCGCGCCCGCTCCTCGAAGTCCTGCCTGCGGTGTTGTATCCTGTGCGCTTCGCGGGCGCTCTGGCGACGGTAGCGAAAGAAGGCCATTGCCAGGCCGATCAGAGCCAGGACGACGCAGGCGATGACGAAGAGGGGAACCAGGGTCTCCATACAGATGCTCCTTAATAAGCCCGCATGGCGCAGCTAGCGCCGGCTGATCAGTGTCTGGAGGAGCGTGACACGCCTCGCGCGGGACGCATCCTCCCTATTGTACACCAGAACGCCGCGTTCTAGCCCATCTCCCCTTGTCAGGGGTGCATTTCCTTGTCGGGGGCAGCTTTGGCCTCACCCCCCTCCCCCTCTCCACTCGTGGAGATGGGGCGACAGTAGAAAAAGGGAGGTTCATCTGGGATACTTTCTGTC